>JBKQLC010000234.1:0-8971 GCA_052147195.1 Syntrophobacteraceae bacterium
GATTTGCGGACAACTCGGCATAAGCGAAGCGCAGTTTCAAAACAATTTCGCAACGTTGCGGCACATGGAGCTTGCCAGGGGCTTCAAGGATGGTGATAAGGTTCGTTACACTCTCTTCTGACGATCAAATGGCATCCAGGCGAAGATGAACTGGCGCAGGAGGTAAATTCCCTCATCCTTTCTTTCCACTTCTTATCACGCTGCCCCTCAGGACCCTGATTTTACCGTGCCCTTTCGAATCGCATCCTGCGAAACGCCTACGGGAACTCCTTCGTAGGGCGTTCTTCTCTTGGTCTTCAGGGTCTTCGGGTCCCTGAGTTGCTTCAATACCTCGATGCTGTCCTTTAACCCTTTATAAAGTCTGGCCATCTCGATTGCCATACCAGCCATGGAGGCCATGGCCTGAACAAAATTCACGTCATCCAGGGTAAACTCCCACGGTTCGGCAGTGTAAACGCGCAAAGTCCCAATCGACTGCCCGCCAGCCACGATAGGTACGGAAAGAATTGAAGCAATTCCTTCCTTTTGTGCCTCTTCAGGATACTGAATTCTCGGATCATCGGTAACATCGTAGATTGCCACCGGCCCCCCCTCGAGAGACTGAGCTATTGAACGCAATGCGCTCAGTGGGCCTTTACCGATGTAGTCTTCACTCAAACCAAACGACGCAGCCAGTTCAAGTTCGTCAGTTTGGCGATTGACAAGAAAGACCGCGCATCCTTTGACATCCAGAGCTGTTTTCATACTGTCCACGGTCATCAACACAACTTCTTCGGGGTCTTTGGAATGCGAGATGGCGCCTGCAATCTTCAGCAAAGTGTCATAGTTGAGGAGTTGTCTTTTCATGGTTTTTTCTCCTTACCAAAATTTGATCACCATCAAAACGAGGGCACTCCACTGTCTAGGCAACAAGGTTCAGGCCGCCAGTGGAAGCCTTCCTCTGCCTGTTTGGGAATACTTGCGGGCGACAACGCACATCATTGACATCCTCAGATGCCAACTGCCTGGAATCCTTCCTTACATGTGTGAGAAGAATGGCCAAATTACAGATGTTCACCCAGAATAAGTGGAGCGAAGGTGTCTCCGGAAATCAGTACCACCAGGACAAGACAGATATGAGAGGGAACAGAATGCATCCTTTTAGAACGCAGGTTTAGCGGCCGCGATAGAAGCGATGAAGGACATACGGAAGCTTCGCCAACCCAATGCCGATCTCCTTTCCTTCGATAAGATTGCGCAAACCCGCCGAATATTACAGTGTATCCCCAGCGGCACTTTTCAGCAGCTTTAGTACGCAAGAGCTAGCAAAGAGTCTTGGCGTGAAAGGGTCCGGAATATACAACACGTGCCTGCAACTCTTTAACTCCCGGGGAGGGACATCATTGGCTGCCGAGTTCGACCTGGTCACAACCCTCAGGCAATCAAGGCAGTATTTGCCGTATCGCCTCCAGAAGTTCGTCTGCATCAGGTGGCTTTTCTATATATGCGGCCGGTTCCGGCATCTTTACGCCCTCATATTGATCTACCACATTTTGCGAATGGTAGAACATCTTCTTTGAGAGCGCCGAAAGAACGATCACGGGAACATCTCGCAGTTCAGGGTCTTTTTTGACTTCGCGGTACATACTGATACCGCTTTCCTTGGGCATCATCATGTCCATTATGATCAAAGCCGGCTTCTGTCGTCTGGCCAATTCCAAACCTTCCTGGCCGTTCGTAGCCGCCAGAGGTTTGAAGCCGCTGGTTTCGAGAAGCGTGGTCATGAACACCCTTACGTCCTGCTCGTCATCGACTATCAGAATTTTTTTTGACATGGCTGGGACCCTTCCATGGTTAAGTATTCAGTTGTCACCGTTTCCACTCTCCCGTTGGCCCTTCAAAGCCGCCGAAAGGCGGCGCCATCCCCGCTACGGGCCTGCCGCCCGGCGGTTATCCTTTTATCGGTAAGGTGAACTGTTGCAACGGGTTCCTTATAGCCATCACGTGGCAATGAGCATACCTGGATACGCTTGCGACCGTGCTTCCGTGTTCGGATTTGTCTACATCGGGTTTGCCTAGAGCGCCCATGACTATCAAATCGATGTTGTTTTTCTTGGCATAGCGGATAATCTCGATGTCCGCAGCGCCGCATGCAACCTCGAACTGATAAGACTTGAAATCCCCCATGCGGCCCTCATACTCGCCCCGGAGCCTTGTTCGAGCCTCATCGATTACTTTCTGATCGAAAAATGCCTGGCCATCTTGGGATTCTCCCTCCGGGATGTCCTCATCGACTACCTGTTTAGTATATCGGAACGGCGAGTGGGGTATATGGATGATATGAAGCTTGGCGTCGTATTTCCTGGCAAGGTTGAGCGCATGGAGGAACGCGATATTGGCGTCCTCGGAAAAATCCGTACAAAAAAGTACATTTTTGTATTCAATCATCGCATTCTCCTCTCGAGCGTCCATTGCAATTTGACTTAGGATTCGGGCAGGGATTCCTTTGTTTTGTTCCCTGATGCTTAGGCAGCCTGATTGTAAATCTGGTCCCCTTTCCCTTCTCCGATGTCACTTTTATGTCTCCTCCGTGCTCGCGCACCATTTTCTGGGTGATCATAAGACCAAGACCGGTCCCCCTTGTTCCTTTCGTACTGAAGAAGGAGCGGAAAATCTTTTCCTTTATATCTTCATCCATGCCGCATCCGGAATCGATGACCACATACTCGACACCACCTTCTTCCGCCTTAGCCGTGCGGATTACGACCTCCTTTGCCCCGCAGGCGTGTTCCACATCCATGCAAGCATCGAAGGCGTTGCCTACGAGGTTTAACAGGCAGCAGTGAATCCCTTCCGGGTCAAGGAGAATTTCGGGCAAAGTTTCGTCGAGGTCCAGGATCAGGTTTATTCCCCATTCGCGGGATTGCGCCAGCATCAGCCGGTAGAGATCCCTGGCGATCTGATTAGGATTGATCGGTTTGTAGTCCGGCTCTCTTTGCTTGGCATAATTAAGAAGGTCGAGCGCCAGGTTCTTTATTTTCTCAACATTACCCTTGACCATCTCCCACCCTTGGAAGCGGTATTCCTCTTTGTCTAATTCCATGCCCTTTTCGAAAACGTATATGCCTCCTTTGAGGCCTCCGATGATGTTCTTGATCGCATGGGCCAGGGTCGCCACAGTTTGCCCAACGGCGGCGAGTCTTTCCGCCTCGAGCAGTTTACAGGTTTTTTCATCTACGAGACGCTCCAGCCCTTCGGTGTACTCACGGAGTTTGGCCTTCATCCAGATTCGCTCCTGAGCTCTTTTTAGGGCAATTTCGAGCGCATCGTCGTTTATCGGTTTAGTTATGAAATCGGACGCTTCCAAACGAAGACTTTTTATCGCAAGTTCCAGATCACCGTGTCCGGTTATCATGATAACTTCGGCGTCGGATTTTTCCTCCTTGATTCGCCTGAGGAGCTCGATTCCATCCATTCCGGGCATTTTTATGTCCGTGAGCACCATTGGCGGGCTGGCATTCTTGAATATGCCCAGCGCCTCTTCTCCCGAGGATGCCGTCAGAACGTCGTAGCCGCTGTCGGCCAGCGTTATGCTGAGGACCTTTCGGATACCTTCCTCATCATCTACGATCAGGATTGGATTTGCCTTCATGCTTCACCCGAAACAGGGAGTGTTACAATAAAAGCCGATCCTTCATTTTCCCTGGTCTCCACGTTTATGGTTCCTTCATAATCCTGAATGATTCCATAGCTTATCGAAAGGCCGAGTCCAGTACCCCTGCCAACCCGCTTTGTGGTGAAGAAGGGCTCGAATATCTTTTCCAGCAGCGGTTTCGGAATTCCTAACCCGGTATCCGCCACTTCTATCTGGACGTTCCGGTGCAAAAGACGTGTTTTGAGGAAGATTTTCTTTTCGATGGTATGGCCGAGCTTTTCGCATTTATCTTCAATAGCGTCCCTGGCGTTTATGAGAAGGTTGATAAACACCTGTTCGAGCCTGTTGTTGTTGGCGAGGACCGGAGGCAGGTTCTCCTGGAAATCCCTTTCTACTTCAATCTCTCTGAGCTTGAGCTGCTGCATGAAAATTGCCAGGGATCTTTCCACGGCGTCGTTGATATCCACCTTTTCTCTCTCCACCTCCGATTTGCGCCCGAACTCCCGGAGGTGGTTGATTATCCGCGACGCTCTGTCCACATGACTGTCGATCTCTTCAGCCAAAGTCTTGAGAGTTTCTTCTTTGATCGGCTCGCTCTTACTGATCTTCTTTACTATGAAGCTACTCGCCGTTTTCATCACCGAGAGCGGTTGATTGAGTTCATGGGCAATAGCAGTTGCCATTTCTCCCAATGTGGCCATCTTACTCGCCTGGATCAGTTGCTGTTCGGCTAGTAGTCTCTTGGTGATATCGCTCGTGGTTACAAGGAATGCTTCCTGTCCGAGGTACTCGGAAGGAGAAACGCGGATGTTTACATATATGACCCTGCCGTCCCTCGTGATATGCCGCACCTGGTTCATTGCGTCCGATTTTCTGATCTCCCTTGCAAAGTCGCGGTTTTCTTCCAGTTCGAAAAGGTCGGTAAATGGTTTGCCCAGAAGGTCCTCTTTACGATATCCATAAACTCCGAAGATCATATCGTTGCAGTCGATAATTCTTAGTTCCCTGTCCAAAACGAAGATAGGGTTGGGAATATTATTGAATATCTCCCGGTACTTCTTCTCAGATTTCCTGATTTCTTCTTCGAGCGTCTTTCGTTCTGTTATGTCAACACTCATTTCCATTACCGCGGTGATGCTTCCACCGGCATCCCTGATCGGTGAAGTGCGACAGATCCAGGCCGAAATCCTGCCGTCCCTGGTTATTCCCGTTTCCGTGCTCAGGTGGGATTCTCCGTCCTGGAACGTCTCGAGAACCGGGCAGTATGAGCACACTTCGGTCCGGCCCTTGTAGATTTCATAGCAATAGCCGCCAGGGTATGGATCAAAGGCATTTGCAAATTCTCTATTATAGCGGATAAGCCTAAGCCCCCTGTCCTGGACAGTGATGTAGCAAGGGACCTGCTCGAATAGCTCCTGATATTCGTCTCTTTGTTTGTTCAGCTCTATTTGCTTTTGGCCTACCTTGGCCGCCATGGCATTTATGGCATGGGCCATCTGGCCGATTTCATCGTCCCATTGCGCATCGATAGGGTGACTATATTCCCCCTGTGCTATATGGCGCGTCCATGCGATCAACTTCTTTATGGGTCTGTTTACGAACACAAACAGAAAGGTCACGATGATCGCTGAAGTCGCCAGAAAGCTTATGATCGCGAGGACTATTATTCTTTCCTCATAGACCTTGATCCCTTCGTCGGTCTCCCTTAGTGAGACCACTACGTCTACTGCGCCCAGGACTTTCTTATTCTGGGGGTGAACATGACAACTCTCAGAGCTGCAACTGGGTTCATTATAAATCGGACTGATGATACCAAGGAGTCTGTAACCCTCAGGCGACTCGAAAGTACGTGTTCTTGCTGAAACAGGCAGCGCCTCCAGTGGCGGTTCCGTTCTGTGGCAAATGTCACAGGCTTCTGCTTTTATGCTGGTTATTTTGTCGGCTTCGTTCGAGAAGCTCGAAAACTTGATCTGTCCCTGCTTGTTATAGATTCGAATATTCTCGATACCTTCCTGTTTGCCGATGTTTTTTGTTATCTCATTGATATCGTCTCTCGAATTGAGCATCATCGCGTAATGGGTGCCAAGCTTGATGGTATTCCCGAGCCGGTCGCATGATTCAATGATGCTCTGCAGCCTATTTTCTTTCTGGTAGTTTATGTTGAAGTATGCCCAGGTAAAGATGCAGACAAAAAGAACCAGCCCCACCAGAGCTATAAGTTTGGAGATAAGACTGCTGTAAATTCTGACTGCACCTTTGAGCATGGTCGTCCCTGTTTCTTGTTTACAGGAGGTCCCGTCGGAAAGATCCGAACAGAGTTATGCCCCCGTTACATTGCCAAAACCGATCAGGAACGATAAATAATTCCTGTTGACCCTAACGCATCGAGACTCATAATTCGTTCCTATTCCAGGGCTGCGTCCAGCATGGCCATAACCTGCCGGTCGCCGTAGCCCCTGACAACCGAGGCGCTGTTGGGGCATATGGCCGCGCAGGACCCGCATCCCTGGCAGGCGAGCCTGTCAACCTCGATGATATCCTCATCCTCATTCCTATACCTGGCATCATAAGGGCAAACGGAAATGCATCTTTCGCATTGGGCGCATAAACTGTGCCGTACTTCGGCGACTATTGCTCCTGCCTGATTTTTCTCCTGTTTCAGTATTCCCAAGGCTCGCTGGGCAGCAGCCTGGGCCGTGGCGATAGATTCAGGAATAGACCGGGGGGAATGCGCGATGCCGCATATGAAGACTCCACGTTTTCGGGAATTCACGGGCTGCCACTTGTAATCGGATTCCTTGAAAAAACCGTCTTCATTCAGCTCGATCCCGAATAGGCTGGCCAGCATGCGCTGATCGCTCGGAACGATCCCTGTGCTGAGTACCAGGCGGTCAGGTTCGATAGCGATATCCCTCCCCAGGATCGGGTCCCATGCAACGATCTTGATGCCATTGTCCTGCTTGAGAGAAACATTAGGCTTCTTTTCCGGCGTATACTGGATGAAAACAATACCCTCGCGTCTAGCCCGGGTGTAATAGGTCTCGAGAAAACCGTAGGTCATGATGTCACGGTAAAATATATAGATGTCGAGATCGGGGTTCCGCTCCTTCAGAAAGATGGCATTCTTGATGGCCGAAGTGCAGCATACTCTGCTGCAATAATTCCTGCTGTTCTCGCGGGAACCTACACACTGAATCATTGCAATGCTCTTGAGTTTAGCCGGGTCGATGGTACCGTCTTCAGTAAGGGTTTCAAGTTCGAGCTGGGTCAGAATGAAGTCGCTTGCCCCATGCGAGTAGTCGTTTGTCCGCGCTTCCATTCCTCCCGTTGCCAGTATTACCGCCCCGTGCTCTATCAGCTCCTGCCCTCTACCATCTACTTCTATCGTTGTAATGAAATTGCAGGCATGGGATCGTGAATGGATAACCGAAGCGCACTTATGGACCGCAATCCGGGGATGATGTTCTACGCCCTTACGCAATTTGTCGACGAGATCCGCTATGGATGCTCGCTCAATAGATTGATTGATTCGCCTCGCCAGTCCGCCCAGACTGTCGCTTTTTTCAACAAGGTGCACCTCGAATCCATGATCTGCTATGGCCAGGGCCGCGGTCATTCCTGCCACGCCGCCTCCAATAACGAGGGCCTCTTGGATTACCTTTTGGGAAGAAGCAAATTCGGGATTGGCACCGCAAATCTTTTCCAGGGACATCTTCAGAATTGTCTCGATGTGTTTGAGCGTCCGGCCGGAATCATCTCCAGCACGGAGCACCGGAGTACGAATATCCACCACTTCCATGAGAGCCGGAGACAATCCGATCTGCTGCCCCAGTTCGGCCAACCTCCCTCCATACAGGCAAGGCACGCATGCCCCGATAATCACCCTGTTGAATTCGCTCCCCACCAGTTTTTTGACCAGTGCATCCCACCCGGATTGTGTACATATCCGCTCGATCATAAAAAACTGTGCGACGGAGGGCCGCGTGCCGAACCTCGATTGTAGCACCTTAGAATCTTCAGACAGTGCATCCCCACAGGTGCAGAGAACGATGGCAGCCCTAGGCGGTTCCCTGGAAACATCCCGAAAAGGAGGCTCTGCCTGATCTAAAATGCTAAGGCCTCCGCCTTTGGAGAATATCAGCTTTGAGGCTTCCAGGGAGGCTGAACCGGCTTGGATGACCGACTCTGAAACATCCTTGAGCCCCGAAAAGGACCCTCCGGCAAAAACGCCTTCCCGGGTAGTTCTGCTGGTAAAGAAAGCTTCGGTGCGACAAAATCCTTCGGGGTTGAGGCCGGTCCCGGTTAATACCGCAAGGGCCTCGGAACCTTCAGGAGGCCTCTGCCCGGCAGCCAGAACAACCATGTCAAACACTTCGTCATGTTTCAGCATCTCAGCATCCAAATAATGGAGCCGGAGAGATCCGTCTGCTTCCGGTTCGACCGAGTGAACTCGGCTCCTTATGAAGCGCACGCCCGATTCCTTTTCGGCCGAATCCCGGTAGCGCTGGAAATCCTTACCGAAAGTGCGCATATCCATATAGAAGATCGCAGTATCGGCCGTGCCCATGGACCTCGATTTGGCGAGCAGGGCTTCCTTTATGGAAAGCATACAGCAGACCGACGAGCAGTAATCTGCTTTTTGCTGAAGGTTCCTTGACCCCACGCACTGCAACCAGGCAATTCTTTTGGCTGGCTTCCCGTCACCGGGGCGAAGCAGTTTTCCAGCGTTAGGCCCCGTGCCGCTTATCAGCCGTTCGAACTGCAAGCTGGTGATAACATTGGGCAGATTATAGCCATAGGTGTCAGGAGCTTCAGCCGGGTCGCAAAACCCCGAACCGGCGGCCATGATAACCGCGCCCACCTCGATAACACGCGTAGCTGCAGTTACGGTGCTTTCATACTGCTGAACCACCTTAGTCATCAGGGCCTCGATTTCGAAAGGCTTCATAAGGTAATCACGCGCCCCTATTTTCATCGCCTCGACGGCGGTTTCCACAGTTGCATAGGCTGTCATCATCAAGACCGGCAGATCCTCTCTCATTTCCTTTGCAACTTTGAGGACCTCAACCCCATCCATTCCGGGCATCTTTATATCGAGAAGCATCAGACCGTAGTCGCTTACAGACAGCAATTCGATGGCTTCTTTGCCGGATGCTGCCATATCCACGCTGAACCCAACATCAATCAACCATTCTTTGAGCGAATCGCGGACGACAAGCTCATCGTCGACCACAAGTACTCTGAACTCGCGTCGAGCATCGAGCTTGAGATCGATCGCTCCTGTCGGGCAGATTTTCTGGCATTCCCCACAGCGCGTGCATGCTGTCATGTCAATTA
>JBKQLC010000235.1:0-16876 GCA_052147195.1 Syntrophobacteraceae bacterium
CAGCATAGCCGCAACCAAAAGACGAAAAGCAATTCACCGCAGAGGCGCAGAGAACGCTGAGAAAACAACAACTTATACACAAAATCTTGTTCAAAAAACAAGAAGATGCGGGATAGTAGTACGAAGGTAAGAACATGAAACTACCTGGCGGAGCGGCACGGATAACTCATCATCCGGCATCCTCTCCGTTCGTGCTCTCCACCACGTTGCGCTCCCTCTTTTCAGGATACCCTGAAACTATGAAAAGACCCAGGGTGGAGTAAGCGGAGCGCAACCCACCGGAACTTTTCGTAAGAGGGAATATCTCGAGGTTCCGCGAGGTGTATAGTGCTCCCGTGGGTGCGTAAAATCATACGCAAAGTGTGGTGAACGGATGAATCAATGATGTCAAAAGCTTGACCCGAATTATTCCCTCCGGCACAAAGCCGATCCAGATCCTCCTCGGATTGACATGATTCCTTGATCAAGCCTGAGAGTGAGAAAATGCGCTTATCCCCTGATCTATGGCTTTGGGCAAAGCCTGCGCGCCAAAAATCCGGCCTTCCGAGGCTTTGTCAAGTGCTCCCAAATTGGCGCTGTTGCTCCTGTTCCCAGTTCTGGCATGCTCATTGCTCATTTGGTCCGGCTGTAAGCTCAACAAAGTTCAGACTGGATCATGTCTAATACTTAATAAGGATCTTAAAAAGTGCCTCCTGAAGAAGAACCGAAGGAAGTCCAGGCAAAACCCAAATCGAAGAAGCTCCTGATCATTCTGCCCCTTTTAGTCGTGCTGCTGGGCGGAGGAGCAGCGGGAGCCTACTTAAAGTTTTTCAGAGCGCCCGCCGAGGGTGCGGAGGAAAAGAAGCAGGAAGAGAGTTTCGTTTACTATGAAATGGACACCTTCATGGCCAACCTGGCCGACCCGGGCGGGAAACGTTTTCTGAAAGCCACGGTCAAGTTAAGGGTAAGCTCGCCCCAGACGCTGGAAGAATGCAAGCTGCGCGGCTTCGAAATGAGGGATCTCATCCTGATGCTGCTTACCGGCAAGGAAGCTGAAGAGCTTATCAGAACGGAAGACAAGCAGGCTTTGAAGAAACAGATGCTTGAGGCATTTAATCGCATCCTGCGAAAAGGGCAGGCCCTGGATGTCTATTTCACAGATTTTCTGATTCAGTGAAGGCGGTCTGTTCACATCATGGAAAAGATACTATCCCAGGATGAAGTCGATGCCCTGCTGAAGGGACTATCCGACGGCGATATCGAAACCACGCAGGAGAGCGCTCCGACACCGGAGAGCATTCGTTCGTTCGATCTGACAAACCAGGACAGGATCGTACGCGGGCGGATGCCTACCCTTGATATCATTAACGACAGATTCGCAAAAATCCATCGCATTTGGCTTTCAGGAGCACTGCGGCGGATGCTGGACATCAATGTGTGCCAGGCCGAAATGATCAAGTTCGGCGAATTCATCCGGACACTGCCGGTCCCGACCAGCCTCCATATCTTGAAAATGGACCCCCTCAGGGGCCATGTCCTGTTCATGATCGAAAGTCGTTTGATCTTTAACCTGGTCGACTGTTTCTTTGGAGGCACCGGCAAAGGCAGCTACAAGATAGAGGGCCGTGATTTTACGTCAATCGAATACCGCGTGATAAACAAGGTGGTAAAACAGGCCCTTCAGGACCTTGATCAGGCCTGGCAGCCGATTAGCGCCGTTTCGTTCGGGTTCGTCAGATCGGAGGTAAATCCCCAGTTTGCAACCATCATTCCTCCGACCGACGTTGTCATAGTGGTGCGATTCGAACTTGAAATGGATCGCATGATGGGACGAATGGCCCTGGTGCTCCCATACTCCACGATCGAACCTATCAGATCGAAGCTCTATGCGAGCTTCCAGAGCGACCAGCTCGAAGTTGACGCCGAATGGATAGTGCGCCTGAGAAGACTCCTTCACGATGTGCCGGTCGAGCTTTGTGTCGAACTGGGCAGCACCTACCTGAAAGGCTCGGAACTGATGAACATGGAGGTCGGCGACATCATAATGCTGGATAGCGACGCCAACCTGCCGCTTTTGGCGAAAGTGGAAGGAGTGCCGAAATTAAGAGTGACTCCGGGAATCTGCCGTGGGTATCTGGCGTGCCAGGTGCAGAATGACGGTGAGTAGCAGGCCGGGCTCTTTCTTCTAAATGGGAAGGTGAAACAAATGGAAAATGAAGAAGCTCAATTTCCGAAGCTGGAAAAGGGCCATGGACAAAAGAGCATAAAGGACCTGGATTTCCTGCTGGACATCCCACTTGAAATCTCGGTTGAACTCGGCCGTACCAAGATTCTTGTGAATGACTTGCTCCAGCTCGGCCAGGGTTCTGTTATCGAACTGTCCAAGCTGGCCGGAGAGCCCCTTGAGATTCTGATAAACCAGAAACTTATAGCACGGGGTGAAGCAGTCGTGGTGAACGAAAAATTCGGGGTGAGGATAACCGACATAATCAGTACGGTGGATCGCGTAAAACAGTTGGCATAACCGGTTCCCGCCCGGAAAGGATCCCGGAACCCTATGAACACTGCTTTAGAAACCTGAGCGCGCGGGCACTTTTCGCGCCAATAGCTGAAAGCTCGCCAAATGGAATCGGCATCGCAATTATTGAGGACGGCGGGAGCACTGGCGCTGGTTCTGGGAATTCTCTTCGCCTGCATCTACATTCTCAGGCGATGGGGAGGTCTGGTTAAAAGACCCGCCTCGCAATCCATGATCGAAATCTTGTCTAAACAGTCATTCGGACCGCGCCATCACCTGATTCTGGTCAAAGTAACGGGGGACAGAAACGTTCTGGTCGGCGTTTCCCCCCAGAACATGAGCCTTTTGTCCGTAACCGCGCCTGCCATGTCAGGTAAAAACGCCTCCGATGTGATCGAGAATATATGAACAGCGTCTATGAAAACAAAAATCAGCAGCACCGTATCCTGCCGTTCCTTCTCGCGTTCTTCTGCCTTATCGCCCTTGTCTTCATCTGTCATCCGATTCCCTCTTCTGCGTCAGGCTTCAACCTTCCCGGCGTAAATTTCAACCTGGATGACGCCAAAGGGCCGGAGCAGATATCCGGCGTACTCCAGATCATCTTTCTTTTTACCGTCCTTTCTCTTGCGCCGGCCGCCCTCATTTTGATGACAAGCTTTACCCGTTTTGCGATCGTATTGTCTTTTATGAGAACTGCGCTCGGAACGCAGCAATCCCCTCCTAACCAGGTCATAGTCGGCCTGGCCCTTTTCCTTACTTTTTTCATAATGCAGCCGGTGTGGCAGAGAATCCACCAGGAAGCGATAGTGCCCTACGAGCAGCACAGCATTTCGGGCGAAGAACTTGTGAACCGCGGCATAGCTCCCCTCAAGGAATTCATGCTCAAGCATACTCATCAGTCAGACCTTGCCCTGTTCGTTTCGATGTCGCAAAAAGAAAAACCGCAGAACGCCGAAGCTCTTTCCATTGCGATCGTAATTCCGGCTTTCGTGATAAGCGAGCTGAAAACGGCCTTCCAGATCGGATTTATGCTCTACATTCCTTTTATAATACTGGATATGGTCGTAGCCAGCATACTTCTTTCGATGGGCATGATGATGCTTCCCCCGGTGATGATCTCACTGCCGTTCAAACTCATGCTTTTCATCCTGGTGGACGGCTGGAACCTGCTGATTGGATCGCTCATAAAGAGCTTTCAGTAAAGAAGGACTCAGGAATTCATGGAGCAAGGAATTAAAGGGTCAGGAGAACTTAGAATTTTGATTCTAATTCTCAATTCTCAATTCAGGATTCAAAACCCATGACCGAAGAATTTGTCATCTCATTCGGCAGGCAGGCCATCGAGACGATGCTGATGGTGAGCCTGCCCGTGCTAGGCCTCAGTATGGTTGTCGGATTGGTAATCAGTGTATTCCAATCTGTAACTCAGATCCAGGAAATGACGATCACTTTCGTTCCGAAAGTCACGATAACCTTTTTGGCTCTGCTGGTCTTCGGTTCCTGGATGCTTTCCAAGCTCGCCGGATTTTTGCGAGAAGTTATCCTGAGCATACCGAACCTTACGGGATGACCCCTGGTGTTGTCTTTCAACCTCAATATCAATGAGCTTGCCATCCTTTTGACAATTGCGCTGCGACTGAGCATCATTCTTTTCATGCTGCCCATATTCAACTCATCCGGAGTGCCTTCCACCGTAAAGGCATTGACCATAATCGCCCTGTCCGTGATGCTTTTTCCTGTTATCAGTAAAAGTATCCAGCCCATCCGGCTTGAAATGGCTTCATTCGTCTCAGTCATCCTGGGCGAGCTTATATACGGGATACTGTTCTCCCTTTCCATGCTCATTATACTCGGCGCTTTCGAGGTGGCGGGCGAGTTGATCGGTTTCGAAATGGGATTTGGCTTCGCGCAAACAGCCGATCCACAGACCGGCGCAAGGTTTACGGTCCTGGCAGTATGGACGCAACTGATCGCGACGCTGGTTTTTCTTTCCATTAATGGACATCATATGATCCTGAAAATCCTGGTCGAGAGTTTCAAAACAGTTCCGGTCGGTTCGTTCGCACTCGATTCGGCCCTGTTTTCGAAGTTTCTCCTGCTTTCCGGCATGTTGTTTATTCTGGCCGTGAAGCTTGCCGCGCCGATCCTGGCCGTGCTTATCCTCACTCAGATCGGTCTCGGACTGATGTCAAAGTTTGCCCCTCAAATAAATATCCTCGCTACGAGCTTTCCCCTAACGATCACCCTGGGGATGTTCTTCGTCGGTCTTACCATGGTTTTCTGGGCTGAGAAGGGAACCGAGTCATTTTCCCATCTTTTCCAGTTCCTTGCGAATTTCTCGAAATGACGCGGAGAACGAATCCAGGGATCCCTCAATTCCTGAATCCTTTGATTCCCCGGCTTCGCAGCCTCGTTTGTTTTCCAGCCGCACGGACATCTTCGGGTGAAATGGAACGGTTTACGCATTAGCAGTGTGTGCATCCTGAATCCGGGGCACAACGCCTGAACCAGCCGCAGGGCCCCAGCCAATGTGCGCGGGGGGCGGGAGGATGAGCTGCCCATGAGTCGGCGTCAGTGGCGGCACCGGCTGCGCCTGTTCAATGGGTTTGAAGTCTACTTTTCTGAAGAGGATTTACCTGGAAAAAGGGACCTGTTTTCATGATTGGCGAATGTTTTGAGCGTCATGATAATTGGGGAAATTTTCAATTCGATCAGCTGTTTAGGAGCTACAAAATCTCCCCTGTCCCACATTTAGAAGAGGGGAGACAAGAAAGGGCGCCCGGTTGCGGCCCCGCCGCGCGGACAAAATATTGACCTGTTAGACAATTTTTGACATCAACGCCGGATTGACCGGCGAAGAACTTTTCCTCTTACGGGTCCTTTCTCAACACCGTGATAATTGAAAGAGCAGCGAATTGCCGTCGACAAGCCAGGAAAGAACCGAGCTGCCAACCGGAAAACGGGTGAATGAAGCCCGACAGAAGGGGCAGATCGCCAAAAGCCGCGACCTGACATCCGTGAGCGTCCTTGTCACGGGCGGCGTGGCAATCTATCTCTCGCGGAATCTCATGTTCGCCAACTTTCGGCTGATCTTCGAATCCGCCTGGTCTAAAGAGTCCTTTTCGGTCCCAGGGCATTTCGCCGTCTCCGGTTTTTTCATGAAGATGCTCTCTTGCATTTTCATCATGATCGCGCCCGTTCTCCTTACAATCGTCGCCACCGCGGTGATTCTCAACCTTGTTCAGACTAAGGGATTCATCATCTCCTTCAAGGCGCTGCGGATGAGCTTCGGCAATCTTAATCCGTTCAGCGGCTTGCGGAGAATGTGCTCAATCAGGTCTCTGACAGAACTGGTCAAGTCCATTTTCAAATTGGCGATAGTCGCATATGCCGTGTACTCGGTGCTGTGGCCCGAGCGCGTTGCCATAACCGGGCTGGCCGGGCGGGAGGTATCCGATTTTTTGAGCCTTACGGGAATGCTCGCTCTCCAGCTCCTGTTTCGGGTGGCTGGATTCATGTTTGCCCTTAGCCTCATCGATTTTCTCTACCAGAAATGGCAGACCAGAAAAGACCTCATGATGACCCGGCAGGAAATCAAAGAAGAGCACAAGCAAAGCGATGGGAACCCGCAAATAAAGTCAAAAATCCGCTTTCTCCAGAGGTCGCTTGCCAGGCAGCGAATGCTGTCGCGGATTCCGAAGGCAAGTGTGATTATCACGAACCCGACCCATTTTGCGGTGGCACTGCACTATGAGTCTGGCATGCAAGCGCCCATCGTGGTGGCCAAGGGTGTGGATTTTTTGGCCCGCAAAATCATCGAGACAGGCAGGAAGTACGGCGTTTCAATAGTTCGCAATCCTCCGTTGGCACGTGCTTTGTATAAACAGGTTAAACTCGAGGAGACGATCCCGATCGAACTCTACAGAGCTGTGGCGAAAATACTGGCTTACATCCTTCAACAGAAACAATCTATGCGGCGGTCCCAAAATGGCTAGGGCGGAAGCTGGAAAAACTCTTCTGACAGATCGGCTGAAATCGATTTCAGACGCAGATGCATTGATGGGCGTCGGGATGGTTGCCATCCTTTCTGTCATGCTTTTGCCGCTGCCGAGCAGTTTTCTTGACGTGCTTCTGATAATAAACATTTCGGCAGGGATCCTTATCCTTCTTACTGCCGTCTATAGTTACAAACCTCTCGATTTCGTGATTTTTCCGTCGCTTCTTCTCGTAACGACCCTTTTCCGCATCGCTTTAACAGTAGCAAGCACACGGCTCGTGCTCCTTCACGGCCAAGAGGGGACAAAAGCCGCCGGACTAGTCATTCACGCCTTCGGTACTTTCGTCGTTGGCGGCAATTATGTGGTTGGCTTTGTCATATTCATACTGCTGGTGATCGTAAATTTCATGGTGATCACGAAAGGCACGGAGCGCATCTCTGAGGTGGCGGCCCGGTTCACTTTGGACGCCATGCCCGGAAAGCAGATGAGCATCGACGCCGACCTCAACACAGGTCTTATCGACGACCGGGAAGCGCGCAGGCGGCGCGAATTGATCCGCCATGAAGCCGATTTCTACGGCACAATGGATGGAGCCAGCAAATTTGTCCGGGGGGACGCAATAGCGGGCATCCTCATTACGCTCATAAACATATTCGGCGGCCTCGCCATAGGTGTTCTGCAAAACGGAATGCCGATATCGGAAGCCTTCCAGGTCTACACCCTTCTGACGGTTGGCGATGGCTTGGTCGCGCAAATCCCCGCACTGGTCATATCTGCGTCGGCCGGTATCCTGGTGAGCCGCGCCGCCTCGGAAATGGGCATGGGCCAAGCATTCGGCAAGCAGTTCAGCATGCATCCGAGGCCGCTCTCCATAACCGGCGCGATGCTCTATTTTCTAAGCGTGGTCCCCAGTTTCCCGGCGGTTCCTTTGCTTCTTATCGGTACGGGCTTGTTTTTGCTTGCCGGATATGTCGCCCGGAAACAGAAGGCGGAGCAGACCAAACAGGAGACAGAGGACCTCGATGGCACAAAGCCCCGGGAATCCTCAGACCTTCCGCCTCTGCTCGATATTCTGGAACTGGAACTCGGCTATGGGCTCATTCCGCTGGTCGATGAATCCCAGAATGGAGACCTCCTGCCGCGTATCAAGGCAATAAGGCAGCAACTCGCCCTGGAATACGGGATTCTTATCCCGGCTTTGCACGTAAGGGACAACCTCCAGTTGAAACCAGCCGAATACCGGCTGCTTCTCAAAGGCAACCCCGTTGGGAAGGGTGAAATCATGGTCGGGCATTACCTGGCCCTGAGCGGCGGAGCAACCGCCGTGGAAATAAAGGGTGTTCCGACCAGGGACCCGGCATTTGACCTGCCGGCCGTGTGGATTCCGGAAAACAGGCGGGAAGAAGCCTCCAGGGCCGGCTACACAGTGATAGATCCCTCGACCGTTGTGGCCACTCATTTAACAGAGTTATTCAAAAAATACGCCGATCAGATGCTGACCCGCCAGACCGTTCAGCAGTTGCTCGACAACCTTGCGCTCCAGCAACCGAAGCTGCTTGACGAACTTGTGCCGAACATGCTCTCGCCGGGAGTCATTCAGAAGGTGCTCCAGAATCTCATCCGGGAGGGGGTCACTATTCGCGACCTGCAAACGATCTGTGAAACTCTGGCCGACTACGGGCCGCTCACCAAGGATCCCGATCTTCTTACCGAGTATGTGAGGCAGTCGCTCGCCCGCACTATCACACGGCCCTATGAGACGGAAGATCAGAAATTCCCGGTCCTGTCGCTCCAGCAGGCCCTTGAGGAAAAACTCACACGTGGAATCCAGAAGTCTGAGCACGGCAGCTTTCTGAGCCTTGACCCGGGATTTCTCCAGCAGTTTCTCCAGGCCACCAGCGATGAGGTCAAGCGTTCGGTCAGCATGGGGTATCACCCGGTATTGCTTTGCTCGCCCGTAATAAGGCGCCATCTCAGAAAGCTTCTGGAGCGGTTTTTGCCCGATGTGACAGTGATAAGTCACAACGAGTTGACCAGTTCCCTTGAAATCCGATCGGTCGGGATAATCAGGATGGACTATGCAGGTTAAGACCTTCACAGCCCCCACAATGGAAAAGGCGCTGGCCTTGGTCAAAAAGGAACTCGGTTCTGAAGCCATTATCCTGAACAGCAAGAAATCAGCTTCCGGCTCGGGGGATTTCATTTTCGAAGTGAGCGCTGCCAGAGACCAGCAGCCCGCCCCGGCCCCGGCTGTTTCAACCGATGGGGAGGTATCGGCTGAATTTCGAAATGACATTCAGGAGATAAAAAGCTTTCTTTCGCTCCTTATTTCTTCGAAGGACCAGTTGGTACAGATCCAGGCGAACCAGGCGCTCGCCGAGCTTTATTACTCGCTTCTGGCCCGTGGTTTCGACGAAAAGCTGGTTTTTATTCTTTTGAACAAGGCGGTATCGGACCTAAACGGTGACTCGGTCGACAAGCGCAAGATATTCGAAGCTTTCTGCAAGCGGTTTTCTGCAAAAATCACTTGCGCCAGGCCACTGCGAGGCATCTCGAGTTCTAACGGTCCGGCCGTTTTTACTTTCCTTGGGCCTACTGGGGTCGGGAAAACAACGACCCTCGCCAAATTGGCGGCCCACCTCAAGATTAAGCGCCAGATCGAGCTGGGGATCATTTCCCTGGATACATACCGTATCGGCGCGGTGGCACAGCTTCGAACCTACGCCGACATCCTTGAAGTCCCGTTCAGCGTGGCGCAGAACAAGGCCGAACTGACGGGCGCGCTCAAGGGTTTCAGACATTGTGACGCCGTCCTGGTCGATACCACCGGCCGAAACTATCTGAACCGCGAGCACGTGGTGAGCCTTCAGTCTATATTCGACAAGACTCAGAGATTCAGCCATTTCCTCGTCCTCAGCGCTACGGCCAAGGACGAAGACATCAAGCAAACAATTCTTCATTTCCGACAAATGGATATCAACAGTCTCATTTTTACGAAACTCGACGAGACGGTTCATCATGGATGCATGCTCAACCAGTTGCTGAGGTTTAATTACCCGATTTCCTACATGGGTACGGGACAGCGGGTACCGGAAGATATCGAGCCTGCCATTCAGAAACGGTTGCTTTCTTTCTTGCTCCCGCCCGGGAGTCGGACTGAATAAGAGGGGGAAAAGATGGATCAGGCGGTAGGACTTAGAAGAAAGGAAAACGGCAAAATGGGCCCAGCCGTTTCCACAGCCATGCCAGCGCTACAAAAGCCTGTCAGGGTAATGTCGGTCAGCAGCGGAAAGGGCGGAGTCGGGAAAAGCAACGTGGTGATCAATCTGTCGGTGGCCTTTGATCGCCTTGGGCTGCGAACCCTCATAATGGACGCTGACCTCGGACTGGCTAATATAGACGTCCTTCTCGGCCTTACCCCAAAGTACAACATGAGTCACGTGTTGAGCGGGCAGAAACGGCTCGATGAGGTGCTTGTCGATGGTCCCGGCAGGGTGAAGATCATGCCGGCCAGCTCGGGTGTTCAGGAACTCACCAGGCTCACGGATGAACAGAAGCTGCTCTTTCTCGAACTGCTCGACGAGCTTGAAACCGACATCGATGTCCTGCTCATAGACACGGGAGCCGGCATCTCGGATACCGTCCTCTATTTCAACCTGGCGGCTCATGAAAGAATTATCGTGGTAACGCCGGAACCGACTTCACTCACCGATGCATACGCTCTGATAAAGGTGCTCTATTCCAAACACGGAGAACGTAATTTTCGTATTCTTGTCAACTCGGCCGCAAATGAACCAAATGGAAAGTCGATTTTCGCAAAACTCAGCAAGGTCGCCGATCACTTTCTGGATGGACTTTCACTCGACTACCTCGGGACTATTCCCCACGACATTTCGGTGACCAAATCGGTGATGAAGCAAAGACCTGTGCTTGAGGTTTTTCCCGAAACACCAGCGTCGAAGGCCTTCATGCGGATAGCCGAGACTATCCGCAACAACCGGCCCAACGCTAATCAGGGCTCGATTCAGTTCTTCTGGAAACGGCTCTTAAACGTCTAGTAGGAACGGATATCCTTATGGAACAGATGTATTCGGTTCGAAAGAATCTTTACTGCGCTAAGGGAGTCGAATCAAGTGCAGCCCAGAGCGACAGGGACGCGGCTGTACTGGAGCACAGTGACCTGGTCAAGTATATCGCTTTGAGGCTAATTTCGCGGCTGCCCGACCACATTGCCGTCGATGACCTCATGAGCGCCGGGATTCTGGGGCTGATAGACGCCATAGAGAAATACGACTCCAGCCAGGGCATTCCATTCGAGTATTATGCGAAAATCCGCATAAAAGGGGCCATGCTCGACGAGATACGCTCCATGGACTGGGTGCCCAGGTCTTTGCGGCAGAAAAGCAGCACTATGGAGAAAGCCTGCGTGAACCTGGAACAGAGGTTGGGGCGCGACCCGACGGAAGAGGAGATCGCGTCCGAACTCAATGTTGACATGGATGAATTTCATAAGCTTTTGGATGAAATAAAGGGCATCTCTTTTTTGCCTGAAAACATTCATGACGTCATCTGTGAAAACAGGGAATCACACATGCTGGCCTCGGGATCAGACGATCTCTTCGACGCCGCCTACAGGAAAGAAATCCGGAATCACCTGGCCGAAGCCATTACGGGTCTTTCCGAAAAAGAGCAACTCGTCCTGTCGCTCTATTATTATGAAGAGGCTACGATGAAGGAAATAGGCGCGGCACTGGGGTATACCGAGTCGAGGATTTCCCAGATTCATACAAAAGCGGTGTTGAAGCTGAAGACCAGGCTGGCCAGGAAACTCAAGGCAGACGATCTGCCCGGATTCGTACTTCAGAATGAGCTTCGGCCGATTCAGCACAAAAATACACAAGTCCAGCAAGCATCCGTGATGAAGTAAGCGGCGGACCCGCAGGGGAGGCTCGGCACTTGGAGCTGAAAAGACAAGAGTTTGCCAAGGAAGCGGAGGCGAAGGCTGAACAAAAAGATCAGGCCGCTTCCCTCGCCAAAGAGGATGTGTCCGGGCTTAACGTTCGTGAAGAGCCGAAAGAACCTCCGCTTGGAGACGGTGAAGCAACCCCTGGAAATGAAAGCACCGTTTTAGGCTGGAAACGCACGCGGTTCAAGAAAGTTATCATGTTCGGCTCTCCCGCATTGTGCCTGCTTTTGGCGGTCGCCGGTTTTCTCTTTATCAAATTCAAAACGCATACCCCTAGGCTTGAACCCGTAACCAGCATCATGCGTCCCATTCCCCTGCCCGACTACCGTGAGATGGTCGATTTTTTGCTCGTCTATGAAATCGAGGGCCAAAGGATGATCACCGCGATCAGAATGGAAGTCGGGTACCAGAGTCCAACGCGGTATCAAAACTTCAAAGAACAAAAAGTTGCCTTTCGCGATGTGATCTATAATTTCCTGTTGAAGCAGAACCTGTCCGGAAACTCGGTAAAATCATGGCATTCGGTTCTTGAAAAAGACCTTCTTGATTGCCTGAGGGCGAAGCTGCCGCAGAGTTGTGCAGACACAATCGTGTTAACCCAGGTCGAAAATCTCTGAAAGGCCCTCTATGGAATCCATCTTAAAGCTCTTTGAAACTCAGGCCTCCTTCAACAGTATGTTCCAGATTGGTATCGACGTGATCATGATCGGCATGCTTGCGGTGATCCTGGTTGTGAAAAAGCCCCGGATCTCGAAAAAAGATGAAGCTGTAATGAAGTCATTCGAAAAAATAGTAGAGGAAACGGCAGCAATATCTCAGAGCTTCGAAATCAATCTTGAAAAGAGGCAGGAACTGCTCCAGCAGGTAACGGCCAAGCTTAACCAGCACATCCAGGAAGCACAGAGCCTGTGCGCCAGGCTGGAGCAGCTTTCCAGGATGAATACCGATAAACTTGCTGTTCAGAACTCTTCAAGTCCCGGTCCGCGTCCCCAGATGTCCGAGCAGCAGAAAGTACTCTTACTCGCCAGAAAAGGCCTGGATGCCTCTGAAATAGCGAAGAGCCTCAAGAGGCCGGTAGGAGAGGTCGAACTGATACTGAACCTGCAGAGAATAGCTTCTTAAACGAAGAATAATTATAGAATTGACGCAATTGTGGAATTAAATCCCCAATCCGGAGTCCGCCCGGACACTGGCTACTTTGCTACCCGCGAGTCCTAAGTGCAAATTTATTGAGATACCAGGGATGGAACTCGATGACGGGTGGCCCGGAAACAGGTTATCCGGGCCACCCGTCGAAATCTGCATGATTAACGGCCCACAAAGCCCGGAGGCTTTAGTTCCGTATTCAGGCTGTCTACAAGTGCTTGTACTTCTTCGCGTTCTTCGACGTCAAAAAAATCGCTCGGGGGTTGCACCGGGTTTTCGGACTAACCTAGTATGAGCGTCGACCGCCACCGCCGCCGCCGCCGCCACCACCGCCACGCGATCCGCCACCGCCGCCGCCGCCGCCGCGCCGGTCTCTGCCGCCACCGAAACCGCCGCCGCCGCCGCCAGGACGGCCTCCACCTGGACGGCTACCACCTCCAAACGATCTGCCTCCACGGCTCTCGCGCGGCTTGGCTTCATTTACCGTTAGAGCCGAGCCTTCCAACTCCTTACCGTTCATTGCCGCTATCGCAGCTTGTGCCTGATCCTGGTTCGGCATCTCGACAAAGCCGAAGCCCCTGGACCTCCCGGTGATATTGTCCTTGATGATCTTTGCTGTATCGACATCACCAAAGCTCTCGAATGCTTCACGCAATTCTTCCTCGGTAGTCTTCCCAGACAGATTCCCCACGTAGATGTTCATGTTGTCTCACTCTCCTTGGAAAGGATGATGCCAGGCCGAATCGAAAAACCCTGTCCCCTAAAGTTCCAACTCAAGCCCATGCAAATAAGATAGTTACTCTTCATAAAATCGGAACGGGACGGCATCTACCCGCATCCACCAAACCCAACGGCGGGGATTCGCTTCCAATGAGGACGACCCTGCCGAGACGCCATTAAACTCTGTTAAGCTCTACCTGTCAAAAGATAAGCATCCAAGCATGACTTTACCGGAAAAATTTTCCGGTGCGTTAGGGAATCAAGCGTTTGCAAAATGGCTTCTTGCTTGAATCTGAAGCAAGTACTTCGCTGGCATCTTCGTTGCAAGACAAAAGACCCAAAGGAGTGGTTCTATGAAGCTGGAATCCTATTTTTCAACACTCGGGTCCCTGGAAGAACAGAAGCGACTAGACATCATAGCAAACAACATCGCGAATTCCAACAGCCCCGGATATAAAAAGGACAGCATCCAGTTCAGCGATGTTCTGGGCGAGGTTTCCTACACCAGCATGGCACAGGGGCCGATCCGCGAAACAGGCCAAAATCTCGATGTAGCTCTTTCCGGAGACGGCTTTCTCAGTGTACAGGCAGACCAGGGGACTCTCTATACGCGTGCTGGAAATCTGACGCTGAACAGCGCGAAGCAACTGGTTACCCAGGACGGCTGGCCGGTTTTGTCGAAAAACCTGCCGATCACCGTAGAGAACCCCGCGACTATACGTATCACTGAAGATGGTCAACTTTTTGACGGAGACAACCTGCTAGGTAACCTGGATATTGTGCAATTTGCGCCGGGCGTCCGTTTGCAGAAGGCTCAAAACGGCTATTTCGAACCCCAGACAGCAGGGGCCCAACCGGTACCAGCCACAAACTGCACCGTGCGCCAGGGGTCGCTCGAAGGTCCGAATTTCAATCCAGTCGAGGAAATGTCCCGAATGGTTCAAACAATGAGGAACTTCGAAACCTATCAAAAGACATTTCAGAGTACCGCGAACCTGGACTCCCAGCTCATTGCAAAGACGTCCGGGTAAAAGATACTTGATCGAGGCCGACACGGCCGGGAGGAGTAGAGTATGAGAAGCCTTTGGACTGCGGCCACTGGAATGGCTGCCCAGCAGACCAACATGGACGTGATCGCCAACAACCTGGCTAACGCGAACACGACTGGATTCAAAGCCAGCCGAGGAAATTTCGAGGACCTGATGTACGAGACAATCGTTCCGGCGGGAGCGCAGAACAGCTCAGGTACAACCGTCCCCACTGGTATCCAGATCGGTATGGGAACCAAGACGTCGTCGGTCGAAAAGCTTTTCTCGCAGGGGAATTTTACCGAAACCGACAACCCACTGGACATGGCAATAGAAGGTAAAGGATTCTTCCAGGTGCTTCGCGGCACGCAGCAGGTTTATACCCGCGCCGGCAGCTTCAAGACTGACCAGAACGGAAACGTAGTCGACGCTTCGGGATATCCGCTGCAGCCTCAAATCACCATACCGAAAACGGCCGTTGCGACCCATGTCGATCCTTCCGGTGTCTTCACGGCCACAGACGCTACCGGAAAAGTGGTGCAGACGATCAACATTCAACTCTACAACTTTCCAAACCCGTCCGGACTCCAGTCCGTCGGGCAAAACTATTTCATCCCTACCGCTGCTTCGGGTGATGTGGTCAACGCCCTGCCCGGCGGGCCCGAGGGTATGGGAACGGTTCTCCAGGGTTTTCTGGAAGGCTCCAATACCAACGTGGTTAATGAAATGGTGAATATGATCCTGAGCCAGCGCACTTATGAAGCAAATTCAAAGGTCATCAAATCCGCTGACGACATGCTGCAAATGGCAAATAACGTCGTAAAGTGATGCTGAGAGAGGGAGCTGAATGCGTTCGGTCATGATTGCGCCGCTTGCCGCGCTCATTTTCCTGGTCATGCTTTTGCCGGAAGTGGCGCCCGTTGCCGGTATCAATTCGGCTTGGGGCGCCCCGGAGCAGATTCGCGAGATCCGGGTCCTAAGTGATGTCACAGTGAATCATAAGGATGTCTCTCTTGTCGAAATCTGTGATCCGGAAACTCTTCCCGGTGAGTGGAAAACGATTATGGGCGGACTCAACATAGGGGATGCTCCGCCGGCCGGGTTGGAAAAGTTCATCGATCCCGGTCAGCTTCGGACTTACCTGGTCAGGCTGCTCGATTCCTACAGGATCAATTCGTCTGAAGTCAAGTTGGATATTCCCGATAGAATCGTGGTCAGGCGGGAATCGACCCAGATCACACAGGAGCAGATCGAAAACATTTTCAAAAAGTTCATTTTTGAAAACTCGCCCTGGAAGCAGGAGGACGTAACCATTCAAAGAGTCCATTTCTCGGGTCTTCCCGTCATCCCGACCGGCAAAATGACCTATGAGGTTACGGCATCTTCAGCGAAGGAGCGATTCATAGGCAATGTAACTGCGACCGTCGATTTCTATGTGAACGCAGAGAAGGTGCGCACACTGGGCGTCGTCGGCAGGGTCGAGGTTTTCGGAAACGTATATCTCGCCTCTCGTCCCCTGAAACAAAACGAAATGATATCCGAGGCCGACCTGGAAGTGCGCAAGATGAACCTTACCGACGTTGCCGACCGTTTCGCCACCCGCATCGACCAGGTTGAAAACCGGCGCGTACTACGCAACCTCGGGGTACATCAGCCATTGGAACTCAGGGACCTGGACAAGCCGCTGGTCCTCAAGCGCGGCGATTCGGTGAATATAGTCTACGATGAGCCCGGACTCTCGGTAACCGCCAAAGGACAGGCCGATGCCGATGGAGGGGTCGGGGACACACTGGCGATAACGAATGTCTCATCGAAAAAGACGGTTCATTGCAAAGTTGTGGACGCTCAGACCGTAAGGGTTACACGTTAGCAGCGAATCCCCCGGCCTTGGATTTGGTGATGGAGCTAAGATGCGAAACAATAGAAATCCCGTAGCCATTGGAAACACAGCAGCAATTCGGTTCGTTTCAGCCGCCTTGCTGGTCCTGATCCTTTCGGGCTGCGCCGCGATGCAACCGAACAAAGCCCCGGCCTCGCCGTTGACTCCTCCGAAGCCGGTGTTGAGCCCAGTTCTCCCGTTACCGGAAGCCGGACCGCAGCCCGCATCCCTTGCGCCGACCGGTTCTCTTTGGGCCCCTTCCAGCGGCTCGCTTTTTGCCGACCTCAAGGCTTCAAAGGTGGGTGACATAGTCACGATAACAGTCAGTGAGACCTCGGCGGCCTCCAAGGCGTCGGCGACGACAAACTCGAAGGCCCAGAACTTCACGGGCAGCTTCACCTTTGGAGGGGTAGGCGTAGGTTCCAATGTGAGCAACCCCAGCGGAGGGCTTTCTTTTGGCCCCTATAACGGCGCATTCAACAAAACTTTTGCAGGATCAGGCGCGACCAGCCAGACCGATTCGATGACCGCCTACATGACCGCAACAGTGGTCGATGTTTTGCCCAGTGGGAACTTTCTCATTCGAGGCTCGCGCTGGACAAAGGTAAATGACGAACTCCAGCAGATCGTTCTTGAAGGGGT
>JBKQLC010000236.1:0-71052 GCA_052147195.1 Syntrophobacteraceae bacterium
GGTGGGCACGATAAAGCCGTGCCCACCCTACGCATTCTCAACAACTTTTGAAATTAACCGGACAGTAGTGAGTACAACTATAAAAAAAGCCCCTCGAAAGGAGGGGCTTTTCATATTGAAGTTTAAATGTCTTATAGTCTCTCAGCGACCCTAAGGCGGGCCATTGCTCTATGGAGAGCGGCCTGCGCGCGCGCAAACTCGAACTTGTCCTTGGCTTCGGCGATTCGCCTTTCAGCTCTTTCACGAGCAGCCTTGGCGCGCATCACATCGATTTCTGCGGCTTCCTCGGCTGCTGAGGCGAGAACCGTCACCTGATTGTTGGCGACCTCGGCGTAGCCCCCCATTATTGCAATGTGATGTGAGGCCGCTCCGACCCGGTACCTCAGCTCTCCTACCTTAAGCTTGCAAAGGAAGGGGACGTGACCGGGAAGAACGCCGAATTCGCCCAACTCTCCGGGAGCTACGACAATGTCCACCGTTTCGCTGAGGACCTTTTTCTCCGGCGTTACGATTTCGAGCAATATTTTTTCGGCCATAATATATTCACCATCTTCTTCTGTTAGGCTGCTGCGGCCATCTGCTTAGACTTCTCAACCACTTCGTCGATGGACCCGACCATATAGAAGGCCTGCTCCGGAATATCGTCATGCTTGCCTTCGCAGATTTCCCTGAACCCTCTGATGGTATCTTCCATCTTCACGTACTTACCCGCAACGCCGGTGAAGGTTTCTGCGACGTGGAAGGGTTGCGACAGGAAGCGCTGGATCTTTCTGGCCCTGGAAACTGTCAGCTTGTCTTCGTCGGAAAGCTCGTCCATGCCGAGAATGGCGATGATATCCTGCAGGTCCTTGTATTTCTGGAGTATCTGCTGTACTTCGCGCGCAGTGTAGTAGTGATCTGACCCAAGAACGTTGGGGTCGAGAATACGCGAAGTGGAGTCAAGCGGATCAACCGCCGGGTAAATTCCGAGTTCGGCAATCTGGCGAGAGAGAACGACCGTACCGTCAAGGTGTGCAAAGGTTGTAGCAGGTGCCGGGTCAGTGAGGTCGTCAGCCGGTACGTAAACGCACTGTACCGAAGTGATCGATCCCTTGTTAGTCGAAGTGATTCGTTCCTGCAATTCACCAAGGTCGGTACCCAGGGTCGGCTGGTAACCAACTGCGGAAGGCATACGGCCCAGCAGAGCGGAAACTTCAGCGCCGGCCTGAGTAAACCGGAAAATATTGTCAATAAAGAGAAGAACGTCCTGGCCTGCTACGTCGCGGAAGTATTCGGCGACCGTAAGCGCGGAAAGCGCAACACGCGCACGGGCCCCCGGAGGCTCGGTCATCTGGCCGTAAACCAGCCCGGCGCGAGGCAGAACGCCGGAGTCTTTCATTTCGTGATAGAGGTCGTTGCCTTCACGAGTCCGCTCGCCGACGCCTGCAAAAACCGAGATACCACCGTGCTGCATGGCGATATTATGGATCATCTCCATCATGACTACGGTTTTGCCGACACCTGCACCTCCGAACATCCCCATCTTGCCGCCGCGCGGAAACGGAATGAGCAGGTCGATAACCTTTACGCCGGTCTCAAGGACTTTAACCGAGGTATCCTGCTCCGTAAAAGCAGGCGCAGAGCGGTGAATCGGCATGTATGTGTCGGTTTCGATCGGGCCGAGCCCGTCCACGGTCCTGCCTACCACGTTGATAACCCGGCCGAGAACCGCTTTGCCGACCGGCATCATGATCTGATTTCCGGAATCCTTTACCGGCATACCGCGCACGAGGCCGTCGGTCAAATCCATCCCGATAGTGCGCACAACATTGTCACCCAGGTGCTGGGCCACTTCGAGGACGAGATTGTCTTCCACAGAACTAATTCCGGGGTTACTTACAAACAGGGCCGTCAAGAGTGTAGGGAGCTTTCCTTCCGCAAACTCGACGTCCACAACGTTTCCAATAACCTGTACGATTTTCCCCATATTCATGGGCCTGTATCCTCCTTGATTCTATTTCTTGAGGGCCTCGACGCCGCCGACTATATCCATCAATTCCTTGGTAATGCCTGCCTGCCTTGCCTTGTTGTAGATAAGAGTAAGGGTTCTTACCAGCTCCTTACAGTTGTTGGTCGCATTCTCCATGGAAGCCATACGCGCGGCGTGCTCACCCACGGCTGTCTGGTACAAACTTTCCAGAACTTGGACATAAATATAATTTGGCAATAGATCGGTCAACAGTGCCTGGTGAGAAGGCTCGAACACATAGTCCAACGCCTTCTCTCCTTCTTGCTGCTCTGCAGCAGCTATGGGAAGCAGCCTCACAATCGAAGGCTGCTGCCTGGCTATGTTGATGAAATGACTGTAAAGTACGTAAACCTCATCAGCCCCGCCCGTCTCAAACAGTTCGATAAGCTCGCTCCCCATTCGGCGGGCATCCTCGTAGGAGACCTTATTGAGCAATCCGACATAGCTCTTTCGAACTTTAACGGGCCGCCGCCTGAAGTAATCCCGGGCCTTCCTGCCTGCATTGATGAGACTTACTTCGATGCCCTGGTCACTTTTGGACTTTATAAATTTTTCGGCGGACACTATCAGGTTTGTATTGAAACTGCCGCAAAGACCCCGATCTGCGGTAATCAGCAGAAGCTCGACCGTTTTGACTTCCTCTTTGGGAGTGAGCAACGCGTATTCGGAGGAATCCTCCACCCCGGACGCAAGCCGGCCGATGAACTCCCGGAACTTTAGCGCATATGGGTGGAATTTTTCCATGTTCTGCTGGGCGCCGCGAAGTTTGGACGCGGCTACCATATTCATGGCCTTTGTAATCTGCGAGGTCTTTCTGACGGCCTCTATCTTCCTCTTTATGTCTCTTAGAGTTGCCATTGTTTATCTGTCCTCTGGTTTAATCCGAGGCTATTACGCCTGGAAAACCCCCGCAAATTCGGTCAGGGCTGCACTCATCTTCTGGTCAAGAGAATCGCCTATTATGTTCTTCTCCTTTATTTCGGCCAAAATCTCAGGGTATTTTCGTTCGACGAATGCCAACATCTGCTCTTCGTACTGGAGAATTTTCTCCACGGGAATCGTATCAAGAAAACCCCTGGTTCCGGAATAGAGCGACATGACCTCTTTTTCCGCGGGCATGGGCTTATACTGGGGCTGCTTGAGCAGTTCGACGAGACGCACGCCCCTGTTCAACTGGGCCTGGGTGGATTTGTCGAGGTCACTTCCGAACTTAGCGAAAGCTTCGAGTTCGCGGTACTGGGCCAACTCGAGGCGCAGCTTTCCGGCTACCTGCTTCATCGCTTTTGTCTGGGCGGCCCCGCCGACCCGGGAGACCGAGAGACCGACGTTAATGGCCGGGCGAACACCTGCGAAGAAAAGGCTGGGTTCGAGATAAATCTGGCCATCGGTAATCGAAATAACGTTGGTTGGAATGTATGCCGAAACGTCACCGGCCTGTGTCTCGATGATCGGCAAGGCAGTGAGCGATCCGCCTCCCAGTTCCTTATTGAGCTTGGAGGATCGTTCCAGAAGTCTCGAGTGGTTGTAGAAAATATCGCCGGGATAGGCTTCGCGCGCCGGCGGGCGGCGAAGAAGCAGTGAAACCTGACGGTAAGCGGTAGCCTGCTTCGAGAGATCATCGTAAATGATCAGGGCATGCCCGCCTTTGTCCCTATAGTACTCACCCATAGCGGTTCCGGCGTAAGGAGCGACGAACTGCAACGCGGCCGGGTCGCTGGCGGTGGCAGCGACAATGATGGTATAATCCATCGCATCGTGCTTTCGAAGCGTCTCGACAACCTGCGCAACCGTGGATCTTTTCTGACCCACCGCTACGTAGATACAGATGTTGCCGCTGCCCTTCTGATTGATTATGGTATCGACGGCGATGGCGGTCTTGCCTATCTGGCGGTCACCGATGATAAGTTCGCGCTGGCCGCGGCCGACCGGGGTCATTGCGTCGATAGCCTTGAGCCCGGTGTACATCGGCTCGTTAACAGACTGCCTTGCGATAACTCCCGGAGCGATGACCTCGATTCTTTGGAATTCGGTTGCCTTGATGGGGCCTTTTCCATCTATAGGGTTTCCAACCGAGTCGATAACCCGGCCAAGAACCGCATCACCAACCGGGACTTCTGCGATACGACCGGTACGCCTAACCTCACCGCCCTCTTTGATGTGGAAGTCTTCGCCCATGATGGCCACGCCCACATTGTCTTCTTCGAGGTTAAGAGCCAGCCCGAAGATGTTTCCATGCGCCGTAGGGAACTCAAGCAATTCCATGGACATGCATTTTTCTACTCCGTAAACGCGGGCAATACCATCGCCGACGGAGAGCACACGTCCGGTTTCGCTGAGATCAACCTTTTTCTCATAATCCTTGATCTGCTCTCTAATGATCTGGCTGATTTCTTCTGCTCTGATTTCCATTTATCCTACCGCACCCCTCTTCAAAGATTCTTTAAAATTGAGCAATTGACGCTTTACGCTGCCATCTAGAACAAAGTCGCCGATCTGAGCAAAAACTCCCCCAAGAAGAGAGGGATCCTCCTCAAATTCGACGACAATCTTCTTTCCGATCTTCTTCTCCAAAACCGCAGCGAGCTTCTTGATCTCGTCATCTCCCAGCTTGAAAGCCGCTTTGACTTTTGCCCTCGCTATATTGGAATGCTCATCAATTAACCTGCTGTAGTAGTCAGCGATTTCGGGCACGTGCTGGATGCGCCTCTTCTCGACGAGAAGATTAAGAAAGCTGTTCACGACCGGCGAAAGTTGAAGCTGGCCAGCCACCTTCTGGAAAAGGGTCATCTTTACGGCTTCCGGGTAAAGAGGATTCCGGAGCGCGTTTTCGAGTTCAGGGAACTCTACGAGGAGTTCACCAAAGCCGCCGAGCTCCGAACCATACTGTTCGATTGCCTGTGCTTCACTGGCGAGACTGAACAGTGCCCTCGCATAACGTTTGGCAATAACTTGATTTTTCACTTAGCCTCCACCACCTTCGTCATGAATTCACGAACCAGACGCTGCTGATCGTCAGCCTTCATTTTCTTTTGGATTAAATCCTGGGCGGCGGCAACGGACAGTTCGGCGACTTCGTTCCGGAGACTGTCGCGAGCAGCCAGAATTTCTTGCTCAATGGCAATCTGAGCCTGCTGCTGGATGTACTCTGCCTGCCGGTGAGCGGATTCTATAATTTTTTTCTTTTCCTCTTCGCCTTCAGCAATGAGTTCATCAACTATTCTTCTGGTCTCCTGCTCAAGCGAGCCGACCTTGGCCTGAACCTTGGCTTGTTCGGCCCGGGCTTCCGCGGTCTTGGCCTCGAGTTCGGCAATCAGGCGCTGAATCTCATCGCGGCGGGCGTTGAGAAAGTTTGCAATGGGTTTTCTAAGGAGTTTTACGAGGATGCCGACCAAGATTACAAAGGCAACAGTGCGATATGTAAAATCAGTCCAGTTCAAGTGGTGGTGGCCCTCTTCAGCTTCCGAGGCCAGGGCGTTGCTCAGCAACGTGAAATAAATTACTGTCCCCACAAGGGGCGCAAAGTACCTGGATCTCATCATCTTTGCCGTTAGAATCGCATGCATTTAAATCTTCCTCCCCAGAATCTTCTGCGCCAGGTCAACCGAAAATGACTTCACCTGATGCTTGAGCTCCATTCGAGCGATCCCAATATCCTTCTGAATCTTTGCGCGCAGTTCCCCCACCTTTGCAGCCGCCTGCTCCGAGATCTGGCGCAGCAGTTCCTTCTCCTGCTCATGACCCGCAGCCTTGAGTTCCAGAATTCTCTGGAAACCCATGCTCCTGGATTCCTGAAGCTTTTGATCATAATCCAGCAGCGCGGCTTTGGCCTGTGCTTCCAGGTTATCCACGCTTTCCTGCTTCTCGGAGATCATCTTCTTTCTTTCCGCCACAATGCGCCGAATGGGACGGTACAGAACAAAGTTCATCGCAATGAGAAAAACCAGGAAATTGGCCATCTGGATAAAAAGAGAAATATTAATGTCGATCATCTTACTGAACCCCCCACGTTGACTGCCAACAAATACAAAAAATCACATGCACATTTGGGCATTCTTTGCAAAGCACAAGAAGCTCAAACAGCAAAACTGGCATTTTGAAAACGATTGGACCTTTAGCATGGGCGAGGTTAGTAGCACAGGTCGCCGATATTAGCAAGAGAAAAGCAAGAATTATCACAAATTATCATGGACTTGATACTTGTGATTTTTAGAACATACTCTGGAGCCATCAATGCGTTTGGAACACGTAGCGGCGCATGCTTACATTTTCTATCAAGCCAACGGCCAGACACAGGGTTATGAGCGAGGACCCCCCGTAACTTACGAAAGGCAGCGTAATCCCCACCACCGGAAGCACTCCGATCACCATGCCGATGTTGATCAAAGCCTGCCACAGAATGAGTGCGCTCATTCCAACGACTATGAGGGAACCAAACCTGTCCCTTGATCTTGTCGCAACTCTCAGAGTGAGAAAAATAAGCAGGCAGAACAAAAAAAGCAGAACGGCGCACCCGACAAAACCCCATTCCTCAGCCCAGACAGAAAAAATGAAATCCGTGTGTTTTTCCGGCAGGAAATGGAGTTTGTTCTGAGTGCCGTTGAGGAATCCTTTTCCCCAGAGCATTCCGGAACCTATGGCAATCTTTGATTGCCTGATATGATATCCGGCGCCAAGGGGATCCAGATCGGGGCGAAGCAGAATGAGAATGCGGCGTTTCTGATAAGGTTTCAGGACGTGTTCCCACACTGGGACGATGAGAGGAACGACCGTCAAGGCCAAAATAGCGAGGTATTTCCAGCGGACTCCCACAAAAAGGATCATAGTGGCTGCAATCGCCACTAGGCAGATTGCGGTGCCCAGGTCTGGCTCGGCAAGAACCAGCAACAGCGGCAAAAGAACGAGACCCATAGGAAATATCAGTTTTTTGATGCTTGGAAAACTTGTCAGCTCCTGTGACGAAAAATAACCGGCCAACTGGATTACTATAATAACCTTAATAAACTCGGACGGCTGGAACTGAAAGCCGGCGATTTCCAGCCATCGTTTCGAACCGTGTACCTCCCTGCCGGCAACAAGGACCACTATTAGAAGAAGAAAGACCGAACCATAGAGCCATGGGCTGAGGGTTCTGAGACGCTGGTAATTGATAAAAAGCGAAGCGCACAGAACGGCGAAACCTATGACAAGCCATATGATCTGTTTTATGAACAGATTGTTGGCAGGCCGGGCCTGAATCTGGGGGTAGAGGGCGCTGTAGATGCTGAGCAGTCCAATGCAGATAATCGCGAGCAAAGTCCAGATTATCGACCAATCGAAATTTTCTATCAGGCGTCTATCCATCATAACGAAAAACGGCCTCTTGAAATTCTACTGAATAACCTGAAAAGCCCGCAGTCCATTTCTTACTCTTCCACCGGTTTCTGCTTGTTTTTCAAATAAGAAAGAATAACTTGTTGAACCAGTGGGGCGGCTGTCGATGCCCCGTGACGACCATGTTCGACTATTGCGGCCACACAGATCCTGGGGTCCGAAGCCGGGGCGTAGCCAACAAACCAGGCGTGGTCCAAGTCTTTGAATTTTGTAAGCTTTTCGAGCAATTTCCTGTTGACCCCCTGGGCCACATGCACGACCTGAGCAGTACCAGTCTTGCCTGCAATCTGAACAGAAGGGTCATGTATCAGGTGCCCCGTTCCCCTGGGCTCTTCTACGACACCCAACAGGCCTTTCCTGACGAGGTCGAACCAGCGCTGGTCGATGGGGATCTTACGCTTCAACTTCGGTTTGATTTCATCAATTTCATCGTCGGAACTGCCCTCGATTTTCCTCACAACGTAGGGCTGCCAGAGCTTCCCGCCATTGCCGATTGCTGCGTAGCCCAGTGCCATCTGGAGCGGCGTGACCAAATCGAACCCCTGACCTATGGATATTGAGATGGTTTCACCTTTCTGCCATGGAACGCCCGTAACCTGCTTTTTCCACCAGGAGGTGGGTATAAGGCCGGGATTCTCGCCCTGAAGCCCTATGCCCGTCCTTTCCCCCAGCCCGAACATTTTCACATACTGAGCCATACGGTCAACCCCCAGTTTCAGACCGGTCTGGTAGAAGAAAACATCGCAGCTCTCGATAATGGCCCTTTCGACTGATAAGGAGCCATGACCATGGTCTTTCCAGCAACGGTATTGCCGGTCAGCGAACTGAAGATAGCCGGGGCAGTTGAAGGTAGAGGTTGCGTTTATTACGCCTTCCTGAAGTGCTGCAAGAGCTACAAAAGGCTTATAAGTAGATCCGGGCGGATAAGCAGCCCCGCTGCCTCGGTTCAGAAGAGGATGAAGCGGGTCTTTGCTGAGCGCAAGCCATTCTTCCTTTGACAGTCCCCGTATGAATTTTTCCTGATCGAAAGAAGGACTGCAGGCGAAGGCGAGAATCGCTCCGTCAGAAGGATCTACCGCCACGATTGCCCCGGTTTTCTCCTCGAGCAGGGACTCGGCAGTTTTCTGAAGGTCCATATCGAGGGTGAGCCACAAGTTCCGGCCTGAAATAGGCAGTTGCTCCTCAAGCAGGCGGACCCTTCTGCCGGCAGCGTCAACCTCGAGCTGCCGCCCTCCCCTGCTCCCATGCAGAAACTTCTCGAAACCGCTTTCGATTCCGACTCTGCCAATATCCTCGCCGGAATAATAACCCTGATATTTCTCGCTCCTCAGCTCTGCCTCGGTGATCTCGCTCAGGTAACCTATCAGGTGCGCAGCCGTCGAGTTCCATTTGTATTCCCGTTTGGGCTCGAGCTGAATCACCACGCCCGGCAGCCGGATGCGCTGGGCTTCAACCCGGGCAAGGCAATCTCTGTCCAGATCGGATAACAGGCGAAGAGGAATGAACCTGGGTACGGTCCTGTTGGCTTCTATAATTGAGAAAAACTCATCGGGATTGCGCTCGCACAGGCGTGCCAGTTCTTTTACCGTTCCATCCAGATCATCAATGTCCTCCCGGATAATCACGAGATGGTAGGCAGGCCGGTTCTCGACAATCGGCACCCCGTTCCTGTCAAATATTATTCCCCGCGGCGCGGAGATGTCCTCGATCCTGATCCTGTTGTTCTCGGACTGGAAGCGGTAGGATTCGCCCTGGAGCACCTGAAGATACCAGAGTCGAACCGTATAGATCATCATTATGAGCAGCAGGATGGCACAAATCAGAATGTACTGCTTCTGAAAAGAAACCGATTCAGCGCTTTCCCAGTTTATGAGCTTGAGTCCGTCTAGTTTTTTGCCTTTAGGTTTCATCTTTGTTCAGATCCGGCCGGCTCCGCCGCTAATACGAATTTCCAGGGTTCAAGATAGGATAGATCAAGAAAGGCGCTATCGTGCACGAAAGCAGAGCTCGAATACCCAGGCTGATCCAGATGGAAGTAAGCGATGGGATGTCCGTAGGTACGAAAGACAAAAACAGCCCGATCGCTATGGACTGGCCAAGAGCACACAGCCCGACGATACCCGCCTGATATGCCGGGTTGCTCCGGTCGAACCTGTCGGATACCATGTGCACAAGGCAGAGCGTTATCGTATACGTACCGACGTGCAAACCCCAGAACTCACCAGAAAAATTATCCACAACGAATCCCCAAAAGCTGGCCCAGAGCAGCCCCGCCAGTGGGGACCACTCAACGGCGACTGCGAACATGAGAGGAATGAGCAGGTCAACCCGCAACGCGGGGTAAGGCAGGCGCGGGATGAGATGGGCCTGGAGCGCCAGTACAAATAAGGTGTACAGCGTAATCTTGATCATCCGTCCCGCGGTAACACCGGGGGTAAGATAGCCGGGAGCAATCATCATTAATTCGCCTTCGGCTTTGGCTTCACCTGGCTTTGAGGCTCAGCTTGAGTCTTGTTCCTAGGTTTGGTCTGTGGGTTTGCCTGAGCTTGAGGCTTGGGCTTGAGAACCGTCTGGGTCTGAGCCTTGGGCTTGAGATCCGTCTGGGTCTGAGGCTTGGGCTTGAGATTCGTCTGGGTCTGAGGCTTGAGTGGAAGCTTTGCCGCCGGCCGGGCCTTGGTCGTAATCTGAGCCGGAGGTTTGGCCACTGGCTTTGTTTGAAGACCTGCCGGAGGTTGTACCGCGGGTCTCGTCAGAGCCGGTGATTGAGCCTCAGGTTGCGCCGCAGCCGGCTGGCCTTCCTGTTCAACATCGAGCCCCTCGCCGCCGCGCTTTATTATGAGCACCTCCTCAAGGGCGCTCATCCGAACCAGCGGTTTGACATCTATTTTCTGGAAAAGATCGACGGGGTCCTTATACGCTGCCTGTACGAATCCCAGACGCAGCCCTTTGGGATAGATACCGTCTTTGCCGGAAGTGATCACAAGGTCACCTTCCTTTATATCGAGGTTGCCGCGGATATATTTCAGAATGCATCCATTTGCGTCTTTACCGCTGAGAATGCCCCGGACTCGATTGCGCTGGTCGATGGCATCAACAGAACTGCCCTGATCGGTGATAAGCAGGACCCGGCTGTGCCGATCTGAAACATCCAAAATACGTCCAATAACGCCTTCGTCATTGACGACGGGCATATCAGGCGCTACTCCATCCCGAAATCCCTTATCGATCATCAATGTCTGAAACCAGCCGGTCAAATCGTGCATTATTACCTGAGCAGGAACCGTTTCAGCCCTGATCATAGTCTTGAAATCCAGCAGGCGCCGCAGCCGCTGGTTTTCAACATAAGCCTCCTGGTAAGAGGTCAGCTTGCTTTCCAACTCGATAAGTTCTCTTTTCAGCGATTCGTTTTCGCCACGAAGCTTTTTCAGCCAGATGTAATCTCTGAAGAACTCTTCGAAAGCGGAAAATATTCTTCCGAACAACTGGATAGGCGGGCTCACCGTTTCCGTCACAGAACGTTGGAGAAAGTCCATCCTGTAGTGAGTCCGAAAATTGAGGGAAAAAATGTACAAAAATACAGTGATAGAAATGAGGACCAGGAGCGCGGCGCGCAATCGGCGAAGCCAAGCGCCCGTATTTAAGGATTTCATATCCGGCACTTCGATCTTGAAAACTAAAAGTCTGCCAGGCTTTTAAACAACACCAATGAGCCTGCGCATATGGACATAAACAATGGATGCCCTGAACAGCCGCCTCAGCCGAGCTTTGCTTCTCAGGACAGTACGTCCTTTAAGATTTCTATCTCGTCCAGGGCCTTACCGGAACCCAGCACAACAGTGGAGAGCGGGTCCTCGGTCAGCATTATGGGCAATCCGGTCTGAAGTCTCAGAAAGTGATCGAGGTTCTTGAGAAGCGCTCCACCACCGGTCAGCACTATTCCGCGGTCAACTATGTCGCCTGCCAATTCCGGCGGCGTCTGCTCAAGAGCAACTTTTATGGTTTCCAGGATTGAATCGATTTGTTCCTGAATTGATTCCCGGATCTCATCTGAATTTACCTCAACGGTTTTGGGAATTCCCGTCACGAGATCGCGGCCCTTTATCATCATAGTTTCCGTTTCACCTATGGGATAAGCGTTGCCGATGGTGGTCTTTATAAGCTCCGAGGTTCTTTCACCTATCAGCAGGTTGTACTTGCGTTTGATGTGCTGGAGAATGGCCGAGTCCATCTTATCCCCGCCAACTCGCACAGACCTGCTGTAAACGATCCCCGCAAGCGAGATAATAGCGACTTCGGTTGTTCCTCCGCCTATATCTACAACCATGTTGCACACCGGCTCGGTTATGGGAAGTCCAGCCCCGATTGCGGCAGCCATTGGTTCTTCGATCAGGTACACCTCGTGAGCGCCGGCAGATTCTGCGGACTCCCGGACGGCCCTTTTTTCGACCTGTGTCACGCCCGAGGGAATACAGATTATTACTCTGGGCCTTATAAGGGTGCGCCTGTTATGTACTTTGCGTATGAAGTATCGCAGCATTGCTTCGGCCACTTCAAAATCCGCGATCACCCCATCTTTCATTGGCCTTATCGCCGTGATATTGCCAGGAGTCTTGCCCAGCATCATCTTGGCGTCTTTGCCCACAGCGACGACCCTGTTGGCGCCGCGCTCATCCTTTCGAACCGCAACAACCGATGGTTCGGTCAGGACTATGCCCTTACCCCGCACGTAGACAAGCGTATTTGCAGTCCCGAGGTCAATTGCAAGATCATTTGAGAAAAGCCCGAGTATTTTGTTGAGGAACATCCGCAATATTTCTCCTTTCGGCCCTTTTTAATGTGCGTCTTTAATATCATGCGAACTGCTCATTCGCAATCCCTTAAGACAAAAGAATGCTCCATACGAGCACAATTTGCCCAAATTGGCAATAAAAGGCTCAAAATCCGAAAATCCCCTCGCCCTTGTCTTTTTTTTCCTGGAATCTAGGTGCCCCGGCGAGGAGGTTTTTTGAATAAGCGCAGCAATGCTGCAATTCTGTGACCTTGACAAAGCGTGCGGATTTCGATTATTAATAAGTTTTTGCGTGTGCCGGGCGGGCAGGGTCGTTTCGGAAGGCGTTGCGCTTACCGGCTTTTTATCTAGTGCGGGAAAATTTGTCTACGAGGAATTTAATGTCTAAGAGAACATTTCAGCCAAGCAACATAAAAAGAAAGCGCACTCACGGCTTCCTGGTGCGAATGGCAACCAAGGCCGGCAGAGACGTACTGAAGCGGCGGCGCGCAAAGGGTCGAAAACGCCTGTCGGTTTGACACGAAATGGGCTCCCGGAATCTTCGGATGAGGGATCTTTGAGGGGCAAGTACAGTTTCCGGCCTCACGAAAGAATTCGTTGCTCCGCCGATTTCCAACGCGTTAAGAATGCGGGAAAACGCGCGAAAACTCCCCATTTCGGTCTGAATTTCATTCGAAACGGTCTCGAGTATCATCGATTAGGCCTGATTGTGCAAAAGAGGTTCTGGCCGTCGGTCGGACGCAACCGCATCAAAAGGGTCATTCGTGAATGGTTCAGGCTGAACAAGGGCCAAATCCCCCAGCCGGGGAAAGACATCGTCGTAATTGCGCGACCCGGCGCTGAAAAACTCGCCCCGGGAGACCTCCTTCGGGAGTTCACACCGGTTTTCATAAACGGGAAGAATAACTGATGATCCGGTGGATATTTCTGGGTCTGATTCGATCATATCAGTTCTTGATCTCGCCGTTGTTTCCCCAGGCCTGCCGCTTTTCTCCGAGTTGTTCGCGTTATGCCTATGAAGCAATCAGGGTGCACGGCATTTCCAAAGGAATTTACCTGGGGTTGAGGCGTATTATGCGCTGTCACCCTTTCAACCCGGGCGGCTATGATCCCGTGCCTCGACCCGCGCCCGGAAGCAACAGGGACTAATTGGAGAATTCCTAAATGGATTCAAAAGCTCTTTTGGCAATAGTATTATCGTTTCTGCTTTTTTTAGCCTGGCATTTTTACTTCGGCCCCCCACAGACTCGTCCACCTCAGCAACAGCAGGCGACTCCCACTACGCCGCAGCCGCAGCCTCAAACGCCGCAACCCCAAGCCACATTTTCGCCGCCGCCGCCTCCTCCCACGGTCGATCTTTCAACCCAAAAGACCTGGTCGATCGGGGATTCGCTCTACAGGATGAAGATCATTTCCCAGGGCGCACGCGAGAGCTCTTTCAGACTCCTGCAGTTCAAGGAGACGCTGCAACCTGATTCTCCTCCGGTGCAGATGATTCGTGACACCGCATACCTCCCACTGGATGTCGAACTTCTTTTTCATAAGGATTGGGAGCTCAGCAGGCAGCCATTTTCAAGCGATGCGCCCACCGAGTTGAAGATTGCCCAGGGAGAGCCCCCCAGAAGCATCCCCTTCCAGACCGAGATTCCGGGCAAAGTCCGCGTGACAAAGATTTTCACGGTGCAAGCCGATTCCTATGCTATGGATCTGGAAATTCAGATTCAGAACCTTTCGTCAGAGACACTGTCTGACCAGATGGGGATCAGCTTCTATTTCAAACCGTATTCGGAAGCTTCGCACGAGACCTATAACAAATCGAGGCTGACTTTCTCAATCAATGGGTCCAATCATGATCTTCAGCCCAAAGATATTGCAAAGCCCGACGCTGCTCCAAAACCCCCTTACAACTGGGTGGGATATCAGAATAACTTTTTCATCCAGGCAATCGTCCCGCTGAGTGAGGGCGGATATCAGATCATCCCCAGCCTCATCGATGAGACTCAAAATACCCAAATCACCAGGCTGGTCTATTTAACAGAGAAGTTCGATCTCAACAAGAATGAGTCCAGGTCTTTCAAACTAAGGCTCTACAACGGTCCTAAAGAAATATCCGCTCTGAAAGAGGCCGGCCATAACCTCCAGGATGCTGTAGATTACGGCTGGTTTTCTTTCCTGGCAAAACCTCTCGTGGTGGTGCTCCGGTGGTTCTACTCCTACACCCATAACTACGGGGTTGCCATTATTCTGCTGACACTCATCATCAAGATAGTTTTCTGGCCTCTGACCCATAAAAGCTACACGTCGATGCAGAAAATGAAAAAAGTTCAGCCCAAGATTCAGCAAATCCGGGAAAAATACAAGGATGACCGAGAGAAGCTCAACCAGGAGTTGATGCAGGTTTACAAGACCCACAAAGTAAATCCGATGGGCGGATGTCTGCCGATGGCCCTTCAAATCCCTGTCTTTTTCGCCCTTTACCGTATGTTGAACGCGGCGGTCGAACTGCGGCACCAGCCATTCATACTCTGGATACATGATCTCACCGCTCCTGACCGCCTGAACCTGGGATTTTCAGTTGATCTTCCGATGATCGGCCATTTGGACGGGGTGCCGGTTTTGACAATCCTCATGGGAATTACGATGTTTATTCAGCAAAAAATGACACCCTCATCGGGAGACCCTCGCCAGGAAAAAATAATGCTTATAATGCCAGTCATGTTTACATTTTTCTTTATCAACTTCCCGGCAGGGCTTGTGCTATACTGGTTTGTAAACAACCTACTTTCCATTGCGCAGCAATACTGGATCAATCGTCATGCCAGCGCTTAGCGGTTGTCTCTCCGCAAACCATCTTATCTTTTCCCGTGAATGACGGAGGAGAGCATGTCCACTCTTGAATTTGAAGAAAAATCAGTCGATGATGCGATCGACCTCGCCTGCCAGCAATTCAAGCTTCCACGCGAGAAGCTTGAAATCGAGATCATTTCGAAGGGATCTTCGGGCATTTTCGGCATAGTCGGAGCGAGGAAGGCCAAGATACGCGTAACCGCTAAGACTCCTGTCGTCGGCGTTGCTGTCGAGAAGGCCAAAGAAGTTTTGGACGAGATACTCAAACATATTGATTTGCCATTGGTCGTCGAATGCGCGGAAAAAGAAGGATACAATTACCTGAGCATAATAAGCAACGGTTCAGGCCTGCTCATCGGCAAGCGGGGCAAGACGCTCAACGCATTACAGTTCCTTGTATCCAAGATAGTGAGCAAACAGGCCGGGGAAAATATTTCCGTCATAGTTGACACAGAGAACTATCGTTCCAAACGTGAATTGAGCCTGACTGAACTGGCGCGCCAATTGAGCGACAAGGTCAAGAAATCCCACCGTCCTCTCACGACCGGCCCGATGAGCGCACATGATCGCCGGGTCATTCACCTGGCGCTCAAGGAGGACCACGAAGTCAGGACCAAGAGTAAGGGCGACGGGAACCTCCGGCGCGTTGTAATTTACCCTGTCAAAAAGACGAAGACCCCCGAGAAAGCCGTGGAAAAGACGGATTAGCAATCGTTCAGCCTTCATCATGGACTTCAGACTGCTCCAGGATACGATTTGCGCCATAGCCACCCCCATTGGCGAAGCAGGTATCGGTTTGATCAGATTAAGCGGACCGGATGCCCTCAATAGTGCCCTGAAGATTTTCAGGGCTAAAGATCCATCGCGCACCCTAAAGTCACATACCCTCAATCATGGCTGGATCAAAGACCCTCTTTCAGGCGAACTGATAGACGAGGTGCTGCTTAGCTACATGGCCGCACCCAGGACTTATACCCGTGAGGATGTCATTGAAATTAACTGCCACAGCGGCTACGCAGTGCTCAACCGCATCCTTGAGCTTGTTCTGGCAACCGGCGCACGGCTCGCACAACCGGGAGAATTTACCCGCCGCGCATTTCTGAACGGCCGAATCGATCTCTCACAGGCTGAGGCGGTTATAGAGATTATCCGTTCCCGCTCCGAACAGGGGCTGCTCCTGGCAAACCGCCACCTTCGTGGGGATTTCAGGCAACTTATTGAAAAATGGCGCCAAACGCTCATCCTGATCCAAACCCGTATCGAAGCTTTTATCGATTTTTCCGAAGACCTCGGGGAGCAAGGGGAAGAAGAAGCCCCTGCATATGAATCGCTTCTCCAAGAGATACGCGAGGCAGTTCAGGAACCCATCAGAGCCGCCCTTAACAAGTATGAAGAGGGACGCATGCTGCGGGAGGGGCTTACCCTGGTTTTGGTTGGCAAACCGAATGTGGGCAAATCCTCAATGCTGAACGCCCTTCTTGGGAAGGACCGGGCCATAGTCGCATCGGCCCCTGGTACGACCAGAGATGTCATCGAAGATACTTTTCTGCTCCAGGGAGTACAGGTTCGGATTCTGGATACGGCTGGAATTCGCAATCAGCCCGATGAAATCGAATCGTGCGGTATTGAAAGGACTATCCGCTCTGTCTCCGAAGCCGACGTTGTGCTCTGGCTCATTGACAACAGTAGACCTCTTACCAGTGAAGACCAGAAGGTCTATGAGGCAGTTGCCGGCTCGCGCTGCATCGTGCTTCTCAATAAGAGCGACCTTCCGCCGGCGTTCCAGATCGACAAAGTGCAGCAACGCTTCCCAGGCCCGGGGCCGGTTTTCAGCTTGTCGGTCAAAAATCCCTCCGACATTGAGCGACTCAAGAACTACATGGCCGAGGCGTTCATTATGCGGCCTCTACAGAGCTGCCGGTCGCAAATCGTGCCGAACATGAGGCAGAAGGAATGTCTCGAAAATGCCATGAGCGCGCTCATGAGGGCTGAACAACTTCTGAGCTCAAATGCCTATGGTGAACTCGTCAGCCTTGAGATCGAAGGAGCGCGAAGACAGCTCGAGGCCGTTCTCGGCTGGGAAAACGACGGCGAACTACTCGACAGCATATTTTCTCAGTTTTGCATTGGAAAGTAGCTTTTTATCCGGACACCTGGTAGCCCTCCCTCGATGGCGGTCACCTTGGACAACGAATTCGCCGATCTTATCCTAAAATTCACCGACAAAGCCGGTATTACGCTCACCGGTGAACAGGCGCACCTTCTGAGCCTGCATATCCAGCTTATGCTCCAGTGGAACACCAGGCTAAATCTCACCCGGATCACGGGCAGGGAAGAAATCGCAGTTAAACATCTACTTGATTCGATTTTGCCCGCAAAATTTCTTCCCTCATCAGGGAATGCCCTGGATGTAGGCACGGGCGCCGGATTCCCCGGAATTCCCTTGAAGATCGTTTATCCCGGTCTTGAAATGGTTCTGCTCGACTCGAGCAGGAAGAAGGTCAGTTTTCTAGCTACTGTGGCCGCCGCGCTGGGCCTGAAAAAAATAAGAGCCGTGCATGGCAGATGGCAGGACTTCTCCGGAGTGGGAGAACACTTAGCTAAATTCCAACTGATCACCATGCGGGCGCTCAAGCTGGAGCCGGAACATATCACCTCCCTGGCTTCCCTGGTATTGGCTCCCGGCGGCTTTTTAGCGTGGTGGGGGTCGAGCGGAGAGGGTTGCGGCGAGGGAGGCAGAGGCAAGCTCACTGATAAGACCTATAACGATATGGTATTCCAGGGCGGTTTCAACTATTTGCTCCCGGGCATCCAACAGCAGAGATCAGTCTGCATATGGAAGAAAATGTAAAGACAATAATAATTGGCGCCAAAGGTGGGCCAGGCTTCTGCCGGCCTGCATGAACGGCGGCGCAACCAGGAGATGTTCATATCGCCTTATCTCTTCACAACCAGACACTTTTCAAGCTCTTCGACCTCCTCACGCCTTTTAAGCATGGCGATTTCTCCGTCCAACTCCCTAAGCGATTCGCAAACCTCGACAGGATAAACCTGAGTAGGATGGATTTCCTTCAACTGCTCAGGAAGCTTTCGCCAATCGTCCAAGAAACGCGCCCGGATTTCCGTTAAAGACTCAGGCGTCCGTGCCTGCCGTCCTTTCTTCATCACCAGTTCCATCAGGGGCTCCCCGTCACATCTTCCGGAATCGAGCAGGCACACGCGGTCAAAGTCCATCTTCCCGTCGGCGCCGTAGAAGCGACAGACCTGTTTTTTGCCGATCCAGGTCTTTTTTCCGGTGGAAAGCTTGAGTATAGGCCTTCCTTCATACTCAACCAGCTTGTAGGCAATATCGAGGCAAGGAGCATCAGCCGAGACGCCCATCCGAGTGCCGACAGCGAAAAAATCGATTAGAGATCCACCCTTCACCAGATTTTCGACCTGATATTCATCCAGATTTCCACTCGCCATTATTTTTACATCAGGGAAACCTGCATCATCCAGAATAAGGCGCACTTTTCTGCTCAAATTGCCAAGATCACCGCTGTCCAGCCGGACACCCACCAGTTTATTCCCTCTTTCCCGCATGGCCTTCGCCACTTCGACCGCTTTGAACGCGCCGGCGATGCTGTCATATGTGTCGATCAAAAGAACTGTGTTGTCCGGAAAGGCGCGTGCAAATGCGTGAAATGAGTCAAGTTCGCTGCTGAAACTGGCTACATAGGAATGAGCCATGGTACCAAATACCGGGATTTTAAATATTTTCCCGGCGAGGAGATTACTCGTGCCGAGAAAACCAGCCAAATAGCTTGATCGAGCGGCTTTTACCGATGCGTCGACACCGTGGGCGCGCCTCATCCCGAAGTCTATTAGTCCCCTGCCTGAAGCAGCCCCGTAAACACGCGCAGCTTTACTTGCAAGCATGGTCTCAACGTGTATAACATTGATAACCAGAGTTTCGATGACTTGAGCTTCTATGATCGGAGCGGTTACCTCCAGGATAGGCTCCTGGATGAAAAAGGTCCGTCCTTCCGGAATAGCCCTTATGCTTCCGGTAAAGCGAAAATGACGAAGATACTCTATAAATTCGGAGGAGAACTTCCCGAGGGAAGCAAGGTATCGGAGGGACTCATCGCTGAAGCGAAAATCAGGGAGAACCTGCAGAAGATCATCGAGACCTGCTGAAACGAAGTAGGAGCGGTCCGCCGGATAACTTCTTATAAAGAGGCTGAAGGTAGCCTCGCCGCGCATTCCCTCTCGAAGATAACTCTCTGCCATCGTGAGTTCGTAGAGATCGGTTATCAGTTCCGGCGCATACTGCTCCCAGAGCTTCATCTTTCCTCCTTCAGGCCGCTGTTTGAATTTCATGCTCCCTTGTACCGGCTATTATCAGCCGAGCGCCATAGACCCTTTTCATACGCTCCAGGGCGAACTCGTGCCAGACCGGATCGAGATCGGCAACGGCGTCTACGGGAATCACGGCATTATAATCACGGTCTCTCAGCCCGCCAGTCGTATCCATAACGCAAATGGAGGTAACTACCCCGGTAACCCATACCTCATCAGGCTTCATATCCGTCAACAATTCGGCGAGCCTGTTTCCAAAAAACCCGGAAAACCGTGTCTTGTCCACTATAAGACTGTTCGGGCCAGGCTCCAGTTCGGGAATAACGTTCGACCCCCAGCTCCCCTTTATCGCGTGAGGCGCAAAGAGCTCGAACTCTTTGTCGTTCTTAGCGTGGGCATCCCTGAGAAAAACAACCGGTTCTCCTCCGGCGGTAAACTCCTCAATGAGCGACCGGATAACAGGTATAATCTTCCTGGCCTCGTTTCCGCAATAGAGGGCGCCGGCCGGGTTGAGGAAATCATTTAACACATCAATGACCAACAGAACCCTTTTTTTCATTTCCATTCCTCCCATCCAGACAGGAATTGCGGGAAACTTCGCGCAAACCGGCCATACAAACGTGTACACTTCAATTATAATCCGTTTTCTTCGTATACACACTTGCTCAGATTCGAGTTTGGCTTCAATGCCTGCGTTATCAACCGTAAAGTAAAATATAATGCATGGAATTACTTGCGTGCCCCTGTTAAAGATATACTGGATAAGAACTCACTGTCTCCGAAAAGTTCTGGTGGGCTGCGCTTCCGCTTAGCCCGCCCTACGCGTCTTTTCATGGTTTTGGGTGTCCCAATGGGACATGTGATACTGTTAAGCGCAATAAGTACCCTCACAGGTCCCGGTGTTTCATTGAAAAAATCGAGGCAAAGAAGTAGTATCCCGTAACCGGAGACAGGGCAAGAAAATGGTATTCGAGACAATCGAAGTTTCAACCCGCGACGAATACAGGGGAACACAGGAACCGGTTTCTTTCGAATGGCACGGAAAGAAGTATAGCGTCGAACAGATTGTCGACAGGTGGTATGAAGGGCGAATTGATTCCACCCGCATGCCCATGCTCTATTTCCGGGTGAAGACCCAGTCGGGTGAAATTTTCCTGATCAGGTATCATGAGTTTTTCCGAGTATGGAGCATCCGTTTGTAAACCACTGCTTAAACCTTCATGGAGGAAAGTCCCTTGATCCGAATTGCTGTCGTTGATGGACAGGGTGGAGGTATCGGGACCACCATTATAAAAAAGATAAAAGAAGTTTACGGCGAGCACACCGAGGTGTGGGCGCTGGGAACAAACGCGATTGCAACGGCGCAAATGATGAAAGCGGGAGCGAACAGGGGCGCGACGGGTGAAAACGCGATCTGCCACAGTGCGGCACAGGTCGATGTAATAATCGGGCCCATCGCCGTACTGCTTGCAAATGCCATGATGGGCGAAATGACGCCCTCTATGGTGCGGGCAATAGGCGAATCAAAGGCGACCAAGCTGCTTTTGCCTCTCACCCTGGAGCCCATCGCAATCGTCGGAACCATAAGGGAACCTCTACCTCACATGGTTGACAGACTTGTCTCCGAACACCTCTCGAAATATGTGGCCCTTCCGGGTGAAAGCCAATGATGAGACCTGACTTCGATCTCAGAACGCCCTTGCTCGTACTGGGGGGCGCCAGGAGCGGGAAGAGCACCTGGGCCGAATCGGTTATCAACCGCTTGCCGCCTCCATACATCTATGTTGCAACCGCCCAGGCTTTCGACGACGAGATGGAACTGAGAATAAAACTGCACAGGGAGCGCCGCAAAGATCTGTGGGAGACGATCGAATCCCCGACCGATCTCCAGGACGCACTCAGAGGTCTCTATGGCCTGGGCAAGCCCGTTCTGCTGGACTGCATAACGCTTTGGCTGAGCAACCTGCTGTGCTCTGCATCCACTGACGCTGAAATAGCTGTTGATGAGCTGTGCGATGCGATAGAAGCTGCGGATTATCCGCTCGTTATAGTGTCCAACGAGGTAGGCGGAGGAATTGTGCCGGACAACGCGCTCGCACGAAAGTTCCGGGACCTCTCCGGATTAGCAAACCAGAGGCTCGCCCGGATATGCGCTTCGGTTTTCCTGGTTACCGCGGGTTTACCATTGCGACTGAAGTAATAAACACTCTATACGCATCAGGCCTCTATATAAATGAACCCGATGAGATCTACGAAGTCCACGCAATTGGAAATCCTGAGAATCCTAAAGGAGAACGAGGCCGGCTTCGTATCCGGCGAGAACCTTGCCGAAAGACTCGGAATCAGCCGGCCCGGGGTCTGGAAACATATAAACAGGCTCAAGGAGATGGGATACGAGATCCAAAGCCAATCAAGGGTAGGCTACAGGCTCGTTGCCGTCCCTGATTCACTGGCCCATAAGGAAATCGTCCCAAATCTGAAAACCAGATGGCTCGCTCATTCATATCATTATCTCAAGACCGTGGGTTCCACAAACGATCATACTCTGCTCCTGGCTGCCGAGGGTGCGCCCCATGGAACCCTTGTCGTCGCAGAGGAACAAACAAGAGGCCGCGGTCGCCTCAGGCGGGAATGGATATCTTATCCGAACCTTGGAATTTATCTCTCCATCCTCCTCAGAAATCCGCTGCCGGTCCGGATTGCACCCCAGTCATCCTATATCGGCTCTCTTGCCCTTGTGAAGATGCTGCGCGAAGAGTTCGGCATCACCGCCTCGATCAAGTGGCCAAACGACGTATTGATAAATGGAAGGAAAGCGGCCGGAATCCTGACCGAAACTCAATCAGACCAGGACTTCTCACGATTCATCGTAATGGGAATAGGAATCAACGTGAATCACAGCAAAGAGGAGATGGCCGGACCTTTTCGATACCCGGCAACTTCGATAGCCGTAGAAGCTGGGTTTGCCATAAAAAGACAGAGAGTACTCCTGAATTTCCTGGACCAATTCGAGCGCGACTACGATCTTTTCCTGAAAAAGGGCATCTCTGTCCTGATTCCAGAATTCACGGCCCACTCAGGGGTCCTGGGCAAGATCGTAACGGTAATATGCGGAGATCGTGAGATTACAGGGAAAGCGCAGGGATTCACTCACGAGGGAGCGCTCCTGCTCCTCAAAAATGACGGGTCGCAGGAAACTATTTGGGTAGGCGACGTTTCGCGAGTTGAAGGCGCGGTCTGATAGTGGTTCCTTTCTGAAAGCTAGCCTCTGGCACGCTCCTGGGCTTCCTGCTTGCGCTTGCACTCTATACACAAGGTCGTCACGGGCCTGGCGGTGAGCCGATCTATTCCAATATCGTCACCACATTCGTCGCACTGTCCGAAATGGCCTTCCTCGATCCTTTGAAGCGCCTCGCGTATCTTGACGATCAGCTTTCGTTCCCGGTCCCGGATGCGGAGCATGAAATTCCTGTCCGATTCAAGGGTCGCCCGATCTGTGGGATCAGGGAAGTTTTCCTCGTTATCGGTCATCCCGGCCACTGTTTTCTCGGCTTCCGAATAGAGCTCATCCAGCCTCTTCAGAAGGACGTCCTTGAAAATTGCTTGAGTTTCCTTATCCATTTTCAAACTCCGCTGGCAAATTTGGAACGCTATCGTCTAACATAATCGCCTTAAAGAGTAAAGAAGATCATATCAGTTTCACTTAACTGCGCTCAAACAGCCCGCTCTTTCCTCCGGTTTTGAAAGTCAGGCGCGTATCGCGGATGGAGATTCCGCGGTCGATAGCCTTGCACATGTCATAGATAGTCAGGGCCGCATTTGTGACCGCAACAAGCGCTTCCATCTCGACGCCGGTCCGATCGTTGGTTTTGACCCGTGAGCTGATCCTGATCTCGCTCTTCGACTCATCAGGGAAAAAATCCACCTCTACCCCGGTCAACTGAAGCTGATGGCAAAGCGGAATGAGCTCCCACGTCCTTTTTGCAGCCATTATTCCGGCAAGCCTCGCAGCCTCATAGACATTGCCTTTAGGGATATCACCGGAGCAAATACGCCGCAGCGTCTCACCTGACAGGCTGACAAACGCCTCCGCACGCGCTTCCCGCCAGGTCGGCTCCTTTTCGCTTACGTCTACCATCTTTAAGCGGCCCTGCGAGTCCATATGAGTCATTTCGCCAGTTGACATCTGCTTGCCTCAGCACCCCTCTATTATCTGCACTAACAGGATCAGGTCCCCAGCCGACATCGCCGGGAAGCGGGCATCACCTGCGCCGGCGACACGAATCCTGGTTCCGTCCATTATTTCAGGCGGAATCCAGACTCGCAACGAACAGGTTTCCTCATACTCTCCGATCCCGCCACACAACCGGCATCCGGACCTCCTGTTTCCATTATTACAGTTTCGGCAGAAGACCATTCTCCCATAACAGATTTCTTCGTGAAAGCCGCCGCTCTGCAGAGAGCTTCTCGAAATCTGCAGGTCGAACCTGAGATCAGAGCCATGGTTAGTCCGGACCTGGCGCTTTCCTATCCCGAAAAGGTCCTGGAATATTTCGTCGAATGAAGACGCTTCGCCGCCCTCGCTGTGTATGTCCGTCCAGGAGGTGTCGGAGTAGTTCGTCCTTGACTTCCGGTAGCCACGAATTCTATCGTACCTTCTGCGCGTGGAGGGATCTTTTAGCGTTTCATAGGCCTTGCGGACTTCCCGAAAACGTTCGGCAGCCATCGGATTGCCCGGATTTCGGTCCGGATGCAGTTTCATTGCCAGATAACGGAAAGCGCTCCGTATATCATCAGGGGTGGCCTGAACCGATACCCCCAGGATTTTATAGTAGCAGGTCTTACTTCGGGCTTTTGCTCGTTGTTCCAAGAGACAATCCTCGCGTATTCCCAGTCCAGGCGATAATTTTATTAGGAATCGACCCATAAAACAAGAACAGTGTCCCGAATGCACACAGATGAATATGAAATACCCATCGGGAGAGAGATCAGTCTGTGCAGAAAGCTTATCAGGCGGCTCAAAAGCTCGATTCAAAAAAGGGAAACGTGGTACGGGATTTCAACGGAAGGCTTCCTGAAAGGGCTGAATCAGAAGCAAGAGGGAAGAATTCCGATTCAACTATTCCCATGATCCGGATAGTCGCGGCAGGCTGTTTTGGCAGGCAATGCTCCGGATGGAATTCTTTCCGCCCTCCGGAGCACAGTTGCTCAAGGTCCCGGCCTGAATCAGTCCAAACGGGCCGGGACCGCGCGCATCATTTTAAATGATTCCTCCGGCCTCCAGTTCTTTCAGGGCTTCCGGCCCAAAGCCAAGGTATTTGAGATAAATATATCCGTTATCATAGCCCACGGGGCGGCAGACCCATTTTGTCCTCGGCGGTGTTTCGGTGGCCTTCCATTGTGACTGGGCGCAGACGATAGAGCCGTAAACCGGGTCCTGTACCGGGGTGAAAATCCCTCTATCCTGCCAGTTTTCATCATGCATTGTTTTCCAGGGTGATACGATCTCGGCCACAACCGGAGTAATCGGTGCCAGGCGTCCATTTTTGGAGTACTCGATTGACTTGCGGGTCAACTCTTCGCTCGTGTACTGCGAGGTGAGCGGATCGATCATGGACTGATACTTGAGCTGCCAGTCCCTCTGCGTGAAAGGAGCAAGTGAAGTCCATTCACCGGCCCCCCATTCATCCCACTTACCCAACATATCCACCAAAGCCTGCCACATTTCCAGGCGGAGTCCCCCCAGAAAAACACCGCCATCTTTGGTCGGGTAAAACCCATAGAGCCAAAGGCTGGCATCGAGGTTCCCAAATCGTTCGTTAATGACCTGCTGGTCCGCATACCAGAGAAGGGCATAGTCATTCAATCTTTCGTAGGCTTCCGGTGTAGCAACGTCGATTGCCTGTCCCTCTCCCGTCATATCCCGGTGATAGAGGGCTGCGAGGATTCCAACCGCGGCAAATGTTCCGGACGTAGCCCACGCCATCCAGGGGCCAGCTTTGCTCGGAACTGCATGCGGCTTCTCCCGGCAATTGCTACCTACGGGCAGAACTTCGCCCGTCTGGTACTGAATTCCTGACCGGGCCTGACTGACGTTGTCATAATCGTACTGCCTGTTGGCGCTTTCCGGGCCAAATTGACCGAACTCCGTAATGGAAGCAAAGATCAAGCGAGGGTTGTCCGCATTTAACTCCTGGTAACCGAGCCCCCAGGCATCCATTGTTCCAGCCGGATAGGTCTCGATCACTATGTCGGCCTGACCCGCAAGTGATTTAAGGATCTCCCTGCCCTCTTCAGTTTCGAGGTTAAGGGTGATGTGAAATTTGTTTCTCCCCTCCTGAAGATAAGCCAGACCGGTACCCTGATGTTTAATTCCGCCAGGGGAGTAGGTCCTTACCAGATCGCCGCCGGGAGGCTCTATTCTGATGGTTTTTGCGCCCAATTCCGCCAGTAGTGACGAACAAAAACAGCCCGCCATACTGCGGGAGCTTAGGTCCAGAACGACAAGATCGTCCAACGCCTCCGGTTTTCCAGAGGCATCGGCGGGGTCGTCCAAAGACCTTATATGGTCAGCCCAATCAGCCCAGTTTGGTCTTTTTCGCTCTTTCATTTTCATCACCTCCTCAGAATAGCGCCGGATTTTTGGTCCCAATCCGCAGGCGGCCGTCGGCCCTGTTGATCTTTCCATTTACCAAGAACTCCGTGATGGTAGAGATCATTGATCTCGGACTGGCTCTTCCCGAGAATCTTCGCCATGATGAAATCATTGTCAAAACCCACCGGCCGTACCGACCATTTCGTTTTGGGAGGCGTTTTCGACATCATCACCGGAAATTCATGTTCCGTGTAACGGCCGTACATTGGGTCGTCGATCTCCTTTACAAAACCCCGAGCCCTTCGATGGGGATCTTCATTCATATCCCGGGCATTGTGAAGACGAACGGCCGCAAATCCGAACTCCTTCCCCAAAGATTCAATCTCGTCGGCGGTCTTTGTTATTGCCCAATCGGCAATAATCTCAAGAATGGCCATGGCATTCTCTTCCTTGAGGCGGCCGGAGTGGTCTTTGAACCTGGGGTCCTCTGCCAGTTCCGGTCTTTTCATAGCTGCACAGAGGCCCCTGAACTCTTCGGGCGCCGGAGCGGCAAGAGCAGCGAATTTCTCATCCCTGCACAAAAAAGTATCCGCCGGACAGATGCACTGGTCCCTGTTTCCCGACGGTTCAACGCTTTTCCCGGTGAATTGCTGGTAGGGCCACACCCATCCCATCGCCCTCATTATGTTCTCGCTTTGAGACATTTCTATATACTGCCCTCGGCCGGTCCTCTTTTTATGGTGGAGAGCGGACAGGACCGCCACTTCGCCCATCAATGCTCCGAACACATCGCACACCCAGATGGACTGCTTCAGTGGGGGACGGCCCGGAAAGCTTGAAATCCAGGCATAGCCGGCCAATGCCTGGGCGGCGCCATCGTTCGAGGGCCGGTTTTCTTCTGCATACGTGCCCCATTGTCCGAAGCCGTTTTTCTCTATGTAAATAATGCCGGGATTAATCTCCTTGATCTGTTCATAGCCAACGTTCCAGCGGCTTGTAACTCCCGGGCGCAGATTGAATTCAATAATGTCCGCCTTTGCCGAAAGCTCTTTAAAAATTTGCTGGCCCATATCAATATGCAAGTCAAGGGCAAGGTAGAGCTTATTTGGATTGATGTGCAAGAAAGCAGGACTCTGCTCTTTGTAGAACCAGCCGAATGGAGTGAGCGATCGCGTCACATCGCCCAGTGGAGGCAACTCGATCTTGATAACCTCTGCTCCCATTTGACCAAGGAACGACGGACCCGCAGGCCCGAACAGGAGCGTACATACCTCCAGGACTCGGACTCCTTTAAGCGGGCCGGGCTTCTTGAACTTGTTCTTTACATAGTTCTCAAACGGTCCGGGCATAAAGCGTCTCCTTCAATAGGCGTTAGACAATAACAAGAGCGACCCCGGTTTATATTCTCAGGATTACCGTTGCATAATGCCGGTCTCAGGGAAAGTTGAGTCGATACTCTTGATGTGCTTTAACTTGGACAGTTTAGTCAGATCGATGTTTTCAGGAACTCGAGGGTGTCCGAAAGGAAAGGGAAATGCCAACCAGCTCCAGCAATAGCGCTGAATGAGGATAGCGGCCGAGCCCTATCGCCCAGCCTTCGCACAGAGTCATGAAGAGCGTGCGCAACACTACAGCCGGCTGGGATTTTGTCTCCCAGCCGGCACTCAAGAGATGTATTGAACGTTTTGGCTCAAATCTTAAAAGTACGCAAGCCTGCAATTTTAACCGCGCCGCGGTGATAACCATCCGGAAAGAGTTTATCCAGGTCCTCCAGCTCAAGACCATTTGCCGCACACGTATCGTACACTGTTGGCACCTTCTTGGTTCTGGCAAATTCGGCGCGCATGTATCGAATTACTTCAAAGTGCTTCTCGCCGATATGGTCATGTACTTTCATCTCGTGCATTTTGAACCTGGCCCAATCCTCGTCCCATTCGGCGGGATCGATCAGATAACCTCCGACAGTTACCCGGTAAACCCTGTCTTCGAGAGGAACCGCCCCAGTTGAGGCTGTTGAGCTGGTAATGTACAGGTCGTCAGCGAGATAGCACAATCCCGCCAGCTTGCAAGCCCCTCGACGATAACCCGTTGGAAAGAGCTTCGCAAGTTCTGAGGAGCGGAGATTGAAAGCTTTGCAGGTTTTGTAAACCATGGGGCTTGTGCCAGTATCCAAAAAGTGCCGGCGAATGAACTTCACCACATTCCAATGAGCATCGCTGAGGCGGCCCTCGATTCCGTTTCTGGCTGCCATGCCTTCGGCGAAGTCTTCATCCCATTGGCCGACATCCACCAAAAACTCATCTGCGTCAACTTCATAGGCTTTGCCTTGGAATTCCAGCGTCTGCATTAGGATCCTCCCGTCACAGTGATTTAACCGCGTTCTACAGGATTGCGAGATCGTTCATCCGGTTAGAACAGCGAGGAAATACAACAATCGATTGATTCGAATATAAAACCAATACCCCACAGCAGCAAAGCCGATATGGGAAGCCAAAACTCTTAAACAAGAAGTTGGTTGACATACTAGCATGAGCCGGCAAAACCTGAAATCAATTTTTCGGATTATCTAATGGACCTAAAGGTTCAAGATTACGTAGCCATCTTGCCGCTACGGGCGGCAAAATACCATAAAAGAGAGACAACAAAGGGGGCGCAAAGGCTGCCCCCTCAATGCCAGATCAAATAATGCGGTAGAAAAACCTGAAAGCCGGGCTGAGTTGCGTAAAAGCAAATCTGTAATAGATTCCGGAATAGAGAAAACGCACGAAGCGCCTAACTACTTCCGTACGTGGCATTCACCGCAGGTAACCGGCCCGGACTTCATGTTCTCATGACAGCCCTTGCACTGGGAGTGTAAGGCGTCCTTCAGCGAAGGCTGATCATCATCGGCTTCCTTCTTGTGGCAGGAATCGCAGGTCTGCCCCTCCCCACCACGGTTATTAAGATATGCGTCAAAATCATGATGACATCGAATGCAGTCAAACTTGTTTTCCGCGTGAAGCTTGTGATTGAACACAACCAGGGGCCTCTGATGCTCTCCTATTGTCTTGTGATTGAGGATATAAGAATCTTCCTGGGAATGAGCCAGCGGGATGAAAGCGGCAAAAAGCAGCAAGATCAGCAAAAGTTTTATGTATCTCATCAAAATTCCTTTCAATTCAACTCTTTCTCGAAGGCTTTCTTCCGTTAAATCAATCCTCCGCATCCTTATCCCCGGTCTCAACGGGTTTGAACTTATCTGGAATGATCATGGCTTCGGTGATGATCTCCTTGAATTGAATCACCTTGATCCCGAGGTTATATTCCTTGTTAAGGTCCCCGATTTGATCGAAACAATTGTGGCAGGGAGTGATAACAATCTTTGCGCCGGTCGCCTTTATCTGCTCGGCTTTTATCTTTCCGGACTCCATCCTTCTTTTTTTGAACTCCGCTCCCATTGGAATAAAACCACCCCCGCCCCCGCAGCAATGATTATAGACGGAGTTGGGCGTCATGTCGCGGAAATCCCTGGCGACGTACTTGATGATTTCCCTACCCTCTTTCCAGAGCCCTCCGTTTCGGGAGACATTGCATGGGTCCTGGTATGTTACAGGTTCAGTAAGCATCTTATCCGGATCGATTTTGATCCGCCCGTCTCTCAGGTATTCATAAAAAAGGCGCACCGAGTGGACGACCGGGACGGGAGGTTTGCCGCTGCGGATGCCCAACATGTAAGGGCCTTCGAAAAGAGCGGACCTGTATGCGTGTCCGCATTCGGTGATCGCGATCGCCTGAACGCCCAGTTCCTGGGCCTTGACGTACATGTTCTTGACGATCTGGCCGCCCAGAGCTTTATCGCCGGCAAACATGGCCAGATTGGTGGAATCCCAACCCGTGCTGGAGACTGTCCAATCTTCCTCGGCCACGGTGAATATCTTTGCCGCCATCGCTATATCCTGCGGATAGTACATAGGTTCGCGGGCATTCACCGTGTACATAATTCGGGCACCCTGTTTGTCCATCGGAATCTCCAGCCCTCTTATCTCTTCGGCTGTTTCCTCGGCCATCCATGAGCAGGTGTCGACGAAGTCCTCGGTACTCATGCCCATCTGATTACCGGTAACGCGATAGTTCTCCGAAGTCTTGACCAGTCCTTCCGGGACGACCCCCTGAGAGTTGCAGATTCCACGCATGGTGGAAATCATTGTGGCAATGTCGATACCGAACGGACAAAAGAGCGAGCAACGCTTGCAGGTCGTGCATTGACCCCAGATGATGTTGTAGCATTTCTCCAGAAACTCCCGGTCTACCTCCCCTTTTCTGCGATAGAGCTCGCCCAGCGTAGCCTTGAACTTATATGCCGGACTCAGCTTGGGGTCCTTGTCTTTCGCGAGATAGAAAAAGCAGCTCTCTGCGCAAAGACCGCAGCGTGAGCAGATGCTCAGCCACATCCTGATCCTTGCACTATTGTTCATGTCCAAAAGCTCTTTTATCACTTTTGTATTAATCGGCTTTTGAAGCGCGTCGCTCATTTTTTAGTCTCTCCTCTAAACATATATCAAAACCTGATTCTGAACAGATTTTAGACAGGCTACCAGGTCCGCGCCCCTCGCCGCGTTCCCATTTCGAATCCTATAAAAGCTCGCGAAAAGAAAAAAAGGACAATATGACCAAGCTTGCTGAATGGAATTACGATAAGAAGTATCTCAGCCAGAAGAATATGCAGAATCAGGGTCAGCTTGTAAGGCCCGATCTGGTGATATGCCAGAAAACCGGTAACGAAAGGCGCACTTGTCAAAACGAGTAAAAAGTAATCCCAGGCGGTAGATAAGATCCGCACTTCCGGACGCACTATTCTTCTGACCAGCAGGACTAAAGCTGATATCACAAACAGCACCGTGAGCACGTCGGCCAAAGAGTCGGGCAGCGAAGGAAGACTGATTCCATATGCTTCCTGCCAAAGCGTATTGTGTGCCAGCAAAAAGATGGGAACCCCCAGCAGGCAGACATGGAAAAGGAAAAAGGCAATTGCGAAAAGCGGCTGCGTCCGCAACGATACGCTTCCAAATGGTATCAGCCAGTGAATAATCGAGCGAAACGCCCATTTGAGGTCAACGTGGTTGTAAAAAACCAAGTCGCGTTCCCTGCTCAACCCGTAAAGATAGGCCACCCTCACCACGATGCCGACAATAAAGATGATAAAGGCTGCCCAAAGAGCTGGCCCGGTGAGAAATTCATAAAACTCGTTCATACACTGCGCCTCCATGATGAGCCCAAATCGATGGCTTCAGACCGATAAGTGCATAATTTCACTACGTTAGACCACAATAAACCAGAAATAATTATCATACTCAAATACTATTAGGAAAGATTAAAAACAGCACTTGGAATTCTTCTTTCCCGTTTCTTGCGGCTGCAACCGAAACCGCTCTCTTTTTTAAGCAACACCAAACGGCAAAAGCTTGATCGGGCGAACAGGCCCCCTTCATTTTATCCAGGTAGCAGCCGGCACTGGAGGATAATCAGAGGGGGGATTCAAAAGAAGCAATGGATCGGCTGGTCATGGGAATCTAGACCTCTATAAAGAACAGATTTCAGAGTTTATTTCAAGAAATTTGTTCAAATTTATTCAAAATTCAGCATTCAAACATTGCCCTTGGATTACGAGGAAATCCCTGAAAAGAGCATCTCCGGCCTGGCGCATTGCCCGGCCTTCTGCAACATGGCCGCAAAAGAGTCTCCAACGCCCCGTGCAATGAGGCCTTGAGCGAAGAAGCCATGATCCCCCAACCGTGGTTCGACCGACCTCGATACATGGCGCAGGGGACTTTACTCGTTTCGGTAAGAGTGATTAGGTTACCCAAAACGCTTTTTCCCGTTGACATTACAGTCTTCAATTGCTATTTGAGGGGACGCGGTTTTTCATTATTTCATGGTCTTCCACACTGCTGTTCTCCTTGCTGATATATATCTACGGAATTCTTCTTTCTGAATTTTTCTCAATCCTCGCTCTCGCGGGTTTCAGATTGCCGCCAACAAGCGGTTAGTGGTTGGTAGTTCTCACCCCCCAAACGCCATAGGAGGAATTACAATGGCCAACCTTGTTCCTGTGCCCGATTCATGGGCGAAGAAAGCACACTGTGACAACGCAACCTACATCAAGATGTACGAACAGTCTGTCAAGGACCCGGAAGGATTCTGGGGAGAGGTCGCAAAAAGGATTGATTGGTTCAAACCGTTTACCAAGGTCAAAGACGGTGACTTCACAGGGGACGTCCGAATCAAGTGGTTCGTTGATGGAAAACTGAACGTTTCCTACAATTGCCTCGACCGGCATCTTGAAAAAAGGGGCGACCAGGTTGCCATCATTTGGGAAAGCGACGATCCCAAGGAGAGCAAAAAAATCACCTACCGTGAGCTTCACGAGCAGGTCTGTAAATTTGCAAATGTACTCAAGTCTCTCGGCATTAAGAAGGGAGATCGGGTGACCATCTATCTGCCGATGATTCCCGAGCTGGCCATAGCCATGTTGGCCTGCACCCGCGTTGGCGCCATCCATTCCATCGTTTTCGCAGGTTTTTCTCCCGAATCTCTGGCCGGCCGAATCCAGGACTGCGGCGGAAGCCTTGTAATCACCTCCGATGAAGGTGTTCGCGGTGGAAAGCCCGTGCCTTTGAAGGAAAATACAGACGAAGCGCTCAAAAAATGCCCCAACATTGACAAGGTAATCATGTTCAGACGCACCGGCGCCAATGTTTCTTTTGTCCCGGGCCGCGATATGGACTGGAACGAAGTGATGAGCAAGGCTTCAGCCGATTGCCCTCCGGAGCACATGGATTCTGAAGATCCCCTCTACATTCTTTACACCTCGGGTTCGACGGGCAAGCCCAAAGGCGTTCTTCACACGACCGGTGGTTATTTGGTCTATACCGCTTTTTCGCATGAGTATGTTTTCGACTATCACGACGGCGACATTTACTGGTGTACCGCCGACATCGGCTGGGTAACCGGTCACAGCTATATAGTATATGGCCCCTTGGCAAACGGGGCGACCACTCTAATGTTCGAGGGCATTCCGAACTATCCGGATTGGTCACGTTTTTGGGATGTATGCGACAAACATCAGGTGAGCATTTTCTATACCGCGCCTACGGCCATTCGGGCCATAATGAGGCAGGGCGAGGCGCCGGTCACCAAGACCTCAAGGAAGTCAATAAAACTCCTCGGCACCGTCGGCGAGCCGATCAACCCCGAAGTATGGCTCTGGTACTATAATGTCGTTGGCGAAGGCCGCTGCCCTATCGTGGATACCTGGTGGCAGACCGAAACCGGCGGTATTTTGATTACGCCTCTGCCGGGCGCGACCGCTCTCAAGCCTGGATCGGCCACAAGGCCTTTTTTTGGCGTCCAGCCTGCGATAATCACGCCGGAGGGAAACTTCCTCGAAGGTGCGGGCTCCGGTTACCTTATAATCAAGGATTCATGGCCCGGCATGCTTCGCTCAGTTTACGGCGACCACGAACGTTTCAAGCAGACTTATTTCAGCAACTACCCCGGACTATATTTCACAGGTGACGGCGCACGCCGTGATGAAGACGGCTACTACTGGATCACGGGCCGCGTTGACGACGTAATCAACGTCTCGGGTCATCGCCTGGGGACAGCCGAAGTCGAAAGCGCGCTGGTGGCCCACGCCGCTGTCGCCGAAGCCGCAGTTGTCGGTTTCCCGCACGATATCAAGGGCCAGGGCATATATGCATATGTCACCCTGAAGGCCGACAGAGAGCCCAGTGACGCACTGAGGGGCGAGTTGGTGACATGGGTGCGCAAGGAAATCGGCCCCATCGCCACCCCGGATTATATTCAGTGGGCGCCCGGACTGCCAAAGACCCGGTCCGGCAAGATCATGCGCCGCATCCTGCGCAAGATCGCCGCAAACGAGATCCAGGAACTTGGCGATACATCGACACTGGCAGAACCCGCGGTCGTGCAGGACCTCATCAATAACCGCCTGGCGGTAAGTGCCAAGAAAAAGTAGTTTCCGTCCTTGAAGGATCGCTCCGGCGGTCCCCATGTTTTGCGAAGAGGGTATGGAAGGCCTTCGAGGATTTGAACTTCCTAGTCTTGCTGTATCTGTACGAAAGTTTTTGATATAAGAGGGCGCTCTGATTCAGAGCGCCCTCTTTTTTGCACTTATTCTGTTGGAGACCGGCAGATGGAGGGAAGGGGTTTTACAAAGAATCATAATTACCATTAGAATAGATGATATGAGCCAGGGAACCCCTGATTGGGAGGTCACCCCCCTGTCACATTACAACCGACAATGCACGGGAGAAAAGATATGGACGTCAGCCCTCTGGCCGGGAAACCCGCTCCACAATCAATTCTGGTAAATATTCCAAAGCTCGTTTCCGCCTACTATACCAATCACCCAGACTCATCAGACAAAAGCCAGCTTGTCGAATTCGGCACCTCCGGCCACAGAGGCACGTCTCTGAAAAACACTTTCAACGAGGATCATATACTTGCCATAACCCAGGCCATCTGCGAATTTCGCAAATCAAAAGGCATCGCGGGGCCGCTTTTTCTGGGAAAGGATACCCACGCACTCTCTGAGCCAAGTTTTGCTTCAGCAATCGAGGTGCTCGCTGCAAACGGTATTGACATACTTGTCCAGTCAGATTGGGGATATACACCTACCCCGGTGATCTCGCACGCCATTCTGGCACATAACCGCAAAAAGGAATCTGCGGCTGACGGCATTGTAATAACTCCATCCCACAATCCGCCAGAATTCGGGGGTTTCAAGTACAACCCGCCGTCCGGCGGGCCGGCGGACACGGAGATAACAGCCCTGATTCAGAGTAGGGCAAACGAGTTGCTCCGGGAAAAAAACCGCGAAATTAAAAGGATTCCCTACGAACGCGCTCTCAAGAGCGGACGAATATTTTTGCACGATTTCATTGGATCATTTGTCGGCGACCTTCGTGGCGTAGTCGACATGGACGCCATCCAATCAGCAGGAATTCGAATCGGGGTAGATCCAATGGGAGGCGCTTCCCTGCCGTACTGGGAGCCAATCGTTGAGACGTACGGCATATCGGTCGAAATTGTTAACCGTTCCCTCGATCCGACTTTCAGTTTTATGACCGTCGATAAAGACGGAAAGATCAGGATGGACTGCTCTTCACCTTATGCAATGGCAAGGCTGATAGGACTCAAGGACACTTTCGACGTGGCTTTCGGCAACGACCCCGACTCTGACCGGCATGGTATAGTAACCAGGAGCGCAGGGCTAATGAATCCAAACCATTACCTTTCGGTGGCAGTCTGGTACCTCTTCCAGAACAGGCCGGGATGGAAAGAAGGTGCGGGGGTTGGCAAAACTCTCGTCAGCAGCGCAATGATAGACAGGGTCTCCGCTCATATTGGCCGCAAGGTATTCGAAGTGCCGGTCGGGTTCAAATGGTTTGTGGACTCCCTGCTTGAAGGCTCATACGCATTTGCTTGTGAGGAAAGCGCCGGGGCCTCTTTTTTGAGACAGGACTCAACGGCCTGGTCGACCGACAAAGATGGCATCATTATGGACCTGCTCGCCGCCGAGATCATGGCCAAAACCGGTAAGGATCCTGGCGAAATTTACTTCTCTCTTACCGAACGGTTCGGAAATCCTCTCTACGAAAGAATCGACCAGCCGGCAAACACGGACCAGAAATCTATACTAAAGAAACTCGGACCGGAAATGATCTCAGCCGACAAACTTGCCGGCGAGAAAATTGAGGCAAAGCTCAGCCACGCGCCGGCAAACGGAGAGCCAATCGGAGGAATAAAGGTAGTTGCGCAAAACGGCTGGTTTGCCGCCCGCCCCTCCGGCACCGAGGACATTTATAAAATCTACACCGAAAGCTTTAAAAGCAGGGAACACCTTCTCCAGATACAGCAAGAAGCCACGGAGATCGTCGGCAACGCCTTCAAAGCGGCCGGAGTATGAACCGATGCCGGAAGCCGGAGGTCAGGGTATCCAACTGCGGATTTGTGACTTGAGAACCCCGATATCCTCTGCCCGACCCCCAGTTTATTCCTCTTCTTCATTGGTTTCGGCAGGCTGGTTCGGATTGTTTAATACCGGCTCGGGAGGGGACCCATACACATTCTGCTGATTTCTATTTTGACCGGGGAATCCGGCAACACCGGCGCGACGTGAGGTTGGAGCCGCCTGGCCCGGAAGTGGCTGCGGCTGGTTTTGCGGATTAAAGACGGGCGGAGGCTGAACGCCTGGAGGCTGACCGGCGCCGGCTTCCTGCGGTGCAACTCCTGGCGCAGCCGCCGGCTGCTCTACAGGAACAGGTGGGGGGGTAGGCGCTGGTGGAGTAACCACTTTGTTTGCAGCAATAAGATCGATTGTAAAAGTCTGGCCATCCTTTTCCAGCAAAATGCTCTTGGACTCAATCTTCGACACGCGGTAATCGCTGACTATCTGGCCCTCTCGAACCGTGAGGAAAGGTGATGCAGGCTGCCCTTTCTTGTCCGCCGCACCGGCCGGCTGGTTCTTCATTCGCAAAACAGCCTTTTTTGAATTGCTCTGGATCATTACTCCGTCAAGTTGAATGTTTGCGAGAGCCATTCCCGGTTTGGCAGGTTTTTGAGAAGCATCCGCCGACTCCGGTGGGGGAGGCTTACGGTCATTTGAGAATAGATTCTTTTCAATCATAAGCGGGGCAGCCGCGCAAATCGAGTTAAACACGGCACCCCACAAAAGGAGCAAGAAAACCGAAAGAATTTTTTTCAGAAACACTTGTCTACTCCTGTGCCCCTCGCCCCCAAAATGAGCGCTGATCCAAACGGCGAAACCGGAAATGAATCTCTTCCGCCAGAAGATTAGCCGATCCCAAGTGAAAATTCCACCACAACATCCGGGGTTCTGCGGAGAACTGCGCGAAAAAATACCGGACTGATTTCCCGCCCAGGCCATCTCCGCACATTGTGAGCTGCTTTTGTTATTGAATAATCTCAATTTGAGTGTGATGATTGCCGCAACGGCCATTTAAAAAGGAATACCCATGGAAACAGCACTATTTATTCTGGGCGTACTCATTTTCTGGTTTGTTCTGAACAAATGGATATTGCCTAAACTAGGCTTCCATACCTGAATGTCGGCTTCCTGTGGAACTGGAAGTTCGACGAAACATAAAAAAGACGACAGGTAAGGTTCCCCTTAGCCTAAAGATAAATCTTCGAAAACTTGTCAATCATCTCGTGAAAAGCTTCATGGGTCCCCTGCCCAATCTCTTCCTTTTCGAAACGGTCGAATTGCTCTCCGATCAGTTCCAGCTTAGCGGATGGAATCTCTTTTTCGGCCATGGGGAAAAGAACATTGTTTTCTTTCCATATATGGCTCCTGAGCAGGTTCACGTACTGGAGCGCCGGTGTCGTGAGCACCACCAGAGCATCCGACTCTCCTTTCTCGTAAGAGTTCAGAAGATTCTTCATCTCTCCTATGAATTGCCGGCCCCGTCCGTGCTCTGAGAGCATCACTGCGATCGGTCCACCCTCTCTCGGGACCCCCGCCTCCTCCATTGCGCCAAAAAGGAGCCTCTCCTCTTTGCCGTGATGACATTTGTCGGCAAAAACCTGGAAAAAATCTATTACCTGCTTCAGGTGATCGGTTTCGACATTTTTGCCAGCCACGATCTTCTCCGACATCGTTTCGAGTACATCGAGCATCAGAAGAATTCCCTCATGCTCCGATTTGAGATCTTCTATTGGTTTCATGGCTCGCCTCTCACCAGATTTGCACTAAATTGGATTGTCCCCCCGGGTTGATATGCAGAGATGGAAATCAGCCGATAGCTGGTTTCCGTCCCGGAAGGTGCTTTTACGTATCGGAAAAATGGGGTTACATCATAAGTTGTTCCGGCTGAGGAATCTGCTATACTTTAAAGCGCATACAGAAGTTAACGAGTTCTTTTATTTTGGAAATCTCATCGGCCGGACCTGAAAACGTGGCCCCGATTTCTGTCTTCCTGTGAATTTGGTTATATTTCACGATTGTTATCGTGCATTGCAGATCTTTTATCAATATATCGTTTGGAAGCGTGAACGTCGCGATAAGTCCAAGACCTTTAAATAATGAAATGATTTTTGGCAGCTCAAATGAACAACCAGTTTCGCTGATGTCTCTGACATGCCCCGAAAGCTCCAGGTCGCTTATGCACAACGCGGCTTCGAGGTTTACCCTTACTCTATGCTCCTTTCTCAATTGCTCTACTTCGAAATTCTCGGGATAATCGATACAGATAATATTTCTTATGAGTTTCTTGTTAAATCGACTTTTAAACGTAAACAAGTATCCGTCATATAAATAAGCAATAAGGAAATCTTCTTCAACGATTGCAGTGATATTGTCGCTTATCGCGAAGACAGGGTTCTCGATCATTATAAATTCTTTTTCGAGCACCCCGATGACCTTGCTTTTCGCTTTGTGCGACGGGTTGGAGGACGAGCGGAGCAAAATCTCCGAGCCAAGTTGAAAGGGGATCTTCTTGTAAATAATCATGCCTTTTTCCCTTCCATAATTTGCGAAGCAGGCCGCCTCGATATTTATGGATATTTATATCATTTAAGAGATGAGCATTTCAAAAAAGAAATGCTTCTCGCTTCATGCTCCAGCTCTACGCCTCGTCTTTATTTCACCGCCCCTTCGGCTTCGAGCAGCTTTCCCGGCATAAAAGCCGTGACCCCGACAAGTTGGATGCAGATTATCCTTCGGCTTTCGGATTCCTGTAAGCATCCTTGACTATCTCCCTGTTCTGCCAATCCATTCCGGCACGTCCCGGCGATCCAGCCCCTGAACGCCCCTAAAGCCTTGATTACTTACTCATTGACGTCCACGGTCCTTTCCTGGCCTACTACCAAAACCGCCCGGCAGCAATGAAATCGCTTTCTGAATAGATCGAGCGCCTTTTCTCTCATCTGTTCGGGGCTCATAACGCCTTCAGTGACGAAAAAGTCCAAAGTGCCTTATATGCGTCTAATCACGGCGAATTTCAGGTGATTTTATTCCTTCCAGGTTTTATTGTCCACAATGGATTCAGGAAGGTCGGGGATAACTCAGCCCCGAGGGCAACTTACTCTTTCGATTTCAAGGACCGATTATGCCTCCAGTGCCAGGGTATTTATGCACTCAGTTCCACGAACCGGGAAATCCCGCTCGGCGATTTATTGCGGCGTTTCCCCCGATATTGCTTGCTCTTTTGCTGATGAACGGCTGCTCAACGGCAGGTGGATTAGTCCAGTCCCACCCTGCGCAGCTTAACCCGGTGGAGTTTCGTGTCGGCGACGTTGTCGAGACGGCCACAGGCAACGTCATCAGCATCGACGAACTCATTGGCAAGCTTTCCAATTTATCCATCGTTTACGTTGGGGAAATGCACACGAGCGAAGAAGACCACAAGGTTCAGCTCAAAATTCTCGAAAAACTCTCTCAAGGGGGGCGATGCGTCGAACTGGCAATGGAGATGTTCCCGGCCGCCGCGCAACCAATTCTGGACCGCTATATCCGGGGAGAAATGACCGAGGAGAATTTTCTCAAAGAGGTCGGATGGGATGACATCTGGGGATTTCCCTATCCTCTCTATCGGGACCTTATCGATTGGCAGAAAGGAAAACGCAAGCCCATTCTCGGCCTGAATGCTCCCAATAATGTGGTAAGAAAGATAGGCCGCAACGGCCTGGATTCACTAACGCCCGATGAGCGCTCCCAGGTGGCCCGCGACTTTCATCTCGACGACGCCGCTAACCGGGCCCGGATCAGCAAAGAGTACACAGCACACCAAAAGGGGGCGATCAAAGATTTCCAATCCTTTTTCGAGGCACAACTGGCCTGGGAGGAGACAATGGCTCAAACCCTTGCACAGCGACTGGAGCAGAATGGAGCAAAATGCATAATCGTTGTCGCCGTGGGTAAAGGCCATATCGCCGGCCGCCTGGGAGTGCCATATCTTACCCGCATCCGAAAGCCCCACGAATACAGGACCGTAGCTCCAGTCCCGATAAACTATCCGTTTTCTACACTGGACCCGGACCTGGCTGACTACGTAGTCATAACCGACAAATCCCAACCGGTCCATCGGCCACGGCTCGGCGTTACAATTCAGCCTGCAGCCTCGGGCCGGGGAGTTGAAATTCTGGGAATTTTACCTGGCTCCCCCGCAGCTCGTACCGCTCTGCGCAAAGGAGATATTATTATCTCTATCAACGGCTCGCTAGTCAAAAGCGTCGAGGAGGTTCAGCAGGCACTGACCCGGGGCGGTCCCGATTTCAAGATTGTCGTTGAGCGGGATTACAAGAAGATCACGATTACCGTGACTATCCAGCGGTAAGTGACATGATGACGAAAGATAAAGAAAAGACTGGAACCCTCGACTCTAGAGCTGTTGAACGTATGCGGCAATTCTTATTTAGAGGTTTTTCCAGGGAAATGTTTCCGGAACAATGAAAATCAAGACAGCCGATAAATCAAAAGCAAAGGGGCAATCTACCTCTCCCAGGTAGTGCCCCTGTTTTTGGTTAAAAAGGTTATAATGATCTTAAGCAAAGGAGCTGGAAATGCACAGACATTATGTATTATTCCTGGTGCTTCTGTTTTGCGCCGTCTCAGCTCTTGCCATGGCTTCCAGCGAAAACACCGCGCTTTGCGGGGACGGGAAGATTATTGTCGCCCGTGGCCACGGAGGCGGCCATAGTCACGGCGGCGCAAACAGTTCGAACAAGAATTCAAAATCGAATGAAGTCCCTCATATTCATGGCGGCGGCCATGGATCAAGCGATGAATTCAAGTGGGACGAAGCCCCCCTGGAATCTCCCGGTTCCAGTAAATCTCAACCGAAACGAGGTCCCGAGACACATAGCCAAGGCCCGTCCCGAAGCGGCTGAATATATTGACCGGAAGAAAAACGAGACGGGGATTTTTGACACCCGCTCCCGATTGACAAGCGCCTCGGACCAAGTCTTTTCCTGAGCCCTCAGAATGGTTCCTCAACCGTGCAGAAGCAAATTATGTATTGAAAGCGAGTCGGCAAAGAAGCTTCCGGCCACCACCGTTCGGTTACTGTTAAAGGTTTTGTTTACGGACAAGCCCTAAGCCTGATCTTTGCGGATACCCTCGATACGGCCGTCCGGGATAGAACTTTCGCCGGCCATTTTATCGGGAAGAGAAACGGTTTGAAACCAGTATGCACAAAGACGGTCCAACGCCTTTATTATATCTTTGTAAACGGTTGGTTTCGTAATGAAAGCGCTGCCCCCAAGTTTGTAGATACGGAGCATCAGGTCCCTGTCTCTGGAAGTCGTCAGCACCACAACGGGGATCGTACGGATTTCAGGATTGTTTCTGATCTCCTGCAGCGTCTGGAGCCCATCCTTCTTTGGCATGTCGACATCGAGCAGGATGAGGCTCGGGCGAGGCGCTGAGCCGGGCTCCTTATAGCGGCCCTCCCCAGTGAGATACTCGATCGCTTCCTCTCCGTCTTCCACGGAGCGGAAGTCAACATCGCAATTACATTCCTGGAGGGCCTTCCTTACCAGAATGACGTCATCTAAATCATCATCTGCCATGAGGACGACCTTCTGTTTCAAATCATTTTCAGCCATGGTGTCACCTCGCGATCGACTGTAAGCTCGGCTCGGCGGCACAAGCGCGTTAATCTCTTCAAATCTAAGTAGACTTAGGGGTTTGTCCACTCAATCGCGAATTAAACGCGAAAGCGAATCGTTTTCATCGAATAATTCGGAGATAAGGTGACCCGGCTTCCTTCCAACTGGTAAATTGCACGAATCTGGGATAAAGAGTCTCCACAACCCGTGGGAGTTGACCCGGTGAAATATTTTTGCTCCAATTGCCTTTCAGAGTAATGCATTAGGAGATAAGTTATTGCCGTCATTATCAAAAACGCAAGCAGCAGCCGTTGAGTATTTGGATGGACCGGCTCTGATCTGCTCTGGCGCAGGAGCGGGCAAGACCTCAACCATCGTAGCAAAATTCGAGCACCTGATCAGGGCCGGGTACGACCCCAAACGAATCCTTTGCATCACCTTTACCAACAAAGCCGCAAACGAGTTAAAAGATCGGCTCACAAAATCGACCGGAAGATGGATCAAAGATTTTCCGTGGGTAAAAACATTTCATTCCTCGATGCTGCAGATATTGAAAGCGCATGCAGGAGAAATCGGCTTCAAATGCCCGATCACCATTTACGATGGAACCGATCAGATAGCGCTCATAAAAAACATTCTGGAACACGGTTTCAATATCGATGGCAAGTACGCCAGGGCGATAAGAGCCCACATCAGCAGAGCTAAGAATTCAATCAAACCGGATGCCTACATACACTCCGTCAAAGAATTCAGAAAGCTCGAATTCATCTTTGAGCACTACAACCAGAGAGTCAAGGATTCGAACGCAATGGACTTTGACGATATCCTGCTCCATGCTCTCAACTTGCTGAAAGATGAGCGTCAAGTTCGAACCTACTATCAAAATTTGTTCCAATACATTCTTCTCGATGAACACCAGGACTCCAATTCTGTCCAGAACGCCATAATCAAGCTCCTGGTAATAGACGGGCACATCACTGTCGTAGGTGACTTTTCACAGTCCATCTATAGCTTCAGAGGGGCTGAGCCGAGCTATTTCGTCCAGTTTCCTGAAGAATATGAGGGGACAAAGGTCTTCCTGCTCGAGCAAAACTACCGCTCCACTGCCCCGATTGTCGAATTGGGAAATGAAATCATCAGCTTCAATAACGAGGAGATCAAAAAGAACTGCTTCAGCACCAAACCCGGCAATCTGCCCACGCTGAGAGGTTTCGATAATTCCTACGTCGAAGCCAGGTGGGTGGCCGAGAAATGTCGGGCCTATCGCTACGACGGGGCTGCATTTGAGCAGATGGCAGTCCTTTACAGGACAACCTTCATCAGCCGAATCATGGAAAAGGCGTTCAACGAACTCGGAATCCCTTACAAGCTCGTCGGAGGAATCTCCTTCTTTGAGCGCCGGGAAATCAAAGACCTGACAAGTTACCTTACATGTGCGGTAAACCCAAGGGATGACGTCGCCTACGAAAGAATTCTGAATGTTCCAAAAAGAGGGATCGGCAAAAAATCGATTGAGAAAATCAGGGAGATCGATCTTCCCGGCGCCTCTTTGGTGGAGAAAAGTCCCATCGCTATCCAGAAAAAACTCGGCCTGCAAAGAGTAGCCGGCGGGATAGGGATGGTGCTGTTCATCCTTGACCGGATTAAAAACATGCCACCCAGGCAGGCCCTCGAGGAGATCATCGACATTACCAATTACGAAAAGCACCTGGAGACCTATGCCGGAGACGGCGATGAAAGCAGCCTTATATCTCGCCAGGAAAACATAGACGAACTTCTCAGCATAGCCGAGGGCAGGGAAACTATAGAGGAGTTTCTCGAAGACTGCGCCCTGCGTACCGAAGATGAAGGCGACGATGAATCCAAGGATCAAGGGGTCCGCCTGTCCACGATCCATGCCGCCAAAGGGCTCGAGTTCCATACCGTGTTTCTGGTCGGATGCGAGATCGATATCCTGCCTCATTGGCGCTCTGTTGAGGAAGATAACGGCTATTTCAACGGGGATAAAGTTCAAGAAGAGCGCAGGCTTTTCTACGTCGCATGCACCAGGGCCGAGCGCAACCTTCATATTTCCTACGCCAAAATGCGGCAGAACAAGGCCAGCGGGATCAGCCCGTTTTTGGAGGAGCTGTCAGACGAACATTTAAACAGACTGGATATTTGAGATTCAGTCTTAAGACCGTCCTGATGAATCAACGCAAACCGCAAGGATCGGGCTGCATGAGGTACTGAGGATAACCGAAGCCTGGGCTTGCCCCTTTTTTATAGGGATAAAACCTGCTGAAGTGCTTTCCCGATCGAATCCAAAGATTCCTAATCGTTCACCAAACAATTTCACCCGGCGAAGCTAAACGAAGGAATGACCAGCCTTTACCGCTGTTAGTGATCAGGCAGGCGCCGTGCAAAGCCGTTGATGAGGGCAAGGACCGGAACGATGGCCAGGAGTGGAAGGACCATAAACACTGGAGCCCACAGGCTGGTGGGCGGCGGTGCGAAGCCTTGACCCAGCCAACCGAAGGCAAGAAGGAAGAGGCCGAACACGACGAGAAGCTTGCCGCCATAGGCATTGATTTCGTACCAGTTACGCTGCGAGGCGAATGCCTTTCGAATACGGATACCGTAGGCGTGGTTCATGGGGATCTTTCGCAGGATCAGCGGGATCGACAGCAAGGTCGTCACGAGACCGATCCCACAGTGGACGTACGGTATCGGCACGATCATAGATTCTCTCCTATGAGAACCCCCCCAGAGGTGTTTCGGTCTGCTTAACTACCAGTGGGGCAGCGAGGAAGCTGCACTGAAGGATGTTTTACCGGATTTCCGGGCTTACCTGCGGTCGAGCATCCCGAGGTGATGGAGTGGGACATCCACTCAAGCATCGCTCAATTCAGGGAGTACGCCAGGCAGGCCGACAATGTAAAAAGAAGGACCTCCGTAAGCTCGTTGACCGCGCCAAGTACATCTCCAGTGACCCCGCCCAGGCACCGGTGTGCAAGCCATCTTATCAGAAAAGAACTTGCGATGGCAGTTCCTAATAAAGCCGGGGCGAACTTTGGAACGAGAAGCAAGGTGAAAACGACAGACGACAAGGCAGCGGCGAGAACCGTGCCACGAGTCATACATTCGAGACTCGATTTGGCAAGGCCTCCAGAGCGGGCACAAGAGCTTTTATAAGCGCTCAGAACAATTGCAAAACGGCTCAGGGCAGGGACAATCGCCAAAGCCAGCCAGCTCTTTGTCATAATAAGACTGTAAATAGCGCTCGCCTTCAGCAGGATCGCCAAGACCAGTGCGAGGGAGCCGAATGCGCCGGTTGCGCTGTCTTTCATGATTTCAAGACGCCTTGCGGGGGTGTATCCTCCACCCAGACCATCGGCCAAATCCGCCAGTCCGTCAAGGTGGAACCCCCGTGTAATCAACGTCATGAAGGCACATGCCCAGGCGGCAACCAGAAGAGGAGGCATGACGGACTGGAGCGCCAGGACCATTAGAGAAGTCAGCAGGCCGACAAGCAGACCTACGGTAGGAAATGCCGCATAGCATCTTCCCGAATCATGGGGGGATATCTCCCCAGCAACCGGCAGGCGAAAGATCGTCAAGAACGACAAAGCAATGGTGAATTGGCGCCACATAAACGGCTGTTCCAGTACCCGGGCAGGCGACGCCGCAAAATCCGGCAAACAGACCCGGGCGAACTCGTAACGGCTACAGATAATCAAGGACCGGTTGTCTACCCGGACTTGTTCGTAACTCCCGCGTCTTCGAAAGTGAGCACTTCCTTAAAAACCTTCACGGCGCCATCGATTACGCCCATTGCCAGGGCTGCACCCGTACCTTCCCCAAGGCGCATCCGCAGGTCGAGTATAGGCTCGAGCCCAAGGTGCTCGAGCATTCTGCGATGTCCGGTCTCTTCCGAGCAATGCCCGGCAAAAACATAGTCAATCGCGGCGGGGCACAAAGAGTGCGCCACCAGGGCCCCGGCCGTGGAGATGAACCCGTCGATCACGACCGGTCGCCCGTGATAGGCGCCGGCCAGGACGCATCCCGCGATGCCCCCGATTTCGAACCCTCCCACTTTGGCCAGAGCATCCAGACCGTCTCCAGGATTGGGGCGGTTTATTTCAACAGCCTGTTGGACGATCTCACACTTCCTTTTCAGGGCTTCCTCATCAATTCCTGTCCCGCGGCCTACCATCAGCTTCACGGACATTCCGGTCAGGGCCACGCCAAGCGCGGCCGAAGGCGTTGTGTTGCCGATCCCCATATCACCGGTTCCAAGGAGTTGGGTGCCGGCTGCAAACAAATCCGAGGCTAACTTGAAGCCGTGCAGGACTGACTGCTCGGCCTGTGGGCGGCTCATGGCCGGTCCTTTGGCTATGTTGCCCGTACCCCTGCCCATCTTGCAGATACGGAGCCGATTGCCGCCCTGAAGGGGACCCGGGGCAACGTCAGGGATGATTCCCATGTCCACCACCAGCACTTCGGCGCCCACATGGCGTGCCAGAACATTGATAGAGGCGCCGTCCCTCAAGAAATTCTTCACCATTTCGCCGGTCACTTCCTGCGGAAACGCACTCACCCCATCGGATACCACCCCATGATCTCCAGCCATAACGAGGAAAGCTTTGGCCGTAACGTCCGGTTGGAGGGTCCCGCAAATGCCGCAAACACGTTCCCCGATATCGTGCAGCCGCCCCAGCGCACGAGGGGGTATTGCAAGATGCGCCGTATGCTCACGGGCCCTTTCCACCCATTCCTGCCGGACCGGGTGAATCCGTTTTACGACTTCATCAAGATTCATTGCCAATCTCCCTTCTTGCCATATCCTGCATTCTGTCGAGAGAAACGAGGATGTCGTCGATCGAGAAGACTTCAAGGGATACCCCCCCGTCGTATTTTTCCAGCGCCCTGCAGATGACTTTCCATTCTGCGGGTGGAATGTGATCGAGACCGGTGTGGTCTTTCCCGTTGTCTACTCCATGCAAATGTACCATTGAGCACATTTTCAGAAACGATGCCGTCTGCTCTGCCGGATCGTGCCCGTATCGGAGCAGGTGGCCGATGTCGAGGCAAAAGGACATATCAAAGGCTTCCACAAAGGGCAAAATGTGTTGCAGAGGATACTCGAGATTTTCGACGGCAATCCGTGACAGTTCGATTCCTTTCATTTGCATGGCCTCGAGCGACTCGCGCACACGGTTCGCCCATGCCGATCTGTCCGGTTCGATAGTTTCATCAGCCCGCCTGCTGTCCAGATGCAAAATGTAGGAAGTGGGGGCAAGGGGAAGAGTTCTCTCATAAAAAGAGAAAGCCGTTTCGCAAAATCTTCCCCGCAAAGCGGGATCAGGGTCACCAAAAAACAGGTCTGCGGGCAGGTGCACGTTAAAGGTTAAGTCCAAATCCGAAGCAAGACGGGCCATCTCCCGGATGTCTCGTGGACTTGGGAGGTTACTTTCCCGGCCGCTTTCGAAAAACACGAGTTCAATCTCATCGAAGTATCGTCCCAGGTACCGGATGTTAGGAATAATTTCCGCAGGAAGGATATAGGACGTCGTGGCAAGACGAAAAGGAAAACTTCGCTTGAGCAGCGGCAAAGAAACCTCTTCAGACTTTGAACCGAATAAGCCCTCAGCAGGGTCGATTTGCACCCTCATGTTTCATGCATACCTCTTCAGGAGACTTCATAAACGTTGTCCTCAGCTCAGCAGTAAGCCTTAGAAACAGTTCCTCAGTCCAATTTGCATCCGGCAGACAACTGAGCTTTTCCGCAATACCGAGCAGCCTTTCGAAGATATCCACGAGCTGATCGTTTACCGCTCGATAGGGCTCGTTATGTACAGAATCATCCACCCAGTAGACAGGAGATGAAGGCTTTCCCATTTCCCTCAGGATGAAATGGCAGATCTTTTTCATAAGCCCGGCCATCCATCCAACTCTGAAATCTTCGTAGAGCAGCAGCCCTTCGAACCCGAACAGACCCTGTGGCAAAAGCATCTTGCGTTGAAGAGCGTTTCCGTAGCCTGGCGTCCCCTTCAAAGCTACATGATCATGGCAGAGAAGGTTAGCCGTCCTTCCCAGGCGGTCAAGAAGCCTGTTGCGTTGAAGAAATTTCAGGTTCTGGAGAATGTCATCCAGTGTACTGGGCGCATCGAACATGATAAAGCCGATCTCCGGCTCCAGGCCCGCTTCACGCACAGTTGCAATGGCCTGTTCGTTGCACGCGATGCTCGTGTGCTTGCCAAGCCGCTTCAGAACATCCGGCCTGCCGCTTTCAATGCCCAAAAGAAGCCTGGTAAGCCCGGCCTTCACCAGTTCACGCATGAGGCCGGGCGTAACGTCGTTTGCCCTGGTCTCCATACCGAAGATGATTTCGAGAGCCGCCAATTGGCTCGCGAGCCTTATCGCCGTTTTTTCTCCTGCCTTTCCAGGGCCGACGAAATTGGGATCTACGAAGTAAAAGTCATTTTTCCCCCTAGAAACGAGTTCAGAGATCTCAAGGGCGACGTTTTCCGGTGAGCGCCCCCGCCACATTGAATTCCCTTGATCCAGAACGGGGACGAGACAAAAAGAGCAGTGATTGTAGCACCCTCGGCTCGCCAGGACACTTACGGTTTCCTCCGATTCCAGTGAGGGTCTAAGTGGAAACGCAAGCCTGTCGGGCTGTTGGATGGGAGGCCTCATCAACGGAAATGACGCTTTCCCATCGACTCTAAGGGCAACCCCTTGCACCTGCACCTCGCTCACGGCTTCAATGCATCGCGCCAGGTCCACTAAGGTTTCTTCCGGTTCCCCAACGATCACATAATCAACCGCCGAAGAGTAATCCAGGATTTCTTTCCATACGAGCCCCGGGAAAAAACCATATAGACAAATCGGCACACTGAACCCGCGGTTGCGCAGACGAGAAATCATCTTGAAAAGGGCCTCGGTCGCCTCCCAAAAATAGACCGCGTGAACGGCAAGCAAATCCGGAGACGGATTGTCCACCAGGTACTGCACGGTTTGCTCAAACGTCCAGCGCGCTGCATCGACTATGTCCACCTCAAAACCCGCCCGGAGCAGACCAGCCCCGGCATAACCCGTCATGAGACATGACCAGAGCGGCGTATTGGCAATGTCGTTGAAGTGGACTTCCGAAGCCTCTCTTGGATGTTCAAGTAACAGGATGCGCATGATTGCTCACATTCCCCGCGTTATTGCCGGCGTTTTCGAGATAACTAATGGCGCCCCGGCTCATGCAAAATGCCGCCAATTCATGACGGAGATTGTCCCAGGGCGGCGGGTTAAAATAAACCGGGTAAAGAAGGTCATGTCCGGGGTCGATGAGGCGGTCTCGCAGGATTCTCTCCGTGAGGGGCGTCCCCGGGTATAGTCTAAGATTATTGACGACTACAGCGCCCAGGTTTCCTTTTGAAGCATGCAGCGAAAATAGCCTGTCCAGCAATCCATATGTCTGGTCGACAGTTGCCCGGCTCTCACCGGGCAGATTCACGAGAAAATGATACACGGTGAGAATCCCGCTTTGAGCAGCCAGCTTTCCGGCGTGGAGGACCTGCTCCAGTGTCAGGTTTTTCCCAAGAAGTCTCAACGCGTAGTCCGAAGCCCCATCGGCGGAAAAGTAAACTGTGAGAAGACCTGCCTTCCTGTACAGGTCCAGTTCTTTTTCCGTAAGAGTGTCTTCACGGAAAAACCCCGTCCAGCCAATCTCTAATCGACGCCTCAAGATTTCGTTGCATATCGCCCTGAGATGGTCCTGCGGCTGGTTCACTACAGCATCGGTAAAATGGACGCTGCGAATGTCAAAGTCGTACCGAAGAATTTCGAGTTCATCTACTATGCGCTCGGGGGTTCGAAGACGCAGGCGGCGCCCCTGAAGCACCGGATAGAGGCAGTAATGGCAGTTGTTCGGACAACCGCGCTTGGTTTCGACCCCCATAAAAGAAACATATCGATTCTGATTTTTATAATCAGCCATCTCAAATGCTCGCCAATCCGGCAAGGGCAAGGAGTCGAGATCCTGGCAATAGACAATTTCCGGATTTTTTGCCGCGCGACTTCCGTCCGTTCTCCACAAAGAACCCGGGACCGCACCGGGCGCTCCAAGGTTCTGAAGGAGCAATGGAAATACAGTCTCGGCCTCGCCCGATACAGCGACGTCAATTTCGGGCACCTCATCCATGAGGCGCTGGGCAAAGAGCGTGAAAGCAGATCCACCGAGCACAACGACAGCTTCGGGAGCGTGTTGCCTGATGAGGAGTCCAAGGGTTTTGAGATGGGGAACGAAAGAGATGAGATTTCCAGCCAGCGGGTCGAGGTTTCGAAAGGAAATGCCGACCACATCGGGCTTGAACGCATCCAGTGTACGCACCAGGCCGGGCCACGGAAAAGGATCGAGGTTAAGGTCCAACGCCTGGACCTCGTGCTCACGGCAGATCGCTCCCGACAGCATGGCAAGGCCTAGAGGGAAAACCTTCTCGCCGCAATCATGGGTCGAGACAGCCTGGACCAGCAGGACTCGCATGGGTTCCTTTCTTATCAAAAAGTACCAGCCCCACGTACTTAACGTAGCCTTGCCGATGTAAAACCGGGCTGAGGGAAAGGCCGGCTTCGCTGGCAGTCTGATATACGTCCACGCCGCACGCCTCAAGGGACGGGCGAGCCTTTTCCGGGAAACGGCAGCAACCGTCCTCCGGGCATGTGGAGCAAACCGGGCACGGGCCGGCACCGAAGGCCAGCGCATCGGTATACCCGGCAAGGAAGACGGCCCGTTCAAGCGCAAGGAGCTGTTCATGAAACAAATCGGACGGCGGTGTGCCCTGAACCACCAGAGCATACCGATACCTGGAGATTACGGCGCCCATTTTTTCCTCATCGGGAGAGGCAGGCGGACAGCAAAGGGATCGGCCATAGCGATCGCAGCCAAAACGGCATTTCAGGCGCACCCAGGGTTCGATCGCAATCTTACCGGCCTCTATTACCCGGGCAAAAGAAAATCCTGACCGCTTTGCCTGAGCGGTCAACATCTCGGGACGAAAAATCTGCCGATTTTCATTTTTGCCGTCGAAGAAAATGCGCTCGGGCCTGGCCAAAAACAGCGACGTGTCGCTTTGAAGGTGAAAAAACCGGACGTCTTTCAACCCTGCCTCATTGAGTAGCGAGAGCATTTCTTCCAGCTTGTAAACGCGCCCGTTATAGGTGTTTATAAGCATGTGAAGATCATAGAGAGTTCCCTTTACAGGGTCGACATCGTGCAGGTCGGCAATGTAGTCATGTACGACGATAGTACCTCCAGGAGCCAGGCACGCCGCAAAATGCTTCAGGATGTCCGCCGCCTCCAGGGGACCATAGGCATGAATGATGTTGGAAAGCAGAATCAGGTCGAAGTGATTTCCCCCGACACATGGCGACAGAACACTTCCGGCAATAGTTTCGATCCCTTCCCACGCTTTGGGGTCCGGGTAGAGTTTTCGAGCAGCCCATATGGTATCGGGAAGATCGAGAAGCACTGTTAGAAGGTCAGGCCATCGTTTCCGAAAAGCGCGACACCAGGCTCCTGCACCGCCACCCACATCGAGGACCCGGCGGAGGGGCGGCGCCAACATCTCCTCGAGATACTGGATAGACTCGGCAGACTTGATCTGAGCCTGGAGGTCCAATGCTCTTACGTATGCCAGGGTCCGCTCCCCGTATTGTTCCGACGGTTCCTCAGATGAGCGCTCATTGGCGCGTGACCCTCCGCGGATTCTAGGCCCTAGCCTTTGCCAGTGCGAGCTCAGGTAACGCCGGTAGAGCAGGAAATCCCCCAAATAGGCGCCATTTCCAGGCGTCAGGTGGCGAGAAGCAAGAGGAGCGTTGGAAAAAACTCCCTCATACTCTACAACCAGGCCTAGAGCGACGAGAGCACTCAGAAACCGTGACAGCCCGTCGGCATCGTACCCGGTTTTTGCTGCAAGTTGATCGATCGCCGCCGGACAATCCGCAAGAAGTCCAAAGATATTCAATTCCAAAGACGTAAAGAGGGTCTCGGAGTACCAGTACGCCGTTGCCAGATCTTCCAGTCGCTGGAATCCTTCAGACGCAACATCAGCTTTTTGGTGCGGCAGGTTCATATCGCACAGTCTAACCAGAGCAAATAATGATGAGGCAAATCATCCGCCCCCAAACGACGGGGAATATCCGATCGAAGAGGGCGGAGCATTGCTACATTTTCTTTGTCCCCTTGAGGAGATGGCCGAAAAGATTAGAGGAGCCTTTGTTGGCGCAAAAATCCCCGCACATGGTGCATACCTTACTATCATGGGGGGAGCGACTATCACGGATGGCTTTGGCCGTTTCCGGGAAAAAGCCGTGCGTGAGCTGCCCGTCCCAGTCGAGGTCCCTGCGCGCCTTGCTCATGGCCATGTCCCTGGCCTTCATCCTGTCGGGATACTTGGCGGTATCCCCGATATATGCCCCGAGGCGGGCCACCCGGACACCTTCAATTACATCTTCTTCGTTCGGCAGGGCAAGATGTTCAGAGGGCGTGATATAGCAGATCAGGTCCGCTCCGTAGCGCGCGCTGTATGACGCTCCAATGGCGGCCGCCACATGATCGTAGCCGGCCATCACGTCCGTTGGAATCGGCCCGAGCATGTAGTAAGGAGCGTTGTTGCTCATTCTTTTTTCCAGGATGATGTTAGCTTCGATTTCGTCGATCGGCACGTGCCCCGGGCCTTCCACCATCATTTGACAGCCCATGTTGCGGCCGATCTCGGCAAGTTCGCAGTTGATGAGGAGTTCCTGGACCATGGCGCGGTCGAAGGAATCCCAAATCGCTCCCGATCTCAGTCCATTGCCCAGGGAGAGCACCACATCGTACTTTTTTAGAATCTCCACCACACGATCGAACCGGGCATAAAGAGGGTTTTCCCGTTTATGCTTTTGCATCCAGGCCACCATGGAGGTGCCGCCTTTGCTCACCAGTCCACCATAGCGGTATCCCTGCCGCTCAAGCCGTTCGATTGTGTAAAGATTGATCCCGCAGTGGATTGCCATAAAGGAGATCCCGTCTGCGCACTGTTTTTCGATGAGATCGAAAAGAAGCTCTTCATCGAGCTTGTTCGGGTCTCCGTAACGGCGGGTGGCTTCACAGAACGCCTGGTAAAGGGGTACATTTCCAACGGGGAGTGTCACTGCCGCCAGGACCTCCCGGCGAACCTTGTCGAGGTCCCCGCCAACGGAAAGCTCCATGAGCGTGTCGGCCCCGGCAGCCTCTGCTGCCAGAGCTTTTCGCACTTCGGCATCGATATCCACGATGTCCGTCGATGTGCCAATGCTGGCATTGACCTTCGTACGAAGTCCCATTCCGATTCCCACGGTTCGGCCGGGACGGTTCGTGTTGAGCGGGATCACTATCTGGCCTTCGGCGACCCTCTGAAGGATTAATTCCGGCTCCAGCCCTTCCTGAGAAGCGACCTCCCGCATAACATCCGTAATAATGCCCTTAGTTGCCAGTTCGACTTGCGTAGCCATGGTTTGTCTCCCCATCCTATCCCTGCATCTCAGCTCGTGGACGCCGGGAACGCGTTTTGTTTCGCGCAGGGGACAAAAAAAATCCCCAAGCGCACGAATATCCAGCGCCAGAGGATTTACCATCTCCCCAGGTACATTCCGAATGTTAGGTCTTCTGACTCTCGGATCGTCCTACAAGCCGCGCCTTCCCGCCCAATTTGCAAAGGGCAGTGACTTAGTGCGGCGTTCGTCCCCGATCACAGCGGCGGGTCCGTACCGGAGTTTCACCGGTTTCCCTTTTATGGCCTGGAGGCCAACAGTTCGGATGCAAACCTTATATACTTGCTCTACTAATAAAAGAGCCCACGCTAATTGTCAAGCGAACAAAACAAAAGTCCTCTAAATAACCACCGCGGCCTGACCGATTGAATTTCAACCCCCTGTGTGTACAAGCAGAATAGACAGGTAATCCGCTTCTTTCTTTTGCAGCCGCAGTTTGCGCAGGTCGACTTCAACCTCTTGACCCTCAAGACCCGCTCTCGCAACATATGCCGCGCGATCCAGAAAACCTGCCTGCTCGATGATGTCAAGGACCTTGGCGAGTCGCTTTCCCACCTTCATAAGGATTACCGTCCCACCCCCGGCAAGAGCCTCCCCTATCAAATCAAGATCATCGGAAGCAGGGATTATGACCACTCGGTCCCTGCCTTCGCCTATGGGAAATTCAGCCAGGGAGGCAGCGGCGCTGAATGCGGTGATTCCGGGAACAGTAACCACATCGAGTCCGGGGAGTTGTTTCCGCAAAGATCTGACGAGATATATGTAAGTTGAATACAGGAGAGGATCACCGAGGGTCAGGAAGCACACATCCTCGCCCGTGCCGACCACTTCCGCGACACTTCGGGCTGCTTCTTCCCAGTGCCGAGACAACTCCCCGCTGTCGGCACTCATCGGGAAGACCAGTTCGTAGATTCGGGAATCGGCTCTCAAGTACCGGCCCGCAATGGAAAGAGCGATGCTCCCGTTTTCGCTCCGTGCCTTTGGAACGAAGACATGCCGGCACCGTTCGAGGACTCTCGCCCCTTTCACCGTCATAAGCTCGGGATCTCCCGGGCCAACTCCAATTCCAAAAAGGACTCCGATTTTCATAGAGATTTCTTCCCTGCCGGTAACTGGCTATTTTCTACATCCGCTCGATACGCTTGACGATAAGCTCTTCGGGTATCAGTTCCATGAGGCACAGTATCACAGTGTGCACATCTAACCTAGGCGCGATACTTTGCGGCCTCGTCGGGAGTCAGGGGAACGAACTCGCACTGACCTTCCGGGACCGGGTACATTTCCTTTGGTGGCAGCACCAGTTGCCTTACATCACTGAAACTCCTCGTCTCCTTGATCCTTCTTTGCACCAGATCGACCAACATCTCGTCGAATCCGAATCCGCGGCCCATTTGCAGGGTGACACCAGGATATTTTTGGGCCTCCTCCTGGAGCATTTCAGGAACGTCGAGGACCAGATGCAGCCCTGAATGCAAAAAATAGGGAATCACCAGCACTTTCGTCGCTCCAAGGTTGACGCACTTTTCAAAAACCTCCGGAAAGTGGGGGCCGAGCCTTGACATGAAACACACTTCGATGATCGGGTAACTGTATTTCTCTCGAAGACGGGCAGCGACCCTCTCCATGTCCTTCCCGGCATCCGGCACACGGCTGCCATGGCCAAGAAGTATTATAGCCTCCTTAGAACCGCCTGCTTTCTTTCTCGCAAAACTTTCACCTTTAACCATTCAACTCTCCCAATCTCCATCAGCATTCAGACCAGCGCGGATTATATGCCGGCGAGGCTCTTCAGTGATCTCAGTGGAATCCTGATGCGCTAAAAAAAAGGACCTTGATTCCAAGGTCCGGGCAACCGTTTTTATCTTCGGCTTGTTCAACCCGGACTCCAATCCGCGAGAGCACGGCTACAAAGCTATGGGCAGGTCTTCTGGCTCTCGGATCACCCTACTCGCCGAGCCTTCCCACCCATTCGGACAGTGGCATGCTGACGGCTTTCGTCCCCGATCACAGCGGCGGGTCCGCAACGGCTTTCAACCGTTTTCCCTGATGCCCTTTTTACGGGACACCCATAGCTTGCAATGATTTTGAGCCTGTTCACGCCGCAAAGTCAAGGGAAAAAAAGCCTGTCCCGGATTGGATTCCGAGCTGACTCTCGCGGAGGCTCGTATTGATAAGGAGCGGGGCGCCCGGGCCAATTTATAGCCCACGCCAAGCGCCCCCGCTGTTCAATGCTATAGCGCGGATCTTGATATTTCTATAACCTCGTGCGGACCCGAAGAACCACGTTATTTTTTCCCGACTTTGATCTGCCAAATGGGGCCAAATTCATGCAGACTTTCGAAATCCAGTCTAACTTAGTACCTCCCAATTCGATTCGAACGTGTTGTCATGAAGTGTGTAGGCGTATCCGAGCATTTGCCCGATTCCCTGGACTCCACCTTCTTTGATCTTCCAATAAATAAGGTAAATTGCAGGAACGAGCTTGAAATCGCCCATTACCGGGTCGCCCGATGAGTGACTGTACACCTGTCGTTTCTCGATGACTTTCCATAATGTTCCATGTTTTTTGCTTCGCACAGTCTGTCCTACCTGCGGCAACAGCTTATGACGCACGATTTCCTCGTGTGGATCCAAATTCCTTCACCTCCTTTCCTTTCGTTCCTCTTTTCATCAATAATACTGAACGCTGACCGGAAGTGCAACTGCCCAGTTGAGTCTCAATTTCGCTATTCTCTACTGCACCACTTTTGATAACCATTTCTGTTCCTTGATTTTCGTTCTGTCTCTTAGGAAACCGGAGATTGCAAACAGCCGGCTCGCCTTGATCCTTAGCCGCCCGCAAAGCGCTTCACTTTGATCCGGCCAGGCTTCTCAGTTAGTCCCGGCAGGCTGACAGCCCGGCAGGATTCTTAGGCCGTTTCCAAGAGCTGCAAGGTTAAATGAAATATATTGTTAAAGATACCGGGCAATCCGTCCGATTTCGAACTAAAGATATTGGATGCGCGCGAAAGTTTTTTCAACTCAATGCAGATGCTCTCAGTACTCGAATCAACCTCAAGCGATCAATCTTAGCGGCGAAAATATTCGAAAACCGGTTTATTTCGGGAACTTAAAAAGACTGGTTATGGGAGGGTTCAAATGCATCGGTTTAAGCTTTCCACTAAGATGGTTTCATTGGGGCTTATATGTATCCTCTGCGTTACACTTGTTCTTATCTGGGTTTATTTTAGATTCGAAACGACGGTATACCGCGAAAAGCAGTCAGACCTAAGAAGTGTTACCGAGGTGGCATTCAGCCTTCTGACCGATTATGAGGCCAGGGTTAAATCAGGAGAGCTTACTCTTGAAGATGCCCAAAAAAGGGCGGCCCTTCGAATCAAGGGCCTTCGTTACAGGGGCCAAGAATATTTCTGGATCAACGATTACGGTCCTACAATGGTCATGCATCCATTTAAGCCTGAGTTGGATGGAAAAGATCTGCGTGACTTCGCAGACCCCAACGGGAAACACCTCTTCGTCGAGTTTGTCAAGGTCTGCAAGGAAAAGAAAGACGGTTTTGTAGATTACATGTGGCCCAAACCTGGTGAAAGTAAACCGGTACCCAAATTGTCTTTTGTCAAGGTGTTCGAGCCCTGGGGTTGGATTGTTGGTTCGGGGGTCTACATAGACGATGTTGAAGAGGAGTTATCGGGAATACGGCACCTATTCCTGGGTGTTGTGATTTTTTTTGTACTTATCGGAACGCCACTATCCTGGTGGATAGCAAGAAGCACAACCCGTCCAATCAATTTTGCCATCGAAGGGCTTACATCAAACGCAGACGTCGTTTGTCACGCAGCCGGTCAATTGTCATCATCCAGCCAGAAACTGGCGGATGGAGCCTCAGAGCAAGCATCGGCCATTGAAGAGACGTCCTCATCTCTTGATGAGATGTCCTCAATGACCAAGAGGAATGCAGAAAGCGCCAACCAGGCTGATCGACTCATGCATGAGGCTACAGGCATCATCGTACGCGCTAACGATACAATGCAGAATCTCACGGTATCTATGAATGAGATATCCCAAGCCAGCAAGGACACACAGAAAATCATAAAAACCATTGACGAGATCGCCTTCCAGACCAATCTTCTGGCTCTCAATGCGGCGGTTGAAGCTGCCAGGGCTGGAGAGGTCGGAGCGGGATTTGCCGTAGTTGCGGATGAAGTGAGAAATCTGGCAATGAGAGCGGCCGAAGCTGCGAAAAGTACAGCCGATCTCATTGATGGTACCGTTAAAAAGATAAATAACGGATCGGACGCCGTTCAGAAGACCAATATCGAATTCGCCGAAGTTGCTGCTATAGTCACAAAAGCGAGTGAACTGGCCGGTGCAATAGCCGCTTCTTCACGGGAACAGGAACAGGGGATAGGACAACTCGAACGGGCCGTTCAGGAAATGGACAAGGTGGTCCAACAGAATGCGACCGGTGCCGAGGAAAACGCTTCCATGTCCCAAGAGATAGGTGCTCAGATCGATCCGATGAAAAAGATGATTTCCGAATTGGAGTTCTTGGTTGGCTCGAAAAAAGACAAAACAGGTCCACCCCGGAACAAAAAATCCTGACAAACCGGCTCCAGGATAACATGCAAGGGGTTTATCACGTAATCATTCTCGCCGTTTCCGGTTTTCTATTGTACCGCGCGCTCATGGGCGATTAATTTTTGGGCGAGTCATCCAAATATGGGTTTGGCTCTGCATGAGTCGGACAGCTTTTCAGAATAGCAGCTTGCTGAAGCGCCTGAAGCTCTTCCCTTAGCTTGTCGATCTCTGACGATCCGCTCGTTCTACTGGAAAGGTGTATACCGTTGAAGTCTCCTCCCATTCCATAGTCTGAGCCGCCTCGTTGAGCATCATGTGCGGCAGCCAACGCGGCTTTTACTCTATATTGCTCTTGAGATATTTGATCGCACGTCAAGTTACTGTATTGCACTTCACTAATCTTTACGGGCTCCGGAGGCATCTCGCAGCCGCTAAATGCCAATGCGAAGATGAGCAACATAAATGCGGGAACAAGCTTTTTCATCGGACATCCTTTCCTGGGCGAACTCGAATTTCATCCGCGTGCTTCATCTGTGCTCCCCGAACCAAAGGGGTCACAGGCAAAAACCGGTAACCCCTCGAATTTCCTGAAGCTGGCGAAGGGAGTCGAACCCCCAACCTGCTGATTACAAATCAGCTGCTCTGCCATTGAGCTACGCCAGCCTATTTTGCGAATCCTTATATCACAAGGATTTGCGGCAAACAAGCGGTTATCGGAATCGCTCGACTCTCGCTGTGCGGCTCAATCCTATGGATACCTGCGTCAGTAGACCTCACAAGAAAATCCTCAAGAGTCCCTCTCTGAATTCACAGCACAGTGTCTCGGATGCTCTGTGGGCAAATAGATGCCCTTTCGGAGTTGCTCCGTAAATTACCCCATTCCGCAGAAACAAGCCCAAAATCGCTTTGCCAATCGCACGTCTGTTCGATATTGCCCGCTCCCTCGTCGATATGACCTTATTTCCCTGGTGTTCGCACATGGCAGCATCCGAGCCGCAGGCGTCTGCGGTCAAAGAATTCAGTTCAAATCCTCTACTGCGATCGAAACCGTCCGGCTTTTCCGGCGAGAGTCTTTGAGGCGAAGACTTTTTCATGACAGGATTGTGCGGCGCATGTTGCCCCGCAAGCCTCAGAACTTCTTCCCTCTCAGCAGTATCAAGCGATTTAAAAAAATTAAGGATTCTCCCCAGCCTCAGGAGTGTAATCGAATCCTCCCTGGTGGTCGTATCGGAAATCGGGAGAGCGGTAGAGCGCATAAGAGACAGCTCTGGAGGCAGCAGGTTTTGCACCCGGCATTTTTCAAAATCTGCGCTTCCGGGCGCAGGATAGAAGACCGATACTCCCGCAATCGCGTTCTTATCCGCCAGGTAAAGCAGGTCCGCAACGGAGTCCAGCGGGTCTTGCCCCGGCCCGCCCACTATTATGTAGCCCACCGCTTCCAGCCCATATTTTTCCGCGCACGCGAGAGATCTTTCAAAATCTTCGCGAACGTCGGGACGTCTGAATCTTTTTAGCTGATCGCGGCAGGTCGTGCACAACGAAAGATTGAGAGCGGAAAATCCGGCAGCCTTCATCGCGCATATGACCTCCTCATCCAGGGCCGGAGGAAAAAGGCCGTTCATAGCCCTCAACTCAAGGTCGCAGCCCTGAAACTTCAATACAATTTCACGAAGCAGGTGGAGAAACCATTGCCTGCTGAAAGAAATATTTTCATCTTCGAAATCTATGAAACGCGCTCCGATACCAAAGACCGCACGTTCCATCTCTTCGATGACCCGGCGCACGCTCTTGATGCGGAAACGGGACCACGAGGAGCATCCAATCGAACAGTAGCTGCAACCGAGCGGACAGCCTCTGCTCGCTGCAATCACAGCGCACGGCCTTTTACCACGCTGATAAAAATTCCTGTCGATCAGTTCGACTGCCGGCAATAGAGCATCATCCAGGTTATTCAAGGCAGCCGGGGATCTAATGAAAAACTTTCCACCAGCCGCTCTAAACCCTATCCCGGGGACAGATTCGACCGGCGCCACACCGCGAATAGCATCGGCCAAAAGATTCATGGCAACCTCGCCCTCTCCCCGGATAATGAAATCTACACAATCATGCCTCAGCACCTCTTCGGGCATTTCGGTCGGATGATGGCCCCCGAGCACAGTCACGGCCCCCGGGCATTTGCGCTTCACCTCCTGCGCACATCGTATAGCCTCGGCACTATAGGGCGTAAAAAGGGACGATATACCTACCAGAAACGCACCGGAGTCGCGGACCCTCTCCCCGATTGCCTCCAGACCAAGTCCGAAATGCCTGAAATCGTGGAACAGGGAGAAAGGGGAAATATCCGGCCCTGAGTAAAAATCGCTCAGGTACAGCATTTCGGGCGGAAGCTCCAGCTTTTTTGATTTGCCCGTGGCTAGCCCGTCAAGGATTTCGACCGAATAGCCTTCCCCAATTAGCGGGGCGGCGATACAGGCAAGCCCGTAAGGGATGGTCCTTTTTGCCGTTAAATAGAAATCCCGGATCGGAGGCTGGATGAGTAAAATGTCAGACATAATTAGATCACATATCGGTTGTCGGATCGCGGTCCACAGTAATCTGCACGGCCCGGAATCCGGGATCGCCTTTGATAGACTGGAGCGCATATTCAACGAAGCTCTGCATATCCGAGCTTGTCCAAGTCTTTATGAACACCTGCCATCTGAACCTGTTCCTTAGCTTCGCGTAGGCCGCCGGCGACGGACCCAGGATGGCGACGCTCCTTGCGGCATTCCTGAAATGCTCAGCCTTTTCCCGACAAATGGAGGCAAGCAGACGAGCTCCTTCGCGGGCAGATTCCTCACTGCCCGAAGTGACGAGGATCTTGAGAAGCCGAGCAAACGGAGGATATTGGAGATTTTTTCGCGATTTGAGCTCTTCCCGGCAAAAACCGTCGTAGTCAAGCTTCAGTGCCGATTCGATCGTAAAATGCCATGGATTGTAGGTTTGCAGAATGACCCGGCCAAGTTCCTCTCCGCGTCCTGCGCGCCCGGCAACCTGGATTAGAAGCTGAACCAGGATCTCTCCGGCCCGGAAATCGGGCGACTGGAGACCGGCGTCGGCATTGAGTATGCCGACCAGCGTCAAATTAGGAAAATCGTGGCCTTTTGCCACCATCTGCGTACCGACCAAAATGTCGGCCTCCCCCGATCTCATTGCATCCAGCGTTCTTACGAGCCGTTCGTGGCTGTTCATGGTGTCCCGGTCCATTCTCACCACGCGGGCAGCGGGCAGGAGTCTCTTTACCTCCTTCTCCACTTTTTCGGTCCCGAACCCATGCGGAAAAAGCGCCGCGTGAGCGCAGACCGGGCATCTCTCCGGCAGAGGCATTTCCCAGCCGCAGTAATGACAGCGGAGGCTGTCATCTTTTTTGTGATAGGTAAGAGTTACGCTGCACGATACGCACTGGAGCGCCTGGCCGCATGTGTTGCAAAGGTAGTACTTCGAGTATCCTCTTCTGTTCAAAAACAGGAGCGCCTGCCGGCCGCTGCGGATCGTCTCCTCGATTGCCTCCCGCAGCTTGAACGAAAAAATTCCAGCGCGCGCGCCCTCCCTCTTCATATCAACAACTTCGAATTCCGGCGCAGTCCTGTTCATCACCCGGCTGGGTAGCGCAATCGAGCGATACTGTTTTTCAATACACCTGTACATCGTTTGAATGGATGGGGTGGCGGACCCCATGACCACAGGCGCACCGGCGATCTTCCCTCTCATCAGGGCCACGTCCCTGGCGCTGTAGCGCAAGCGGTCTTCCTGCTTGTAAGATGTATCGTGTTCTTCGTCCACTATGATCAGCCCGAGGTCCTTAACCGGCGTGAGCACGGCAGACCTTGCCCCCAGCACTATTTTCTTCCTGCCCGACCGAATGTCCGCCCACGTGCGCCGGCGCACCCTATCAGGCAGGGCGCTGTGCCACACTGCAAGTCCGTTTCCGAACCGCTCCCGAAAGATCGACTCCATTTGCGCGCTGATCCCGATCTCAGGCACCAGCACAATGGCGCCATTCCCGGATCGGGCAGCCTTTTCTATGAGCCGGATGTAAATTTCAGTTTTCCCGCTTCCGGTCACTCCATACAGGACGAAGGGCTGGAAGCCGGGCCTATTTATGAAAGGACCTATCTCATCGAGAGCCGCACACTGGTCCTCGGTCAACTCCAGAGCACAGGGGTTAGAAACAACGCCAGGTTCGTCACTCAATGCACCCTGCCCTACCCCGGAAAAAGTCAGATCGTCAATCCGATCCTGCGACTCTTCAATCGAGATTATGCCGTCTTTAAGGAGCTTTTTAAGCGCATAATCCGGATTTTCACACAATTTGCGAAGGTCCCGCAAGCCGGCGACTCCGCCTGTCAAACGAAGCAGGCGAACTATTTCTCGTGATTTTTCCGACTTAAGGTTCTCGGAGGCCGCATAATCGATCAGGCGAGCGAACTTAATCCTGGAGCCATTCAAGGCCGACCTTACCGGCTCTGATCCCTTGAACGGGATTACAAGATCGAATACCTCGCCAGGGGGATAAAAATAATAGCTCGATATCCAGAGGCACAGCTCAAGAAGATCGGGTGGGATGGCCGGAAGTTCATCGACCGTGTCCAGAATTTCACGGATCGTAATTGTTGCGGGCAGGTCCGGAAGGGAATCCCCGACCCGGAGGACGACCCCGGTCGCTTTCCTCTTCCCCAGTTCGACAGAAACCCTGCTCCCAGGCTGGACCTTTGCGGCAAAACAACCCGGGACCGAGTAGTGAAGACCCTTATGCAGGGCTGTCCCAATTATAGCGACTTCGGCAAATAAGTCTGCCATTGTCAGTCTCCGCCGGACAGCAGTTCATGTTCTCGTCCGTCGGGGATTCTTCCCTGCATGGCGGCCGCACAGAAGTCTCGAGACTTTTCGAATTCCGGGATAACCGGTTTCGGGATTGTTTTCGAGCGGGCGAATTCTGCAGTCTGGATATTCACAGGTTTGGCGTCTTTATGAAGATGGAAATCGAGATAAGCTTTTCCGCTGCCGGCCGATCCAACCCAACCGATCACCTCTGCCTGGAAAACAGGCGCCCCGCGCGTCAGCCCTCGGCTGGATGCGGAGAGGTTCCCATATAAGCTCCTGTAGCCTCCACGGTGCCGGATTTCAATCGCAAGACCTTTCTTGCCGTTCTTGCGGATGGCTGAAACAACCCCGTCGCCGACCGCGCTGACAGAAGTACCCGGCGGAACGGAGTAGTCAATTCCTAGCCGGGAACGGGAAATCTTCACCGCGGGTTTGATACTGCCGTTCACTTTAGAAGACAGCAGCGGCCGGTAATTAATAGGGCTTCTGAGGAACGCACGTTTGAGTGATGCCCCTTTTGAATCGAAGTAATCCCACGAGCCCGCCGGAAGTTGAAATCCAAAAGCCTGGTAAACTTTCCCGGAGACCCTCATCTCTGCGCCAAGAATGAGAAACTGTTTTCCTTCACTCGATTTGATCGGAAGTTCCTGAAAAAGAACGCAAAAGGAGTCCCCGCCCTTGAGATCGGCAGTGAAATCGATATCATATGAGAAAATGTCAGCCAGGCTCGAAATTAGCGGCGCAGGCAGCCCGCCGGCGATGCAGGAATCATAAAAGTTCTCCGAGTATGTGCCGCGCACTGTCTTGACAGGCCCTCCAGCGGCGGACTCCTCGGACATGCATTCCCAACCGGTTGAGCTTTTCCGCAGCGTATAGGAAGGCCCATCAGACCGTGAGTAGATCACCTTTATAGGGAGCCCGTCCGCCCGGCTCAGGAAGAAAATCAGCTCATCGTCCTCTTTTATCTGAGGGAGTGGGGCGGATTTACATGCCTTCTGCCAATCTTTCGAATCAGCGTCCGAAATGCCCGAGGCTTCCAGAATGCTCCCGATAGTATCGCCGGGATGAACGATCAGATGCCGGATTTCAAACTTGTCCAGGGGCTCGGCTTTAGACTCGGCCGCAGGCGAATGCGGCGGCGACTCAACCGGTTCAGAAACGGCCGTTTCTATAGCGGGTCTTTGCTGAGACCGATTTGCCTTTGGCCAAAAAACCTTCCTGTAAGTCCCGAAACCCGTCCCGAGGATAAGGAGAATAATGAATAAATGCCGGCCGCGAAAACGCCGTCTGGGCAAAACCGTGTAAAGAGTCCCCACCGAAGCGGTTTTCACCGTATGCTTTTTCATCGGGTTAAAAGACATGGCAGACACACAGGCAATAGTGGTTTGGGAGAATTCGGAAAAGTGACGAATTATTACTATCATATGAGCGAATGGAGGTCAAAATCAAACCGTCCGATCCCGCATTATGGCATTTTTCAATACACTCGCCCGTTGTCTCATATTTATTTCTTGCACAGAGCGCTTCTCTGATATAATTGCTTCCATCAATGATTCCAGCCACCTTGTTCACTTATCTACTCGCCCAAAAAATGGAGGAAATGTAAATGATAAAGGCTGAACTGGTGGCAAAAATTGTCCAAAACTCTGGTTTCACAAAGGCTGGCAGAGGCTTTTGGAAATGACCCTCGAAAAGCCGATCTCCCACACCTCCGCTGCACAAGACTCGTGCGTTATAGAACCCAGGAGGGGCAGACACGAAGAAACACTGCCTCCAAGAGCTATCCTGGTTTTCAGTCCGGAAGACCTGGCTTCATTTTCGGCCTGCTTCTCCCAACCTCTGAGACGCTCGCATAAGCTTTATCTTTCCGAGGTCTTTACCGGCAGCTACGAAGGCGCCCCCATCGCTCTTGCCGGTCCGATGCTGGGCGCTCCACAGACTGTTCTCGTTCTCGAAAGGATGATCGCTCTGGGGGCAAAGAAGTTTATTGCGGCCGGCTGGTGCGGCTCTCTTCGCAAGGAAGTACGAATTGGCGACATTGTCCTTCCTTCAGGGGCAATATCCGAGGAAGGGACTTCCGCTCACTATCCCGGTGTCGAGTGTGTTCCCTCCTCCGAACTGGTAGAGTCTCTGAAATCTGCTCTGGCTTCAACCGGCCTGGCAATTCATGAAGGGATCGTCTGGACAACCGATGCGCCCTTTCGCGAGACTCGCGCCAAACTAAAAGACTTTCAGTCACAGGGCGTTTTGTCGGTCGATATGGAAACGTCCGCACTTTTCTCGGTGTCGCGGTTTCGAGGGGTCGATCTTGCCGCAGCCCTGGTCGTTTCGGACGATCTTTCCGGCTTGAAGTGGGCACATGGATTTAGAGACCCCGCTTTTCACGAATCACGAAAAAGAGTTATAAAATCAACATTGACTGCTATTTGCCGGGTGGCCCAGAGCTTCACTGATTGATCCTTTGCATAGAAGAGTGAAGACCAGTATTCTTTCAGAGGCAGCCAAAGTAAATGATCAATAAAGAAGTTGCTCGCGCTAAAATTGAAGATCTCCGAAGGCTTATCGATTATCACAACTATCGTTACTACGCCCTCGATCAGCCCGAAATCAGCGATGCGGAATACGACAAAATCTTCCGCGAACTTGTTAGTCTCGAAGATCAGAACCCCGAACTCATAACGCCGGATTCGCCGACTCAGCGCGTCGGCTCCTCACCGATCGACAAATTTCTCCCTTTTCGGCATGAGGTTCCGCTGCTCAGCCTCCAAAACGCGATGACCACCGAAGAGGTTTTTGACTTTGACCGCAGGGTCCATAAGCTACTGGGGCATGACGGCAAGATCGACTACGTTGCCGAACTCAAAATGGACGGGCTCGCCGTTGAGCTTGTGTATGAAAATGGATCGCTAACCGGCGCTGGCACTCGGGGAGACGGGTTTACAGGCGAAGATGTTTCGCTGAACATTAAAACCATTCGCGCTATACCATGGCGGCTTTTTCCGCACGAAGAAGGATCGCTCCCGGCCAAACTTGCCGTCCGGGGCGAAGTCTTTATAGAAAAACTTCATTTCGAAGCGCTCAACGATCAACGAGGCAAACGAGGCGAGCCTCTTTTCGCAAACCCGCGCAACGCCGCCGCAGGCTCTCTTCGCCAGCTTGACCCTTCGATTACCGCCAGCCGGCCCCTTCGTGCATTCTTTTACGCAATAGGCGTCTTCCAGGGCGAACAAGAGTTCGCCACACAGTGGGAGATGCTAAGCCAGCTACAGCGCTGGGGGCTCCCGGTAAATCCAGGATCTCGATTGTGCAACACTATCCGGGAAGCCATCACCTATTACGAGAAACTTGCCGAAGAACGTGAATACCTTCCTTACGAGATTGACGGGATGGTAATAAAAGTAAATAACCTGACCTCCCAAAGACAGCTCGGCGAAAAATCCCGCAGCCCCCGCTGGGCGGTTGCCTTCAAATTCAGTCCTGACGAGGCCCAGACTCACGTGCTCGATATCGGCGTAAACGTTGGCAGGACCGGAATTATTACTCCCGTCGCATTCCTTAACCCCGTCCTGGTTGGCGGGGTCACGGTGAAGCGCGCAACGCTTCACAACAGTGATGAAATCCAGAGAAAGGACATCCGCATAGGCGACGCCGTTATCGTTCACAGGGCGGGGGAGGTAATCCCCGAGGTGATCGAATCAATTACATCGAAAAGAACGGGAGCGGAAAAACCCTTCAAGATGCCGGAGAACTGCCCTGCCTGCGGCGCCCCGGTGGTGCGCCTGCCCGATGAGGCTTTCCACAGGTGCGTAAACCGCAACTGCCCCGCTCAAATCAAGGGCTCAATCGTTCATTTTGCAAGCCGCGATGCCATGAACGTTGACGGACTTGGCGAGCGGATAGTGTCGCGGTTTATCGACGAAGGGATCATCCGAACTGTTTCGGACCTCTACAGACTTGAAATGAGAGACTTTGAAAATCTTTCCGGGTTTGGGACCAAATCGGCCCGGAACTTGCTTGATGCAATCGAAGGGAGTAAACTCACTACACTTCCCAGGTTTTTGTACGCGCTCGGAATAAGCCATGTGGGGACCTATATTGCCGATCTTCTCGCCCGGAGCCTGGGCTCTCTTCAGGCGGTCCGCTCGGCTTCAGCCGGGCAACTGCAGCAGATTCAGGGAATCGGAGAAAAAGTTGCCATGGCCGTGACGACTTACTTCTCAAACCAGGAGAACAGCGGGCTGATTGACGAGCTTCTGGATCTCGGAGTAGTAATTGAGAATCCTCAGCCTGCCCGTCCGGCTGAGGGCGGTTTCTGGCTGGAAAAGACGGTCGTTTTCACTGGAGCGCTCTCTTCGATGACCCGGCAGGAGGCCGGTGAGAAAGTCGGGGCTAGAGGCGCAAGGGTTACCGACAGCGTCAGCAAAAAAACGGATGTGGTCGTTGCCGGCGGGGACCCGGGTTCCAAGCTGGCCAAAGCTGAGAAGTTGGGAGTACGAATAATGAACGAAGATGAGTTTATCGGAATGCTCGATGCATAAACGCTTCCTGTGGAGGCTAAAATGAAAAAACGTCGTGTGCAGGTCAGGATAACGGGAAGGGTACAAGGCGTTTTCTTCCGGGCATATACCCGTGATGCCGCGGAACAAATCGGAGTTGCGGGATGGGTTCGAAACCTGCCTGATGGCAGCGTGGGAGCCATTTTCGAAGGAGAAGCGGGCAAGATCGACAAGATGATCGAGTGGTGCTACGAGGGCAGCCCGATGGGCCGGGTCGACAGAGTCGAGGTGCTTGAGGAAGTCTTTACCGGTGATTTTGCCAGATTTACGATCATCCACTGAGAGGAGGCACAGTGAAAGAACTTCTGCATAATATCTATGATTTTCTGGTAACACATGATTTCCCCACCCTGCTTGAATCTAGTCGCAAGCTGGAATGGAGCCAAGTGGCCAGAAGCTATTATACCTGGCTTGTCGCTCTGCCGATTCTGATTTTCCTGATCTGGACGAAGAAATTTAAAATAATAACCGCCATTGCCTCTTTTATGCTTTTTTTGCTCCTCGTTCAAAGGACCATCGCCCCCGCTGGGGATACTTTGTCTTTAAGCGATTTATTCACTTTCCTGGGCGGGGCTATGGCTCTTATCGGAATAAATATTTATTTGCTTTTCGTCAGGCAATGACGGCCGGAACAGTTCCGGATACTGGACAGCAACCCCAAGCATGCGGTTTCTACTTCACTCTTACCGGAGCCTCGAGATCTTCCGCTGCATTGACCCTTTCCTTGAGTTCCTTGCCTACTTTGAAAAAGGGCAACTTCTTTGACGAGACTTCGATCAGTTCGCCTGTTTTTGGGTTTCTGCCCTTATATCCCTCGTACTCTTTTACCTTGAAACTGCCGAACCCTCGGATTTCAAGGCGATCCGAGCGGATGAGCGACTGTTCCATGCTCTGAAACGTTACGTTGACAGCGGTTTCAGCGGCTTTCAACGTAATCCCTTCAGCCTTGGCCAACGTCTCGATCAACTCACTCTTAGTCATAACAGGAACTCCTTAAGAAATGAATCAACGTAGTTTCTCGATCACCTTCATGTTTCCCATATATGGACGCAGAACTTCAGGAATAACGACGGTCCCGTCCGCCTGCTGGTAGTTCTCCAAAATCGCCACAAGAGTTCTGCCAACAGCAAGTCCAGATCCATTAAGCGTATGGACGAGGTCGGTGCGGCTTCGGCCCTTTCGCCGAAAACGGATATTCGCGCGTCTTGCCTGAAAATCTTCAAAGTTGCTGCAAGATGAGATTTCCCTATATGTTTCCTGGCCGGGGAGCCACACCTCGATATCGTAGGTCTTGGATGCGGAAAAACCCATATCGCCAGTGCAAAGTACTATGACGTGGTAGTGGATTCGGAGTTCCTGAAGAATTGTTTCGGCGTTCTTGAGAAGTGCCTCAAGCTCGGAGTATGAATCCTCCGGCTTGGTGAATTTGACGAGTTCAACCTTGTTGAACTGATGCTGGCGGATCAGACCGCGGGTGTCTTTTCCATGAGAACCGGCTTCGGAGCGAAAGCAGGGAGTGTATGCCGTATAGCATCTGGGCAGATCGGACTCATCGAGAATCTCGTCTCTGTGAATATTTGTAACGGGTACTTCCGCGGTCGGAACCAGCCAGTAGTCCCAGCCGTCGAGCTTGAACAGGTCTTCCTTGAACTTGGGCAGTTGACCGGTTCCCCTCATGCTCGCGCTGTTAACTATGAACGGCGGCAGGACCTCTGTATAGGCGTGACGCTTTGTATGGACGTCGAGCATGAAGGAGATCAAAGCGCGCTCAAGCGCAGAGGCGGCGCCCCAATAGAGCGAAAATCGCGCCCCGGTAATTTTTGCACCGCGTTCGAAATCCAATATTCCCAACCCTTCACCAATTTCCCAGTGAGGCTTGGGCTCGAAGTCGAAAACAGGTTTTTCTCCCCAAATCAGGATTTCCCTGTTGTCCTTCTCATCCCTTCCAACTGGTACCGAACTGTCCGGCACATTAGGTATGATGAGGAGAAAGTCCCTGAATTTTTGTTCCACTTCGTCCAGCCGCTCATCGAGGACTTTGATTTCCTGGCCCAGTTCCCTCATTTCCTCAACAAGGCTCAAAGCATCTTTTTTCTCTTTCTTCAGCTTTGAGATTTCCTCGGATGCAACATTACGCCGGTGTTTTTTCTCCTCCACATCTACCAGAATGCGCCGCCTCTCTTCATCCAGTTCTAAAAGGGGCTGAAGATCCAGGTCCGACTGGCGGTTTTTCAGCATCCGGCGCACCAGTTCGATATTTTCTCGGACGAATTTCACATCCAGCATGATTCAGAGGCCTCGTTGAAACGAATTTTACGTATTTTTTCAGGACCTTGGATAAACGCCTTTTTACACTCATGCAGGGCTTTTGTCAATTCTTTTCGTTACTTCAATAAGTTGGCTTAAAAACGAGAAAGAAGTCTAAAGAGCGTTATGGATCAGTCGAATTTTGAACTGATAACATTTACACTGTAGTTACTGAGGGTACTCATCTCGGGAAGATTATGGAAAACGAGCATAAAAGGCACCTTGCCGGCAGGAGGAATACGGACGTTTTTCATGTTCTTGCCTTCCCGGTACATAATTCTGTCCTGGATCTCGGAGAGCTTCAGGTTAGCTATTTCCTTGCGCGTGAGAGTATTGCCCACGTAGCATCGCTGGATTTGTGCCACGGTATCATTGTTGTTGAACAATTTCCCTTCGATCATCACAAAGCTGACCGGCTTGCTGGATTCGTTCAGCACTTCTCCCTCGATTACGAGCACCTGCCCTGAGTGTGCGTTTTCCAGATAATAGGCCTGAACACTGTCCATAATAGTTACGATAGGCTGTGCAGGTTGTTCTTTGCCAGACTTTTTGCCGGTGGAAAACAGAAGCGAACTGCCAGGCCAGAACACAACAGCAAGAAGGGCAAACATCAATATGCCGGCGACCGCGGCAAACAACACCTTTTTCTTTGAAAACCACTTTTCCTTTTTTTCCGGAGCACTGGCCACGCTGGTCTTCAGAGGTATGGTCCCCAGCATGAAGGCGCTTTCCTCCTCCGAGATTTCGATATGGATGAGACCCTCTTCGTCTGGCCTCTCCACAATGAATACATGTTTACATTTCGAACACCTGAGCTTGTTGCGAGGTTTGTCGAGTTTTTCGGAATCGAGTCGGAACCGCGCTCCGCAGGATTCACAGGTTATAACCATTATGGCCATGTATCATTTCCTTCCGCAGGCCAATTTGCCATACCACAGTTCGTCCGGAATAATTGGATGAGACACTGCGAGCTTCCGATGTCTCTGAATACTGGATAAAAACTACACGCCCCGCGTACTACCAATATACAACCGCGAAGGCGCAGAAGAACCCTTCCCGGATGGAAACTACACCGGCGCTATTTTCCGGATAGAGTCTCATCGAACACGACTTCATAGATGGCAGGCAGGTTCCTGTGATTCTCTGAGAAATCAAGTCCGTAGCCGACAAGAAAACCACCCTCTAAGGTCATTCCAACATAATCCACGGGAACTTCAACCACGCGCCGCTCTCGTTTATCTATCAGGGCGCATATCTTCACGGATTCAGGACACTGGTTGGAGATATGATTAAGCAGCCACTTGAGAGTAATACCGGAATCAACTATGTCCTCGACAACCAGCACATGGCATCCCTGGAGTGGAATCTCTACGTCCTTTGTGATCCTGACATTTCCACAGGTCTGCGTTTTATCCCCGTAGCTGGCCAGTCGCACAAAGTCCATCTTAATTGGAAGATCAAGACGCCTTGCGAGATCGGCCATAAAAATAAAAGCGCCATTCAGAATACCGATCAGGACAAGATTCTTGCCTTTATAGTCGTTATTTATCCGCTCGGCCAAACGCTCAACACAGCTACCGAGTTGCTGAGGTGAAATGCGCTCCAGAAGCTG
>JBKQLC010000237.1:0-8310 GCA_052147195.1 Syntrophobacteraceae bacterium
AGTCTTTTCGAGCTAGGATTAGCCCCTGTTTTGCCTTTGGCCTGTTTGTTCCTGTCAATCCTGTAAATCCTGTCAACAGTCTTTCATGCTTCCCCGCCTGGTCTCACTCAGTGAAAAGTTCCCGGTAGATCTTGCGCATGTGTCTTTTGAGGATCTTGCCGCTGGGGGTCTTGGGCAACTCCTCGCGAAACAGCACCGCTTTGGGGATTTTGAAGGGAGCCAGTTCACTTCTGCAAAGAGTGACGATCTCCTCCTCCCGAATCGTTTCGCCGCGTTTCGGAACCACCACGGCGACTACGGCTTCAACCCATTTGGGGTGGTTCAAGCCGATTACCGCCACCTCCTGGACGCGATTATCCTGATAGATCACTTCCTCCACTTCACGAGTGGAAATATTCTCCCCGCCGGACTTGATCATGTCCTTCATGCGATCCACCACTTTAATGTAGCGGTCCTCGTCCAGAACGCCCACGTCCCCGGAATGAAACCAGCCGCCCTGCATCGCGTCTTCGGTCTTATCCGGTTCCTTGAAGTACATGATCATAGCGTGCGCCCCTTTACCGCAAATCTCGCCGGGGCATCCGGCCGCTTCGATGGCTATTCCCCGTTCATCTTCCAGCCGGCTTTCCATGTTCAGGCCGGCCATGCCGGCGGAGCCCAGTTTGTTCAGGGCATCTTTGGCCTTGAGAACGGTATGATAGGGAGCCAGTTCCGTCTGGCCGTAATAGTTATAGATTTTGGTTTTGGGAAATTTTTTCAAGATTTCCTTGAGGATCTCCACCGGCATGATGGAGGCGCCGTAATAGCATTTTTTTAAGCTGCCGAGGTCGAATCGCGCAAAATCCGGATGTCTCAGCATGCCGATCCAAACGGTAGGCGGTGCGAAGAACATGGTCGCCCGATATTCGGCGATGCTTTTGAGAATGCTGCCCACATCCGGCGTCGTGAGCACATTGGTGCCGCCCAGCCAGAAGATGGGATTCAAGAACACGTCCCGCTGGGCGCAATGGTAGATGGGAAGAGCGTTGACGTTCAGGTCATCGTCTTCGTACTGGCCGTCCACAATGGCCCCCATGTACTGAGCCATCAGGGCCTGGTTACTCAGGATCACCCCCTTGGGCAGAGATTCAGTGCCGCTGGTATAGGTCATCTGGCAGGGATCTTCGATGTGCAGAATAGTGTCCGGCTCTTCCGGCGAACAATTCCGATACCATGCGTCGAAATCCCGGAACCGCCCGTCCACCGGCGGTTTACCGCTGCCCTGACTGGACCAGATCAAAGTCTTCACGGTCGGCATCTCGGCCAGGACATCTTTGACCAAGTCATACAGAGCATCTTCTACAATAAACACCTTGCTTTCGGAATGGTTGATACAATAGGAGATGTCCTTGCCCCGCAATAGATAATTGACTGCCAGGTAAATTGCGCCGGCCTTGCAGCAGCCAAACCAGGTCAAGACATGGTGAATGGTGTTGTGGGCCAGGATGGCCACCCGGTCATAGCGCTCGATGCCCAGTTCGAGGAGGCTGTTGGCGACCCTGTTGCAGTCGTCTTCGAGGGCGCCGTAAGTGAGGGTTTGATCGCCGAAGATCAGTGCAGGCTTATCGGGAAATCTGTACCGGCTGCGCCGCAGCATATCCGCAATTACCCAGCGGTTGACCCGGTTGTACCGGTTCGCCAGGAACTCCAGATTGTCTTCGTCGATCGTATAATACCTGGCCCGCTCGGCTTCGCTCAGAGGTTTCCAAGTGCCCATTCGACTCTCTCCTCTCATGAAAATCATGGTTTAAAGAAAAAAGGCCAGCAGCCTCAGAAATCATCTACCGCAGAGGCACGGAGAACGCGGAGAGCAAGGAGAGCAAAGAGAAAGACTTTGCGAGGCGACAATAGCGGGACGGACACGATTAATAGAAATGGCTACTTACAGCCTTGACGCCGTTATTGAATTTGTTGAATTTTAGTTTCCTGTACTACTTTAACGTGCAGTTTCTTGAAATTTCGTCAAGATTTTCACCTAAGCTGCTGCTTTCTCGGCGTCTCTAAAGATAGACCCTAGCCCCTCGAAGCGCGCTACCGGGTTTTTGGAATTATCGAATGTCTCCGCGTGACACGGTTTTCGCCCTTTCGAAATCAACAGCAGGTATCTGGATAATTAATTTCATGATACCACCCCTGCCACAACGATGTAAAGCGCCGGCGTTGTCCTTCCACCTACGGTTTCAGGGCCGCTCGGGCCAGGAGGGCATAATGAGCATCTATAAGAAGCTTTTTGCGAAGTCTGTCAAGGCCATTCGCCGATCAGTATCCAGTCATCCGAAATCGTGCTTTTTAAGGCTAAGGTGATGTCAGGACCGAATCTTCGTTTGACTCGTTATCGCTGTTTGGAAGAAAGAGGGCTTTCTTGTAACGCCCTATCCGATCTTGAAGCAGGGCTTCTTTTCGGGTCAGTCTGTAATAGAGCACCTCGTCTTTTTCAGGAGTGAGCTTCGACAGCCGGGAATGGTACAGCTTATCCAGGGCCGCAGCAACCGAAGTATCAAACGGCAGATGATGTATCCAGCTTTCCCAACTGGTTTCGAGCGTCTCACGGCTTTCGCCGTAGTCGGTCATTTGAGCGAGAATTTTATTGGCTATGGCTGCGTCAGGAAATCCATACTCATCCAGGATGAGTGCGTTTCTTTTATCGAAGAAAAAATCGTCGTCATCCATCCTGGTTCGCTTCTTTGCCTTTGAGCCGCCCGGCTCGTAAGAGCATGCTCAGGCACGCCTTTCGATGGTTTTCACCAGCGCCTGAATGGCAGCCTGTGAATTGCCTCTTTTCAATTCGGCCAGTCCTGCGTAGAAAGAGGTTGATTTGATGTCGGCGTTCCGGATGAGGTCCAACCCGCGGCTGAACTCACCTATACTCAGATCCATCAGCCCAATGTCCGCCAACATCTCTTTGCTGACACGCCCCTGGTCATTGATCCGTGAGATGAGAGATTGGGCCAGATCAAACCGGCCATTGCAGATCAGATAGGAAACGGCAGAGCCCAGCTCCCAGTCCGGCAGAGCATCGCGTTCGTCATGTAGCTGGCCCGCCAAATTGATCCCCTCATCGAAATCGTTCCAGAAGTACTCCTTGATCGACTCGGCGATCTGCTTTGCGTCGTATTGCGTGTCGAGGGATGCCCGCAGACCTGGAAACTCCCTGTACAAAGCCGTCACGGCAAAGAAAAATGTGCCTTTGGCGCCGGCGGCTTTCGACAAATGAGCGATCGAGGTGGAATCCCTCGGCCTGTCAAGATAGTGGAGCTGGAACTGGAGATAATTATCACTCAGACCTTCGAGCCTGCGGCGAATATCGTCGGGAATCATCTGTTCTTTGCCGGGGGGATAGCTCAAAACAAGGGTGGCGGCCTGTCTTTTCCAGGATTTAATGAAGTCCTTTTGAACGTACTCTTCCCAGATATCCATGGTGGCGACATCGTAGGTTATAAAGGTTTCCAGGCCCTCATCATACCCGACGATGGCCAACACGTGCGCCGGCACATAAACCAGGATCGGAAATCCCGCATCTATGCAACGTTTGATGTCTTCAATACCCGCCATCGGTAGAAAATCGTGACGCCATCCCTGCTGCTCGGCAAACCAGCGCTGATCGACCACAAACGTCCCGCCTCCAAGGCCGGTAATCCGGCTCCCGATGGTCCTCGCCGGGACTGCAAGCCCCCAATACCGCATGACCAGGGCAAGCGAATTGGGTACACAGTACCCTCCTTTGTATTCCGTGCTGGTTTCAACCCCGGGCAGCACCACGCGCTTTCCTTCCGCCCTGCGTTCCATGCTGTCGAGAAATTGGTTTGCCTTTTTGACGAGGTACTCATTCCGGTTGTATTTCGCTACGACCCGGCGGAAACCCTGGCGGGCTTCCTGCTCCTGGCCCATGTTATGGTTCAACAGCGCAATACGGTACTGAAGATAAGAGGCAATTTGTTCCTTTGGTTCTTTTTTCAGACTCAGCTCATAGCACCAAAGCGCCCTCGACGTGTGCGCCGTTCGCTCGAAATGCTTGCCCAGATCCAGCAGCAGGTCCGTAACATATCCGAAATTAACTGACACGGTGACGGCTACCGCCACGTTCATGGCAAACACCAGACCGCTGCGCACTAACTTGCCGGAGAGGCTTGGGAACGAGATAATAAAAAACAAAAGAAAAACAGTCCACCAAAAGCCGATCAAAAGCTCCAACGGGACAAATGGGAAGATGAGCGATTGCAAGCCGTTCAGTGTGGCGCTGTGGGCCTGAAAAGCGGGCGCGGCAATAACGGCGTCAAAGCAAAGCATCCAGCTTTGATGAACCCAGACCAGAAATATGCTGTAAAGGAACGCCTGCCCGGCGGTAATCCCCGGTCTGAATCGTCCGAGCAGGCCGCCGGCTATAATACCCATCAGGGCCAGGAAAACCGCACCAGCTAACACCTTGAAGATGACCATGGTGTCATTGAAACTCACCGGCAAGACGGTCGAGAACAGCCGATCGCTCAAAAGCTCATAGGGAAGCGAGAGGACAGTTCCAACCAAAACGCCTATAAGTGCGCCCCCGGCCATACCCGCAATAGTATTTCGATAACTGCCCCGTTGCGATGCCGGTGGATGGCTGACTTGAAATTGTTTATAGGGCCCGCGAACGATCAGGAAAAGCGCAGTTCCACAGACCAGGTGAGTACAACTCAAGGTCAGCGCAACCCAGTACCATTGCGTGCCCCATAGCCCGCAAAACAGAAGAAGGGCGGCGCCAATCGGCATTAGTCCCGCTCCGATGCCCCATCCCAGTCTGCGGTACCCGCACCGGTAGAGGGTGGCCCCGGCCAGCGGGCCGCTGGTTACCAACCCGGCCACAAGGGATATGGGTATGAACCAGAGAGGATGAATCGGACGGATAATTGTTTCCTTGCTTTCTTCGCTCATCTCGACCTGTTCAAATCATGAAAGGTTTGGGATCTGAGAAAGAAGCAGTTCCGCCTGCTTCTTTATGCTGCCTTCGGCATCTATTGTGGCTGCCCAACGAAGGGCCCTGGCGGCCTCTTCCTTCCGCCCCCCGGCCAGGAGCAGGCGGCCGTAATGCAGATGGTAAACCGCCTTGTAGCGGCGCATCTCTATGGCCTCTTCGTAGTATTCCAGGGCCATCTTAGGGTTATTATTCCGTTCCGCAACCGCTCCGAGGCAGAAGGGATAATCCCCATTATATTTAACCTTCTCCGGGTCGATTATCTTAAGCGCGGATTCGGCCTTCCCGTATTCCCCTTGAAGCACCAATGCATAGGCGAGATCGATTTTGGCGTTGAAATTCAGGGGCTCCACAGCAGTGAGGCCCTCTAGAGCGGTGATCATGCCCGGCAGGTTTTGTGTATGTTCGTAAGCGCCGGCCAGCGTTTTCCACCCGTCCGCATCGCTTGGGTCGAGGGCAACGCGCGCGTGCCCCAACTTTATCAGCATTTCCTGATCGTCGGGATCGCTTGAAACCAGGGTCGTCTTTAGCGCATCCAGCAGGAAATAAGGCAGCGCACCTTCCTTGAAGTCGTTTTCGAACCGGTGTCTGGCATTTTCGAGGAAGGATCTGTTCTCGTCCGCACCAAACGCGCATTCCGTTTCTTTCAACTCCGGGAATTGATCCTGAAACGGCAGAATGGTTCCGACCATCTTCTCCCTGGATTCCCAATACAGCCGGGACAGTTCGCCAACATAGAGAGGAAAGGGAGAAGAGACCAGCCGGCTGCCGATCTTAGCCCACTCAAAAGCCTGTGCCGGGTCGGCATGCCGCAAAAACTCCAGCCCGATAAAGGCTGAGAGATATCCCCTGGTTGCTGAGGTTATGGAGTCGAGGGGCTGCTGCACGGCGTCGGCCAGCACCTGGGCCTTCGACTGCGGATAGATCGCTACCATATATGGGGCCCGGTATTTGATTGCGTCCCAGGCCGAAACGGCGTATTCGCCGGCCGCCTCGCGCCCGATGCGATCCAGCCGCTCTTTACTTTCGCCGTGCCCCTCCGCCTTTAAAGCCAGAATTTCTTTGGCCTCGCCGCGGCCTTCTTCTCGAGTCTGTTCTGAAAGGGATTCAAACCCGTAGAACAGCACCGCCGAACGGCCGCCGTCAAAGCCGTAAACCACACGGAACATTTCTTTGTCCACCAGTATGACCGGTATTCCCGCAGAAATGAGGGCCTTGATCCCGGTCAGGCTGGAGGGCAGGATGGCCATTTCGTAATTCAGGGTCTTAACGGCATCATCTAAATCGGCTATCGTCACCAGTGGGTTCAACTGGATCTTGTCATCGCTTTTGGACAGGGATTTGAGCTTTATCGTGACATTCGATTCAGGAGACTGCGGGCCTTCCCAATACCGGATAACCGACAGGAGCCCCATCCAGTTGGAGGTGAGGTAACTCTCATATCCGATCACGGGAATATCGATTCGTGATACGCAACCCGGATCTCCGAACCCGGTCGAGCCAAGAGCGGCTTCAGCCGCTTTGACTTCCCAGTACCACCGGTTGGACCCTTTGTAGCGTTGAATCACGGTTTGATACAGCGTTCTGGCGGCATCGAACCGGCGGCATTCGTAACGGTAGCGGGCTACAGCTTCGGCGATAGAGGGCCAATGAAGATGTTCGGGGTAACGAATGAGAAGTTCGTCAGCCGTTTCATAGGCAGCGGCGCGGGTCCTTTCGTCACTCGAGGACATATCGTAGAATACCCGGCCCTGGATAACGCCCCACCAACCATTGTCCACATAGAAAAAGGGCAGTGAAATCGACAACACCACAGGCAGCCATAACATGCGTTTGAAATAATCGCGGATGCGGGGAACCGCTCCAAACAGAAGCGGAATAACCAGCAAATCCAAATCATTTTGACTGACGATTGTAAGCACTTTGGGCAATCCGGTGGCCCATGGAGGGGTCAGGGCCAACTCCGGTGAATGAGAAAGAAAATTGGCGGCCACGGCCCCTTTGGTGAACAGGAAGATAAGGAACAGCCCTGTGCCCGTCATGAACAGGAGGGTTGAAAAGTATGCCGAAAGAAAGGTGATGATGTGAGATACGGAGAATCGCCTTTGTTCTCCCGCCCACCAAAGCCCCAGGAGCACCCCGAAAGGTATGCCCTTGTATGCGTTCTGCAAAACAATCCAAAGCACGGAGCCCCGGCCCAGGATATCCTCCGCCGCCAGTGCCCTGTATCGCTCGCCCATGGCGCCGGGTATCCCGGTGACGATAGAGAGGCTCACCCCGATGATAAAGCCGATCACAAATGGTGAAACCCAGGTGGACCGTTCCGACCAGATGTACCTTGCGGGAGGCCGCTCGCCCACGATTATCCTTTGGAAAATCCAGGCGCTCATAGCCCAGACCAGGTTGATTACGTAAAAAGACGAACTCAACCACCACCAGGGCATCCTGGCTTTGACCGCATAGAAAGAGAATAGTCCGTAAACCGCAAGATTAACGATAAGGCCGAGAAGAGCAGTGCGTTTGTTCCCCCTCCTGAAGGCCGCCCATAAAACCATGAGCCATGGAAACAGCCCCATAAGGCAATGCCCGGTCATCAACAAGACGTACCAGGGCCAGGGGCCAGGCTGGGCGCCGGTATTCTCTTCAAGATCGCTCATTCACGCCCCTCTCCTTTGTTTCAATCCCGCACCGCCTCTATGCCGATGCAACATGTTTTGCCCGTGAATGATCGCCTGTTTCCCTTCCGTGGGAGCGATAAGCCGGCCGATCAAACGAATAGCGAGTTTTCAACATTAGTGAGTACCGATACTTCTTTCGGCATAATCAACCGCTAAGGATAAGGAAAAAAGTGCAGGCGCATCTCTCTTCTGAGAATATGGTCCGAAATGGTACGATTTGGCACGTTTTCAGGATTTTTTCGGCACCGCGAAACCGAAAAGCTATCACCGCAGAGAGCGCGGAGAGCGGGGAGTAGTGAGCAGTGAGCGGGGAGCAGGGAGCGGGGAGCGGGAAGCAGAATTCCTTAATCCTTCAATTAGTCAATCCCTCAATTCGCTTTCCTGCAAATTCCCGCTCGAAGACAATTCTGTTGGGCCTCGCCCCAACCGAAACCCCGCGACTCGGAACACCCGTTTCAAAGCCGCATCTGGAGAGATTCCGGCGTCTTTTCTAAGGTTCATCCGGCTACCGAGTGCCTGCAGACGAGAAAGGGCAGCATCTGTCTGCTGTGAACTCGCCCTGTGGGGGATTTTGAGTTTCTTGCCCTGAAAGGGCTGCATAGGGTAGCCCAGGGTATTTGAGAACCGCGCTACCTTGGGGAG
>JBKQLC010000238.1:0-6378 GCA_052147195.1 Syntrophobacteraceae bacterium
TGCCAGTTCTGTAATTTTTTGGGCTCCGGCGCCGTGTTTTAGTGAAAAAATGAATCCGAAGGGTTCGATAAGTAACCTCGCTCAATTTGAGTTCACGGATTCAGGAAAATATAAAAATTGATACAAATTGGCCTTTTTATTTTATGTCAAAGCTTATAAATGATAAATCGCAAGGGATAAATAACAAAGCATGCAAAAAATGGCTTGAGATATATACATATAATAATGATCATTCTAAGGATCAGCTTGAACTATTTGCTAATTGGCGCAAAATGGTTACATCGGATTTCCGGACATATTTGGACCATTTGATTACTATTTACCTCTACCACTATGTCATATCAAAGCCGCCTGCAGGAGTCCCTGATATCTTCCATTATATACAAACATTGATCACCTTTGGAATGCTGGTAAAATTCATTTTAGTCACCAAGACGGCTGAAATGCAGGCATCAGGGCGGGGAGCAGAAGCTTATATTAATAGCAAAGAGGCCCTGAGCGAGATTTTTGTGATGGAGATCAGCAGATTCTCCAGGTATTTCGAGCATGAGCTTCATTACCAGGAAAGAATGAAGCAGTGTTTCGCAGAATTGAACAGCAAGTCTCTCGCTCACCTGGTCATGATAATAAAAAGCTTGGCATAGCCTTGCGGCGCATGGGTTCATTGCCGCCTATCGGTCCCAGTGCCCGCTCTGTAGACTTCGGCACCAGGAACTCCCGGACGCTGCTCACATCATGCCTGACACTGCGCCGGAAGGCGAGCCCGGCGTCAGTAACGGCATTGCTCTCTGCGAGCTTCACCGCGCCGCCTTCGACAGCTTCATCATTAGTGTATCGCCTGATTACAGGGTCCATGTCCGCCGTGACGTTCCAGATGAACAGGGTGGCCCGATCCTCAGGCACGGTCAGCAGGAGTTGCACGGCACTAAGCTGACCCTTCCCATGTCCACCGCGAAATGGCCCCATCGTGATGCTTAGAGTGGCGGTTTGAGAGGTTCAGAGGTGCGGCCTGACGTGAGGCGCGCCAAATCGGGCAGCCGCTTCGCTCCGGTTCGTGGTGAGCCTTTCCCAGCTCATCCTCTGCTCGCTTATGGACCGTTATGTCCTCATATGTACCCCACACACCTTTGCCCCGCTTCCTTTACTTTGCTCCAGCTTTGACAAGCAGTTTCTTCACTGCGGCATGATTATTCCGGGAGGCAAGCGAGAGCGCAGTCGAGCCGTCATTGGTCTTGGCGTTGACATCGGCCCCCTTGGCGAGCAGAATCTTGACGACCTCCTGGCTGCCGTTTTCGGAGGCGGATATCAACGCGGTTGAACCGTCGTTGTCTTTCGCATTGACGTCGGCCCCCTTGGCGGTAAGCGTTTCCACGACCTCAAAGTAGCCGTTGTCAGAAGCCGACATGAGCGCGGTTGCGCCCTCCTTGTCCTTGGCATTGACGTCGGCCCCCTTGGCGATAAGCGTTTCCACGACCCCGGGATATCCGTCACGGGAGGCGAGCATCAGGGCCGTTGCCCCTTCATTAGTCTTGGCGTTGACATCGGCCCCCTTGGCGATAAGCGCTTCCACTACGTCAAGACTGTCCTCCTCGCGGTCTTCGTTGTACTGGGACGCAAACATCAGTGCGGTTACACCCTCTTTGTCCTTGGCATTGACGTCGGCCCCCTTGGCGATAAGCGTTTCCACTACGTCCAGGTAGGCCATGTCCGCAGCAGACATCAGCGAGGTCACGCCGTCTTTGTCCTTGGCGTTGATTTCGGCCTTTTTATCGAGCAGCGCTTCGACCGCGTCAAGGCACCCATACTGGGAAGCAAGCATCAACGCAGTCACCCCGTCATTGTCTGCGGCGTTGACATCCGCCCCCTTGGCGACAAGCGCCTGGACTACGTCGAGATTGCCCTCCTGCTCGGATGCAAGCATCAGCGCGCTCATCCCGTAATTGTCCTTGACATTGACGTCTGCCCCCTTGTCGAGTAGCGCCTGCACGACGTCAAGACGGCCGTCTTCGGAAGCAATCATAAGCGCGGTTACCCCCTCATTGTCCTTCGCATTGACCTGTGCGCCCTGATCGAGGAGACGTTTTATCTCAGGCAAAGCGCCGCGCTTAACCGCTGCAATCAACCCCTCATCCGTTCCGGCCCACCCGGCTACAGGAACAAAGATTGTCCACAGCGCCACGGCTGCTATCACTGATGCTGCTGTCATCGCCTTACGGCCCGTCATCCAGTGTGTCATGAAAACCATTTTACACCCCCTGCCCAAACAATTTTTCGGGTCGGATTCTGCCCGGAAATACTTCTTGGAAAACCGCAAAGCCCTCAAAACCACACAATTTCCCTATCGAACATGCAAACGACAGGTCCCCACGCACTTTCCGGTGTCCGCAGGGCGCAATACCGCAGTACATAAACGAATATTGCGCCCTCAGTTATCAGTTTACGGTCAGAATCATGACCGTTTCCCGCAAAACCCTAATTGTCAATATTTCGTGAGAGCGCACATTTATCTCCGGCGTCCACCGCCACCGCCACCTCTGCGCCCACCGCCGCCACCACCACCTCTGCGCCCGCCGCCGCCTCGAGAGCCGCCACTCCGTGCGCCGCCACGAGAACCACCACGAGAGCCGCCGCTGCGTGCTGAGCTGCGAGAGCCGCCACGAGAGCTGCCACTGCGTGCTGAGCTGCGAGAACCGCCACGAGATCCTCCGCTGCGTGCTGAGCTGCGAGAACCACCACGAGATCCTCCGCTGCGAGCCGAGCTACCGCTACGAGAGCCGCTACGAGAGCCTCCGCTGCGTGCCGAGCTACCGGCGCGAGATCCGCCGCTGCGTGCTGAGCTGCGAGAACCACCACGAGATCCTCCGCTGCGTGCTGAGCTGCCGGCGCGAGATCCGCCGCTAAGTCCTCGCTGGACGGATGCTGCCGATGGTCTGCCTCCAGTCCCCGCGCGGCCTGCACCTGCACGGCCTGCGCCTGCACCTGCACGGCCTGCGCCCGCACCTGCACGGCCTGCACCTGCGCCGGCCCGGCCTGCACCTGCGCCACCGCGGCTCGAGGTATTCACGGCTCCAATACTGCTGCGATTGATGTTGACGTTCCGATTGACGTTCACATTGACACTGCCACCGGCCCAGTTCCAGGAACCCCAGCCCCATCCCCAGACCGGTCCTACTTCCACAGCCCCCCAAAACCCGAAGACTCCGATTCCAACGGCCACTTCAGGCCAACAGCAGGGAGAGTAAACCAAAGGAGGATACGCGGGATACCACCATGGCCCGTAGACAACTACCGGATCGTAGCGCGGCACATAAACAACTTGGGGATTTACCGGTACAATTTCGATCACCTGACCTTTAACAACCGCCTTCTGCTGTTCGGTAGTCTGGAGATTACCCGTAGCCTGGGCCTTCTGCCGCAGTCTCTGAATGGAGTCCATGACATTGGCCTGCTGAGCCAGGAAAGCTTCACCCAGCCTTTGTGTCCAGGCTGTCTCTTTAGCCATCATGTCGAGGACCTGCGGAAAAGGCGCGAGCGCCTTCACGCTCAGGTCCCAGTTCATTTTGTCCAGTGCGTTGTTGAGTGCGTCTCCCTTGAGGTCCGGGTTTGCCTTCAACCAGCGGTCCGCTTCCATGACCTGGTCCGGATACGTCGCCGCTATGAGGATTTGTGCGAGAAGCGAATCAGGATAGAGCGCAATCGGCGCAAGCATCTGGTCCAGCTCAGCCTCGCTGTATGTCTTGCCGGAGTCCATTTGCTGCGAAAGGGCTCCGAACGGGACCATCATCACAATGATGAACCCTATCAGCACGCGCTTAAGAAATGCATTTCTTTTCATGTTTTCTCCTCCTTGATGTTGTAAGAGTCCATAAGTTTCCAGCCACTTTCAGATCCTCCCCTTAATGCAAGTTTTTAAGGAATTCACCCCTTCTGAATCGAACGACAATTGAAAGCAGATAACTAGGCGGAGAATAAGCCATCCAAATCTTGCACCTTGTCAAAATCTCAACAAATGTCAAGTGAGATTTTGGAGGGTAGGAATTGGGTAAGCAGCCTGTACAAATGGCTATTTAGAGGCTTAAGTTTCATTGTGTTGACAGCAATCCGGCAGCTCATACTAAATACTGAAACTTTTATGTTGACAGGGGAACGTGTCGGGTACAGGAGCCCAGATCATTGCAACGGTGCATGAGCTGATTATTCTTGAAGTTTTTGACGAGGTTGGCAAGGGAACTGCCGTGATTCTCAAGGAGACGATGATTCAGGCACGCAAAGCCTATCTTTCTAGAATACCGGTGGACGTGGAGGGCACGATTGGCGGGACATGGGCGTAGAATTAACAGTGCAGCCGATTATCGTTAATTCGCCAAACCAGGCTGGTCGTGCAGGGCGAGATTGCCAACGGGGAGCCTGGTTTCGAGAGCCATGGCGATTATTTCCTTTAGTTCGGTGAAATCAAAGCTCTTTACAACATAGAAGCCGGCCGAAATCGATTTCATGTCTTCTTTGCAGCTATCGTATGCGGTTGAGAGTATAAGAGCAGGTCATAAAAATTATTTCGGATGTTCTGAAGGAAAATTGGCTGTACGGAGGTTTCATGAAATGGGATGCGCTCCGACATGCTGCGCTCCCTGATCTGCAAGTCTCGGTCCGGCGAAAAACATCCTGTGGGCCGAAAAAAGATATCAATCCGAATAATACATCAACCTGACCACCAACGAATCTCGAAGGGCATTTGGGGTTCGCCCGACACCCTAAAAAACTTACACGACACCTTCAAGGCCATAGAACCTTCCCATATACGAATAAAAAACGCAAGTTGTGTGTCAAGAGAACCGGTTTTAGCAATTTTAGGACACACCTCCCTGGTGAGTTCGTTCCCCCGTGAGGGATGTCGGTAACCTTGACGCCTACTGGAGCGCCAACAAGGATTTGACCGGTCTGGACCCCTTCTTCTACCTCTACGGTTCCCTTTGGCCGGTCAGGACTCATAGGCGCCAGTACCCGCCGGCCAAGTTCGTTTTCAACCAGGCCGAGAGCAAGGAGCCGAGGATCGGCAGGGCGGTCGATTCGCTGGTTTCGCACGGCTGCATAATGAGCGGAGGGATGGTGAGAAGTTCGGTCCTCTCCTGCAACGTAATGGTCGTACCGGAGACCTAACGACGGATAATGTTTTTGCATCGCTCTGAAGCACTGCGTGCATACGTTCAACTATCTTGCCGGCGACTTCATCCTTGCTTTTTTTGTATAATTCCATAGTTACAGACTTGACCTCCATTTTACTGTTATTACCTTTATTTTATAGTGCTCTTCGGCATTATCCAAGATGAGAATGGATGCTTAATATTCGCCGCTCAAAGTGGGCCATAAGAAATATATAATTCTAATTATTTTTAATTAGAATTATATATTTCAAGGCATGAATAATGCCTAAGCAGCGCTGCATCCAAACATAATGGAGGTGTCAGTCATGAGACGAATAATAGTTGCTTTCGTTCTTATGTTGCTCTTTGCTGTCAATGCATACGCCCAATCCTCATATGAATTTGATGATGAGTTCAGTGGCTCATCGGTTGATACTAATGCTTGGAGCCTGTATAATGGCTATCTGCAAAATGGTAATAATGAAAAACAGATTTACCAACCCGCGAATGCTACAGAGAGCGGCGGCAATTTAATAATCACCGCAGAAAACGCCAACCCGCCTGTTGATGGTTATTATTATACTAGCGCACATGTTGAAATGAATACATTTAATTTTCTTTACGGAACCGTTGAAGTACGCGCTCTGATGCCAGGCGGTGTTGGTCCGTGGCCCGCCATTTGGCTCTTAGGAGCAGATTGTCAATCTAACGCGGGAGGCCAAGCTTGTAATTGGCCTTATCCTGGGTCGGATGAAATAGATATTGCTGAAATTCTAGATTCAAATCCGACTCAGATTAATAACGAAGTTGCCATGATTTCCAATGGTCAAATAGTACAACCATATTGTAATTCCTCTGGAAGTTTTGGAACTTCCGGGAATAGACCAACGATAACAGATGCTTCACAAAATTGGCATGTTTACACTCTTATCTGGGAGCCAGGTAGTCTGACATGGCAGGTAGACGGTGTTACTACTTGTTATGAGACTACCCTTGTCCCTTCTGATCCAATGTTTCTGATAATCAATACAGCGGTTGGTGGTGACGGTGTAGGGAAAATAAACAGTAGTACTCTTCCCCAAACTATGCTCGTGGACTATGTGCACGTGACTACCAATTCCTTTCCTATATCCTGAATCCGTGAACTCAAATTGAGCGAGGTTACTTATCGAACCCTTCGGATTCATTTTTTCACTAAAACACGGCGCCGGAGCCCAAAAAATTACAGAACTGGCAG
>JBKQLC010000239.1:0-21730 GCA_052147195.1 Syntrophobacteraceae bacterium
CGACTCCACTTCAAAAAAGAGCCTTTGATCTCTTAGATTTGTACCCAGTAAACGGAAACTGACAATCTACTAAAGTCTAGTAAAGTCAAGATGTTGTTTTTGTTTTAAGCGGGGAACTTCGGGTTAATGGAAGCCTCGGCATCGATTATCTGACTCTCTTCAGGTACGAGCATAAGCGACTTGATTACAGTCTCCCCCGCTTTTTTACAAAGCCCTTCCAGGGCGTCTTCCCAAAGTCCATATTTTTGCAGTTCAGATCTGATCCTTTCGGGGGAAAATCCCTCTTTCTTCGCGGATTCGGCAAATTCAACGTACCTCGGTTCGAGTCCTCTAACCATACTTTTGACTTCAAGAAAACCGGCCACGTTCCTTTGCGAATCCACCACAAGAGCAGCAGGACACCTCGATGCAGCGGGATGCCTGGCCCTTGCAACGCCTATTTCCAGAACCGCTTCAAAAAGGGTTGCATTTTCATCAAGGATAGCTATTTCGGAAAGTCCGGTCATCAGTCCCTTTACTTTGCGCTCCATTGCCAAAAACCTCTCCCCACTTCTTTGTTGCCATATGTTTGCTCCGGTTGCGTCTGCTTCCGGCTGAACCTATGTCCTATTTTCAGTGAGTTACCGTAGTGACATAAACAAATTTTCCGTTTTCGACCTTATTGATAACCATGCTTTTCAGCGGGTTTCCATCGGACCCCATCGTCATAGATCCGGAAACGCCCACGAAATCCTTAGTGCCGGCAAGCGCGTCCCGAACTTTTGCGCCTTCCGTTGAACCAGCCCTGTTTATGGCATCGACCAGGAGAAAATAGGCATCGGCGCCGAGGGCGGTGAAAGCATTTACGTCCTCTTTGTATTTAGCCTCATAGAGCTTGCTAAATTCTTTAGAGCGCTCAGTTGTTGAGGCATCTTTGTGAAAATGGCCGGTAAGATACATTCCTTCGACGGCCGTGCCCCCTATTTCGATCAACTGGTCCGCCTGGGCGCCATCCCCAGTCATTATAGGTGTCTTTATCCCCAGATCTCGAGCCTGTTTAGCCATCAGGGCAACCTCGGTATAATAGATAGGCGCGTAGATCATTTCGGGTTGATTTGCCGCGATCGAGGAAAGCTGGGCCGAGAAATCCTGATCGCCCGTCAGGATGAACGTTTTGGAAACGATCTTGCCGCCAAGCTTCTGGAACTCTTTTTCAAAGAAGTTCCCGAGTCCCACGCTGTAATCCTGGGAATGATCGATTATGATAGAAGCGGTCCGGACTTTCAGTTTTTCAATCGCAAATCTTGCGGCGACCCCACCCTGAAAAGGGTCGATGAAACAGGCCCGAAAGGCGTACTTTTTGCCCTGTGTCACAAGCGGGTTTGTTGCGGTAGGACTGATGCTCGGGATTTGAGCCTTCTCGGAGATAGGGTTGCCTGCCATAGTGTTGGCGCTGATGGCTTCACCTATTATGCCCGCAACCTTCATTTCGGTAAGCAGCGAGACCGCGTTGGACGATTCGATTTGCTCGCTCCTTGTATCCAGCAAAGTGAGAGCAATCTTTTTCCCCAGAACTTCAGGGGCCATCGAGTTAGCGGTCTGTATCCCCGACCACTCCATTTTCCCGTAGGCGGCGACACCGCCTGTCATCGGCAGATAGACCCCGATCTTAATATCATTTTGAGCAAGAACAGGGCCGCTCAAGAATCCGGACACAGCCAGTAAAACAGTCACGACTGAAAACATTTTGAATCTGTGCAATTTCTTTTTTTCCTTATCCGAGGCCAAGGTCGACGAAGATCAAGAGTTATCGTTTAAGATAAATATCCCGATTTAGGAGTTTGTGCTATTCAAAATATATGGATTCCGTGATACTTTGCATCGTCGAGGTATTGTAAAGGGCCGTATTATTTAGATTAGACGACAGCTTATGACCTTTCCCCCTGAAAATATTGTGCTTGAAGGACCCCTTGAACCGCGGGAAAAGAAGGGAATAACCTTTATCGGTCCCGATTTTTTCGAGAAAGATCAAAACGGGGACCTGCTCAGCCCGATTGCTTCCGTATTTCCGAAGTACCGCACCATAATTAATGTCAGAGGCATCCATGCGTGCCACATTTCTATTATGCTCGAACTTCTCAAACGCAGGTCGCATGCGGAAGATCGGGGCGAAATCGACGAGGGGGAGCTCGAGCTTGAGCTATACAATGATGCGGTCTCGCTTCTCTTTCGCGACACGCTGATTCTTGTGCGATCCGATCCAGCCGATATGGAACGAGTTTTCGCTGCGGACCAAATACTGCAGTCATTCTGCCCCAAAGAGCGAATTCAGTTTACCGGGTTGCATATTCCTGAGGTGAGAAGACAATTGCGGCACAGAGGTGAAAGCTGGCGAGTATCTCCGGCCCCTCGGTCCGCCCTGGAGATTTCCAGTTACGTGCGGGCCAGCAAGGTGCAGGTGAGTACCGGGTTGACCCTCTATTACAGCGCGCCCTCCGGAGGCAGGTTCCTCACTTACGATGAATTCATCCGTATCAGGCCGCTACTCCGGCAGGACCCCAAAGAGGCCCTTGCCCGCCTGGAAGAGATACTTAACCTGCTCGAACGGGTGAATAGCTGGGGCAGTCGAGAATTGAGCTTTTTTCTGTCGGCCGGCGCAAGACTTGATTCAAAGGGTCTCAGGGAAGTTGTTTCTCTGCTCGAGGACTTTTCCGCATCTACAAGCACCGAGCAGGTCGAAAGAGCATTCGACCGTTTCGCTTTTGATTTCGCCCAGTCGGCCGGCTCCGAACTTATGGTCGACGATTATCATAACCCTGTGTGGCGCACGACCATGTTCTGTCGTCTGTTCGGCATCGACGAACAAGAGATGGAGGAATGGTCGTTGGACCTTAGCCCCGAATTTCATCTGAACGTAAGATGGCTGCCCGGAGCATCGGTTGTCGGTGATGAGCTCAGGTTCGACCCCCGAGCCCATGGCCGAGTCCAGGGCCTGATATCCCATTTCTGGGAGAAATCAGGTGGACTTGTCTCAATTAATGTTGGCCACATTGAGGAGTCCCAAAGCGCCAGAGATATTTCCGGAGAGGAAAGAGACGTCTATCTGGTTGTAGTTACCACCAAAGACCAACAGGATTCGATCCGTATCATACGGCTCATGAAATGGGATGTCATTCAACGGATAAGAATGGGCATACCTCTGGACCAGGCTATTGCTGAGACGATCAAATACCGCGATTACATTTTAGACAGACTGAATGCTGCGACTCAGCTTGGCTTTCCCATCCTTTCGTACAACGAGATAAGGCTGGATGAGGATGTCCCCGGACTTGGGCTGCTCCCTACTTTCTTTTACGACCGGCAGTACATTCCTGGAGTCGTCACTGACAAGATTCCAATCTCCTGCTACAAAAATCCGAATTTTATTATGAGTCTCGCCGGCCTGCTCGGCGCCGCCGCGACCTTCACTCTTGTGCTCGGAAGAGCCAGTCCTCGTACCGGCAAGATTTTCTACGATGACGGCGATGAGCTGATACAGCTTAACTCCATCTCAATACCCGTTCGGCTCATTATAATCGAAACTACAGGATCGTTCACCGACTGGACAACCCCGCTGCTGACTCTGCTTCCGCAATGCCTTACCCGCTTCAGGGTGCACCTCGACAAGGCCCTTGAAAGTGGCGTGCCGCCACAGATAATAGAGTGGGCGGTGGCGATATTTGCCGAGGCGCTTAGTGATAAGCTCGATGCCATTAAAGAAATTGCATCCGCCCCTTCATCGAAGATACGCTTTTTGTTTAGTGACAGGACCTTTGAACAGGGGGGAATAAGGCACAGGTGGGAAGGGATTCTGGACCGCCTGGAAGCTACGGATGTGGAGGAATTATACGGATATACAGTTAACAGCCCGGAACTCCGGTTCAGATCGCAAGACCTCAGCACGAGCTGACCGCGTCTATTTTAACCGCATCTGTGCGTCTACTCATTTTTGTCTTGGGGTTTCCAATTGCACTTTGTTCTGGTATAGGAAAGCGGGTCGAAGGACCGGAACTATAAGAGGAATAATATGCCTGTCGCCTTCATAACGGGAGCAACAGGGTTCGTAGGACATCACGTCGCCGCGGCCCTGATTCGCAGGGGATGGCGCCTGAGAGCGCTTTGCCGCAAACCCCCGTCACAATCAATTGACCTTCCCGGTATCGAATGGCAGATTGGCGACATTCGCAATTCCGGCCAGGTAATGAGCGCAATTTCAGGGGCCGAGGCGGTTTTTCACGTAGCTGCAGATTACAGGCTATGGGCGCAGAATCCACGCGAAATTTATGAGAGCAATGTAGCCGGCACGGTCAATGTTCTCCAGGCCGCGATGGAGGCCGGAGTCAAGCGGGTCGTACACACAAGCAGCGTAGGAGCGCTCGGGCTTGCTCCGGATGGAACTGCCGCTGACGAAAATACGCCCGTGTGTCTCGAAGATATGGTTGGACACTACAAGAGGTCGAAGTTTCTTGCCGAGCGGGAGGCGCAGAGATTCCTCGACAAGGGATTGCCTATAGTGTTCGTCCACCCAAGTACCCCGGTAGGCCCGGGGGATCACAAACCAACGCCGACAGGCAAGATCATCGTGGATTTTTTGAACAGAAAAATGCCCGCCTATCTCGACACGGGCCTCAACCTGGTCGACGTGAGGGATGTTTCGGAAGGACACTGTCTTGCTTTCGAGAGAGGCAGGATTGGGGAAAAGTACATCCTTGGCAACCGCAATCTGACTCTGGCGGAGATTTTTGCAATCCTGGAAGAAATCTCCAAAATTCCAGCTCCCAAGGTAAAGCTCCCCTATACTCCGATATTGTGGCTCGCCGGAATTCTTCATCTCGTCTCGTTTGTAACCAGGCGCGAGCCGATGGTCCCTTACGAGGGTGTAAAAATGGCGGCGAAGCGCATGTTTTTCGACTCATCCAAAGCGATACGGGAATTGGGGTTTCCGCAGTCGCCGGTCCAAACGGCCTTAAGCGACGCAGTTGAATGGTTTAGACAAAACGGATATATCATACGGCAATAGAACAAGCGGATGCTCCCGGTCTCCGCTTCCTTATCAAGAAATAGAATCGAGGTTTTGATGCGTTTTCCAATCAGTCTTCATGTTTCGATGACCAGGTACCTTCTAGGTAAGAAGCTGCGCGGAGTTGAGCGGTTTCCACTCGTATTGATGCTAGAGCCTACTCACCGTTGCAATCTGACCTGCGCCGGCTGCGGCAGGATTCGAGAGTATCATGATACGCTTTCCCAGGAAATGTCCCTCGATGACTGTATCACATCAATCGAGGAGACGGCCACACCAGTGGTGACCATTACGGGTGGAGAACCTCTTCTCTACTCTTCGGCTCCCCAACTCGTTCGAGAAGCGCTTGCACGCGGCAGGCATATTTATTTTTGCACCAACGGCCTGCTGCTCGAGGAGTCGTTGTCACTTTTCGAGCCTTCCCCGCGCTTCACCTGGAACGTCCATTTCGATGGGACCGAGCCCGTTCACGACGCCATAATCGGAAAGCCCGGAGGGTTCCGGACGGCCCTCGCCGGGGTGAGGGCCGCCAAAGCGAAGGGGTTCCGCGTAAGCACTAATACCACTGTTTACCGCGACTCTTCGGTCACCGACGTTGCCCGGCTTTTCCAGCAGCTCACAAAGGCCGGAGTTGACGGAATTCTCGTGGCGCCCGGTTTCAGCTATGAAGAGGTCGTGCGCGACGTTTTTCTAAGCAGAAATGAAATCGAAAAAAAATTCCGCGAGATCAGCTCATGGGGGCGGGACTTCCCGATAATCAGCACTCCGCTCTATCTGGAATTTGTGTCGGGTAAGAGGTCTCTTAAGTGCACGCCCTGGGGAAATCCAACACGCAATCCGCAGGGCTGGAAATCCCCTTGCTACCTTATAACGGATACCCATTACCGCACCTTTGCCGAGCTGATGGACCGGACCGACTGGGACCATTACGTGTCCGGCCTCGACCCCAGGTGTTCCCAGTGCATGGTCCATTGCGGGTTCGAACCCACCATAGTGCGCGAGATGGGCTTGAAAGACCTCTTTCTCATGTTCAAATGGAACCTGAATGCATGAGCCGCTAAGACTCTTCTGGGGAACCGTTCTCCTTCGTCCCTATGTTTTTGCTTTTCTTGCCGCCTATATTGTTGCGGGCTGGAGGCATGTCGGCTGGAAAAAAACTCTGGCCTATATTCCGGTGGGCTACACCCTTGCATGGATTTCCGAATTTTCCTCAATTCACTGGGGGTTTCCCTACGGTGATTATTTCTATATACAGAGCACCGCGCATAGGGAGCTGTGGGTGTTCGGCGTCCCTTTCATGGATTCCCTTTCCTATGTTTTTCTCTCCTACTGCAGTTACTCGCTGGCAGTTTTCCTGATGACACCGCTGGCCCATCGGTCCGGAAATCTCATTGTACTCGAAACATCTCGAATACGGAGATCCTGGCAGACGCTGATCCTCGGGGCATTTTTTTTCGTACTGCTCGATGTCGTTATCGATCCGGTGGCCCTTCTTGGAGAAAGGTGGTTTCTCGGCAAGATTTACGGATACCGTTATGATGGGTTCTACTTTGGAATCCCGATGAGCAATTTTGCCGGGTGGCTCCTGGTTGGGGCCATCCTGACGGCGTCTCTACAGGCACTGGACCGAATTTCTTTGCTGGACTCAAAGCTGCCGAACCGCTCATCCTGGATGAGGCTGCTCGGCCCGGTGCTTTACTTTTCCGTACTGATTTTCAATATCGTTGTTACTTTTTCCATTGGCGAGATGCTGCTCGGGCTGGTAGACCTTCTCTTGCTTTCGGCACTTCTCGTTCCGATGATTTTCTTCACGATCCATAAGAATTCGAGTGTCTCCGGTGAAGCCGTAGACGGCTACCTGCTGCAGCATTCGCCAAGGGCGGGAGATTCGCTCAACTGAGCTCGATCCTGATTTCCCCGGCCATTTCGTCCAGCACAGGGGTTGGAATACCCAGAAAAGCGGCGACTGACCTGCAAAGGTTTTTTGCAGCTCGCCTGGATCTGCGCCATGAAAGATAAAAGGCTTTCAGCGTCGCAGGCTTTCTAATGACCGCAACAAGCACACCTGTAAGCCTTATCCTTCCGCGCTCGTCGGCTATATCGCTCAGATCGAAGCCGAGATCATGGTCGAGAGCGTCGCTTACGGCCCTGAAACAAACAAAGGGAATTTTGTTTTGAAAAGCCATCCGGGCTATGGTCGCTGTCTCCATGTCCAAAACAGCCGTTTGCCCGGCGGCAAGAGCTGACAGGGTCCGCTTGTTTTCGGGCTGTTCGGCGCTGAGTCCCAGAACCGGTCTGATACCGTTTTGAGTCATGAAATCGATCAGTTTATCCGGAAACCGGAAATGGAACACCTGTCCGGAAGATATCTCGCGCGCGCTCGCTGTAAAACAGACGGCCCCGACGGGCAAATCCGGGTGAAGACCTCCTGCGAAACCGGAGAATATAAGAAGATCCGGCGTGAACCCGGTCAATTCAGGCCCAAGCGCCTCTTCGGCCGATCTTGCGCCCATTCCGCTTTCGATCAGGACGATCTCTTTTCCGGGTAGTTCGCAGATGAACTTCTTTAATGGCCTCTTTCGAACGAGACGCCAGGAAGGAAGCAGCTTTTTAATAGGCGAGTATTCCTGCGGCAGGGCAGCCAGTATCAAGATTCTCATATATGTGTCAGGCCCGGTTAAAGTTTGAAAGACTTTACCCCGCATCTGTTGAAAATCTCTGGGGAAAATCGGTGAAAATCCCGTCGGCACCCATCGAAAAAAGCGCCCCGGCAAGCCAGGGTTTGTTTAAGACCCAGACAAGCACTCCGAAACCCTTTTGCTTCAATTTGCGAATCTGCCAGGGCCGCACCGCCCGCAACCTGGGATTATAGGTGAAAGCGTCCAAGTCGTGCATCAATTGGACGGGATCGGATTGAAAGCTATCGGCAAGAACCCCCGTCTTTATTTCCCTTTCAAATTTTCTAATAAGCGCGAGATAATTAAGGTTGAAAGAGGAAACGAGGACCTTTTCAACGGCGCCCAGGGAGCGCACCAGGGTGACCATTTTTTCCACGATGGACTCATGGCCGGGTGATCCCGACAAATCCTTGATTTCTATATTCAGCAGCCAATCGTTACGGATGGTGAAAAGGATTGCCTCCTCAAGGGTAACCACAGGTTCGCCTGAATATTTGACCAACTCCGATGAGGAAATTTTACCCGCTGCAATTTGCCCGAAGGGATCAGTATCGTTGAACCAGGAGCCAAAATCCAGGGTTCTGAGTTCATCAAGAGTAAAATCGTGCACAAGCCAGGGGCTACGGTCCGGGAATTTGAGCGGCGCGTCTGATGTTCGCTGCAGATTGGAATCGTGTATCAGAACGAGTTCCCCGTCCCGGCTCATTCGCACGTCGATCTCCATCATCCCGGCGCCGGCCGCAAGAGCCACGCGTGCGGCAGCCAGGGTATTTTCCGGGGCCAGCGAACGAGCTCCCCGATGCGCTGCAATCAGCCGGTGGTTTCTTATCGCATTTACAATATCCTCGCTCATGGTTGCGATCCAGTGTTATCGAAAAAAGTGCAAAATCGCAAAAATCATGTAGATTTTGATAGACATTATCTAAAAATATACTGTAGTATACTACCGGTGATTACTGTCTCCACCGGATTGCTTTCGAGCAAGAAAAGTTGGAGATTATAATCGCCAAAGAGTTGGTTTCTATAAGTACCCTATTCCCCGAAAGCCAGGCCCCCCTCCCTCCTCCTGGCTTTCACCTTTTTTATGGCCCCTCATCTTCGAAGCCTTGCTTGCGGTTCCGCTTTATTTAAGGCCCATCCGGCAAAACGAGTACTTCCACAATTATTTTCCAAGCGAAGCCGCGAAGAAAGAGAATAGCGCCAGGGAGCGGGGAGACGGCTTTCTTCGTGGTTCGGCTCCCCGGTTCCCCCTACTGCCTGTGAACGTAAGCCATTCCTTGACCAAATTATTCCATTCCTGTAGAACTTAATCGAAATCCTCCATGCATTATCGATCTGAACGATCGAACTTACCCCGCAAGCTCTCCGCAGCACTTCACGGCTCAGCTTCCCGTGGAGCGTGCGAGTTTGGTTTTTGCCGCGCCGGTTATTTGCGGCAGGAATTGCATTATCACTGTTTTAACAGGCTCACAATGGTTTTTGATTTGAAAGGACGAACTCCTATGATCGCTCGGGGCAATCACTTCGGGCAAGCTCTCATGGCTGGATAAGGAGGAGGATGATGAGGTTCGCGAAAGCAGTTTTTTTGTTAATGACGGCTGTATTGCTACTGTCGCTCCCGCCGGCGGTTTTTGCCGGAGAAACGCTGGACACGGTAAAGGCTCGGGGATACCTGATCGTCGGGGTCAATGGAGGGCTCTACGGCTTCGCAATGCCCGATGAAAAGGGCGTATGGCGTGGACTGGATGTGGACACGGGCCGTGCGATAGCCGTCGCGATATTTGGAGATCCAGACAAGATAAAGTATGTGACCCTGACGACCCAGACGCGGTTTACAGCGCTCCAGTCCAAAGAGGTCGATGTGCTGTGCCGCAATGCCACGAGGACACTCTCGCGCGAGACTGAGTTGGGGCTCAACTTTGTTGCTGTCAACTACTACGACGGCCAGGGATTTCTAGTCCCCAAGAAACTGGGAATAAAGAGCGCAAAAGAGCTCAACGGCGCCAGCGTGTGCGTGCTGCCGGGCACTACTACCGAACAGAATGTGGCCGACTTTTTCCGCAGCAACAAGATCACGATGAAACCGGTTGTTATCGAACAGGGTACCGAGCTGAACCAGGCTTTTTTTGCCGGAAGATGCGACTGCCTGACCTCGGACGCCTCACAGTTGGCCGGTACGAGGTCCGTTGCCCCGAACCCGGATGATTATGTGATTTTGCCGGAAATTATTTCTAAAGAGCCACTGGCGCCCGCAGTAAGGCACGGGGATGATCAATGGCGAGATATTGTCGATTTTGCAGTTCTTGCTATGATAGCTGCGGAGGACCTGGGCATTTCGTCCAAAAACGTGGATGAAATGCTGAACAGTTCTAACCCTGATGTTAAGCGTTTCCTCGGCGTTACACCCGGAAACGGCAAAGCCCTGGGCCTCGATGAGAAATGGGCATACAACATAGTGAAAAAGATCGGTAATTATGAAGAGGTCTTCGAACACAACGTTGGCGCCAACTCAAAGCTGCAGTTAAAACGAGGTTTTAACGCACAGTGGAAAGACGGCGGTCTTATGTATGCCCCGCCATTCAAGTAGAAAGTTTTGAGACGCTCCGTCCTTTTTTCCTAATTCCAGGGCGGCAACTTAGTTCGCGCACGTTAGACCGATGGTATGCGAAGCATGTTTTCAGGCTCGGCAGAAGAAACCACAGCGTTCGATCGCAGACAGGCCCCCCCGTTCTGGCGTGATCCTGCAAAACGAGCGATCTTTTTCCAGGTGATCGCTCTTGGCCTGGTCTTCATGCTGAGCTACTGGATTTTCACCAACACCCAGGCCAATTTACGCAAACAAGCCATCGCTACGGGATTTGGTTTCTTTTCGAAGGAGGCCGGCTTTGAAATCGGCGAGTCGCTGATATCCTACTCGGCCGCCGACACTTATGCCCGGGCGCTCTTTGTCGGCTTTCTGAACACAATGAAGGTCGCCTGTACCGGGGTAATTCTGACTATTATCCTGGGGGTTTTCATCGGGATTTCCCGCTTGTCGAAAAACTGGCTATTGTCCAGGCTTGCGGCAGGCTACACCGAACTGCTTCAGAATATCCCGGTACTGCTTCAGCTCTTCTTCTGGTATGGATTGTTCCACACATCGCTTCCGGGGCCGAGGCAGTCATTTAACCCTCTTCCGGGAGTTTTTTTCAACAACCGAGGCTTCTATTTTCCACTCCCGGAAAATCACCCGGCTTACCGCGAAATGGCGATTGCCCTGCTTGCAGCCTGTTTCGCAGCCTATCTTCTGCGCCGGTGGGCAAGGGCTCGGCAGGATAAGACAGGCAAAATCTTCCCGGTAGTGCCCGTGTCACTTGGCGCCGTCATAGGACTGCCTCTCATCGTATGGCTCGCATCAGGCATGCCTGCCGGTTTTAATATCCCCCATTTGGTCGGGTTCAACTATGAAGGAGGTTTCTCCTTCAGCCCGGAATTCGGGGCACTTCTATTGGGGCTTGTGCTTTACACTTCGGCATTCGTTGCGGAGATCGTCAGGGCGGGCATCCAGGCCGTGTCAAAGGGTCAGACGGAGGCGGCGATGAGCATCGGCCTCAAGCCCGGGCTGGTGCTTTCACTCGTGATTCTGCCACAGGCGCTGCGTGTTATCATCCCGCCGCTGACAAGCCAGATGCTGAACCTTACCAAGAACAGCTCACTAGCAGTCGCAATCGGCTACCCGGATTTTGTCGCGGTCGCCAACACGACCATCAATCAGACCGGTCAGGCAATCGAAGGGGTCGCCATGATAATGGTTGTTTACCTGTTCATCAGCCTCGTAACCTCCGCTCTTATGAACTGGTACAATAAGAGAAGGGCTTTGGTCGAGAGATAAATCTTGGAACAGACATCTATTTCCTTACACACAATTGAAGAGGTCAAACCGCCCGTCACCAGCGTCGGCGTAATCGGGTGGGCGAGGAAGAACCTCTTCAGCAATATATTCAATTCTCTCCTGACCATATTGATCGCCTACGGTCTGTTCACGAGCGTGCCGACTTTCATTAAGTGGGCTTTTGTAAATGCTGTGTGGTGGTCGGACGGCCAAGCCTGCAACCAGGCGAGCGGGGCTTGCTGGTCCATTGTTACGAAGAACCTGCGATTCATTCTCTTCGGGTTTTACCCTTACGAGCAGCAATGGAGGCCTGTATTTGCAATCGTCCTGCTCGCGGCTTTCGTTTTTTACAGCAGCTTTCGGCGCAATTGGAACAAGTACCTGCTCGTTGCGTGGATTGTCGGCCTGACGTTGATCGGCCTGATTATGCACGGAGGATTTTTGGGCCTTTCATCCGTGGAAACCGAACAATGGAGCGGTATTTCTTTGACATTGCTTCTTTCGATTTTCGGGCTTTCCGCCGCATACCCTTTCGGAGTTATCCTGGCCCTTGGCCGGCGCTCCAGGCTGCCGGCAATAAAAACCCTGTGCGTGGTCTACATCGAACTGATCCGTGGAGTACCCCTCATCAGCATGCTTTTCATGGCATCGGTGATGTTTCCCCTGTTCCTGCCTGAAGGAGTCACCATAAACAAAATCCTGCGAGCGCAGGTCGCAATCATCATGTTTACGGCCGCCTACATTGCCGAGGTGGTCAGGGGCGGGCTTCAGGCCATCCCGCGCGGTCAGTACGAAGCCGCCGAAACTCTCGGCCTGAACTACTACCTCAAGATGCGCCTGATCATTTTGCCTCAGGCTCTTAAAACAGTCATTCCCCCTACCGTGAGCATCCTGATTTCCGCTTTCAAGGATACTTCACTTGTCGTCATCATCGGTCTTTTCGATCTTTTGAGAACCACTCACGTGACCCTGTCCAATCCGGAATGGATGGGTTTCAGCACGGAGGCGTACCTGTTTACAGCTTCCATATATTTTGTTGGTTGTTTTGTAATGTCAAACTTCAGCCGCCGCCTCGAGAGAGAATTAAAGACCTGAGGGGAAGGCGTCTTACTAACTTCACGATCCGTGAGGCAGGCGAAAACAATAAAATGACTTACCAGGCGACGAAAACCCCTGACAAAGTATCGACCGGGCCGATTATCCGAATTGTCTCGATGCACAAGTGGTTCGGAGAATTCCACGTGCTCAAGGATATCAACCTCTCCGTGGACAAAGGCGAGCGTATCGTCATATGCGGCCCATCGGGCTCCGGCAAATCAACCCTGATCAGGTGCATCAACCGGCTCGAGGAGCACCAGCGCGGCAATATTATCGTCGATGATATTGAGCTCACAAACGATATAAAGAATATCGAAAAAATCAGGGTCGAGGTTGGGATGGTGTTCCAGCACTTCAATCTTTTTCCTCATCTGACGATACTGGAAAACCTTACTCTTGGCCCTATCTGGGTAAGAAAGCTCCCTCGCACCGAAGCCGAAGACATTGCCATGTATTTTCTCGAAAAGGTGCATATAGCGGAACAGGCCGCAAAATTTCCCGGACAGCTATCGGGCGGCCAGCAGCAGCGTGTCGCCATTGCCCGAAGCCTATGTATGAAGCCAAAAGTGATGCTCTTCGACGAGCCGACCAGCGCCCTTGATCCCGAAATGGTGAAGGAAGTCCTCGACGTCATGATGCAACTTGCGCATGAAGGAATGACGATGCTGGTGGTGTCACACGAAATGGGATTTGCGAAGAGTGTTGCTCACCGGGTCCTTTTTATGGATTCGGGACAAATTCTCGAGGAAAACACCCCGGGGGAATTTTTTTCAAATCCCCGGCACGACAGGTCCAAGCTTTTTTTGAGCCAAATCCTGCACTAGGAAATGGCAGCTTCATTCGGGCAAGCCTTTCCATCGGGAGACTCGATGAATATAGCTCTCGTTTTCCCTCCCTTCTATTTCGAGCCAATGTACAACATGCCCCCTCTGGGGCTCATAAATCTTGCCACTGTCCTGAAAAGTTCCGCTCAGAGCGTGAAAATATTCGACTTTCCACTCTCCATTCGCATGAAGACTCTTTCCATGGACGGTAATATCTACCGGGATTGCGCCAGGCAGATACTGCAATTCGAACCCGATCTGGCGGCTTTTTCCGTCCAGTGCACCACCTACCCTCCTGCCGTCAGGGTTGCACAGGAGCTGAAAAAGTTAAAGCCACGGATAAAAATCGTTTTTGGCGGGCACAACGCTTCATTTGTCGATGAGATTACGCTTTCGCGATTTCCTTTTATCGACGCGATCGTTCGCGGTGAAGGAGAAATAACCTTCCCTGAATTGGTCCGGGCTTTCGACGGGGAAATTCCCTTAGCGTCAATAGATGGAGTTACATACCGCACAGCGGAGCGAATAATCCAAAATCCCGACAGGGAATTGATTGAAAACCTCGATTCTTTGCCTGTAAGCGACTATGCGCTCGTGGCCCCGCTGCACGTCTACAGGGACGTCTGCGGCATCAGGCGCTCGATCGCCATTCTTGAGGCCGGAAGGGGGTGTCCGCATCGTTGTGTCTACTGCTCGCAATCGCTCATCTGGAGAAGGAGGATGCGAACATACTCAACAGAGCGGCTCATCAGGGAAATGAAAAACCTTGCCGAAAACTTCGGGGCCGAATGCTTCCTTCTTGCTTACGATCAGTTTACCGCCAAAAGAGAGTTCGCGGAGCAGTTTTGCCACGGCGTAATCGATGCGGGCCTTAATCAACTTGCCTGGTACTGCATCTCCAGGCTGGATACCCTGAATAAATCTCTTTTGAATCTGATGCGAGAGGCCGGATGCGAAACGATGTGCTATGGGATAGACTCCGGCTCAAAAAAGACGCTTTCTTTCATTCGCAAAAGCATAGACCAGGGGATACTTCTTGATAGAGTGAGAGAGACGACCGAAGCCGGCATAATCCCTACCCTGAGCTTCGTGATCGGATTTCCCGAGGAGAGCCCGCAAGACCTCGATGAGACCCTCAATCTTGCGCTTAAGTCGGCAGCTACAGGGAATGCGAACATCCTTGTGCAAATGGCGACGATTCTGCCTGGGACCGATTTGTATGAAAATTATGGGCACAGGCTTATTCGCGAGGTGGATACCTATTTTTCTCTTGGGATTGAGTTCGACGAGGGGAAACGAATTGCATCCGACGAAGCGCTGATCGATTCTGACCCGGCTATTTTTTGCAGCTTCTATAACTTACCCTGCCCTGCCGGGACACTCGAAGAACTAAACGAAATTGCAAGTTACTTCACCATAATCGCGAGCCTATACCCGAGGACATTTCTGCTGCTGAGTCTTGAATTAAACGAGCCGATTCGTGATCTTTTTTTCGCTTTTCTCGACTTTCTCGACGATTTCGACAGAACGGTACCTATTCACCACAGAGACACAGAGCACACAGAGAGAAGCAAAATCGAGCAAGTTCGACAAAATCCTCAGGACTTAGAAATAGCGTTTTCCGTTAGTCCTGCGAATCCTGTTAATCCTCTTAATCCTGTCCAAGACTTTTCCCGGTGTTCTTCTACGACAAAAAATGCGTCTCCTGCTGAACGTTTACGCCTTACGCCGCAAGCATGCATGGCCCGCTTTGCTGATTTCGCCACTGCAAGACTCGCGCGGCATGGGAGCCTTGTCCGAGAATATATTCCGGAAGTCCTGAAATATGAAACATGCCTGCTTCGCGCGGCGCGGGATGAATCGCAGTTTTCTTCTTTTCACATCGACCTCGGCCGAATAAGTGAGCTCAAACCGCTCCGCAATGAAAAGATTTCAATTGAGCAGTTCACATTCGATCTTCCCTGCCTTATTATGGAGGCGAAGTGCGGCCATTTCCCAGACAACTGCGGACGCAGGGAGACTTTTCTCGCCTTCTCCGTGGCAGAGGGCGGCACCGAGGTTAGAGAAATAAACGAGTTCGGGTTCGATTTTCTCCAATTCTGTGATGGACAATTATCTTTAGAAGAAATAGCAAGCCGGCTTTACCCCAAATATGGAGCGAGCAAAGAACGCGACCAGTTCGCGTTTATATGTGCGGAAGCGGCCGGGACGCTGACCGATCTCAAGTTCATCGCCTCATTCGACTCCGCCTGATCCCAAGCGGAAAGGAGGTGAAACGGATGCTCCAGGTAAAAGAAATCGAGAAGAAAATCCTGACCACTGTCAATGAAGCATCGACAACTTATGTCGTGCCTACGTGACACGCCCCTACGGAATCTCCAGTTCGGAGATAATGGCCTGAACCCGTTCGAAAGCCGGGGAGCGCTCAAATTGTGTTCCCCGGTTATTTTTTGGCGCTTCCACGATCCACGAGGTTAATTTGTCAAATGACGGTAAATTCACAAATAGCAGGCGAGCCGGATTTCAGAGTAGATGGGCATGTTGATATCCTCTATGCGATGTTTGAATCGCACCCGAAGGTGCCTTTCGAAGAGCTGAGCGGCCTTCCGGTAACACTGGATAAAATGAAGAGCGCCAACGTGTTCATATCGGTTGCCGCCCTGTACTGTCCGGATCTTTATAATGGCTCGGAAGCGGCCGGTTTCCTGTCCGGGCTCGTGGTTTACGCGGAAGAATATCTCACGGGACTTTCTCATATAAGATCGGCCGGAGATATAAATGATTGCATCCGGCAAAAGACGCCTGGAGCGATATGGCTCATCGAAAACGCCGACGCGCTATTGGACTTCGACCGCTCAAAGCTTGCGGAGGCAGGCATAAGAGTGGCCGGCCTCACCCACATGGGAAAGAACAGGATTGGGGACGGCAATAATGTCCCGCTTCCTGCGGGATTGACGAGCGAAGGGAAAAACCTTGTGAAGGATCTTGCAAGTGAGGGTTTCGCCTTCGATGCGGCCCATCTGGCCGAACCTGGTTTTCGAGACCTCATCCGAATTTTTGATGGGCCGCTCATATCCTCCCACACAGGAGTACGGGCTCTTCACAACATTCCAAGAAACCTGACCAGAGACCAGGTGGCGGCCATCCTTGAGCGCAATGGGGTGATCGGGATAGCCGCGGACCCGGCAATGCTCACCTCTTCGGGCGAGGCTTCAATCGATGACATCTTCCGCCACATCGACTGGATAGCACAGTCGTTCGAAGCCGATGGGATAGGCATTGGAACTGACTTTTGCGGTTTTCACACGGTAAACACCGGGTTTGAGGATATCACCAGGCTGGAGGATCTGGAGCGGATAATGCTCCAGCACGGATATTCAGAGCCCAGCATCAGGAAAATAATGGGGGGAAACTGGCGCGTCTTCTACGAGTCGCTGCTGGGCTAGGGTACGCCTGGAACGCGAATCGCAATGCGTTAACCACGAAGAACGAGAAACCACGGATTTCACGAATATCACGGATTGGGCTTTTATCCTCACAGCGCATCACACGCTTCCAGCGCAAATCTTTCTGCTCGAATATAGATCATTTTATCCGTGGTCATCAGTGTTATCCGTGGTTGAAATCTTTAAAAGACAAGGCGGAGAACCTTACTCGCCGATAATTTTAACGAGCACCCGCTTGCGCCTGCGTCCATCGAATTCGCCGTAGAAGATCTGCTCCCAGGGGCCGAAGTCGAGTTTTCCCTCCGTTATTGCAACCACCACTTCACGGCCCATAATCTGGCGTTTCATGTGAGCGTCGGCATTGTCTTCGCCGCTGTCGTTATGGCGGTACTGGCTGACAGGCTCGTGCGGGGCGAGCTTTTCGAGCCACGCGGCGTAGTCGCCGTGGAGTCCGCGCTCGTCGTCGTTGATGAACACGGAGGCGGTGATGTGCATTGCGTTAACAAGAACGAGTCCCTCCCGAACACCGCTTTCACGAAGGGATTCATCGACTTCTCGCGTGATGTTGATGAAGGCTACGCGCGTCGGGGCATTAAACCACAACTCCTTCCTATAGCTTTTCAACGTTTCTCCTTCTTCTTCGGTTTGTTATCCGCTCAGTAGCTGTCCAGCGCTTCAAAGAGCTTTTCGACGTCCGATGGATCGTTATAAAAATGAGGTGAGAGCCTGACCGCGTTTCCTCTTTGGGCGCAAAGCACGTTCCTTTCCAAGAGGTGGCGAAAGAGACCGGCCGCGTCCCCGGGAACGAAGCTAAGAATTCCTGACCTGTGACGGGGTTCCATTGAGCTGATAAGCTTGAGATTTCTTTTCTCAATGCCTGATGAGATTACGTCGTTCAGGCCGCATATCCTAGCGAATATGTGCTCGATCCCGATTTCCAGCAGCATCTCGAGGGATGTCCCCAACGCGGTAATTCCTGCTAGATTGAAGGTCCCGGGTTCGAAGCGGCGGGCATCGGCTTTCAATCTCGAATCGAGATCTTTCAGTTGGAGATGATAAAAATCCTCCTCATTTTCGACACTGCGCCACCCGATTCGGGTGGGATGAAGAAGATGATTCACCTCCTTCGAGATAAAAAGGGCCCCTATTCCCATTGTGCTCAAGAGCCATTTATGACCGCCGCAGGCGAGAAAGTGAACGCCGCAGCCTTTCACGTCGAGAGGGACCGCTCCCAGAGTCTGTATGGCGTCTACACAGAGCAGGAGACCCTTTCGCCGGCAAAAATCTCCAATTTCTTCCAGATCGCACCGGAACCCGGTGGTAAAATCCGTAGAACTCACGGCGACAAGCCTCGTTCCAGGCCGGAGCACGGCTTCGATTTCCGAAATTCCGAAACGGCCATCGTCCTTTTTATTGAGAAAAGAGATCTCGACCCCGGATCGCTCCAGATTCACCCAAGGGTACACATTAGACGGAAAATCGGGCACGGGCACGATAATCTTGTCGCCCGGCTTCCACGAAATTCCGCCGGCCACCATGCTCAGAGCTTCGGATGTGTTAGAGGTGAAGCAGATCTCCGAGGGGGCCGCGTTTATAAGCTGTGCAAAAAGCGAGCGGGTCTTTGCTACCGTTTTCATCCAGTCAGGATAACGGACGAAGCCTTCATTGCCAAACTGGAGCATCAAATCGTTTACAGCCTTTATCACCCGCAGCGGCGGGGCAGAGATGGCTGCATTATTGAAAAAGGAGTAATTAGCCGTAATGGGGAATTCGCTTCGGTATGCGCCTGGGTCTATCATCGTGGACTCCGGTGTTGGAAGACCTTTGTCAAATCATTTGCAAAACAGGGGCACAGGAAATAAGTTATGATATAAGTGATAAAGAACTCATAAAATCATTCCGGAAGGGGATAGCAATGGAAAGAAGCACAGTTTTTCAAGGGGAACGCGTAGTTGCCCAAAACGAATTCATCCGCCGCGTATACAACTGGATGGCCCTCGGATTGGCGGTGACCGCCATTACCGCTCTTTATGCAGTTAACAGTGGACTCGTTTTCTCTCTACTTCGGAGCCCCGGCGTCATGTTAGTGCTGATCGTCGGCGAACTCGGCTTAGTTATCGCGTTAAGCGCCGCAATCGGTAGGGTCCAGTCCTCAACCGCGCTGTTGATGTTTTTCGGCTATTCCTTTCTAAACGGCCTGACGCTATCCACCATTTTCCTCGTTTACACGAAAGCATCCATCGCGAGCACCTTCTTCATAACCGCCGGAACTTTCGCCGCCATGAGCGTTTATGGATACACAACCAAACGCGACTTGACTTCGATGGGTGGTTTCCTCATGATGGGTCTCATCGGGATCATTATAGCCTCGTTTGTCAATTTTTTCTTCCGAAGCCCTGGCTTGTATTGGCTCATAACCTATGCGGGTGTAGCCATTTTTGTCGGGCTGACCGCCTACGATGCCCAGAAAATAAAAGAAATGGCCTATGCCGGATTCGCCGGATCGGAAGATGAGCGAAAAGGTGCGGTAATCGGCGCCCTGCGGCTCTATCTCGATTTTATAAACCTGTTCCTGCTTTTGCTCCGCATATTCGGGCGGCGAAGCGACTGAGGAAAATGAATCAAGTGCGGGTCTTTGCCGCTGGGTCTTAAGTTGGAGTCTCCGAATCTAGATGCTGCAAAATACTTTTGCTCATTTGCCCGGAATCGGCCTCAAGACGGAACTCTCATTCTGGCGGAAGGGAATTCATTCATGGGAGTCTTTCAGCGATGAACATGCATGGGGCCGGGCGCATTTCAGCCCCGGGAGATACAAAGCCCTGCGCGCGCGTCTCGAAATATGCCGCGAACGGCTCCGCGCCCGGGACCCGGCATATTTTGCAGACGGTTTGACGCCAAAGCTTCTCTGGAGGCTTTTCGCAGACTTTCGGGAATGCGCCGCCTACCTCGATATTGAAACCACCGGCCTCGGCGGGCCTTACGATCACATTACAACGGCAGCGCTCTATGACGGCAGGAAAGTCTTCTACTACATCCATGGAGATAACCTCGATCTTTTCGCCCGCGATCTGGCAAAATACAAAATCCTTATCACCTACAACGGCGCCTGTTTCGATCTTCCGTTTATCAGGAGTTATTTAGGGATAGCCGTTGACCAGGTCCACATCGATCTTCGTTATCTATTGAGCAGCCTGGGTTACCGGGGCGGGTTGAAGGGCTGCGAGAAATGCCTGGGGCTGGACAGGGCCGAACTCGACGGCGTTGACGGCTATTTCGCGGTTCTGCTCTGGAACGAATACAGGAAAACCGGCAATAAAAACGCCCTGGAAACACTTCTCGCATATAACATTGCCGATACCGTCAACCTCGAAAATCTGATGGTGCAGGCCTTTAACATGAAAGTGGGTGAAACGCCGTTCATTGAGTTGAAAATCCCCCTGCCCTGCCCTCCAACCGTTCCTTTTGAACCCGACGCCGAGCTGATAGAGAAGTTGCGGCAGCGCTATTACGTTTTCTGACAGGGAGTTTCAGCCAGCCGTCCGAGCCGCAATGTGAATTAGCGTAGGGGCTAGAAATAATTGAAGGTTTTGCAAAATTTTTCTCTCGGGGACTTCAATTCGGGTTGCTCCGGAGGTTATAATTAGAGCTGGAAAGTAAACATCTTTCCTCCTCCGGAGAAGATCAGGTGGCTCCCCCTCCTTCCGCTTGATCTTCTCTTTTTTTTATTCTCAGACACGGCGCACACACGCGAGAAGGCCATGGGGGGAATCCTCCTTTGTCTGGCCGAACGTCATCACTTCACCCTTTTTGCGCCAAAAGTTAAACCTTCTTAACCTTGGGTATTGCGGTTGATCCTTCATGGGTCGTCTGGTAACTTGCACATTATAGAACCATAATCAGAGGAGAAAAAGATGTGTATGCTAATAGTCTTACTCGCAATTCTCCTTTCACTGGTCACACCGACAGTATCCACGGCTGGCAAGCTTATGCCGCAATGGGAGGCAAACCAGATTGTGAAGCAAAACCACCTTGAAGGACAAGTTACCACCGTCTTTCAGCATTGCGGGCATCTATACTCAAAAGAGGAGATACGGGAAGCTTTAGCGTTCACCTACACCAAGTTCCCCACTTCACTGCAAGCGCAAGTAGTCGAGTTTGTGCAGAGAGCAACGGACGTGGCTGCTGCAAAGGAAGTTCCCCTAGACACGACTGTTTGCACACTCGTTTCCGCCACCCTGGATGAGCCTCTGAGGTGCCCCTAGTTTGCCAGAACCACCACCTGGAGCGAAAACACCCCAAGGGAACTCCTCCAGGACGTGTTCGGGTATGGCTTACCCAGCGCACGCATCCGAAGATGACATGGTGAACCTTGCCGGCTCAATATGGCCGTGGGTGTCCTTCTTTGACTTCCGACATAGCCCGAATTAGCTTACTAATAATGTGTGCCATCGGAGCCAGGAGCTTTGAGGCACCAGAACAACTGTAAACTAGACTGGAGATTCAAATGAAGATATTGACTACCGTTAGTACCGTTGTCTTTTTGATGATTCTTACAACAGGTCTTGCAACAGCAAAGAAAGTACCAGTACCAACTTTCCCTTTCACAGCCACGGGAGTCATTCCCTATGTGATCGATACCGGCTTCGTACTTGGGCCATACTCCACGGACATCACTGTTAACGAGGCGAGCAATGGTCTTTTCTTTGGGACCATCAACTGGGGTGGAAATCCGATTGTATTCTCGGCTGCCAAGGATAGTTCTGGGGTCTACAACC
>JBKQLC010000240.1:0-4675 GCA_052147195.1 Syntrophobacteraceae bacterium
ATGAGGAGCGCCGAACCGAATGTCCTTAGATAGTGGTTATTGACTTTGTCGTGGAAACCGGAATACCCGGCGCTATCTGCCCCCGGCATGGCCCCTATGTCCATGGCCTTGCCGTCCGGAAAGACGATCCTTTGCCAGGCAACGAGCACGCGTTCCTGTCCATAGACCACATCGCTTGAGTACGTTCCTACGAGGCGCGACCCCTGCGGTATCAGCAGGTACTTCCCGGTTGGTGTGTCGTATACGTTTTGGCTGACCTGGCCTATGACCTGGCCGGGTAGTTGCGAATTAATCCCTGAAATCATCGTGGCCGGGACTACAAACCCAGCCCGCAGCTCGTATTTGGTGCGCGGCGGCTCGGGCTTTGAGTCAAGACGCCACCTGTCGCCCTGGCCGACCCCCGCGAATTGTTTGATGTCGTTTCGGGCAACAGTAACAGGAGTCTTGGCAATTCCACCCCCCTGGCTTTGGGTCAGCGCTTTAATAGAATCTTCGGTCTGTGCCGCGATAAGCTTACTGACCTCCGCCGCCTCAGGAGTATTCAACCCCGCTTCGCCCGGCGCCTTTTTACCGCTTAAGTCCGTCACCTGGACTTCTGTTTTAGCCTTAACGGCCTGCTCGAAGGCCTGGAACTTCGCCTGGCGGATGCGCGCTTCCTCCTCATCGGCCGCGGTCCTCTGCTTACTCGCGTCGCGCTCAGGTGGAGCCGGTGGTTTCGAGGGATCATCGGGCTTCGCGATGGGCACCTTCAGTTCTTGCTCGCTGGAGGCCTGCTCCTTCGGGAGCTCCGGAGGACCTGGCGGTCCCGCCGCAGGGACAACGCCTTCGTTGTGATCCGCCAGAATCGCCTGTGCGAACCGCGTTGTGTTGGGGTTTCCGACTTTTTCGGAATCTGCTTTGCTCGCGTGCTGGCGTTGCGATCTATCCATAGCCACAAGGGCCATGACCAGCACGAACACCCCAAGGACACCGACGATGATGTAGATCGGCAGGTTATTTACGCGACGCCCCGCAGTTTTACCCAGTGTCTGAGGGGAAGATATATTTGACATATCAGTTCCCTTCCCTCACCGCATCGCACCTGGTGATGGTGATACGGTCTTGGTTGCTGCCAACGCCGGCGATAAGGATGGCCCGGTCGAACACGCTATCGACAATGTAGCGGTCACCCTGGACACGGTAATTAACGAGAACCTCTTCGGGGCTTTTATCAAAAGATAAAAAGCCCCTGTTCTTCCTGGTCACAAGAAGAGTCGGGGCTTCCGTTTGCTGCATGGTGGACGGCATTTCGATTATGGTTTTTACCCCGTCGTTGTATACCCGGACGGGTTTCCATCTGCTGTGGCCCTCGATGGTATAAGAAAAGTCCAGGTTTCCCAGGTAAGCTTTACTCTCCGGCTGCGAGCTCTCGTCTTGTCCCTGCGCTTGCCTTTCTTTTATTGCGTCCCATTTTTTGGTGGCATCATCAGTTGGATAGACAAAGGTGACATACGGCATGAACTTGGTGCGATGGGAGCGCAAACGCAGGTGATAGGTGCGCCGGTTCGTCGTCACAACTAAGCTTGTGTCGAGGCCCACATCCTGCGGTTTTATAATAAGATGTTGAACCTCATTCGCCCCGTACCCGGTAATGGCTGGCTCCACCGTCCAGCGAGGATCTCCCACGTTGATGTTATTGACCTGTTCTCCCGGCTCTAAGGCCACGTCGCAGACTTGAAGAACCGCGCAAAGGATGCTCGGCTCCGAGACGCCAAACACAAAACGGACCGAACCATCGGCCCCGGCAACAGCCTTTGTGCCGGTCGCACTCGATGCTCGCCATCTGTCCGCAATACCAATGCCGGTCTGTTCCTGGGGTGTGAGTTCCGGGTTTTTGTGTGAAAAATAACCATCGTCCATGTTGTCGCCGGGGCCCGCAATCGCCAGCACCGGCATCAGGCAAATCATTAAAGCGGCAAGATATTTCTGCAATGACCCCTCCTAAAGCTGCTTGGTCCACGAAAAATCACGCACAAAAATACCTAATGGATTTTGGCGGATTTGCTCCTCTGCGGTTGGCGGCGTCACATAAACCGTGACCAGTGCGCGCATCCGGCACGGCACGCCCTTTATGACTCCTTTGCGGTCGCGGACCGTCTCGACCCAATCAATTTGCCAGGTTGAATCTGTTTGCGGCATTACGCTCTTGATGTCGATGCTCACCATTTCAGTGGCAGCCCGTTTAAAAGGGTTTGATTCGGGGGTGCCGTTTAGCCACTCGTTCATCTTGATGGTGGCCGGATCGTTGGATGAAAGCACGGCATATACATGTAGGACAGCCTCACGTTGCAACGTCACATCAGGCGTAACCAAACGGGCCTCGCTAACAAAGGCGGCAACCGTAGCCTCTATTACCCTCGGGTCGGCGGCCTGAGCGGCCTGGGCCGGTCGTATGGCGAGCGCCTCGCCCAGTTGGTTAACTTCGACAACGTAAGGCACGATTTTAGATTGACGCCCGATCTCAACGATTCCACCCACCGCGACCAACGCAATCAAAAGACACACCATGGCAACCATCTGCCACATCTGGCGTGAGGACATAAGCCTGCCGACATGATCATTCCAGGTCCGTTGTGCGTTGAGATAAGGGTTCACACTTTGTTTGACGGCGGTCTCCGCCTGCTGTTCCACCTTGCCTTCAACTGGATCTTTCTTCCTAAAAAGGCCTGGCAACTTCATCTTCATGACCGCTCTCCCAAATAGTCGGAAAGATCCAAATCCCGTTGTCTTAGCCATTCGTCAACCCAGCCCTCGCCATACTTGTCCTCAAGCGTGCGGATAGCAGCCAATGACTCCTTGTCCGTAGCCCCGACAAAAGAGAGCGCCAGCGGGCCAAGCGCCAACTCAAAAAGCCGGCGCCCTTTTTCCGAAACGTAGTAATATTGCCGCTTCGGGACAGCGGTCGCCAGGATCTCGATCTGCCTGTTATTGAGCCCCATACGCTTGTAGAGATTTGCCGTGTCCTCGTCCCTGGCGTACACATTAGGCAAGAACACCTTGCTAGCTGTGGACTCAACAATTACATCGAGTATGCCCGATCTAGCGGCATCGGTAAGGCTTTGGGTCGCCATGACCACCATGCAGTTCGCTTTACGCATGACCTTGAGCCATTCCCGGATTTTCTCCCGAAATACGGGGTGCCCCAGCATAATCCACGCTTCGTCCAGGATGATTGCGGCGGGCTGGCCGCCCAGTGATCGCTCGATCCTGCGAAACAGGTAAAGAAGAACGGGCAAGGCATATTTCTCGCCAAGGTTCATGAGCTCTTCAATCTCAAATACGCTAAACTCGCCAAGCGACAAACCATCTGCGTCGGCATCGAGCAGATGTCCCATCATGCCGTGACGGGTGTATTGCATTAAAGCTTCCCTGATCTGAATGTCCTGTATCGTATCCACAAACTCGCTAAGCGTTTTCGATCCGGTGCTATACATACTCATGACGGCATTACCGATTTCGTTGCGCTGTCCAGGATTGATACTTAGACCACTCAAGGCCAGTAGTGTCTCGATCCATTGCATGACCCAAGCCCTATCCCCCTGCGTCTCCATATATTGCAAAGGGCAAAAGGCAAGGGTGTCGTTATCGCCGGCGATGGAGTAATGATGACCACCGGCAGCCTTGCAGAGCGGGTACATGGAAAGGCCCTTGTCAAAAATGAAAAGGGTCATGCCCTTATAGCGCCGCAACTGCCCGGCAAGCGTTCCCAAAAGCGTGGACTTGCCCGCCCCGGTTGGACCAAATATTATCTGGTGCGCGAGATCCCGGACATGCGCATTGAACCAAAATGGGGTACGTCCATCCGTTACACACTGCAAAAGAGCCGGACTCGACGGCGGGTACATGGGACAAGGGGCCTTGTTTTCTCCACACCAAATGGTGCTGACCGGGAGTAGATCGGCCCCGTTCAAGGTGTTCATCACCGGCCTGCGGATATTTTCGACACAATGTCCAGGTAGACTGCCAAAGTAGGCATCCATGACATTGAGGGTCTCCACGCGAGCAGCGAACCCCAGGCTGTTGATCGTTTTTTCGATCTGCCGCCCCGCTGCCTCAAGCTTCTCCCGGTTCTCATCCATGAGAACGACGACACTCGTGTAATATACCTGCCCGACAATGCCGCTATTAACTTCAGCAATCGCGAGCTCGGCATCTTCGACCATGTCGGCGGCATCCCGATCGATACGGCCGACACCGGTGTTAAACACCTGGTCCCAGAACCCCCTCACCTTCTGCTTCCATTTTTTCCGGAATTTATCCAGATGGGCTACCGCTTCGTGCTGGTCCATGAAAATGAACCTGCTTGACCAGCGGTACTCAATCGGGAGTTCAGCGAGTGCCGAAAGCATGCCCGGATACGATTCCATCGGAAACCCGTCGATAGCCACGCACTGGACGTATTTTCGGCCTATTTTGGGTATCACCCCGCCCCACATTTCCCGGCCGCCGATCAGCGCATCCAGGTAGATAGGATTTGAGGGCAGCATTATGGGGTGATCGATACCTGTGGCACAAAAATGCAAGTAGCGCAAAAAATCATCATGTGTGACGGTGCTTCCATCCTCATTTGTGGCCTTATGGCTTTGAAGCCTTTGCATCCTGAAAACCGAAGAAAGCCGCGACTCAACGTTTGTGC
>JBKQLC010000241.1:0-6947 GCA_052147195.1 Syntrophobacteraceae bacterium
CGACTCCACTTCAAAAAAGAGCCTTTGATCTCTTAGATTTGTACCCAGTAAACGGAAACTGACAATCTACTAAAGTCTAGTAAAGTCAAGATGTTGTTTTTGTTTTAAGCGGGGAACTTCGGGTTAAGCGCCCCGGAATATGCCAGCCGTGATTGAGTTCTCAGGAAATACTCCAGGAATTCATTTTCGTCGGATTCATTCAGAATGGACTTCGTAAAGGTTATCAAGGCATTTTCATACCCGGTGTTGGGTGTGATCCACCTCGTGTGCACCATGGCCTCCCTCGCGGCCTTTACCATATAGTCCTGAAGACGCTTGCTGAATGCGGGAATTTCCTCCGATTGTAGTGGCCAGGCGCCGATCAGGGATTTTCATGGCTCAGCGCCATGTGGTTGGGGACGATATCAAAAAGAATGCCCATGCCTCGCGACTTGAGTCTGCGCACCAGGGCGTCAAAAGATGAGCGAGAGCCTATTTCCCGATTTATTTCCATGGGATTGGTCACCGAGTACCCATGAAGGCTACCCCGTCGAGCCTGGAAAAGAGGGGAGGCATATAACTCGGTAATGCCGAGATCATGGAGATAAGGTATTAGTTCCCGGCAGGCCTCAAACGTGAAATCTCGGCTGAACTGGATTCGGTAGGTGGCTATCGGCACCCTGAAGTCTGTCATTTTCACTCCGGGAAGATTAAAGATAGGGGTCTTTCAATCAACGCGAACCGAGAGTTTCCGGCCCAGTTCGACAAACTGTTCAACCCATTCATGAGCGCCTTATCCTGGACCTCGATGGCTTCCAGCCATGGGTTTTCCCTGGGAGGCTGATAAAAATGGCCGTGAATACATATCTTTCCACTAAGAGTCTTTCCGATCTACAAAGAAAGCGAATGAGTGCGGTTCAAGGTCCAGCGAGACTTCTTCACTTCCACCGATCATCGCCGGGAGACGGCTGTTATGTCCGCCCCAGCGCTCTTCAGCCGAATCCAACTCTTTGAGCCAGGCGCCAGGCGGCCATGGAAGGGTTACGCTGCCCGCTTTCCGGTTGAAATGAAATAGAGTCGCCACAGCTCGTCTTTCGCCGCCAAGCCGGATGAGCAACACCTTCTCCGTCTCATAAGATAAAGCTTCGATTAAACTTAGACTTTGCGAAGATATAAACAGCTTCCGGAGCCGCAGCAATTCCCGGTAGAATCCCAAAAGGACCTTGTGCTCACCTTTCAGCTTAAGCCCGTGCTGAAGCTTGCTGCGCTGGAAAGTCTCTTCCGCATTTGGATCGGGCGGATCGCCCATCCAGCGAAAGTCCGCGAATTCTTCCAACCTGCCCTTTCGAACGGCTTCTATGAGGTCCGGGTCCGAGTGGCTCACGAAGTAAAGGAACGGTGCGGTCTCGCCGTATTCTTCGCCCATGAACAGGAGAGGGGTGAAAGGAGATAAAACGACCGCTCCCGCGGCCAGCTTCAACGATTCAAACGAGACCAGCCGGCTCAAACGGTCTCCCAGGGGCCGGTTGCCTATCTGGTCATGGTTCTGTGCAAAAACAACCAGGCGGTGGGGAGCAATACCACGGGCAGAAGAACCGTGCCTCCTGCGGCGATAAGCAGAGTATTCACCCGAATATACGAATCCCTCTCGAAAGGATTTAGCGAGTTGCCCGAAACCGGCGAAATCCTGATAATAGCCGGTCTGCTCACCCGTTAGCGCCACATGAAGAGCATGGTGGAAGTCATCATTCCAGTGCGCGTCCAGACCATAACCTCCAAGTTCGCGGGAGCGGATGAGGCGCACGTCATTGCGATCGTTTTCGGCCATTAAATATATATGTCGTTTGAGCCGCTCGGCCTCCTGATGGATTGCCTCCGCCAACTCTGCCAGGAACGGGTAAGCGGACTGATCTACGATGGCATGAACGGCATCCAGCCGCAAAGCATCAATGTGACATTCTCTGACCCAATAGAGTGCGTTTTCGATGAAATAACGTCTGACTTCGTCGCTGCCGGGTCCGTCAAAATTGAGGGCCATGCCCCAGGGGGTGCTATACCGGTCCGTGAAATAGGGTCCAAAATCTCCGAGGTAGTTTCCCTCAGGCCCCAAATGGTTGTAGACGACATCCAGAACAACGGCCAATCCTTTCCGATGGCACGCATTAACTAATCGCTTCAGCCCATCGGGCCCCCCGTATGTATTCTGAACCGCAAAAGGGTACGCCCCGTCGTAGCCCCAGTTGCGGCCTCCAGGAAACTGCCCCGCAGGCATTAGTTCAACGGCAGTTATACCAAGCTGCGCAAGTTCGTCCAGATGACCGGTCACGGCATCGAAAGTCCCCTCAGGTGTAAAGGCGCCGGTGTGGAGCTCGTAGATCACGTAATCCCGCAGATACTGACCGGACCAGGATCGGTCTTCCCACGGAAAACGGGAATCGATCACCCGGGAAGGGCCGTGAACGCCCTGAGGTTGGAACCGCGAAGCCGGATCAGGTCTGCGCCTGTTACCGTCTATCGTGAAGAAGTAGAGGGTTCCGGGCTCCACTTCATCGAAAATGCCATGGAAGTAGCCCCTCTCCTCTTTCGCCAGAGCCAGCCGCCGCTCTCGAGGCGCAACGATCTGCACGTCGACTGTATCCGCGGTGGGCGCCCACACCAGAAACTCACCCCGCGAGTCTTCCTGAAGCGTGGCCCCGAGGTTGACGGAAGCGTTCACTACGGTCCTCACAATTCCAAGGTGAAAAGTTGCTCACATCCATAAAACGTTTTTTGCTTATTTCAGGCTTTGATCATCTGCACGGAGCCTCCGGCAGCACAGGCCGCTATATCTCCATGGAACGGCTGCCGGGATTGTCGGAGAGAATCATCATAGAGAGGTAATCTCTGACATTTCGGGTCATAAGAAAATGGCTGCGCACAAACTCCCTGGCAATCTGACCCATCCGCTGTCCCATCTCCGGATGATGGAGCAAATACCGGATCCGAAGGGCGCAACCTTCGGGAGAGTGGACGAGAAACCCCGTGTAATAGTCTCGCAGTTGGAGCACGATACCTCCTGCGGCCCCACCGATCACGGGTTTTCCCTTCCACATGGCCTCTGTAACCGTCAATCCAAAGCCCTCGCGGACGGACTTCTGCACGATCACGTCCGCCGCTCGCTGAAGGGCATTTATTTCATGATTGCTCTCCGAGGGGAGGAGCAAAAGCTGGATGTCGGGGTCCCCGTGAGCTGCTTCCTGGGCTTCAGCAAAAATGCGAGAGCCTTCCGGATCGTCGGTCGCCTCGCCTCCGGCCAGTAAGAGCTTGCAAGGCGTTTGACTCCGCACCATGCGAAATGCCTGGATTACTCCCAGCGGGTCCTTAAAGGAATCAAATCGCGAGACCTGCAAAATGATTGGTTTATCCCGTTCAATACCCAACCGGTCCATCACGGCAGAGATTTCTTCCTCACTGAGTTCACGGTTCTTTTCGCTCAATGGATCAATTGAGGGATGGATGACATACTGGGGATGCGGCAAGTTCTGTGAGAAATTGGGCATTGAAAAGATTGAGGCGTCATATTGGCTCACCGCATCCCGCAAAAACCTCCAGACTTGTCGATTGGGGCGTGAAGCGTCGATATGGCATCGCCAGATCCATCTCCTGGCATGGGAACGCATATGTTGAATCAAAAAGGCAGGCTGTGGGTCGTTCACCACGACAAAATCAGCGTCAAATTCGAGTCTGCTGGCATTCAACCGGTTGACCTCCAGGTAATGCTGAAACATCGCCGGAGTAATCCGCACATCAAAGCCCTGCAAGGCGTTGTGCATTGCCTTTGTGACTTCGAAGAATGCCTGGTCTCCCTGGATAACTTCCCAACGCGCATCAATTCCCAGCTCATTCCATAATGGGATGATCCCCATAAGCAGTTCAGCCACTCCGCCCCCCATGCGGGTCGAGTTGATGTGCACCAGGCGCTGTCCAGCCAGCCGTTCCGCCATGCGGCGCAACTGATCGATAACTGTCGGGCCTGAGATCGGCTCAAGTTCATTCAGGCGTGTTGTCATCAGGCTCCTTTATATATTGGTTAACGAGATTCAGGACGGTTCCGCGGACTTCCTCAAGGGTATAAAACCCTACGTCAATGCCCTGTATAGCTGCTGCCAAATCCGGCAGATCGTAATTGATTTTGATCCAATTGGAAAAGTCGTTCATTCTAATCGATCTCAACCGCCAGCGTGCGTCCACAAAATGGTAATAAATTGAATCCAGGCCCACTTTCGAGAGCCCTGCACAAAACTCTGGAAGCGTCCAGGCAAAGATTTGTGAGCGCAGTACGACCATCGCGGCTTCACAGAAATAGAACTCAAAGCCGGGTCTGGCCCACGGCACGTAGGGCTGGTCCCATAAATATTCGTCCAATAGGTCCACAAGTGCATCACGGAGCTGTTTCATATCTTCATAAACGAAGGGATCGATAACGCTGAGCTTCTCTGCCAGACGACTATCCTGCAAGGCTTGAACGGCCCAGATGGCGAAATCGTTTGGATACTCCACGGCGGGGTGAGCCATGGACATGCGGGATTGCCATAAATGGTAGGACAAGACCGCCTCGTTCACCTCCCGCAGGGTATGCACTAATTCCCGGAGATTGGACGCTGTCTTGCCGGTGGGCATTGTCATAACGAAACATTCCCGGAACTGAAATGGACTCCCGGCACTCTGATCAGAATCGAGCATCAAATTCTCCCCTTAAGGACGGCATTCGCGGACTGAACGTCTTCGCGGCAGAATAACCGAGGCCTCTGCCAAACCTTTTGAAAATCATTTACTTAGAAATATAACTAAGGAAAAACGGAACACAAGGCGACAAAGGAAGCGAATACCTCGAAGAATGCCTGTGAAGAACACGAAGCCTGATCCGGGGATGAAACAGCCTCGGGCGTGGGCGGGCGGGCTGTCGAGATAGTGTTTTTCGGGGTGTATAAAATTATCCCCAAAGGTGCGGCGAACGATTACCGAGTAAAGATCCAAATTGATCTCAGTGAGCTTGTGAGCCGGTACGCTGCTCCTTGATAGCCCCGGGAATGAGATCTATCGCCTTTTTCAGCAGGGCTGCACCTTCTTGTACCAATCCCATGTTTTTTAAACAATTGGCGCATTCAATATACGGCAGCTCATACTCCGGAAATATACGGGCCGCTGCGTTGAAGCTTTCGATTGCTTGCACCATTCTGCCCTTTGACAAATAGGCCTTGCCCAGGTGAATCCATGAGACTATGGAAAATGAGTTCCTCTCTATCGCGTTTTTCAGCGTCTGGATCGGATCGTGGGCAACGGAAGCTCCGAACAGGTACGGAAAATAAAGAGAAGGCTCCATCTCGATAGCTTCCAGAAACATGGTCCAGGCTTCCGATGGGATGGATGAAAGAATGCCGGCTTGCAAAAGAAGTTCGTAACGCGTTGAGCCTAGAAGCAGATGCCGGCCGGTTTTCTTAACTCCGTCACGGTTGCACAGACGCGCGAAGGTATTTTCCGCCCTGCCTCCGGGTAGTTCACAACCTTCGTTTCCTGCAGCAATCAAGCTTCGGTAAAACTCCACCCTGTCTTTTCCACGGTCGAGGTAATTTCGTTCCAGCAGCACGTATTCTCTGGCGGATGCCGATACGTTGATTCTCGCGGAGGCGTCTGAGGCCAGGTGATCAAGGGTGGAGATGAGTTCATCGGGAGAGTTGAACAAGAATCCTGTCCTGCCCTGTTTTACAGACAGAAGGTACGGGCCGGCGGCCTGAACGACAGGGACAACGCCGCAAGCCGCATATTCGAGAAACTTGACGTCCGACCTCGATCTGTTGAATGGAGTATCTTCAAGGGGTGCTATGCCGATATCCAGGCGTGAGACAAAACTGTAATAGTCATCAATAGAGCCAGTGGCAAACCGCTTCTTGCGATCTTCAGGGAGAGCCTCGAAAAGTTCCCAGATCGGGTCAGCGCACATGAGATAGAGATGAACATTGTCCCTGGACTTTATCCAACGGACCAGGCGATCCGAAATCTTTGTCATATCGTGCAAATGACCGATAGAGCCACCCCACCCGACTATGACCGTTTCCCCGGATTTTTGTGTCCTTTCCAGAGGCGGCGCCAAAACCTGATTGGGGAAAACACAACACTTGCTGTTCAGATAGCCATATTTCCTCTTCAACTCCGGGGAACTGAACTGAAGCGCATCACAGTAGTGGGCAAGCCTCTTGATCAACAGCATGTTATTTGACTGATGGTAGAAAGCTCGCATGGGACTGGTTGGAGGAAGGGCCTCCAGGTCGTCGCAAAGTTCGTATACAGTGACCTTCCCCTGAGCCTTCCTGTCCCTTATGACCGGGAGGAGGTCCGCATCGCAGATGTTATTCAGAACCAAAACATCGGCATCGAGCGTCAACTCGGGCCTCAAACGGTGAAAGTGGACAAGATTGACCACATAGACGCCCTCGCAACTGGCCATTCCAATACCGGGAGCAATGGTCCTGTAATAGAAATCGCCTGTTGTCTCGTCCTGGGTGCTATCCACCTGCACGATCAGAAACGGAGAATCGCTCCGGCATTCCGAAATGCGCATTCAAACCTCCGGACTCGGGTTTTCATAGAGAGATCAGTCCTGACTCCAACAGTATCGGAACAATTATTCAGCACGTTGAGAAGGGGGCAACTATATATTTTTTTGAAAATTGAAGTCTACCGGCAGCCCGGTGCTTTGTCATTTGTTGTTTCTGCTGGTTCCGGAGTCTCAGGAAACCCCCTTTTAAGAAAAGATTCAAGTTTCTTATTCGAGCAGTCGATTTATGAATGGAAGCAATTGAACCGGCAAATGGATTTTGAACGACACGACAAGGAAGTTACATCACACATCAAGGAGGACTAGTTATGGCAGGTATGGTAGTTAACACAAACATGGACGCCCTCACGATTGAGAACATTCTCTCGAACAC
>JBKQLC010000242.1:0-17588 GCA_052147195.1 Syntrophobacteraceae bacterium
AAGTGCCCCCACGTTTCGGAAGAGGCAAAGGAAAAACTCGCTTCCGAATCGGCGCCTCCCATTCGACCGCTCACAATCGGGTCGGGCGAATACGTGGTGAAGGTCGGAGGCGAAACAGTGCTTTTCCGGCATGAGAAAACTTTTGTGAATCCGCCTGGCTTTGCCGTTCTTGTCTCCACCGATGAAGATGGGGCCTCGGTTGCAGGAAAGATCGACCGGTTCAAAAAATCCCAGTACGACCGGGTGGGGCTGAAACTTCGTGCGGAGATGTTCGCGATCAAGGACGCCAACGGAGATTCAGCAAAGTTTAGCGCCCTGGCGAAGAAAGTTTCGGACGAAGTCGGTGCGGCAATGATTTTCATGTCCGATTCGATCGATGTTCTCACCGCGGCGACGGATTCATTCAAAGAAAAGAAGCCCCTGCTCTATGCTGCAACCTCGGCGAATGCCGAAGCCCTTGGAAATCTCGCCAAGGCGGCCGGCTGCCCGCTGGTGGCAAAGGGGGACGGCTCTTTGGACAGTGTTATCGCGCTTACCGAAAAACTGTCCGCAATGGGGCTCAAGGACATTGTGATCGACACCGGAACGCGTGAGCTGAAGAAAGCCTTCGAAGAACAGATTCTGATCCGCCGCGCCGCTCTCAAGGACCGGTTCCGCCCACTCGGGTTCCCCACTATCATCATGGCCAATGAAATGGGCGACGGGATAATGGAGGAGGCCCTTGTGGCCGCTACTTTTGTGGCCAAATACGGTGCGATAATGGTCATGGGCGACCTCCAGCCGCACGTGATTTTTCCTCTTCTTCTCGAACGGCTCAATATCTACACCGACCCGCAACGGCCGATGACAGCCGAGCAGGGAATCTATCCAATCAACAACCCCGACGAAAACTCTCCTGTGCTTGTGACTTGCAACTTCTCGCTAACCTACTTCATCGTTTCGGGTGAGATTGAGTCCAGCAGAGTGCCGTCATGGCTTTGTGTACAGGACACCGAAGGTCTCTCGGTCATGACCGCATGGGCCGCCGGAAAGTTTTCAGGTGAATCCGTCGGGACATTTGTCAACAAGTGTGGAATCAAGGATAAGGTGAAACACAAAAACCTTATTATCCCAGGGTATGCGGCCGGTATAAGCGGCGAGTTGGAGGAAGAACTGGGCACCGGCTGGACCATCTCGGTGGGTCCGAGGGAAGCCAGCCAGATTCCTAAGTACCTGAAGAACTGGAAGGCATAGACGGGAGACGGCAGAATGAAGCTGATAGGTGAAAACCTCAACATAATGAGCAAAACGTATGGGGCTGCCCTGAAGGCAAAAGAAGCCAAACCCCTTCAGGAGCTTGCAATCATACAGGCCAAAGCCGGAATGGACTGGATAGACCTGAATATCGGTCCGGCGGGGAAGACCGGAGTGGAACTCATGAGCTGGCTCGTCCCGGCGATAGAAGAAGTGGTGGACGTTCCTGTTGCCCTGGACACTTCGAACATCAAAGCGATAGAAGCCGGCCTCAAAGCATGCAAGAAAAACCGGCCGCTCATCAATTCGATTATGGTCCGGCCCGAGAGGATGGAAGCGCTCCTTCCGCTTGCCGCAAAGTATGACGCTGAATTTGTCGGTCTGCTCTGGGGGCCTGAAGGAATGCCGAGGGATGAAAACGAACGGGGAGCGCTTTGCGCCGAGCTGGTGTTCAAGGCCACGGGAGAATTCGGCATAAATCCCGAACGTATATACGTCGATCCTATTCAAACGCCGGTCAATGTGCAGCAGATTCAGATCATGAGCGTCCTGGAGTTCATGAAAATGTTCGCAGATATCGCTCCGGGGTGCAGAAGCACCATCGGGCTTTCGAACGTTTCCAACGGTCCACCCGAGCACCTGCGCCCGATCCTGAACCAGGTCATGCTGATCATTCTTAAGCGGCATGGGCTGTATTCCGCAATTGTCGATTGCTTTGATACCAAGCTCCACGAAATTGCCCGAGGCAAACATCCTGAACTGGAAGCCCTTGTCCATAAGGTAGAGGACGGACAGCCCATCGATTTGAAGTCTCTTTCGGAGGAGGAACTCAAATACGTCAAGACGACCAAAGTGATCATGGGCCAAACGCTCTATTCCGACTCATGGCTTGAAATCTGATATATCAGGAAGCGGGAAGCTTTTGCTCCTTGCTTCCTGCTCGTTATGAAGCGGGAAGTGGGAAGAAGAGAGAAGGAAATTCTCGATTCCCGCTTCCCGTTTCCTGTTTCTGTTCCCTGCTGCTCGTTATCCTCTTGCAGTACCAGCGAAGTTGTGATGTATTATGATTACGTTACTCGACCTGCCTTACACCTTTTCCAAGCGGAAATGTCCAGATTGAAAGGAGAGAGATTTATGCCTGATTATGTTTATTTCTTTGAAGAAGGGAAAGCGGATGGCAACGCCAAGATGAAGGCTCTCCTGGGCGGAAAGGGCGCCAACCTTGCGGAAATGGCCCAAATGGACATTCCCGTGCCGCCCGGTTTCACAATAACCACTGATATATGCACTTATTATTATGAGCACAGTGGCGAGTATCCGCTTGAGTTGAAAGGCCAGGTCGAAGAGGCCGTGCACAGGCTCGAGGGGATTATGGGCCGCAAATTCGGCGACCCCGAGAACCCGCTGCTTGTTTCGGTGCGTTCCGGAGCAGCCATTAGCATGCCGGGAATGATGGACACCGTTCTGAACCTGGGCCTCAACGATCATACCGTGCTGGGTCTGATCAAGCAGACGGGAGACGAACGGTTTGCATATGATTGCTACCGCCGGTTCATCGCAATGTATGGGGACGTGGTGCTCGGTTTGAAGCCCCAGGCAAAAGACGAGCACGATCCCTTCGACGAGTTGATCGAGGAATTGAGGAACAAACGTGGTGTTGAGTTCGACAATCAGCTTTCCGCCAGCGATCTAAAGGAACTGGTCGAGCGTTACAAAGCGTTGATTCGCGAACGCAAAAAGGTGGAATTCCGGCATGATCCCTGGGATCAGCTTTGGGGAACCATCACTGCGGTTTTTGGATCATGGAACAATCCCCGAGCGATCGCCTATCGCGAGATCAATAACATTCCGGATACGATGGGCACGGCCGTAAGCGTGCAATCCATGGTATTCGGGAATATGGGAGAGGATTGCGGTACCGGCGTGGGCTTCACGCGCAACCCAGCGACGGGGGAGAATGTGTTTTGGGGCGAGTACCTGATCAATGCTCAGGGCGAGGATGTCGTTGCGGGCATCAGGACTCCCCAGCCCATTAACCGGCAGCAGAAAAGCGAGGGCAGTGGTCCATCCCTCGATGAGACGATGCCCGAGATCTATGACCAGCTCGAGCTCATTCGCTCCAAGCTGGATCGGCATTATCGTGACATGCAGGACATCGAGTTCACTATCGAAAATAAGAAACTGTGGATGCTGCAGACCCGGGCCGGCAATCGAACGGTTTTCGCCTCTGTTAAAATTGCCGTGGATATGGTTCGGGAAGGCATTATAAGTAAACAGGAAGCACTGATGCGGGTAGATCCCGATCAATTGGACCAACTCCTGCGGCCCACATTCGACCCCAAGGCTCAAAGGGACGCGGTCAAGGACGGCAACTTGCTGACCAGCGGTCTGAACGCCGGTCCGGGGGCTGCCACGGGCAGGGTGGTGTTCAACGCTCACGATGCCGAAGAATGGGCTATGAGAGGCGAGGTGGTCATCCTGGTCCGTCTGGAGACCTCCCCTGACGACATTCGTGGAATGCACGCCTCGCGCGGAATTTTGACAGCGCGCGGCGGGATGACGTCGCATGCCGCCCTTGTTGCCCGCCAGATGGGAAAGGTCTGCGTGGTCGGCTGCTCGGACCTCGAAATCGATTACCACAACCGGAGAATGACGATAGGCGACCGTGTAATCAGGGAAGGTCAATACCTTTCACTCGACGGTTCCGCCGGAGACGTTTTTGCCGGCCAGATTCCGACACGGCCTTCGGAAGTGCTTCGTGTTATCATAGACAAGAGTCTCGCCCCGCAAAGGTCTCAGATATACCAGAATTACGTGGCTCTGATGGGCTGGGCGGACGAGTTCCGCCGTCTTCAGATATGGACCAACGCCGATCAGCCGAACCAGGCCGAGGAAGCCATAGCCTTCGGGGCGGAGGGGATAGGGCTCACACGCACCGAGCACATGTTTTTTGAAGGCGACCGGATCGAAGCCGTTCGCGAAATGATTCTTGCCGAGAACTCCCAGGGGCGGGAACGGGCCCTGGCCAAGTTGCTGCCGATGCAAAAAGAAGATTTTAAGGGTCTCTTCAAAGTCATGAGAGAAAAACCGGTGACTATTCGAACGCTTGACCCTCCCCTCCATGAATTTCTCCCCAAAGAAACCGATGATAAGGCCATTCAGAAGCTTGCAACCAAGTTGGGTGTTCCTTACGAGCAGCTCTTTGCCAAGGTGGTCAGTCTTCATGAGGCTAACCCTATGCTCGGTCATCGCGGATGCCGTCTAGGAGTGACCTACCCGGAAATCACACGGATGCAGGCCAGAGCGGTTATGGAAGCCGCTTGTGAGGTTGCGAGGGAAGGAATGGACGTGCGGCCGGAGATAATGATTCCCCTGGTCGGCGACGCTGCTGAGTTCAAAAACCAGAGAGATATCGTGGAAGCCGTTGCCCGCGAGGTTATGGAAGAGTATGAGGTCGACATCGAATACCATATCGGGACGATGATCGAAGTGCCTCGCGGAGCAATGACCGCTGACGAAATCGCCGAGTACGCGGAATTTTTCTCTTTCGGGACCAACGATCTTACTCAGACTGTATTCGGTATCAGCCGTGATGATGCGGGCAAGTTTCTTCCTGCCTATGTGGCAAACAAGATATGGGAGTACGATCCTTTCGCCAGGCTCGATCAGAAGGGGGTCGGCGGGCTCATGGAGATCGCCGTTCACAAGGGACGTTCCGTCCGTCCCGATATCAAGATCGGTATCTGCGGCGAGCACGGAGGCGACCCCAGTTCAGTCGAATTCTGCCACCGGATAGGGCTCGATTATGTCAGTTGCTCACCATACAGAATCCCGGTTGCCACTCTTGCCGCCGCCCGGGCTGCCATAAAGGAGACGCTCGCGAAGGAGAAGCTCCCAAAGGAGGATAGCGCATCCACGGCGGTTCCAATGGTTGTGAAGAAGGGTTAAGGTTTCAGTGCATGGAAAGCGAAAGCAAGGAACATGGAGCGGGAAGCTCTTTGTTCCTTGCTTGCAGTTCCAATCCCTGCTTTTATTCTCTGTCTCCCGCTCCCCGCTCCCTGCTTCCCCGGCGGCGGGGTGTATTCCCGCCCACGCTGACTTCTACGTCTGAAGGAGATCATATGAAAAACTCAGCTCGGCTTCGCCGCTCTATAATTTCTGTTCCCGCAAACCGCGAAAAGATGGTCAACAAGGCCTTCAATCTCGATGCTGACGTTATCATGCTGGACCTCGAAGATTCCGTGCCGGTTAATGAAAAAGCGGAGGCCCGCAAGCGGGCTGTATCCACTTTCAAGGAACAGGACTGGAAGGCAAAGGTCAGGTCGTATCGCATCAACGCAATGGATACGCCCTTTGCCTACCGCGATATAATTGATATAGTCGAAGAAGCAGGTGAATACATCGATACGATAGTTGTCCCGAAGGTCAATGACCCGGCGGAAATAAAAGCGATCGATTATCTTCTGACCCAGATAGAGCTGAGCCTGGGTCTTAAAAGGCCGATCGGGCTTGAGCCTTCGATCGAAACGGCATTGGGAATGCTCAGGGCAGGCGAAATCGCGCTCAGTTCGCCGAGGGTTGAGACGCTGGTCTTCGGGGTTGCGGATTACAGCGCCTCCATGACCATGTTGAGCAAGGGTGTCAGCGGTCATGGTGATAAGGAGGATTTCTACCCTGGCCACAGGTTCCATTTTCCGTTAAGCCGGATGGCAATGGCGGCAAAGGCGGCCGGTCTTGCAGCTATCGACGCCCCTTACGGAGACTACAAAGACCCGGAAGGCCTGCGGAGTTCGTGCATGATGGGCGCTGCGCTGGGGTATGATGGCAAATGGGTGATTCATCCGGATCAAATTGCAATTGTAAATGAAGTCTATTCTCCTTCTCATGAGGATTTCGAGCGTTCGGCAAAAATTCTGGAGGCATATGAACAGGCCCAGGCGGTGGGATTGGGATCACTTTCCCTGGATGGGAAAATGGTGGATGCCGCGTCCATACGCGTAGCTCAGGTAATTTATTCTCAATGGGAAGCAATGAACAGGCGTTCGGCCAAGCCCTGATCCCGTATTGTCACAAATCATTTGGCAGAACTGTTATTGAAAATGAAGTCCAAAAAGTCAAAGACAATTGGCGCAAAATCCGATAAGCGTCAACAGGAGGATTTGACCCGGCATTTTGAACTGCAAATACTCTACGATATCTCTTCGGCTCTCTACAGTTCTCCACATCTTCAGGATGTACTACAGCGCGCGCTTTCAAATATTCTCGGGACTCTTCAGTTCAAAATGGGGGCCTTATACCTCGTCAAGGAATCATTGGATGAAAAGTGGCTGCTGGAGCTTGCGGCCCACCACGGGTTCTCTCCTACACTCCTAAACTGTATCCAATACCTGACTATGACACCAGAGATGATGGGCAGGTATGACGATCAGGACCCGATCCGGTGGTTTCCGATCTCTAAGATTACCTTTGCCGCCCTGCGAGAGCGCATGCAAGAAGAGGGAGTAGATGAAATCATCTGCATCCCTCTTATGTCACATAAGAATGTCGTAGGGTTGCTTTATGTCACAAATGACGGAACGTATAAATTAGGGGAGGCCCAAAGCGAACTGCTGAGGGCCATTGGAAACCAGCTCGGGGTTTCCATCCAAAATGCAACACTTTTCGACTCGGTAGAACGTGCGAAAAGCGAACTGGAGATCAGCTTTGACGCCATCCAGGATGCCATCTTCCTGGTCGATAAAAGGATGCGGATTTTTCGGGTGAACAGCACCAGCCAAATGGTTTACGGGCCGAAGCTGATCGGGCAAAAATACCCTGAGGTAATCTACGGGACCGAGCAACCCCATATCGAGTGTCCCATCTGGGCATGTTTGTGGGGCGCTCAGCCCATTCGAAGGGAGGGCCCCCACCCGCGCTGGGGAGGCTACTACCACTATTACGCATTTCCTGTCTTTAACGTGGCTGGAGACCTCGAGCGTGTGGTCTATTATGAGAAGGACGCCACCGAAGCCAGGAAGCTTGAGCAACGCCTTCAACAGTCCGAGCGGCTCAAGGCGCTGGGAACGTTGGCCGCAGGAATCGCCCACGAAATTCGGAACCCGCTGGCTACCATAAGCTTCAATACCCAGATGCTCAGGCGGGAGCTGGAATTAAAACCAGCCCAGCAGGAGATGTTTGAGGATGTATTTCAGCAAATACGCAAGATGGATCGTATCATTCAGCAGGTGCTCCATTTCGCCCGGCCCCGTGACCCTCAGTTCCTGCCCCATAGCCTTAATGAAGTCGTGCACCACTGCCTGGATATGTCCAAGATGTATCTGATAAAGGCACAGGTTGAGGTTTCAACCGGTCTGCGAAAAGACCTGCCCCCCGTGGTCATGGATTTCAACCAGATCTGCCAGGTATTGATGAACTTGATAATCAACTCCATCGAGGCGATGCCAGGTGGCGGGAAATTGAAAATAAGCACTTCCCTGCACGAGGAGTCGCAGGGGCAAGTCCTTAAGATTCACGATACGGGGTCAGGCATTTTAGAAGAAGACAAGGGCCGCATCTTTGACCCTTTCTTTACGCGAAAACCCGAGGGAACGGGTATGGGTCTCAGTATATCGAGACAGATAGTCGAAAAACACGGCGCCCTGATGGAGCTTGATTCCTCACCGGCGCAGGGAACCACTTTCCGGCTTATCTTCCCAGGCCAGACAAGTTTGGTTCGCAAAGCGCCGGAGCCTACAGCCGAATCGGTTCAGAAACTGAAGACGAACAAGAACGAAAAGAAAGCGGTATGATTCCGCGGGGCTTGGCGCTTACAGACAAAAAGTTAAAAATTGATGAGTCCCGCAGTTGATGAAAGTCGCCGTCATTTCAGATATTCATGGAAACCTTGAAGCCTTCAGGGAGGTATTGGCCGATATAGATAAAATCGGGGCAGACTCCGTTATTTGTCTCGGTGATTTAATTGGCTATGGTCCCAATCCCGAAGAGGTCGTCCAACTCCTGCGTTCTCGTTCAATTCCATCTATAATGGGCAATCATGAACTGGCGCTCGCCCGGGCTGATTTTCTGTACTGGTTTAACGAGACTGCAAGAGAATCCCTGGTTTTGTCTGAGAGTCTGATTTCTGCGGAAACACTCAACTGGCTTAGGGATCTGGATGCCACATTGGTCTTCGAGGAGGCTCTTTTCGTTCACGGCTGCCCCCCTGATTCAATCACTGAATATATCTTCGAATTGGACGATGAGGGCCTGGAGGAAATTTTCAGCAAGATGGACGAGCAGATTTGTTTTGTCGGTCACACTCATACATTGGAAGCCATTTCGTTCGCTGATGCCACCGTTAGGCATCACAACCTCCGAGAGGGGATTTTCACGCTTGATTCTCAGGCCAAATACATAATTAGTGTTGGCAGTGTAGGGCAACCCCGGGACGGGCACAATAATAATGCTAAATACGCTCTGTGGAACACGATCCAGAAGAGTGTCGAAATTCGCTTCGTTCCTTATGATGTCTCGAAGACAGCAGAAAAAATAATCAGCCTCGGTTTTCCCGGAATTAACGCCACTCGGCTTTGGTAGGCCCTTCCACCGGATCGTACAGGTGGGAAGTATATTTGCCTGACCATACGACAGGAGGGAATGTTTACCTTTTGCAAATTTTGCTTGCATGGATTAAGAAATTCAGCCGGGGAGGTTTTATTGCAATCTGTTCTTTGTTGCCTTTCCGCATTGAATGTGGGAAGTAAAGGCAATTAACCGGCTTCTGAGCGCTGCAGCCCGCAGCTCAATTCGGGTGGATTTCGAGGCTCGAAGTTATCATCCATCGAGCCAGGTCATATTCATTTTTCATCCCCCTGCGCAATCGGTTGCTTGATTATTCATCGTCGTTGATTAGGAAAGGATAAGACTGGGAATGCAAAACAAAGAGTCTCAAGAGCTGAAATCTACTGCCGATGTCTATTCCACATGCCCGTCCGGTGAGGCTTTTCCTATTCCAAAGAAAGCAGACCACGAAGCGGAATTCGAGCGGGTCAGAAAAATTGTCGAGGAACAGCGCCGTTTGGGGCGTGAGATAGTGGTGGTCATGGGAGTAGGCTTTGTCGGCGCCGTCATGGCTGGGGTCGTGGCGGATTCGGTGAACAAGGCCACGGGGACGCCGTCCAAGTTTGTTATAGGAATGCAGCGGCCCTCTACCAGATCGTTCTGGAAAATCCAATATCTCAATCGGGGGATCGCACCTGTTGAGGCCGAAGATCCCAATGTGGGGCCTCTTATCTACCGCTGCGTCAAAGAAAAAAAGACACTTATAGCGACGTATACTTACGAGGTTCTTTCACTAGCCGACGTTATAGTGGTTGATGTGCAATGCGACTATCAGAAGGATACGCTTGGAAACGTGCGCCAGGGGTGCGCCGATATTGCTGCTCTGGAAGATTGTCTCAGAATAATCGGGGAGAAGATCAACCCTGGATGCATGGTGTTGATCGAAACCACTGTTCCGCCCGGAACGACCCAGTACGTCGCATATCCGATAATCAAGAAGGCTTTCCAGAGCCGCGGCATCGGGGCTGAACCGTTGCTTGCGCATTCCTTCGAGCGGGTTATGCCTGGTAAGAATTACGTGTCTTCCATACGGGACTTCTGGCGGGTGTGCAGCGGTGTAAACGAGGCATCGAAGCAGAAAGTGCAGAGCTTTTTGTCCGATGTTCTAAACGTTGAAGAATTTCCACTGACCGTCCTGGAAACGCCTATTGAAAGCGAGACCTGCAAGGTGGTCGAGAATTCCTACCGAGCCACAATTCTGGCCTTTCTACATGAGTGGAGCGTTTTTGCCGAGCGAAACGGCGTGGACATCATCAAGGTCATAGAAGCGATAAAGGTTAGGCCCACCCATTCCAACATTATGTTTCCAGGACCGGGAATAGGAGGTTACTGCCTGCCAAAGGACGGAGGACTTGGCATCTGGGCCTACCAGACCCTTTTAGGGTTCGAAGACGATATATTCAAGATAACCCCCCAAGCGATCGACATAAACGATACAAGAGCGCTTCATGTCGCTCGTCTGGTCCGCGATGCTCTGCGCAACATGGGGAAAATCGTCGCGGCCTGTAAAATAGCCATATTCGGTGCATCGTATAGGGAAGATGTCGGGGACACACGTTACAGCGGCTCGGAAATGCTTGTTCGAAAGCTTGCCGAAATGGGGGCGGACATTTCCGTCCACGATCCTTATGTCAAGCACTGGTGGGAATTTGAGAAACAGGACACATACCCCGCGCCCGGCCATTCCTGGTCGAGGTTTTTTCGAAACCAGGAAAACCTGAAAGAACTCACTGTCAGCAAAGATATGGCCCAAGCGGTTCGCGGGGCCGATGCCGTGGTTTTTGCAGTGCGCCATGAACCCTACCTGTGTCTTTCAGCCGACGACTTAATGGCGATGACTGGAAAGCCGGTAGCGGTGATAGATTGTTTCGGGATTCTTTCAGATAAGGAAATCCGGCGCTATTTTGAGCTGGGCTGCGAAGTGAAGGGGCTGGGGCGCGGAAATGTAAAGCGGATAAAAGACGAGGTAAGATCTGAACGGCAGGCTAATAAAATATAGTGTTTTGAACAGAATGGAACGACTCGATTACTGAGGTTCGTTCCTTTCCGGAGGGAAGGGTTTGCTGCGCGGGACCATGCGGCGTAAAGCAGAGATTGACGCCGCTGTGAGATGCCTCATATCCCACCTCCTGATGTATTCGCAATTTTCAAACCGATCATGATGGGCCGCCCAACAGGAGTAGATCGGAAAGTTACTGATTGGACCTCTTGATGGCAAGTTTTTCCATGATTTCGTAGAGGTTGGGACGGCTAATACCTAAATCAACGGCTGTCTTGCTCAGATTGAAATTATTTAATGCAAGAGTTTTTAGAATCAGCTCGCGATCAGTTTTTCCCCTGGCTTCTTTAAGACTGATCCTGCCGGTCGTTTTATCCGGACCAAGTTCCAAGTCATCAATGGTTATTTTATTGCCCTGTGCCATGATGACAGCTCGTCTAATCCGGTTTTCCAGTTCTCTCACGTTTCCGGGCCAATGATAAGTGTCAAGAGCCATGAAAGCGCTCTGGGCAAATCCGAGAAGTTTCTTCCTGTTTTCTTCCGAATATTTGCGCATCAAGTACACTGCCAAAAGCCTGATATCGCCATCTCTCTCCCGGAGCGGTGGCATTGAGATTTTCACTACGCTTAAACGATAGTAAAGGTCTTCTCGAAATCGCCCATTTCGAATTGCCTGATCGATGACCGTGTTTGTTGCGGCTATCACCCTTGTGTCTACCTGAATTTCTTTCCTTCCTCCGATACGCTCGACAGTGTGCTCCTGGAGAAACCTGAGAATCTTGGCCTGAAGCATTAGTGGTAAATCACCTATTTCATCCAGGAACAGAGTACCTTTGTTAGCCAGTTCAGTTCGGCCTTTTCTCAGAGTATGCGCCCCCGTATAGGCCCCTTTCTCATGGCCGAACAATTCGCTCTCGAGTAAGGTCTCTGGGATTGCGGCACAATTAATCGCAACAAATGGCCCTTCATTTCTGTGGCTCTTGGAGTGAATGGCCTTGGCAACCAACTCTTTCCCTGTGCCGCTTTCGCCCTGAATCAAAACCGGAGCTTCGGTTGCAGCTATTTTTTCAATAACGGAGAAAACCTGCTGCATTTGAGGACTTGTTCCCATAAGCCGCCCAAATGAGTCCCAGGAGCGTACCGCCTGGAGCTGTCGGTGTTCATTTTCCAACTGGTAAACACGGAGCGCTCGCCGTAGAATCACGCTTACTTCTTCGACCTTGATAGGCTTGCAAAAAAAATCGTAGGCTCCCTGTCCAATTGCTATGAGCGCGTTCTGTCTCTCTTCCTGGCCCGAGATGATGATAACTTTGGCGAAGGGGTCCTCTTCCAGCAGGGAGGATAGCACAAGAAATCCTTCTTCCACTCCTCTGGAGTTGGGCGGCAGACCAAGGTCGAGAGTTATGAGAGGCGGGCGCTCGCGCAGGAATATGTCTGTGGCCTCCTGTCTGCTGGAAGCCAAAAATATCTCGTAGTCTTTAGTAAAGGCCCATTTCATCGACAACAAAATGTTCTCGTCGTCGTCGACAATCATCAGCTTGGGCTTATCCATGCCCGTTCCTTTCTCAGGACGTGCCGGGGGCCGGAAAAAATCTTGCCGCTCGGCTTTGTTAGCCACTGAGACTGCTCGCCAGCCAAGTGCCCGCTCTTGAGCCATCCCTGGTGTGAATCCCGTCTAGGTTTTTTTTTCCTGATATTCTTTGTACCACTTTATGAAACTTGCAAGACCTTCCCGGATCGAAACGCTGGGGCAGAAGCCAAAATCCTCCTTAATATCCCGAATGTCAGCATAAGTTTCCGGTACGTCTCCCGGTTGCATCGGCAGGAATTCCTTTTTTGCCTCCAGACCGAGCAGGTCTTCGATGATTTTAATAAATTCGAGCAATTGGACCGGCCTGTTGCTCCCGACGTTGTATATGCGATAAGGGGCAAAACTCGAACCAGGATCGGGGCAAAGGCCATTCCACTCCGGATTTGGTTCGGGAGGGGTTCTAATTATTTTTTGCATCGCTCCGATTATGTCATCGATATACGTGAAATCCCGGCTCAAATGACCATTATTGAACACCTTGATCGGCTCTCCGGCCAGAATTGCACGAGTAAAAAGAAAAGCCGCCATGTCGGGCCTTCCCCATGGACCATAAACTGTAAAAAAACGAAGCCCGGTGCAGGGAATACGGAAAAGGTGCGCATAAGTGTGGGCCATCAGTTCGTTGGCCTTCTTGGTGGCCGCATACAGTGAGAGGGGGTGGTCCACATTGTCGTGGACTGAAAAAGGGATCCTCTCGTTTCCTCCGTAAACCGAACTCGAAGATGCAAACACCAGGTGTTTAATCTGCTTCTTCCTGCACCCTTCCAACAGATTCAGGAAACCAGTGATGTTGCTCTGGATATAAGCATGAGGGTTAATGAGCGAGTAACGCACACCTGCCTGAGCGGCCATGTGGATTACAGTGTCAAAGGCGTGATCTTTGAACAGTCCCTCAATCGAGGGACCATCGTGTAGATCGAGTTCGAGAAATTTGAATCCAGGTTCACGATCGAGCATCGACAACCGGTCGTATTTCAGTCCCGGATCGTAATAATCGTTCATATTGTCCAGGCCGATAACAGGCAGCCCTTCTCTGAGCAGTGCCAAAGCAATATGAAAACCTATGAACCCGGCAGCACCGGAGACGAGAATGGGTTTGTGCAAATCTATCAAGCCTGCTTTCCTTTTTGGTTCATCACGATGTACGCATTAGCTACAAGTTGGTTGCAATTAACCTATGGGCAGCAGAATGCGAAAATTACTCCCTTTGCCCTCTTCGCTTTCAACCTCAATCTTGCCTCTGTGGGCTTCGACTATCATTTTACACTGGAAAAGCCCAATTCCCAAACCGGCCTTCTTTGTAGTCTGGAAAGGTTTGAAGAGGTTTTTTTCCAGAAACTCCCTCGACATACCGCAACCTTTATCTATCACTGAAATCACGACGTAACCGGTTTCATGCAGCGTTTTTACTCTGATTTCACACCCACTGCCTTTTGTTGCCTCATGTGCATTTAGAATAAGATTCAGTAACACCTTCTGCACTTGTTCGGGGTCGACGCAAACCCTTGGGACAGAGCCAAGGTCCGTTTCTATAACCAGACCGTGGGAACCTTGCAGACCGGATATTCCCGAGAGGACAAGATCGTTGAGGTTGACATCAATCGTCTGCAGCACAGTATTCTGATTCAGCGAGGACAGACGGGTGCACATATTCTGAATTTTATTCACGCTGCCGGAAATCATTTCGAGGATATCTTTGCTAAACTCCGGGTTGTCATAGTGGAGCGGAAGATTCTGCAAAAACATAGAGAGAGTGGAAGCGAGATTCTTCATGTCATGGACGAAGAAAGTGCTCATGTTTTGAAATGCTTCCATCTCTTTTGCTTTACCGAGATTTTCGAACAGCTTTACATTTAGAATATGAACAGCCGTTTGTTCTGCAATCGTCTTCAGGAGATCGAAGTCCTCAATGGAGAATTCAGGGCCATTTTGCCGGTCACTCAGAGTCATTATCCCCAGGAATTCGCCTGCAGCCACCAGCGGCACACAATAGCGCGTTGTCGGGTCACTCTTTGCGAACAGGCTGTAGGAACCGGGATGATCGGGGCGTTTCAAATCGATCGGCGACTCCTTCCCATCCAGGGAATTCATCAGAAAGTTTATTTCTTTCACGAGATCGCTATTGCGCTCGGGCGAGCTGGATAAATAGGAAGAGCTGCACATCGATGGCTGTTTTCCGGCCTCATCCAGAAGCCACAGAGTGACATTAGATATTTCGAAACTTTCGGCGATAAAGTTCACTACGACCGTGCCTAGATCTTTCAGATTGACAAGGGATGTTGTCCTGCTGGTCAATGTACTCCAGACTTTGCGGTAATCATAAAGAGGACGCTGAAAGTGCCGGCTTATAAACCTCCTGATCCCATGCTTTATTGAGCCGGAAAAAAGGAGGGCGAGAGTCCCTGCGAGCATGATTGCAAACAATAAAGCATTCCGGAAAAAGTTTTCGCCGGCCCCCAGGTAAACCGCTATTTTAGCCACGACCCCCAGAGAACAAAGGTATATGCCCACAATGAGCACGGTAAACGAATTATACAGAAACTGCTGAGATATATAGATATCTACTTGCTGGAAGGGATTGCGGAGCATAGAGAACAAGATAAGCAGGTCAGCGATCAGGAGAGCGCTGGAATCGACCGTGCACAGGTCGCTGTCAAAGTGCTGAAAAAGTAACTGCTGAGTGGCCGAATATATGTGAATGGCAAAAAGGCAACCCAGCCCGATTACCAGGAACTTTATCCTCCACAGCGTGCCGGCAGAAGAAGCTTTGAGTGTCCTCTCCAGATTCATCAGGATGAGCACGGCCCCAAGAAGGCAGACCAAGCTGTAGAGATAACCCGGCCATCCCAGGAGCAGCGTCCACCTGTTGATACCCAGGCTGGCTTTAAAGAAGAAAATGTCCCGGAATAATACTACCAGCAGGAGCGGGAAAGCAAAGATAGCCAGAGCGACCCATGTCCATGTTGTCTTCGCGTAAGCGGAAGCCGAACCTGCCCTGGCGTAGCGTACGCTGAAAATCAGCCAGATTCCCAGGATAAAGCCCTCGACGGCAACTCTGCAGTTTTCCCAGAAGATGAGATCTCGCTCGGAAGTCGCCTGCAAACTGAAAATCGAAAAAACAGCTTCGAGCCCCAGGGCGAGCATACCCAGGGAAAAGGCAATGTTTGAAAATGAGCGGCCTGCCCTGATAAGGGAGTAAAAAGCAAGTCCTCCGCTAAGCAGGGCGGCGCAAGTGGAAATGATCACAGGGTTGCTTGGGATTCCGGATAACATCATATCGCCCAGGTAGTGGTTTATCGCTGATAGTCGGCCTCGCGGGCGTTAAGTAGTCCTCGCGGGGCGTGGAAACGGGTGAATAGGGCTTGCCTGCTCAGTAACGGGCCATCGGTGTGTACATTCCTTATGAGTCACGTTGTAGTTTTTTTTCGATAATTGACCTTATGGTGTTCACTCGCTGATCCCAACTGTTTTGGCTGGCCACTTCGATCCTTTTGATCTCCATCTCGGGACCTCGGCTGCCAAGGGCAATTTGGATTTTGTCAATCCATTCTTCTGAGTTGTCTGCAAAGTACAAAACATTGCTGAATTCCTTTAAATTCTCCAACTCAGCAGCTACGATTGGCTTCCCGCAGGCTAAATACTCGTGTAACTTCATGGGATATATGTAATGGGTATACATGTTCTTTCGATAACACATCAGGCAGACATCCATTTTCTTAATGTAGCCCGGTAGATCTTCCGGGCGTTTACCTCCAAGAAAGTACACATTGTTTTCGCGGCGAAGTAAATCTACATCTTCCCGTATCGCGAGGTGTGTTTCCTGTACTGGTCCGACCAGCACGAGTGACCAGTCCTTCCTTTTTCGAGCAATACGCAAAAGCAATTTTAAATCGAGATCGTCTTTAATATAGCCCGAATATCCGATACGAGGGCCAGGAATATTATCAAACTCAGGTAGATATATGTTGTTATTATCAACAATACTTCTATAGTGAGAAAAATCTACACCATTGGGCATATAGCGAACATCACTGGCTAAATTACCTTTTTTACGAATCAATGTCTTCGAACTAATAAATACTACATCTGCGTTCTTTATTAAGTTTGTTTCATTAGAACTTGTTGGTAAATCTGCATCGGAAAACGTATATTCATCGTCGATATGGTAACAAAGCAAATCTCTATTAAACTCTTTTGAGTATGGGGCAAACTCCGGCCTCCAAATATAAACTACCAACCGCTTGATACCCATTGCCGCAATGAAGGACTTGATCCTTTTGATACGGAGTCGCTCAAGAGTATTTGCACCCCATTTTGGCCTGTAAATAACTGGCAGAAAGTATTCTGGTGAATATATCCAGAACGAACTTGAAGCCTTTTTGAGTCCGGTTTTGAAGAACGAGCGAGGGTTCGCCGCAGGCACATCACGCCAGTTTGTAGGTGGTGATACCCATAGGACCTTGTAATGAAGGGCAAGTCTCGACATAATGTGATGTCGTGACTGCCAATAGCTTTCCCAACGATCGGGAACAAAAGTTAAGATACCTACGCCGGCGCCACCAACCATTTGTTCCCTCGTTAAGGCGTGCGATTGCATAAAGACTCATTCGATATATTACGGCGTTGCTTCGGATGTGAGCACGGAATAGGCGCTTGGGCAATTATCATCGTGTCTTTAACTCCCTTACGTGGTCAATGGCTGCAATTTCCAGAGTTGCCCATTGTCATCCTGATCCTATCAATAACATGATTCCTGTCATACTTTCGAGCCACAACCGAGCGTGCAGCCCGGCCAATTTTGACCGCAAAGCTTCTATCTTTTAAAAGTTGTATACAGCCTTCGGCAAACGATTCCGGGCCATCGCGCAAAAGTATCTCTTCTCCATCCCGCAGCTCTATTCCCTCCGCTCCGACAGTCGTGGAAACCACAGGTTTTCCGTAAGCTGCCGCCTCCAGAATTTTAATGCGTGTGCCTCCGCCGGAGAGAATAGGGCAGCAGACAACCGTGACTTCCTTGTACAATTTTTCAAGATCATCGACGAAACCAAGAAATTCCACGCCGGAAGGGCAGTCCGCAAAACTGGCAATGTTTTCAGATCCAGGCCCGGCAATAAGCAGCCTGGCATCCGGGAAAGCAGACAATATCAGGGGCCATATTTTTTTGAT
>JBKQLC010000243.1:0-7121 GCA_052147195.1 Syntrophobacteraceae bacterium
ATTGCTCGACTTCGGCAGGCGACTCCCGCCGCGCACCCTGTATTTTCCACTCGCTGGAATTCCAGTCATGGGGGGCTCGCACGTCAATTACGACTATCTCCGGTTTAGTGAGATCTTCTTTCAATTGATCCGTACTGATCAACGTAATTCCTTCCACTCCGCCGACCAAAGATGCCGCAAGAATCACGATAAGGCATGCGAGAAGGGAGTATTTAAAGTGCGAGAGTCTCATTTCAATCTCCGTCTGAAAAAGGTTTAAGTATGGCCGGAGCCGGGCCGGCGGCAATACGAAATCTCGGGTAACAGATTCGTCTCGAATTTCTAAGATAATACCTCGACATGACTGTCAAAGGATGCCGATGGCATTTCCGGGTTTTATTCTGCGCGAAAAAGCTCAGGGGACGTCCGGAGAAGCCATGCCGTGAGTGTATGTTCCAATCAACACGCAGGCTATCAGCAAAAGGGGCTGGTGCAGGTTCTAGTACGGAGCGCACGCAGGGCGCGGGGCGAATTCGGATTTTTGCCTGTATTAGTAATCACGAAAGCATCAGCCTTTTTTGAGATTTGCCGGGGTCCGCTGAGCGGACCGCCCGGCATGACGAATTCGCGATTTTGGCAATGCCGGGAAGGGGGCCATATGCATGCCCCCTTAGGATGCGACTTGTTCCTAAGGGGGCTATGGAATTCCTAAAGAGATCGAGTTGTCATGCTTGAGCGGGCAGTGTTACTGCTAATAAGCGCCACCGGCGCCAAAAAACCACTGCAACGCACCTTCGTTTATCTTTTTTTCTGCATACGTGCACGAGTCGAGAGCGATCGAACATTCCTTCACCATTTGGTGTTTCTCAACAACGGCGTTGGTCGTTTTCTGCGCATCCAGCATCATTTTTGCGCCTTTTTTTATCATCTCCTGGCCTTCGGCCTTTGTGCTGCCGCCCATCATGCTTTCGCCTTTGTTTATCATGCTATAGCCGTCCGCCATCATCTTTTGGGACGTCGTCAAATCTGCGTCCTTAATTCCTTTCTTTTCCATTGTTTCCATTATCGTTTTGTTTCCATCCATCATTTGCTTTGCACCTTCCATCATCGCCTTCTGACCCTTCATCATTGCTTCGTCACTTTGCGCAGCATATAAATATCCGGCTGCAGCGAAAATGCCGATTGACAGAAAAACGATTAAAGAAGTTGCGAAATACCTGCTGCGTTTGTTCATTGTGATATCTCCTCAATTATGTATGTTGATGTTGAACTGAAGCTTTATGACGGACCTCTGACTTTTTTCATCCTACGGCACTATGAATCAGTAATGGAATCACCCCCCCTTTCCAATCAGGTGTAGTGGCCTGTAATCATTGGGAAAAAACGTTCTTTATGATGCTAACCCAGGTTTGTCGTGGCAAACTTGGGATGAGAAACCTTTGGCCCGTGAACTAGTGGATCATTCCGTTAATCATACGATATTTACATTGGGGTGAACAGCCATATTCATCATTCCAAAGTCTTCTTGGAAAGTTACACGCTAAATGGTACCTGGCCACGGCTTTCGCCGGGGTGACGAGTGAGTATCGTGGAGATATCCATCAATATTATGAGACGCCACGGTGTCAGGTCGTGAGCGTCCCATTCTCCAGTCTATTTTCACAGCATGGATGGATTCACTCTTAAACATGGTAATCCCCAATGTCAATCTAAATGGTGTAGTGGTTAACGGTTTTTGAAAAAGGCCCTGAGCCTCCAGCCTGTCTGCACCCTGCGATCAACGGCCCGGCCCTCCGAGAATATCCAGCAGCTTTTTGCTTTCCTCCGGCGGCAGCAGACCTTCAAGCTCAGCCTGAATTGCCGCGGGGGGGCCTTTTACCGCAAGATAGCCGTTCAGGCGCGCCGCGACCGTCGAATCCTGAAAGTCTTCATTGGACGGGTATATCGCCTTGAGTTCTCTTATCATTTCCGGTTTCTGCCTCAGGTAGTACTTCTGGTGGTAGTCTTCCGCCCGGTAGAACCTCGATGCCGGCGATATCTCCGTGTATATCTTTCCGTGTGTCCTTTCCTCCTCCCGTTTCATGGATTCAAGAGCCAGTTTTTTCTGTTCTTCGCTGTGGTAGAAGATTGCTGACATATACTGCCTCGACCACGAGCGGCTGCCGGGGTCGTGGCCTTGCCAGAAAACCTTGAGCAAATCCGCATATGAAACTATGCTCGGGTCATAATCTACTTCGATGCTCTCCGTATGATCACCCAAAGTGCGGTAGGTCGGGTTTTCTTTATTACCACCGGTATACCCAACCCTTGTACGAATCACCCCTTTGATGCCACCAAACTGGGCATCCGCACCCCAAAATCAGCCAAGAGCAAACGTTGCTGTTTCGATTTCTGATGCCGCTGAAACCAAGCCGTTAAAGTGCTGAGTCTCCACGCTGGCCTTGCTTTCCGATAGACTGTTCATTGATTCACTCTCTTTCATTGTTTGTGGCTGGTCCCCGGCAGGTGGGTTAAACGGGCAAAAAGCGCTGCCCAGAAAAAACGCCGCAACCGCCAGCCAAATGTGCCTGGCTCTTGGAGCCATGACCAACTCGGTTAATCTCTTTTGCAGGGAAGTCATTTTGTAGTGTCTCCTTGACCGCGAATATGGCCTCTTTGTTTTGAAAACTCCCCCTGGGGCATGGGGTCAGCCTGTGCCTCTTTCTGACAATCCGGGGGCATCTTCTCGATAAGCTTAAACATGTGCGGTCAAGAAAGGTTAAAGGAAATGTCAAGATTTGGTAAAGAATTGCCCGATCATGAGCAGATCGTTCCTGAACTATCCCCGCGTGGCAAGCTGAACCAGAAGAGAGTTTTGCCGGGTGTGCTTTCGACGAACGCTTTGCCGCCGTGGGCTTCCACGATTTCCTTTACTATGGCGAGGCCAATTCCGGTGCCGCCATAGTCTCTGGAACGAGATTTTTCTCCACGATAGAAACGTTCGAAAATTAAAGGCAGGTCCCTGGCTTCTATCCCCGGGCCACTATTTTCGACAAGGAATTTCACCCCATGGCTGAAGCTCTCGGTACGGACCGATACGGCCCCCCTTTCAGGCGTATAATGCAGTGCATTCTTGAGAAGATTTTCTATCACTCGGCTGAGTTTTTCCCGGTCTGCCAGTACCTGCGTTCCGGTTTCGCTCAGCTGCCCCATGACTTGAATATTTTTCTGCTTGAATTCCAGGTCGAATTTTTTCAAAACGTGGGAGCTCAATTCGGCAATATCTACCTCCTCCAATTCAAGACTGAATCTTGCCGCATCTGCCTTCGCCAGTTGTAAGAGGCTTTCGACGAGGAGGATGAGCCGCAGCGTCTCTTCCAGAAGCAGTTGAAACGTTTCCTGTGTTGGGGGGACAACCCCGTCTTGCAGGGCTTCGAGGTATCCTCTGATGTTTGTCAGCGGCGTGCGAAGTTCGTGAGCGACATTCGACACCATGTCCCTCCTAAGTTGTTCGACGCGTTCGAGGCTTGCGGCCATGTGGTTGAAAGCGTTCGCAAGCTCGCCGATTTCATCGCGTGAGTCCGAGCGAACTCTCGATGAATAGTCGCCTCCTGAAATCAAGCGGGTTGTCTTCGTCATCTGGTAAAGGGGCCGCAGTACCATTTGAGTGAGGAGATAGCTAAGTAGCGCCCCCAGGACCAATGCTCCGACACTGGTCAGAAGAAGATAGCGGTGCACGGAGTGGATGAACATCTGGTGCGCGTCGGTTGGGCTGATCCGGTACTCTTTCATGAGAACGGAGAAATAATCGGCCGCAAGAGTGTCAAGCACCAGCCAAAGTACCAGGATAACCAGCGCAACAACAGGGACATTGATAGCCAAGAGTTTCAAGAGAATTCCCTGTTTCATGAAAAAGATTCCTCCTGCTCATCGCCTGCCAGCCGGTAGCCGAAGCCTCTTATCGTCAAAATATATCGTGGATTTGCGGGGTCTTTTTCGAGTTTCTGCCTCAGCTTACCTACATGTACATCTATCACTCGATCAACCACCTCTTCGCCCTGAGGATAAAGCGCGTCGAGGAGCTGTTGTCGTGAAAAAAGCCGCCCTGGTGCATCCATGAACAAGCGGAGCAGCTTGAATTCCGATGGAGTGAGGACAATATGGCGATTATCCACCATCACTTCGTGTTTGTGATTATCCAGGACCAGCCCCGCAACCTTGAGCTTATCGGATCTATCCCTGGAGATCATACTCGTTCGTCTCAACATGGCCTTGATTCGAGCGACGAGCTCTCGAGGGCTGAACGGCTTGACCATGTAATCATCCGCACCGATAGTCAGCCCCAGGACCCGATCGAATTCCTCGCCTCTTGCCGTGAGCATCAGGATAGGGACATCCGAGAATTCGCGCAGCTTGCGGCACACTTCCCAGCCGTCAAGCCGTGGCAGCATAATATCAAGAATGACAACCGCAGGATTTTGTTGCCGGACCAACTTCAGGGCTTCGACACCATCCGCTGCAACTGCGGTATCATATCCTTCGCGTTGGAGATAGAGCTTGATGAGCGAGGCGGTTTTATTGTCGTCCTCAACGATGAGAACGGGGCCTGGTTTTGCCATGAGTCGCATCCTTAGGTTTTTTCACCGGTCATTTGGCAATCCGAAGCATACTTTAAAAACCCTACTGCTTTCCCGCAAGCTTCCAGGGCTTGTTCTCCCGGGGTTTTCGGGAGCGGTCCTCGAGATGATAGTCATTTTTGTTCCTCCATTTTGAATCATTACATAATCTTTACGTGCCTTTGGGGATTTCATTACCTTTGGGGATTACATTACACCAGACTGGAGATAAACCGGCAATAGAAGCTGCCCCCACAGTGAAGACCCAGGGGGAGAAACGGACAGGAAAGACGCTTATGAAAAAGATGCTAATGGAGAAAATGCGAATGAAAGCGATTTTGCTGACCACGTTAATCGTATTGGCAGGGCTTGTAATGTTTGGATTGGTATCTTCGAACGGCAAGCAAGCCGAAAAGAGTTTAGCAGTGGATAAAGAGCATAGTGAATTACCAAGAGCTACATTTGCGGGAGGGTGTTTCTGGTGTGTTGAAGCAGACTTCGAAAAAGTGAACGGAGTCACCGAGGTCATATCAGGCTATACGGGTGGCCGTACCGAGAATCCCACCTACGAGGAAGTTTCATCCGGAAAAACGGGACATGTGGAAGCGGTTCAGGTCATTTACGACCCCACGAAGGTGAGCTACGGTGAACTGCTGGATTCTTTCTGGAAACATGTGGACCCGACGGACCCGGCAGGACAATTCGTGGACAGGGGCGAGCAGTACCGCACTGTCATCTTTTACCATGATGAGGGGCAGCGGGTTGCGGCAGAAGAGTCAAAGCGTAAACTGGAAAGTTCCGGTCGTTTTGACAAGCCCATTGTTACCGAGATTGTGCCCTTTTCGAAATTCTACAGGGCGGAAGAGTATCATCAGGGCTATTCTAAGAAAAATCCGCTGCGCTACCGCTATTACAGGGCCCGCTCCGGGCGGGATCAATTTATCAGTAAAGCATGGGGGAAAAACATGGATATGGATAAGCTTGAAGCTAAGTCACAAACAGCCGAACCGGGCATGCAGGAAGCCAAATACTCGAAGCCCGATGATGAGACCCTTCGGGGGAAACTCACTGCTCTGCAATACAAGGTGACCCAGAAGGAGGGTACCGAACCGCCATTTAAAAATGAGTATTGGGATAACAAGAAGGAAGGAATCTATGTGGATATCGTTTCAGGCGAACCCCTCTTCAGTTCGCTTGACAAATATGATTCCGGGACCGGATGGCCGAGCTTTACGCGGCCTCTTGAGCCGGGTGACATTGTGGAAAAAGTGGATCGGAGCTTTTTTTCGACGCGAACCGAGGTCAGGAGCAAGTACGGCGATTCCCACCTCGGGCATGTCTTCAACGATGGACCGCCGCCAACCGGCCTGCGGTACTGTATGAATTCTGCCGCCCTGAGATTCATACCCAAAGAGGATTTGGAAAAGGACGGATATGGTCAATACCGCAACCTTTTCTCAGATGAACATCGGGAACAGAAGAAGTGACAAGCTGACGTATGACTTAAGATTTGCCGGTGGTTGGGGATCTGGTTTTTCCACCTGTCAGCGTTGTCCTTGACGATACCTTGTATGATGCTAATATGAAATTAGTGTTGTCAGGCTAAAGGAGTAACCGGTTCTCATGGTGAGCATGGGCTGGGTTGGCGTTGATAGAAAGCCGGAACGCCCGCAAGGGGTCAGGCTGCTAATGGGAGGAGGTCGACGTGCTGCAAGTCTTATTGATGCTGATGTTCGCGGTTGCTACTCTTGCCCCTGCCGGCGCCCGGGCGGAAAAACCGAAGCCCGCTGAAAAACCGATGGCCATAGAGCAGCTCATCTCGAAAGACACGCGTCTTATGGTCTTTTCGCCGCACCCGGACGACGAGAGCCTCGGAGCGGCAGGCCTCATTCAGCGCGTTATCGAAACAGGCGGAAGTGTGAAGGTGGTCTTTATGACAAACGGAGACGGATTCCCTGAAGCAGTGGAAATGGGAGGTCATATATCCAATCCGACGGCAAAGGACTTCCGCGAGTATGGTGAAGACCGCATGTACGAATCCCTGAAGGCCTTGGCCATGCTGGGAATGAAGGAGAGCAATGTTATCTTCCTTCGGTTTCCGGACGGCGGGTTGACCGCACTTCGTTCCAAGCCGGGCGGGAAGGCGGAGCGATACACTTCCCCTACCACCAGGGAAAACAGGCCTTCTGCGCTCTCAGTAATTGAGCCTCAGGCAGGTTATACCGGTGAGGGATTGCAAATGGAGATCGAGCGTGTGCTATCCGATTTCCGGCCCAACATGTTGGCGACGAGCGCGCCTGAGGATACGCACCCAGACCATGCCTCAACTCACTATTTCGTCAAACAGGCATGGAAACATCTCAATAAGGAGCATCCTGAATTCAAACCCACGTGGCTTATCTACCTGGTCCATTACGGCGAGTGGCCGCTTGCCCAGGGTGCGGGGAGCGGGTCAAAACTCAATCCCCCCGAGGACCATCCTCATAAAGAGAAGTGGATACCACTTTCCCTCACACCAGAGGAGGTTGCGGCTAAACGCAAAGCCCT
>JBKQLC010000244.1:0-3666 GCA_052147195.1 Syntrophobacteraceae bacterium
GGTGCAGCGAAGCGCAACCCATCAAGCCTTTCTCGAAGCAGAGCGTCCGCTTAGCCCACCCCGCGCCTCTATCCCGCTTTTTCTTGGTTTTTGAACAGGATTTTGTGTATAAATTATTGTTTTCTCTGCGTTCTCTAAAGATCGGCCCTGGCCCCTCGAATCAGGCCACCGGGTTTTTGGAATTATCGAACGCCTCTGTTTCGAAAAGTTTCGGTGGGCTTCGCTGCGCTTAGCCCACCCTACACGCCTTTTCATGGTTTCAGGGTGTCCCGGAGGGACGTGAAAAGCTGTTACGAAAAGACTTGATGGGTTGCGCTTCGCTCCACCCATCCTACGGGCCTTTTCATGGTTTCAGGGTGTCCCGTGGGGACATGAAGTGCTGCGGTGAATTGCTTTTAAGGGCGGGGATTTCATGAGCTTCAAGACCTATGCGGAAATAAATCTTGATAACCTTGCCCATAATATCGGACGGATTCGCGAAAAGGTCTATCCTTCGGCTTTGATTCCAATAATCAAGGCGAACGCTTACGGACATGGCGCTATACCAGTTGCGAAACGGCTTGCCCGGGAAGGGTGCGCCATGTTCGCCGTCGCCAGGTTCGAGGAAGCGATGGAACTCAGAGAAAGCGGGGTCAGCCAGCATATCCTCATCCTTGGCAGGATCTTTCCGGACGATATTGTACAGGCTGTAAAAGCAGGCCTTATCATCACCATATTCGGAGGGCAGGATCTGAGCTGGGTCGAGAAGGCCTGCGGCGATTCGGGGATGCGCGCAGGCGTGCATCTCAAGCTCGATTCGGGAATGGGAAGAGTAGGGCTTCTTTTACACAAGGCCGCCGATTTGTTCGACCGGCTTGCAGAATCAAAGGCCTGCATGTGGCAAGGGCTTTACACCCACTTTTCGACGGCAGACGAAAAAGACAAGAGCTATGCGAACCTTCAGCTTTCAAGATTCCGGGAAGTGCTTGCGAAGCTCGCGAAAAGACCGGAGATCGTTCACATGGCTGCAAGCGGGGCGATCCTCGACCTTCCGGAGAGCTATTTCGACGCCGTTCGGCCCGGAATCCTGATGTACGGTCATTACCCGTCAAATGAGACTTCCCGGTGCATCCAGCCCAGGCAGGTCATGTCACTGAAAACATATGTCTCTCACCTGCGGGAAATGCCCGGGGGACACCCCGTGAGTTATGGCAGACGGTGGACAACGTCCGGGCCCACAAAGATCGCCGTCCTGCCGATTGGATATGCGGACGGCCTTAGCCGCAGGCTCACAAACAACGGAGAAGTTTTGATCCGGGGCAGGCGCTACCCGATCGTTGGCACGGTAACGATGGACTACATCATGGTTAACGTTGAAAATGATCCCGTTGCAGTCGGCGACGAAGCCCTGCTGTGGGGAGAATCGCCCGGCGGGGTTATCCAGGCGCTCGATGTGGCCGAGCGAATAGGGACGATTCCCTACGAATTAACCTGCGCCGTTTCGGGGCGTGTGCCGCGTGTGTATATCGGGTAAATCATGCACCGCAGCACTTCATGTCCCCACGGGACACCCTGAAACCATGAAATACCCGTAGATCCGTAGGATGGGTGGAGCGAAGCGCAACCCATCAACTCTTTTCGAGACAGTTGCTCACGTCCCTCTCGGGACACCCTGAAACCATGAAAAGGCGTGTAGGGTGGGCTAAGCGTAGCGAAGCCCACCGAAACTTTTCGTAGCAGAGAAAAGCCTTTAGACAGGATTAGCAGGATTAGCAGGATTGACAGAGATGGTTTTGAATTGGGGAATTTGAGAACTTAAATCCGGAATTCTTGCTTTTTCCGGAGAAAATCTATAGAAATACGAGGCGCGGATGGATGAGCGTTCAGGTAATCCCGTATCTGTCCGATGTGGGATGAACTGAGCGCTCGATTGCTTTCGATTCAGCGGCTACTTCATCCAAAAACATTTGTGTGTTCTCGGTTCTTGTCCACGGCGCTACGCTCCTTCGTCCACCTAGCGGCACTTCTTCATCCACCGCGCTGCGCTCCTTCAGTTGTCCCTTTTTGGTTCCGGATTGCTCCTACCGAGGAGCGGAAAACTCGAAATGAAAACTTATAGAGTCAAATTTTTACCTCACGATAAGGAAATAAGCTTTGCCGAGTCCGGCAATGTCCTCCACGCCGCCATGGAGGCAGGGGTCCACGTGAATGCGTCCTGCGGCGGGGAGGGGTTTTGCGGGAAATGCAGGGTAATAATCGAAAAAGGCCGGGTAGAAGGGGGCATCTCGGACCTTCTCAGCAGCGACGACATCGATGCCGGTTACAGGCTTGCCTGCCTGTGCCGGATCAAGAGCGACCTGACCGTTCGAGTTCCGGTCGAATCGGAAATCGACGCGAGCGTCCTGAACCTGGTCCCCCCCAGGCGTACCGCCCGAATCCAGCAGATGAACCTGGACGACCTGAAGAGCAAGGGTCTTTTCATACCCCCCGTTGAGAAAAGGTACCTTGAACTGCCTGAGCCGACAAACGCCGACAATCTCGCCGATACGTCACGTATTGTCGGTTTTCTCAGGCTCAAACACGACGAACACAGGCTGGTGGTACGGCTTCCGGTCATTCGCAAGATTCCGGGGATATTGAGAGAAGCGGGCTTCAAGGTTACCGTGACCCTCGACCGGCCTGTTTTCGAGGGCGGGAAAAGTCATATCATCAACATAGAACCCGGTGATACTACCAGCAGAAATTTTGCGATAGCCATTGATATCGGCACCACGACCGTTTACGGACAACTGATGGATCTCATTACGGGAAGCGTGCTGGCCGAGTATGGAGACTTCAATGGCCAGATCAGCTACGGCGAAGACGTTATCTCGAGGATCATATACGCGGAAAAGCCGGGGGGACTCGATACCCTGCACAAAGTCGTCATAGGGACCATAAACAGGATAATCGACTATGTAATGCAGGTCTCCATGGTCGATCGCCAGCAAGTCTCTACGATTACGTTTGCCGGCAATACCACGATGTTGCAGATCCTTCTGCAAATCGACCCCACTTTTATCAGGCTATCCCCCTACGTGCCGGCGGCCACTCTTTATCCGGCCGTACGGGCCGTCGATCTGGGGCTCGACGTGGCTGACCATGCGACCGCACTCGTCGTTCCTTCCATTTCCAGCTTCATCGGTGGAGACATCGTCGCCGGCGTGATGGGTTCGGGAATACATCTCTCCGATCAACTCTCACTTTTCATAGACATAGGCACCAACGCCGAGATCGTGATCGGCAACAAGGATTGGCTGGTCTGCGCAGCATGTTCGGCAGGACCTGCCTTTGAAGGCGGCGGCATCCAATTCGGCATGCGTGCCGAGCAGGGTGCAATCGAGGATTTCTCAGTCGATCCATATACCCTGGAGCCAATGATCCTGACAGTGGGAAACATGAGGCCCAGGGGCATATGCGGGTCCGGCCTGATCAGTATTGTGGCAAGGCTTTTCGAAGCCGGAATCATCGACAATATCGGAAAATTCGATCGCGACCGCAAATCGGACAGGCTCAGGGAAAAAGACGGCGTTTATGAATACAGACTGGTGCGGGCGAAAAAGACCCTGATCGGCAGGGACATCGTTATAACGGAAAATGATATCGGGAACCTTATCCGCGCAAAAGGGGCCATATACAGCGGGTGCC
>JBKQLC010000245.1:0-3493 GCA_052147195.1 Syntrophobacteraceae bacterium
TTTTCCCAAAGCTGCTGCTTCCCAGATCTACTGACATTGCTCGACATGCCTGACCTCCTGCTGCATTTTCAGAAGATCATGGCAGAGCGCGGCTTGACATACAAGGTGGGGTTCACAGGACGCTTACAATTAAAATAGATATCAAACCTATGTTTGGGTTGATTGTGAGGCGGATAGGCAATATCCCATTTAAAGTGCCTTGAGGAAATCCCGAGCATCATCCGGACACCAATGAACAGTCGGAGGAATAGCGAGTGAAATTGTGGAAAAAGGCTTCCGGACGGACACAGCCCAAAAAAACCGGAGCCGTGGTTGCTGATAGCCACGGCTCCGGCACCGGATTGGAGATCCTAAAATGAGCATGTAACTTTATGATAATATAAATATTTATAGAGGTCAATCCACCTCTTCGGAGCACTCGGCTTTGATGCCAAGCCCTACCAGGCACTTCATTTTCTACCAGGGCTGATGGCAAAGAGCGGCTATCCTACCCTGACATTTTAGGTTCATCCGGCTAACGAGTACCTCTGTGTATGGAGGTGGTAGAGACGGAGTTTGAAATACTCCGGATCTCGAAACCCTAAGCCTAGCGTTTGAGGGTTCTGATCTTGTTTATGAGACCCTGAATTTATGAGTATTCACAGTGAATTAGCCCCTTGTCTAGGCCCGACCCGTTCTGAAGGACTGGGAACCTGTCGCCCCTGAGGGCTTGAAAGCCCAATCCCAAAATGAATGAACATGAGGTAGGAGCATTAAAACTGCCTATCGATAGAGCCCGGTATCTTGAGAAGCAAAAACTGGAGCAAAGCTGACCCTGCCCCAGCCAGATTTGAATCATTGCAATCGATCGAAAAAGACGGGGAATTAAACAGTTAATCTTTAATACGGGAAATCACGGGATTGATTGCCTTTTCCCGGATGAAGTCCGAAATCACCTTGACAGCGTCCTTGCTTTCATGTTCCGAGGTTGCGAGGTTCGAAACCTTTGCGCCACTCAGATTCATCACTATATGGATAACGGGCGCAACCTGCTGACTATTCAAAGTCGTATCGACATCTAATGTAAACGTTGTGGTGCCGGTGAATCCGGTCGATCTGGAATTCAATTTCAGCGTGCAGGTATGCTGTGGAATAGTTACAGTGGATCCATTCGGTAAGCTGCCGTTAATATCGTTTTGCAGCAATGCCACAAGGTCGCTCAAATCGACCGAAACATGTCCGTTCTTGCTTACCGTGTATGTCCCGACTGGACCGAGCTTTTCGGTCGAAAAAGTACCGGAGTTGAAAATAAAAGTGTCGCTAATCTCTTTATTTTGCAAAACATTTGCTTTTATGGATATTAAACCACTTATGTTGATGCTTACGGTAGCTTTTCCTGTTACACTCCAGGTCCCCTCGGCGGAAGGAGGAGAGGACTTGGCTGCTGACAGGCTAGGAATGCTGAGACAAAGCAGACACACGAAGATCACGCTAATAAAATGCTTCATGATAATTCCTCCTTGTTGTTTGTTGATAAACGATGATCCAACCCGTTCCCATGCTCTGCTGGCGTTTGGCGGTACAACTGACAGGCTCGGTTCGCGTCGAGTTCCAATGAAACTCTTGAAGTGATCTGACATCTTAGATCGAACGGTATCTGCTGTAAAGTGGATTTATGGGGTATGAATTAGGTATTTTTTGGTACGTATTCAATAAATAGGAAGAGTTTACCAATAATTACCTGTAAATCCACGAACAATTATTTTTTCCATGAAGAATGAAAAGCCTTCTCGTGGACATATCGGGCAACGAAGTGAGGTCCGGACAAAACACTTACCGGTTCGGCCCGCCGCCGTAACCGTCATTCAACCGTATTTTATTGTTGTGAGCGCATTCAGTTTGCTGGAGCCCAGGCGAATTAAATACAACTGAATCACCGCTAGTACCATGTAACATTTTAGCACCAAAACAGCCTCACGCCCCTTGAACAAACTAATCTATTCTCTGGGCGCAAAAAATTTGAGTGTGATGCAGACAGGCCATTTCGCGGTTAATACTTGCTACCGATCGGATCGTCCCTGCCTTGGTCGGTTTTCTCCTTAAATGGTTTCTGTATGTTTCCAGTTCAACATATTTAATGTTTTCAAGCCGGGTGTCCTTGCCGAAGTATTCCCGGAAGTTCTCGATGAAATGGCATTTGGAATTTATAAAGCTGGCTTGGTGCTCGTGGTTTTCTTTGTATTTTTTAAGAACTTCATCCAGGGTTGTCGTGTAATCCTTCTTCACGTCCAAGTATCGCTTTTCCGCAATGAGAGACACCCGCTTAGCAAGCTCGGCCTCTGCATCCTTCTTTTTGGCAAAGGATTTCCTGACCCGCTTTCCCGTTGGGTCAAATTAATCAATTTGCCATGCGTCACCGCGTTTTCTGATCGCCATGGCTTACCCCTCCTTTTTCTGCTCGGCTACCATTTCGCGCCTGATAAGTTCGAGAATGACGGTATTCATGGAGACTTGCTCACCCCTCTTGATAGTTTCCCGTGCCGCCTTTTCCCTTGTCCACTTCAAGAGGTTTTCAGGCATTCTTAACAGCAATCCTTTCATCATTGTCACGCCCTCCGGTATCGTTAGCAGATAAGATACTATTAGTATCATTGATACCGGATGTCAAGCACAAAATGAAGGGGAAATAGAGAAGCCGTTTCCAAGGTCCCTCCCGGATCGGTGCCGTCATGCCGGGGTTCCCGAATACGAAGCGCCACAAGGGCCTTTAAAGCACGATCTAAGGTCAGCCCATATGCGACCATCTCAGTATCCGGCATCTTGATCCACTGTTCAAAAATATTCTTGCGAAACCGGAATATGGCTGTAATATGATTTTGAACCAGCTTCACCTGCTTTGCCCCGTTCCCATTGAGGCACAAATGAGAAATCTTCAATATGTGATCTTGGTCTCGCTCTGCCTTATTCTGTCCTCGTGCGTGCACCGCGACATCACGATGTATAGCCCAGGCTACAACCAGCCGATCAACGGCTATCTGGGAGGCACCCCATCCCTCGGCACAGCCAAGGTGCACGTAACCATGCCGGACGGTGAGAAATTGAACGGATGGGCTACATTCTATTGGGGTGCCGGGTATAAACAGGAACTCGCAACCATAGTTGGCAAGCATGGTAAGTTCGCTTTTGCCAAGCAAGGTCAGTTCGCTTTTGCCTTATCTCAGGGCGGCCAAAGAATGTGTTATGCAAAGTTGATCGGCGCATCGGGCACGAAAAAGCTCGAGTGCGCTGCCGACGTTGATCCCAACACAGGTCACGGTGTCGGAGAGTGTGTTGACGAGAATGAGTGGCAATATACTTGGCATTTCTAGCAGTGTCCCTTTTCTGGTTCATCCGGCAAACGAGTACCTCCAATATTTTTCACGCGAAGACGCGAAGACGCGAAGAAAGAGAAGGCGGAGAACAGGGATAGCGAGCGGGGAGACGGCTTTCTTTGTGCTTCGGCCCCTCGGTTCTC
>JBKQLC010000246.1:0-67426 GCA_052147195.1 Syntrophobacteraceae bacterium
TCACAAATAAACATGGGCTTACAAGGGTAGAAAGGATGGCCTAATTGTCGCTGGACGGGAAAAATAGTTGACGCCGACCGGGAATTTTAATTGTCGTTGTCCGGGATAAATAATTGTCGTTGAACACTAAAGGGTCAGGTGACAATGGATAGAGTTACTAGGTATCAGTTTGCCCATTACCTGACTGCTGAGACAGGATGGGAAGTTCAAGGGGGTTCGGGAATGTCTTCGATAGCGGACTTCCTTCTTACAGTCGAAATCACGGTACTCTTAAACTGCATAACACTGGTTTGGCGGTTCTTGCACTCTCACGTTTCCGACCGGTATAGCCGAATGTGGCATGACTTTGTTGAACGTGGTCTCACAGAGGAGAACATGCGCTACCGCTTGGACCCTCTTTGCGGTGTTCATTACCTGATAGACGAAGCATTCGAAAGTAACCGCACCTCGATCCTGCCTGCGCTGCAAGATTCAAGGTATGCCGGAGTTAGGGATGCCTTTGAAAATGCATACCAATACATGTCATCGGATACTAAGGCCGCTGTCCGATCAATGTTTGAGGCTCTTGAAATCCTGGCCCGCCTGATGGTTTCCGGACAGAAGAACCTGAATCAATGGCTCGTGCTGCACAAACTCAAGCCTATGGCCCTGACCATCTACCAGAAGGACAAGACTGCCTCCACCGTTACTGACGGTTTCTTTGACGGATTGGCTCAGTGGGTCGATAGTGTGCATAACTATCGGCATGGTCAAGGTCAGGAGGAACCCGTGTCGCCTCCACTGGAACTATGCGTTTATATCCTCAGTTCAGGGACTTCATTCCTGCGCTGGCTGATAGATGTCGATCAAAGAACTAAATCTCCCTAATTGAGTTCGGAGTTAGAGCACAATGGAATTCTATCTTCACTATCGGGGACCCTTAAAGGCCAACGGTAATCTAAGACACAAACAGGAGATTCGGCGGCACCTCCACCTGCAATTGAAGGCACTGTGGGACCAGAAGCCCCTCGGAGACTATCAGCCATGGCTCATCGGTATGGATGACCATCCCGAGGGTCCGTGGTTTCTTAGACCTATGGGGGCGTTCACCTTTGTCCCTCTGGTCACGCAACGAGCCGAACTGATCGCTGAACTTAACATCACTCTGCTGCGACCAGAAGCCCCTGGCTCAATCATCACCCAATCAGGGGACATCGATAATCGTCTCAAAACCCTGTTTGATGCTCTACGCAAGCCGCACTCCACAGCGGAACTTCCGCGAGGAGATGTACCTGGGGTCGGCGAAGACAAGTTCTATTGTTTGCTTGAAGATGATAACCTGATTTCTCATGTAGCTATCAAGACAGATAGACTCCTGGAACCAGTTACCGACCAATCAGAGGTTGTACTTTTGATTGCGGTCAAGACAAGAGTCACCCGCGCGACGATGGATAACCTGGGATTGGGTGTCTGAGTGCAGCCTATGTCCTAAATACCCGGTCCAGCAGAGATTGCCTCTCCTTATGCCGTTCCTCCGCCGGAGAGATAACCTTCGAGGGCATCAACTGGATCAACTCTTCTTTGGTGCTAAACTCAACCGGAGGATTTAAGAACCAAGGGTATTCAAATAGATCAGCCACCATGGAATACGGTTTCCTTCCCGTCTCAACGATAGGAACAAAGGGAATCTTAAAGTGAGGCACTGTGGCATAAAGCTCCTGTGGCACTGATGGTCCGCTCAGATCTACGATGACAAAGCGGGATAAGCCAACAAGGGTTTTCACTGTCTCGGTATAGTCGCGGTCTTCCGGCCTATCAAAGTCAAAGATGATTGGAAGGTACTTCTCCTCTCTGAGCTTTTGGGCAACCGCTTGGAGCACTTCAAGTCCACCTCCGCTGAAGCGGCCTAAAATGAGAACACCTCGTTGTGTGACCGCGTTGATTACATCGCGAAGCTTTTGATGTTTGAGCAAAAGATAGACGAACTGGGCAACTTCGAGATCATCTACAGTAATAACTGGCGTATAGCTACGTGTGATAACAAGGTTCTGCTGGCTTTTCGCCGTGCCTTTCAAATCCCACACGGAAATACCGTATACATGGCAGGAATCGAGTTTTGCATCTGTAACATCTGTTTGTACTATTCTGGCGTGCTCAAGATGTGCTCTACTGAGGTCTGCCTCATGGAGGTCTGCCCTAAAGAGTTCTGCCCCACTGAGTTTTGCCCCACTGAGGTCTGCCCCATGGAGGTTTGCCTCATGGAGATTTGCCTCACTGAGGTTTGCCCCACTGAGGTTTGCCCCACTGAGGTCTGCCCCATGGAGGTCTGCCTCACTGAGGTAGGCCCCACGGAGGTTTACCCCACGGAGGTTTGCCTCATGGAGGTCTGGCATAGTGTTTGGATTGCTTTCTCTCCAGGCATTCCAAGCCTTCACCCCTTGCCGAAGAATGCCGCGATGTTCCTCGTTCGCCATAACCTTTCCCCCAAGGGATAGAGTTACCGTCATCCAAGCCCGCCTTGAGTATCTCCACGGTGCCTCACGACATGACTGATGAGTATACCACATGATGGTCTCGGCTGTTCACTTCTCAGACAGACCCGCAAAACCCTCCTCCAAGAGGTTCCGGGCCTCTTGTGCCCGTTCGGCCTGTTTGCGCTCATGAAGTCTCACATGTGCCACAAATGTCTTGAATCCCTCAACCAGGATTGCCCCCAGTTGGCCCACGGTTCGTGGCGGGATCTCACGGTATGCCCGCCGAACCTTGCCGCTATCAGAGTTCTCATACAAACCCACGTTCGCATCGCTAAGACTACGGAACCTCCTCACCAATTCGAAGCTGAACCCTTTATCCGAGGCGAAGCGGTGAGAGTTTGCATCCTGCAATAGATACATCCCAGCCACCACAGAACCACACTGTAAGGCCGTGAAGTCCCGAAAGACTGTCTGCACTTCATTGGCCGCTTGTACCCTGTGCTTATTCATTGCCCTTCCATGGGCGTAGTCGCTGGTTATCCCCTCGGCATAGGTCCGAATCATATCCACAACTTTCTCCAGCCCCGCCAGTATCTTGCCAGTGTTATCCCTCTCCACTATCTGTTCCACCCTCACAACATGTGGCCGCACTTCCGTAGCCCTAATGGACTCCTGCCGGGCATCCCCATGCCGCCTCTGCCGTTGTCGGTGCTGTTCACACATCGAGCCAAACCGGCTAGTGGCAACCCCGCTACATCCGCGCACGCTGCAACTTCCCATCTGTGGTCCCCTTTCGAGTATAGCCCTGTTTCCTCGATCATGGCCATAGATCAAGGCGTGGTGGGCATCTGTACAGCCATCATTCCGTCGCATTCTCTTGGTGAACACTCCGTAAACCAAGGGATACAGCCACTTTGAGGCACCATTTTGGCACCCAGTGTGTGTTCATTGTGAACAGTAGTGTCACTTAGGTTAAGCGCCAGAGCCATCCTAGCTCACTAAAAGCACACACCATGGTCAATCCTGACTGACACATCAGTTCACCTTAGCACACCCCACAGCCTAGAATGGAGGTTCCTCATAACCCCTGTCATCCGTCTTCATCTCCTGTAAGACATCTTTAGTCCTAAGGATTAACTCCCCTCGCTCAACTGGACTCTCAATCCCCTTGAATAACATCAGAGCCGTACTCAGTGCCTCTAGAGCGTCACCCATGAAACTTGCCTCTGGTTCAACAGATGGACGCGGATTACCACTGATGTGTTCCTCCACTTCCCGGCTGTAATACTGGTTAGCAATCCTACGGTAGGAAGCCAGCATCCACTTCCTTACAGTGGTGTGGCCATGAGTCCCACCAAGCTCTTTGGCAATCTCTCTGTAGCTCTTGGCCTTCCCGTCTTCCCCAAGGTATCTCTCAGCCTGCATATAGGGGTGGAACATCTCCTTGATCTCCCCCCGCTTCAACGGCTTGCCGTGTGCCACATTGGCCTGTGCGGCCAACCAAGGTAGTTCTTTCCGTTTGGCCTTGATGACCGTCGCTTTAACCATGGCCTCGCCATTGCGCTCCAGTGCGGCCACCCTGTGCCACCCATCGAACAGGATCTTAACATTGCCTACCTGTGCAAGCTGAATGGGGGGCATGTCCACCCCCGCTTTGTATGCCTTAGCGTATCTCCGGACGGTCGCTTGGTCCATTTTGAACCGGGGCTGTACTTTCTCATCCCGCACGATGTCCTTGATTGGGACTTCCCTAACATCACCATTGTTGCCCATTCTGAATACCCCACCTTTTCGATATAGAATTGTGTACACAGGTACTGAGAGACAGACGCGGTTTAGTTTATTGCCACCTGAGTGTCTTCTTCTCCCCATGCAAACTTTAGGCTACTTTCCCCCCCGTGCTTCCATTCAAAGCACAACTCCCCACTCTGGTAGTCAATGACCACACCCTTGAGAAGCTGTCGCATAACGGTGTTCAACTTGGCTCTATCCAAGGGTGTTTCCTTACAGGCCAACAACATCCGCTCCACGTTGAGGTCCGTCAGCCGCTCTCTACGTGATGCAATCTCGGGCCTCATGGCGTCCACTTGGCTTTCCACTTCCGCTATCTGTGCCTCGACACCCTTTATCATCTTGTCCACTACAACCTTTGGCCGACCTTTCGCCATGTCTTCCAGGAGTTCTCCGTGGTAAGACTGCAAGGCAAACAGCAACTGCTGTAGGCCCTCCCAGCCCTCATCCAGGTGTTCAACGCCGATAGGAATCTCAAGACGGTGCGCCTCACTGACAAAGAACTGCTCCAGCATCTCATACCTGACGGCCCTGTATTTGCATCCCCGGCCCACTCTGGCCTTGGAGCATGCCATGTAGTGGTAGTGGTAGCTACGCTTGCCCTTGTCGATGAAGCTCATTGTGGAGCCACAAAGGGGACACTTTGCCAGACCACCAAAGATGTTCCTAACGGGACTCCCGGCACTCCTGCCCCGAAGTGGAGCTTTACTTTGTGTCAGGGCTTTTACCTGTTGGTAAAGGTCTCTGTCAATGATAGCCGGATAGTATCCAAGGATGGGCTTTTGCGCCCTCTTGGCCTTCTTGCCGTCTTCGTATTCGATCACATTAGGGATGAAGTCTCCCACCACTGTTGGACTGTTGAGCAACAACCAGACATACGATGAGTACCACATCTTGCCATGTCCGAAGTTCGGTATCCTGTCGTGATTCAGAGCACGCACAATGCTATTGATACCGCAGCCCGTAACAGCCATATTGAAGACTCTGCGGACCACATCTGCCCTTTCCTCGATCACTCGGAAAGTGTTGGCGTCCTTGTCAAGCTTAAGCCAAGCTGGAAGTCTGGCCGAGACAGCTTGCTCAGGCATCTTTGCCCGTTTGTTCTCCCACACTGCTTTGATCCTGTTGGATTTGGTCTCGCTCTCCTCATTGGCACGCATGAAGATCAAGATTGACATCAGGAGGGAAGTGGGATCATCGTCCAGGCTCTCTTCCGTGTACTCCCGCCTATCCATCAGGGTTACTACAGTTATGCCTTCCTCACAGATGGATTCAAGTATGTGGAGTGCCTTCCGCGCCTTCTTGCGGGAGATCCTGTCGAGGCTTTCGACTAGCAGGTAACTCCCCTTTTCAACTCGGCCCTCACGCACGGCCTGTAAGAAGACCCCGAGTGCCCCCGTTTCTGCGTTCTTGCCATGAAGGGCAGAAACCCCTAAATCCTGGAAAGTAAGCTTCTCATCCAGGTCTAGGCTGTGCTCCTCGGCGTACTTCTTGGCAAGGTCCGTTTGCCTTCTTGTGCTATCCCCTTGGCTCTGTTCGGGGGTGGAGAACCGAAGGTACGAGTAGGCTTTCATTCTGATTCCTCCTATGCTCTGAGTGTGAATCACTCACGAGACAGGAGGCACCATAGCAGATTTGGGGTGTTGAGTCCAGAACAGTTTGCGGAAGTGATAACCGTATATGGCCATGGTGACCACATCGCCGAAGGAGTCGTGATATTTGGAGACTGCATTCCTCATGAGTTTCCAGTAATAGTTTCTGGATTTGTTGTCGACAATGCCGAGGTACCACATCGAGCGGGCAAGAGTCAGCAGGTCATTTTTTTCCAGGCAGAACCTGGCCTTGGGACGGTAAGTCCGAAGAAATGCAAGTATGCGGTTATAATACATTTCAGGAGAATAAACGCTGTTCATGGCCCAGCGGTACCCCTCGATCAATTTTGTGCGGTCCATCCTGGTGATAAAGTTAAGAGATCCGCTCACATCGGTGTTGTCCCCGGAGGAATTGAAGAGCATTCTTCCTTCGCTCTCCAGGCGCGCATGAAGCCGAGTTCCCGGGATTGCGGTAAGCAACCCGATCATGGCGGTCACGATCCCGTTTTTTTGGATGAAGTTTACCTGCCTCTGGAAAACATCCGGCGGATCGCTGTCGAAGCCGATTATGAATCCTCCCATGACAGCCAGCCCGTGGCGATGTATCGTCGCTACCGATTCGGAGAGGCTGCGCCTGAGGTTCTGCGCCTTGCCGCATTCTTTCAGACCCTCTTCGACGGGCGTCTCGAGGCCGAGGAAAACCTTGTTGAACCCCGCCTGCACCATCAGGTCCATCACTTCAGGATCTTCGGCCAGATTCACGGAAGCCTCCGTAAAAAAATTCATGTGGCGCAGCCGGCCTTGCTGCCATGAGATGATACTTCTCAGCAGGCTTTTCACCTTCGTCGTGTTGCCGATAAAGTTGTCATCGACAATAAAGACCGAACCGCGCCAGCCTCGGGAGCAGAGGGCCTCCAGCTCGGCCAGCACCTGTTCGTTCGGCTTGAGTCTCGGTACCCGTCCATTCATGACTATCACGTCACAAAATTCGCAGTTAAATGGACACCCCCTGGAATACTGGATGGACATCGCCGCATAGTCGTTCAGATTGATGAGGTCCCACAAGGGGACAGGGAGACCGTCGAGCGGAGGAAACCCTGAAGCCCGATAAGACTTCGCGGGCCGGCCCGTCTCAAGGTCCATTACGAGTTCGGAGATTATGGACTCGGCTTCCCCGTAGACCAGGTGGTCCAGATCGGCGAAGTCGCCGGGATATGCCCGGAACAAAGGACCGCCTCCTACCACACTTACCCCGAGCGAGCGGCAACGGTCCGCGACCTGCCTGGCAGAGTTCTTCTGGGCGATCATGGCGCTGATGAAGACGTAATCCGCCCATAGTATGTCCTGGTCTTCAAGCGCTCGCACATTGATGTCGACCAGCTTTTTTTGCCAGGATTCAGGGAGCATTGCCGCTACAGTCAAAGCCCCGAGCGGCGGAAAGGCCGCTTTCCTTCGGACCACTGTAAGCGCGTGTTTAAAACTCCAGAATGTTTCGGAGACTTGAGGATACACGAGAAGAATCTTCATTGCAGACCCTCTAAACGGAAGGTAAACGGCGAAGCGAATGTTGTAGTTTACAGTCAGCTCTTTTCAACGTCAACAATGGATGCCGACACAATGGATGCCGGAGCAATCACCGATCAGATTATAGTGCCTGTTTATTGCTTTTTTGTGGACAATTTCGAACATTTTGGTTACTTGCCTAGGGTGCTTTTGCAACCGCAGTAAGCATTTCCGCAATTTGGAGGAGTTGAAACAAATGGCGCTTGTTGTGCAGAAATACGGCGGAACCTCGGTTGCCGACGCCCAACGAATCAATGCAGTGGCCAGGCGGGTCCTGGCGAGGAAAGAAAAGGGAGACCAGTTGGTGGTTGTTCTCTCGGCGCGTGCCGGTGAAACAGATCGGCTGATAAAGCTGGGCTGCGAGATCACAGGCTGCCCCGACCCTCGCGAGATGGACGTTCTGCTTGCCACCGGCGAGCAGACCACGATAGCCCTTTTCTGCATGGCCATAAAGGCAATGGGGTCCGAGGCGGTTTCCATGACGGGATACCAGGCCGGGATCATGACAGACGGCCAATTCGGCCAGGCCCGCATAAGCTGGATACAGACCCAGCCCATCATGGAGAAGCTGCAAGAGGACAAAATCGTAGTGGTGGCCGGGTTCCAGGGATTTGATGACGATGGGAACATTACCACGCTCGGGCGGGGAGGGTCCGATACTTCGGCGGTAGCGCTTGCCGCTGCACTTCATGCGTCGGTCTGCGAGATTTACACTGACGTGGAAGGCGTGTTCACAGCAGACCCCAACGTTTGCTCCAAGGCACGCAAGCTGGAAAAGATAAGCTACGAGGAAATGCTTGAGATGGCCAGTATGGGCGCCAAGGTTCTCCACCTTCGCTCGGTTGAATTCGGCATCAAGTACGACGTGCCCATAATGGTACTTTCTTCGTTTACAGATGCTCCGGGCACCCTGGTAACACGGGAGGATGAAACAATGGAAAAGGTGGTGGTCTCCGGAATCACCTACAATAAGAACGAAGGCCGGGTCACGATCACCAATGTCCCCGACCAGCCGGGAGTCGCCGCGACGGTCTTTCGGCCCCTTGCGGCTGCAAATATCAACATTGACCTCATTGTCCAGGGCGCAAGCGGTATTCCGGGCAGGGCGAATATTTCCTTTACGGTTCCCAAGGACGCCTACGATCAGACGATCGGCATCCTGGAGTCAGTTGCGCAGGAGTTTGGCGACTGCCAGGTGATGGGCGATCCCGGAATTGCCAAGATTTCAATAATCGGGCTCGGAATGAGGAACCACAGCGGCGTGGCGACCAAGATGTTCGAAACGCTTTCCCGGGAAAACATCAATATCAAGATGATTGCCACCTCGGAGATAAAGATCTCCTGTATAATAGACGAAAAGTATACCGAACTGGCGGTTAGGGTGCTGCACGACGCCTTCGAGCTGGACAAGAAATTGCAGGGAGGCGGAGACATTCAGATTCAGGCGGAAAAGCAATAAACCGAAGGTCCGGCCTGGGACATGCGCGCATGCAAGACCGCTGTCACAGGCCTGGCAGAGGACTTGATACTTACAGAACCAATCCCCCCTTGAGCTGTCTCAGTTTTCAAACTCTCGCGCTGCTTATTCTCCAGTCTCACGGCCTCATCAATTCCGGGGATTGAAAAACTTACGAGGGAACTGGCCAATGGTAGTGAAAACCTATGATACTACTCTCCGTGATGGGACGCAGGCCGAGGATTTTTGCTTTTCATCGGAAGATAAGGTCCGCATAGCTCTCAAACTCGACGATATCGGCATCCATTACATCGAGGGAGGCTGGCCCGGATCAAACCCGAAGGATGCGGACTTTTTCCGGGAAATTCGCAACTATCAACTCAAACAGGCCAGAATCGCGGCTTTTGGAGCAACTCACCATCCGGGTTCTACCGCTGCCGCCGATCCCAATCTCAAGGCGCTGCTCGAAGCAAATACCGAACTGACCACGATATTCGGAAAAAGCTGGACGGTGCACGTAAAAGATGCCCTGCACACGACCCTCGAGCGCAACCTTCAGCTCATTTCCGATAGTATCAGCTTTCTGCGCCAGCAAGGCAAAACCGTCTTCTACGACGCGGAACATTTTTTTGATGGATTCAACGCCGATCCGCAATACGCTCTTGCCACCATTGGAAAGGCGATGGAGGCCGGCGCTGAATGCGTCATCCTTTGCGACACAAACGGAGGGAGCCTGCCGAGCCGCATCCAGAGCACCATAAAAGCAGTCAAAGAGAAATTTCCTGATATTCCATTTGGAATCCACGCGCACAATGACTCGGACCTTGCCGTCGCAAACTCCCTGACGGCAGTCGAGATGGGCGCCATTCAGGTACAGGGAACGATCAACGGGGTCGGCGAAAGATGCGGAAACGCCGATCTTTGCTCCATAATGGCTAACCTTTGCCTGAAAATGGGAATCGGCTGCCTTGCCCCCGAGAACCTGAAAAAACTGCGCCAGGTAAGCCGGTTTGTACTGGAGCTTGCAAACGTCCCGTCCAACCGTTATCAGCCATTTGTCGGCCGAAGCGCCTTCGCGCACAAGGGCGGCGTCCACATCAGCGCGGTCGAAAAAAATCCGAAGACCTACGAGCATATCGACCCAAGCCTGGTTGGCAACAAACGCAGAATTCTCATATCAGATCTTTCCGGACGCACCGCGATAAAGCGAAAAGCCGAAGAATTCGGCCTGAAGCTTTCAAAGACCGATCCGGTGGCAATGCAGGTGCTCGAAGAGCTGAAAGACCTCGAAAACCAGGGGTTCCAGTTCGAAGCGGCGGAGGCGAGTTTCGAGCTTCTTATCAACAGAACGATGGGTACGAGCAAGAAATACTTCGAGCTTGTCAGCTTCCGGGTAATCGATCAGAAGCAGAGCGAAAACAAGGACCCCGTGGCCGAGGCGACCATCCAGATCCGCGTGGGAGGGCAGCTCGAACATACCGCCGCCCTTGGCAAAGGTCCGGTAAACGCCCTGGACAAGGCATTGCGAAAGTCCCTTGAAAAATTCTATCCCGAACTGAAAAACATGGAACTCAACGACTATAAAGTGCGCGTCCTGCCCGGCTCCCCCGGTACCGGGGCAAAGGTGCGCGTACTCATCGAATCAACTGACGGCCACGACCACTGGGGTACGGTCGGAGTCTCCCACGACATCATCGAAGCGAGCTGGCAGGCCCTTGTGGATAGTTACAACTACAAAATGTACAAAGCCGAAAAAAACAACAGCGCTGAAAACCAGGGGGAGGGAAAAAAGACGAGGTGATACGGTGATTCTCCCATGCCCCCCTGGCAGGGCATGGAGAAACTGGCATCAAAACCCGACCGCGCCATCATACCCGGTCAGTTCGACGTAGCCTTTTCCCACTACAGCCCGGCCCTGCGCCCCGGCGCCTTCAGCCTTCACGCTTCCTTCCCAGTAAGTTACCCGTGTGCTGCCGGGGGTTTGCATTTCCTGGCCGGCCATATTCGGGATAATATTTATCCGCAGATCGAGTGGATTTACCTCCAGCAGCCATGAAGCCGGATAGAGCACCCCCGAATGGGGACTCTTCCAAGTCTGAAGGACCCGGACGCGAAAGTCTGTGGAAAATAGCCGGGTGGGATTTCCTTCCCGGTCCACGAATGTTCCGCTCGATACCGGGCTGAACCCGCCGTTTTTGTCGCGCATGAGATAAACCATTAACTCGCTTCCATCGGAGAACTGAAGGCCAAACCAGTCCCAGCCGGCAAATCGAGGATTTAGCGAAGCGTTCATGAATTCATGGTCCATCCAGGCTGTACCGCGAACCGTCCTTTCCCGCCCGCCAACGGTCACTTTTCCAACCGCCTCCAGGCGGGAAATCGAATAGTAGCAACTGGCCTCCCCTGGTTCCTCTCCCTTGCTGCTCAAGCCCGACTCGCCATGTGCAACGGGGCTTTTCAGGGGAACAAGATCGAGGTTGAACGAAAAATCCGCCGTCCTTGCCGAAAGATTATGGAGCCCCGGGGCAATTGCCGCCCTCCAGCCGTTTACGAACACCTCGAACCGGCCATCCTCCTGCTTCGCACCGGCAAGTTTCAGAGCGGCCCTGGACATCTTTTCAGAATGAAAGAACTCATTGGATGAAATATCCGATAGGGCGGCGTGGGCGGCAAACACCTGGGCGGTGCGCCACGCTGATTGCCGGCCTGAGCTTACACTTTCCTTTTGGGCCGGGACCGTGCGAATCCGGAAAAAAGTAAGCTGAAAACCGTAGCCGGCACCATCTTCAGAGCGCAGATTGCCCGTGTAATACCACCACTCGATTCTGTAGTCCGGGTGCGAGGCATGGTCCCGAGGAAAGCTGAGGTTGCAGGGGCCGCTGACAGGCGGATAATCAGAGGCCGGGGCGATTTGCACCAGGCAAAACACAATGGCGCCGAGCAAAGCCAGGGTGGCGATTACATAGAAGCTTTCATGGTCAAGCTTCATCGGTCAATCCCTCGGGACACCTCGCCGGCGTTACCGGCTTGAGTGTCAGGTGAGAGGCGCCAAAATCCAATCCGAAGACGATCATCGCTTAAACCTGCTGAACTGCATCCGGCAATATCTCCCAACCAGTTTTAGCTGTTGAATTTTATGATGGCTGAAAATAAACTTTGTCCATTTTCCGGTCAACAACAGGTTTTCTCCGGCGCAAATCGTACCCGCTATTTTTAAGGGCGAGCGGCGGGGAGGGGCCACGCCCACTGAGCAGTGAAGCGTTTCCGACTCTCTGCCGCTATCCGGGGGCTCAAGTGAAAAAAATAGGAAAATACATCATCTGCGGACTGCTCGGTAAAGGCGGGATGAGCACCGTCTACAAGGCCAGGCTGCCTTTTTTCGACAAGATAGTCGCCCTGAAGCTGCTCTCTCCTCATCCGAACCTGACCAGTCTCCTTGGCCCGGATGCCCTTAAAGGCAGATTCATTTCCGAAGCCGCCACCATAGCTTCGCTCAGCCACCCCAACATCATCGAAGTGCTTGACTTCGATTTCGATTGCGAAACACCGTTTTTCACCATGGAATACTACTGCCACGACCTCGGCAAATTGATAGGAGAGTCGTACCGGGCTGATCTCCCATGCCGAATCCTCAGTCTGGACAAAACGATTTATTACTGCCGCCAGCTTCTTGCCGGCCTCGCTCGCCTTCACCGTGCAGGGCTCGTTCACAGGGATATAAAGCCGGCCAACCTCATGATTACCGATGACGACCGCATAAAAATATGCGACTTCGGTTTCTCCAGACTGAGGGGCGAAAGACTTGGCCGCCCTTCCAGCCTTCTTATAGGAACGCCTTTTTATGCCGCTCCGGAGCAGGAAAAAGACCCGGACGCAGTTGACCATCGGGCAGACCTTTATTCGGCGGGAATCATATTTCACCGAATGCTGACGGGTTTCCTGCCGGAAGATGCAATCAGAAATCCAGGAGAATACCACCCGGAGGCCGACTCAAGCTGGGACGCCTTTGTCCGCAAAGCCCTGGAAAACGATCCGGAGAGCCGTTTTGCCACATCCGAAGAGATGCTCGCGGCCCTGGATGGCCTTAGCGCGGCCTGGGAGAAAAAAAAGCAGGACTTCTGCCGGCTCTTCCCACCCGGCAATTCTTCCGCGATCCAGGCCGAAAAACAAACCGCCCCAAAACTCCGGAGCGCCGCCCTGAAAGCAAGTACGAGAGAAGCTGCGGCCCTCTTTGGCTGTGACAGCCTTATGAGGCCCGCCGCATACGCTGACGCCGGCGCGAGTATTGCGGTTCACGAAGACGTAGCATTCGATTTTTCCAATGGCCTGGTCTGGCAAAGGTCGGGGTCCGATGACACACTCGACCGGGCAGCCGCACAAACTTATGCCGAATCATTAAAATTGGAAGCTTTCGCAGGGATCTCAGGATGGAGACTTCCTACAGTCGATGAACTTCTCTCGCTGCTTCGCCGGCCGGGCTTCGGAATCGAGGACTGCCTTCCACCGGCTTTCGACAAAAAACAGAAGGCCCTCTGGAGCTGCGACCGCTGCACTTTCGTTAGCGGCTGGTACGTCAACATGGAACTCGGATTCGCCGGATTTGCGGACTTTACCTGCCGCTTTCATGTGCGCGCGGTTGCCGACGCCGAAAATATCCACACCCCGGCAAAACGCCCTGTTTGAACCCGATTGAGGCCAAAGCCCGGACCCTCCCGTTTAGCGCCACTCTTGCTGTTCATGTACAGACCTTCCCTGCTTCATGATGACAAGGCCCGCTGCGGCAAACGCACGGCAACGTTTGACGCCGTTGAAAAGTCCCGCCAAATACTTACTGTTTTTATAAGGCACGGAACTGTGCGCGGCAAAAAGGCAGCGCCTGTTTAAGATAAAATCAGAATTGGAACGTCACAAAAACACTATTCAGGAGACAGGAGCATCAGATGGAAGGTCTGTTGTTGGAATGCAAGGTATGCGAAACCCTCGCCCCGGAGCTAAAAGAGTACACCGCAAAAACATGCAGACTTTGCGGCGCTCTGCATTGCGATGAGTGCCTAAACGAAGCGGGATATTGCACACCGTGCAGCGAAAAGATGGAGTATTCGAAAGAAGATGCAATTCCGGTGTGAACCGGTTCAGCTCATCTGGAAATATATCCTGAAAAAATAAATTGAGGAATTGAGGGATTGAGGAATTGAGGAATTGAGGAATTAAGAGCGAATGGCGTAGCATCCCGGAGGGACTTCTACGCCATTGGTTTTAGAGCGGTAGATAGATATTGGGTATTTTCGGTGTGAATTAAACCTTTTTTGCTGCAACCAGCCGGCAGAAATGTTCGAAAGAACGGTCATAGGTCCTTTCAGCATCAGGCGGGAAACAGCATCCGGGCAGTTGCCTGCTCTTCAGGTGGTGCTCGATGCACTCGCAGCAGACGCCCGTCCTGGGGCATCCACTATAGCTGCAATTGCATTTACCGACGTTCTCTTCTTTCCTGCACTCCATCAGTGCGCCTCGACCTGATGGTGTCCTGAATCGGTTTTCCCGCCCTTTATAAGAGCAGCTACGAGCAGGCAGAAAAGGATCACTTCCCAGACGATTACCGCGGTATAGCTTTCAGTCAGACCATAAATGATGCCGCCGCCAATAATCGCCGGAACCCCCGAAAGAACTATCATTCCAAAACGCCATGCCCAGTCCATCAGCATGTCTCCTATATATGGATAGTTAAAAGCGTTTTACTATTCCAGCCCAATCTTGCCTCTTAGCATAAGACCTTCGAGGGCGCAATATTTTTGTATGGCGGGTGGCGGCACAACCCGCATTGCGCTTCTGCATTGCCTGAAGGAGATCAATCTCCTTCATCAGCGCTGCTGGAGCGTTTTCCGCAGTCGATTCCGTACTTCTTGATCTTGTAGTGGATAGCCCTCCGGCTTATTCCGAGGAGTTTAGCAGCTTCCTTCTGAACGAAGCCCGCCTGCTGGAGCGCTCTCAAAATCGCAATGCGCTCGCTTTCATCAAGGGATAGCGAGGAAGGACCGACTGTGGCTGCCGAGGGCTTCTGCGGCGCGTCGGGAAGCCCGGAAAGGCTCAGATCGCTTTTGTGCAGGACCCCGTCCCGGCAAAGGACCACACCGCCTTCCAGGGCATTTTTGAGTTCCCGCACATTCCCCGGCCAGGGATATTCGGAAAGCCATTTGATCGTTTCGGCAGGCAGCTTGACCGGCGGAAGGTTCTCGTTCTTGCAGAAGTTTTCCACGAACTGCCGTGCAAGTTCGGGTATATCCTCGCGTCGGTCGCGCAGGGGCGGAATTTTCAGCGTTACTACGCGAAGCCGGTAATAGAGGTCCTCGCGAAAGTTTCCGGCGGCAACATCCTCTGGTAGATCGGCGTTGGTTGCCGAAATCACTCGGCAGTTCACCGGGATTTCCTTAATGTCTCCGATCTTTCTGATTTTCCTGTCTTCAAGGAACCTTAGGAGCCTCACCTGCATGTCATGGGAAATATTCCCGATCTCATCGAGAAATAGAGTACCCTTGTCGGCCGCCTCGATAAGTCCTTTTTTATCCTTGACCGCGTTGGTAAAGGCGCCGCGAACGTGCCCGAAAAGCTCGCTCTCCAGCAATCCGCTCGGGGTGGAGCCGCAGTCCACTACTATGAAGGACTGCTCGCGGCGGGGGCCTCGCTGGTGCAGTTGACGCGCGACCCGCTCCTTACCGACTCCACTCTCACCCAGGAGCAGAACGTTTACGTCGCTTCTGGCGATGCGGTCAATCAGATCGTACAACTCACGCATTACCGGGCTTTTGCCACCCCAGAGCGAATTGCTCAGGGGAGGAAGAGTATCGAGCGTAGGCTTGGGTGCGCTTTTTTTGAGCACCTCCTGGACTTTCGAGATCAAATCGCGTCCATTGAAGGGCTTGGTCAGGTAATCAATGGCCCCGGCTTTCAAAGCCGTTACCGCACCCGGGATCGTCCCATAGGCCGTCAGAAACATGACCGGCAGTCCGGGGCGGACCACCTGCGCGGCGGAAAACAGGTCCATGCCGCCCATGCCGGGCATCTTTACGTCTGTGATCATCAGGTCGACCGGCCTGGCTTTGAGTATCTCGAGGGCTTCCTCGCCACCCGTGGCAGTCAGGATCTGGTAGTCGATCGAGGAAAGCCTTGCCTCCAGAACAGCCAGGATATTCAGGTCATCATCGACCACAAGAATTATTGGTTTGTTAGACGCCTTCATCTGCGGGGCGCAGGAATCACGGTGTTGCTTCCTGCTTTTTCTCCTGATATTTGCGATGTATTTCCTCGAGGGATTCAAGCTGGTGACGGAGCCGCCGGATTTCGCGCTCGCGCAGGTCAAGCTTTGACCGAAGGCTCTGCATTTCCCTCTCCTTGGTCTGGAGCAATTCCCTGGGTTCAACATCTCTGGGGGCCCTGCGGGCCTTCTTTTGCAACAGGTATTCGGCGGCGTTAGCCGGGGGTTGGAGCCGCAACAGGAAAGGCGTCAGCATCCTCGGGTCCTCGAACCATATTTTGGAACTAACCTGATCGCTCCACTTCTTCCAGCTTGAGACAGCATCCCCATATTCTTCGGGGGTGTGGGCCAAGATGAGCTTTACTGTTGCAAGCCCGAAGATAGCCTGGCGACCGATTTCGGCCGACTGCGCGCTTTCGCTCAGTATTTCGAACGTGATTTTCGCCTTCATGTAGTCACCCGCAGTGAAGGCGCTCATTGCCTCGTCCAGGGCCTCTTGCTCGACTTCCTGCCGAATGGACCGAGCGAGGGCTGATTTTTCATCGCCGGCATGCGCGAATGCAACCAACCCGAAATTTAACAGGAAAATGACCTGCCCAAGAATAATAAATCTGCACCGAATCCCCGTCTTCAGGACCATGGTTCATTCTTTCCGTATAGGAAGTGTGAAGCTGAAAGTGCTTCCTACGCCCGGATTGCTGCAAACGCCAATTTCGCCTCCGTGCGCCTCGACAATGTACTTGGAAATACTCAACCCCAGGCCGACCCCGTCAACCTCGTCCCGAACACCTGATGCCCTGTAATATTTATGAAAGACAAGGGCTTGCTCAGCATCGGGAATCCCCGGGCCTGCGTCTGTGACCGAAAATACCAGGTTCGAAACTTTTCCCGTGTCGTCCCGTTTTACCGAAACCAGGATTTCACTCCCATGTGGCGAGAACTTTATAGCATTCCCGAGCAGATTGAGCAAAACCTGCTGCAAGTTGTCAGGGTCACAGAGACAATTCGATATCCCGGGAGCGATCTCCGATCGGATCAACATATCCTTCGCCTCCGCGGCGGGTATCAATCGAGAGATCGCACCAAGGACAAATTCGCCGAGATCGATCTCACGCTGATGGATTTCCACCGCTCCGGCCTCCAGGCGCGATATCTGCATGAGATGGTTGAGCAGGATCGTAATGCGCTCCAATTCATTGCTGGCTATCAGCAGGAACCGCCTCTGCCTTTCATTTATGTCCCCCATGACCTCTTCGGAAATCAAATTCACCGATTCACGGATGGAGGTCAGGGGCGTTCGGATTTCGTGGCTGAGCATCGATATGAAATCCGACCTCATGCGCTCCTCTTCGGTGAGCCTGGCCGCCATATCGTTGAAAGCACCCGCAAGCTCGCCGAATTCGTCGTTCGAATAAATCCGGATGGGGGCAATAAGCCCCGAGCGAGACATAGACTTGATCCCCCGTTGGAGTTCTCGCAGCGGCCGGCTCATCCCGAAGCTGAAACCTATCACTCCGATCAGCCCGATCAACAGGGAGGCCGAAACGCCGACAAGCCCCCACTGCACCGCGGTGCGGCCCTGCATGCTGAGGATTTTGACCATGCTCTCGATCTGCCGTTCGTTTGCTGCCCTGGCTTTCTGTATCTTTTCGACCCACTGGTTTATCAGCTCCTCATTGAGCCAGGGCACATCCGAATGTTCGGCGCCCGCCTGTTCCTTGCCCTCGGATGAGAACTGCTCCTGGTATTCCCGGTAAAGACTGTCCCAGGGGTTTTCATCGGACCCGCCGGCGCCGAGCCACAGAATTTCGAACAAATTAGATTCGTATTCCTTCTGGCCTTGTGCAAAGTATTCCTTATACTCTTCTTTTTTTAGCAGATCGTATTTTTTTTGATTTTCCGCCATCCACCAGAGCGTGTCTATCATCTTCTTGGACGCGGTCGAAATCCGGTAGTTCCGGTTGGCGATATCCTCGGAAATCTTGCCGAGTTGCTGAATGTGGACGAAAAGAGTCAGAATGGTCCCGTAGAAAATGAGACAGGCTAAAAGATACCAGGCAAAAAGCTTGACGAGTATTCCAATTTTTATCTTCATCAGCGTTTGGAGACGCACCTCGCAAGACTATAAGCGATTCCTCCCGCCTAAAGGCGGTAAAATGATTGAACAGATTACCGCAGAGGGCGCAGGGACCGCTGAGAAAAACGCAAAAAAATTGTAGCAATAATAAAGGCTTCATTCTAAATCATTGGAAAAGCGTCGAAAAGCGAAAAATACTCGTCTCAGCGTCTGCACGTGATATGGTTTTCGCCCTTTGGTTGCGGCCGTAAGGCTCCGCCGTGCCCTCTGTGTCTCAATGGTGAGTTGACCTCTATTAAGGGTCCGCTGGCGTGAATGGGATTTATGATATAATATCTACCGGTCTTTTCCTGCAATTCAGACAATAGGGGGCATTATCCAAAAGCATATCCATGTGGCGTGCGCCATAATAGAACGTGACGGGCTCGTGCTTGCCGCCCAACGTAGCGCCTCGATGAGCTTTCCACTCAAATGGGAATTCCCCGGCGGCAAGATCGATCCCGGGGAGTCGCCGCAGGAATGTCTGCGCCGTGAATTACTGGAAGAGATGGGTGTTTCCGTTAGTATCAGGGAAGCTTTGCCGTCACATACTCACCGCTATCCGGATTTTTCGGTCACACTCTATCCATTTGTATGCACCACAATTTCCGGCAAGATTATTTTGCACGAGCATGCTGCCGTCAATTGGCTCGCACCTGAAACACTGGATTCCCTTGACTGGCTTGAAGCCGATTTTGCAGTGATCCATTCATACCTTGCCAGGCTCACAGGCCTGCGCCGTGAAACCAATTGCGGGGTTCTGAGATCTTGAAAAGGGAATAAATCATGCGCTTGTCTCGCACATTGCGGCTTCAGCGTTAATCGCCTTAACGTTCTGCCAATCAGTAGAGTTATGGCTCGCCTGCCACAGGTCGTAAGAAACCTGCATATTGAGCCAAAGCTCCGGGCTCGTATTGAAGGCGCGCGACAGCCGCAACGCCATCTCCGGGGTGATGGCTCCCCTTCCGTTAACGATCTTTGAAATGGTCTTCCTGGATACGCCAATACACCCGGCAAACTGCGAGTTGGAGATCTTCAGGCTGTCCAGGTAGAGCCTTTTTAAAATCATGCCCGGATGACCAGGTGCTATATTTCTTGTTCTCACGAGCAACCCTCCTCAGTGGTAGTCTTCAAGATTTACGTCGTAAGCATGGCCATCCGAGAACTTAAAGGTAATGCGCCAGTTTCCCGATACCTTCACCGCCCACTCGCCTTTCCGGTCCCCTTTCATTTGGTGCAAGCCCGATCCCGGAAAGTTCATGTCTTCTACCCTTGCGGCGGCGTCGAGCAAGTCCAGTATGTCGCTTATCTTCTGAGCATGCCTGGGCTGGATCCCTTTTTTGCCGCCATCATAGAAAAAATCCTCCAGCCCCTTGTGGGCGAACGTTTTTATCATCTGCCGGCTTTGTCTCCTCCCCTGGTGACCACGCTTTTTCTATCGTAACCTCGAAGGTTACGCGTGTCAAATCAAAGATCTGTGCTCATCTGCCTAATCTGTGGATTAGTCCTTCGGTCGCGGGGTCCTCAGAAAGGCAAAAGCCCCTTACGGGGCTTTGCGGACAGGGGATGTTCCCTGGAGTAGTTCAAATTTAACACGCCGTTTTCACTGCGCTTACTTATCGGTCGTAATGAAACCCTCTCCTTTGCCGGACAGGAAATCCGCGTAGGTAACGGCCAGGCCCAGGCTCTTGGCGAGGTCGCGGGTATCCTTGGACAGTTGAGGCTGGGTAATGAGAACGACCAGGTCGAACTCGCCTGCTTTCGCCTCGGCTCCGAAGGCAACTTTGACCGATGACCCGCCGTTGGGCGCAACCGATTGGACCGGGGCGCTCTGCACTTCGACTCCGGCTAAATCGAGCGCCTTTTTCCCTTCCGGAAAATCATCAAGCCCGCCGGCAAACATGACGATTTCAGCCCTCGGGAGTTTTTGCCGAAGCAAAGAAGCCTCATTTATAGCCAGGGTGAGGGCTGCCTGATGCATACCGGGAGCCGCTTTGTCATATGCCTGGACAAAGCAGACACTTGCCGGGATTTCACCGTCATAGGGGCGGATGACCAGCCCGGCGGACGGGCCGGAATCGCTCAGCATGCGTTCGAGCTGGAGGTCGGTTATTACATTGGTATCTTTGGCCATGCCGAAACGCCGATCGATCCGGTCGAGCGCGCGTTCGACACCCGGCGAAATGATCACGGAATCAGCCGCAAGCTCGATTATTTCGTCCTGGATATCAAACTGGATGGCTTCGGGCTTACACTCGGCCCAGCACAGGGCGCACCCCAGACAGCGGCGGCAGCTCAGACAGCGCTTGGCTTCCTTTAAGGCCCTTTCCTCGTCAAATCCCAGTTCCACCTCGCGGTAGTTGTTCCGGCGCTCTTCCACTTCGATTTCAAAGAGGTGCTGGCGCGGGGAGGGAATATCTTTGAATTTTACTATGAACCGGCCTTTATTTTCGTATTGCATCGTTTCCTCTTCATTAGTTTTGAGTTTTCAGATTAAAAACTGAAACCGTCATCTCAAAACTGTTCCGGAGCATTTGGCCTCCAGGTACTGTATTATACCCTGTGCGGCCTTCCGGCCCCCTGCGCAGGCCCGAATCGCGATGTCCGGCCCGGTTTCGACGTCACCCGCCGAGAACACACCCGCAACGTTGGTCATATAAGTGCTCTTGTCCACCGCACAAGTGTCCCACCTGGTGATATTTAGTTTGCTGCCCTCAGTGACGAAGCTCAAATCCGGGCGCTGGCCGATTGCCGGAATCAGGGTCTCGGCTTCCACGATGAATTCGGAGCCTTCGATGGGCACCGGGCGGCGCCTTCCGCTGGCATCCGGCTCTCCGAGTTCCATCCTGAGGCACTTGAGGCCCGTCATCCTGCCATCTTTGCCGACAACCTCGACAGGCGCCACCAGGTACTGGATCTTCACACCTTCGTGTTCCGCCGCGTCGATTTCCCACGGACTTGCGGGCATTTCCTTTTTGGTCCTGCGGTAAAGTATGTGGACTTCTTCGAAACCTTCGCGCCAACTAACCCGCGCGGCGTCCATTGCGACGTTTCCGCCGCCAATCACTATGACCTTGCCCTTGGCGGGCCACTTCTTTCCCGCATTCACTTCGCGCAGGAAATCGACCCCGTCGACGACGCCTTCCATATCTTCGCCCTTGATCTGGAGCTTCATTCCCTTATGTGCGCCGACGCCGATAAATACGGCATCGAAATCGTTCATGACCTGTTCAAAAGAGATCTCTTTGCCGATCCTTGTGTTGCAGCGCAGTTCAACCCCGTGCGCAAGGATCCAGTTTATCTCGTGCATGAGTGTGGGAGTCGGGAGCCTGTACTCGGGGATGCCGTATCGAAACATGCCTCCCGGTTCCGCCAAGGCTTCGAAAACCACGGAATGGTACCCTTCCCTGGCAAGGAAACAGGCGCAGGTAAGGCCGGCAGGTCCCGCGCCGATTATCGCCACCTTTTCCTTGTGGAACTCATCGGGAACTTCGACCGGAGCAGTGATCCGGTTCTTCATTTCATAATCGGCGACATAGCGCTTGAGAGTGCAGATGGAGATCGGTTCGTCGGTATACCCCCGGTTGCAGGCGCTTTCGCAGGGATGCGGGCACACACGGCCGATTGAGAGCGCAAAGGGGAGCCGTTCCCTTATTTTCGCGAGCGATTTGTCATATTCCCCGTCGGCAATGAGTCCAACGTAAGAACGGATATCCAGGTTCGCCGGGCAGGTCGCCTGGCAAACCGGCATATCTTCCTTGAAGATGTTGAAATCGCCGGTCTGCGGGTTGAAAAAGTCGATCGCCGTACGAAACCCGATCCCCTCGTTGAAGTCGTCATACATATTGATCGGGCATACCCGAATGCACTCGCGGCAGCCGTCGCATTTTTCCATGTCTACCCGGCCGGTTTTGCGCCGGATGCGAAAAGTGTAAGATCCGTCTTTAGCAGTGGCTTTTTCCACCTGAGCGTTTGCGATAACACGGATGTTCGGGTGTTTTTTCGCTGCTTCCCAGTTCGGGTCCGCCGATATGGAATTCCCGTTTAAAAGATGCGTTCGCGGGATGATTCCCGCGCCGAGGGATGGGGAGGATTCCACCAGTACGACGCGCCTGCCGGCTTCGGCCTGTTCGATTGCAGCCGCAACTCCTGCCGGGTCGCCTCCAAAAATGATCACCTGTTTATCTGACACTTGCGTCCTCCGGGCGGTGGGACCGCCAGCCAAATTCGCCACTCAAATCTTTGGGGCTACCTCGCGGAGCGTGGAATTTTTGTACACCTCCGCGCTAAAATCCCCCTGCACTCCCCTTTAGAAAAGGGGTATGCGCCCACAAGGGGCCAGGCTACACCATACTTTGCGCTCAGGCGACGGCTTCCGCCGCCCGTTCCAAAACCTGATATCTTGGCGTGGCGCCGTCTATGCCGGCCAGTCCCACCAAGCCGCGCCTCTGCAGGGCCAAAACGTACTTGAGCGCGTCCGGGGCGGCTATCTCGAGCTTCTCAGACAGAGCCTTTACTGAGACCGCGCCGTTTTGCATTTCCTTCAAAATACCGTGGGTGGCAATTTCGTCAATTACGATGGCATCAAGGGTCCGCCACATTTCGTGTTCGGTGAACCTCTCGCCGTACTTGTTGCCGATGTTCTCGAACTCGGTAAACTTGCCGGCGACCCAGCGCAGTTTTTCGCTGCTCAGAGCACTCCTGGCGGTTTCGAGCCTGCCCTTAAGCTTGGGGAGCGAGAACCCTTCCGCAGAACCAAGAGGACCCATTTCACTGATAGTGTCATGGAAAGCGGTAACCACGCTGACAAACCGCTCGCCCTCAGCCGACGAGCACTGGTTGAAAGCAACCCGCCCCGCATTGAGGCCAACGTAGCCGAGGGTCCTCGAGGCAAGGCCGATTTTGACCTTGGCCTGGTAATTACCGGAAATGTAGTGGCAGTCTCCGAAATGGCATCCGACCGCCATGATTCCGTCCGCCCCTTCGATAAAGGCGTCGACCACCATGGTCGGATCCACCCGGCCCGTACACATGAGACGGATGATTCGTACATCCGCCGTATATTGCATCCTGGAAACTCCAGCGAAGTCAGCGGCTGCGTAGCCTCACCAGGTGCAGCACATCACCAGAATTTTGGGAACAAAATCCGGCATTTGTCAACCTCCTTAGTTAGTTCCGAGTTCTGAGTTTTGAGTTTACTAAAAACTGAAAACCGCCAGCTCAAAACTGTTAGGCCGATTCGTCCAGGAAGGCCTTCATCTGGTCGCCTATCTGCTCGTCTGTGTAGGAATTGACGCTAAGAGCGTGCTGATAGCAGGTGGCGGCGCAGACCCCGCATCCCTTGCAGGCAACCGGAATCACCTTGACCTTTCGCCCCTTCTCGCCCCGAACGATCTCCAGGGCGCCGTAGGGACAGAGCGCGGCGCAAAGCCCGCAACCCCGGCACGCATCTTCATCTACCAGCGTCGAGACGATCGGCTCGACCGACATTACTCCCTTGGACAGGGGAATGGAGGCGCGCGACGCCGCGCCGAGCGCCTGCGACACCGCTTCGCGAACGGTAGCCGGATAGTGCGCGTTTCCGCACAGATAGATGCCGTCGGTTGCGAAGTCGAGCGGTTTGAGCTTTACGTGTCCTTCCAGGAAGAACTTGTTCGCATCGACCGATACGCGAAGCAACTGGGATATCGCTTCGTTGTCCTCCCCTGCAACAAGCGGGGTGGAAAGCACCACCAAGTCCTGCGGCAGCGAGATTTCGCGCCCCAGCAGATCATGATATACGACCACCTTACCCTCTTCGACCCTGGGCGGGCGGGCGGGATCGTATTTTATGAAGATTACGCCAAGCTCTTTGGCGTGCTGGAAGAGGGCTTCGTTCTCGGTCCCGTAAGCCTGGATATCGCGGTAGAGGATGCGCACGCCTGCTTCGGGGTTCCTCTGTTTGATTTCAATGGCATTCTTTATAGCCACCATGCAGCATATACGCGAACAGTATTTGCGTTCTTCATTGCGGGCACCCACGCACTGAATCATGACGACATTTTTGGCGGCAAAGGTCTTGGACTTGAGAACTTCTTCGAGTTCAAGCTGGGTGACGACCTTCAGGCCGTCGTACCCGTAGAGCCCAGCAGGCTTGAAGACCTGGGCACCGATGGCCACCACAATGACGCCTATCCCGAATTCCGCACTCGAACCGTTTGTCGAAGCGGAGACCTTGAAGTTGCCTATATATCCCTTCACTTCATCGATAACCGTGGACGTGAGCAGGTGAATATTCGGATGCCTGCGGACAGCGTCGGCCTGTTTTTGGACGATTGCGGCAGCATCGACCCCGGAGGGCGCCAGTTTATCGAGCTTTAGCAGAAGCCCCCCGAGTTCGTCCGATTTTTCTACCAGAGTCACTTCGTAGCCGCGGTTGGCAAGCGAAAGGGCCGCAGTCATACCGGCTATCCCGCCGCCTATCACCATCGCCCTCGGGTCCATCGGGGACTGGATCGGTTCCTGGGGCTTGAGCAGGGCGGCCTTGGCGACGCCCATCCGAATGAGGTCCCTGGCCTTGCCGGTACCTCTCTCGCGCTCCTGCATGTGAACCCATGAGCACTGGTCGCGAATGTTCACCATCTCGAAGAGATACGGGTTGAGTCCACCCTCATCGCAAGTCCCACGGAAAAGCGGCTCGTGAGTGCGAGGCGTGCAGGACGCGACCACTACCCGGTTCAGCTTCTGCTCTTTGATTGCGGCCTTGATTTCGTTTATGCCGTTCTCGGAGCAGGTGTAAAGGTTTTCCTTCACGGAGGCAACGTGGGGCAGAGTTTTCGAGTACTCGGCCAGCGACTTGACGTCAAGGTAGCCGGCGATGTTGCTGCCACAGTCGCAAACAAAAACGCCTATTCGGATTTCTTCTGCCAATTTAGCACCTCAGCGGCGTAGGCGCCGCAGCCGAATTGCCCGCTACCTGCGGTGGCGGGCGAAAAACATATCCAGGCGGTGGGACCGCCAGCCAATATCCCGACGCTCCGCGAGGCGGGCGGCCGAGCTTTCAGGCCGTTGCTTTCAACGGGACCAGAGTATCCATAACAGCTTCAGCGGCGCAAGCCGCGGCGCTGCTCGCCTGGGCGACCGATTCGGGAATGTCCATCGGCCCCTGAGCGCATCCGCACACGAAAATTCCCGGCTTGGTTGTCGCAAGCGGAATAAGCGGATCAGTTTTGATAAACCCGTTTTCGTCCAACTCCACTCCGGCGAGCTGCACGAGTTTTTCGACCCCGGCGCTCGGCACGCAAGCCGACGCCAGCACCACCATGTCGAAAACCTCGCTCTTCACTTGCCGGTCGGTGGTCGACTCATACCAGACGATCGGGTTTTTCGCTTCGTCTTCGGTGATTTCGGCCACACGGCCGCGTATGTATTCAATGTTGGCCTGCAGCCCGCCTCGAAGCTTATATTCTTCGAAGCCGCGGCCAACCGCGCGAAGGTCCATACAGAAGATCGAAGAATGTACTTCCCGGTCATGCTCGTTGGCGATCATCGCCTCTTTCACCGAGTGCATGCAGCAGTAGGATGAGCAGAACTTATTGAACCGGAAATCCCGCGATCCCACGCATTGAATGAAAGCCAGTTTCTTAGCGGTTGTAGCCGCAGCCGTCTTGCGATGCATGGTCTCGAGCCGGGCTTCCAGTCCTGCCAGCGACTCAGCCTGCTTCGCCCATTCGAGGAGCCCCGGGTCGGACGCGCCCGATTTTACTTCTTCGATGACCTGAGCGGAACTTTTGCCCTGTTTTTCTTCGAGCTGCTTTACGCGCCCTGAAAGCTTTCTGACCTCTTTTTCGGTATCCTCTACTTCTTTTTCCAGGGCAATCTCGGACGGACGGTCCAAATGACCCGCCGTGGGGCCGGAGGCGCTAAGGAGCCGCTCGAATTCAAGGGCCGTGACCACGTTGTCGATCCTATCGTAGCCGTACTCGGGAATGACCGACGGGTCAAAAACGTCATAACCGGTAGCCATTACGATCGCGCCGACCTCGATTTCGACTACGCTATCCTCCTGCTCGAAATTGATCGCCCCGGCCTGGCAAGTCTTGGCGCATACACCGCACTTCTTACCCTGCCCAAGCTGGCGGCAACTTGGAGCGTCAATAGTGAAAACCGAGGGGATGCCCTGTGGAAAATACTTGTAAATAGCCTTACGCTTTCCGATCCCGGCGTTGAACACGTCAACGGCCATGGTCGGGCATTTTTCGGCGCATGACCCACAGCCTGTGCACAGATCTTCATTCACGTAGCGGGCTTTCCTCTTTACGCTTATTTTGAAATTGCCCACTTCGCCGCTGATGTTCTCGATTTCACTATAAGCGAGAAGATTTATTTTAGGATGCCGACCGACATCCAGCAGCTTCGGCGAAAGAATTCAGATGGCGCAGTCATTGGTCGGAAACGTCTTGTCGAGCTGAGCCATTCTCCCGCCAATGCTCGGAAGCCTTTCCACCATATGCACCTGTATTCCCATTTCTGCCAGGTCCAGGGCGGTCTGAATTCCGGCGATCCCTCCGCCGATAACCAATATGTCTTTACTCACGATTCACCTCACCTCGTCTAGCGAGCTACGCCAGGGGCGCAGCCATGCTTTCCGTAATCAGGGTGGTCAAGTCCTTTATCTCCATCTCCATATCCAGATTTTCGAGTGCGCAGCTCAAGTGAATCTGGCACTTCGGGCAGGCGGTAACAAGGATTTGCGAGCCGGTGGCCTTTGCTTCCTTGAGACGCTCAACCTGGATTTGCCTGGAGCAACTCGAGCAATTTGCCCAACCGGTCGTACCGCAGCAGACCGCGTTTTCCCGGTTTCGTTCCATCTCTTTGAACTCGCCGCCCGCCAGAGCCTTCAAGATCGAACGGGGGCTGTCATAGATCTTGGCCATGCGTCCAAGGCGGCAGGGGTCGTGGTAGGTATAACTCTTGGCCCCGTTTGCCAGCTTAAGGGCGCCATCGGCGATCATCTTCTCCAAGTAGTCATAGAAATGGACCACTTCGAAGCCTAGGTCTCCAAAGTATTGCGGGTAGTGATTCTTGAAGGTGTAATAGCCCTCCGGACAACTGAACACAACCTTCTTTGCGCCGCTGCTCCGGATCAGCTCAAGGTTCTTCGCAGCGAGCTTCTTGAACATTTCGGGGTTGCCGTTCCAGAGCATATCGTGCCCGCAGCAGGCTTCTTCATCGGATACAACCGGTTCGATCCCCGCCGCGTTCAATATCTTTATTACATTCCTTCCGATTGAAAGGCTGTCGACGCCCAGGTCGCGAAAAATGACATTAAAATAGGGCATACAACCCACGAAGAAAAAGACATCGCCCGTAGCGGCGATTTTGCCCGCTTGCCTCGCCCAGTCGGTCTTTTTCTGCTTCGCTCCCTGGGCCTGGAATTCCATGACCGTCTGAAGCATCCCGTGGTGAGTAAGCGTGGGCGCCAGGCCCCGTTTGGCCGCCTGTTCCCTGAGATCTCGCATGAATTCCGGGAAATTGATGTTGGTGGGGCATCGTTCGAAACAACGCCCGCAAGTGAGGCAGGCCCAGAGGTCCTTGTCCTGGAGCAGTTCGTCTCCAAGTTCAAGGAGGGCCTTTTCCACGATGAGGCGCGGAGAAAAGGTCGGCAGCACCCGCGATACCGGGCAACTCCCGGTGCAGACGCCGCAGTCGAGGCAGGAATAAGTTCTGTGCAACTTTACGGATTCGGCTATATTCATGCAGCCACTCCAAGAGACGATTTTCCGAGCTCTATTATGCGGTTGGTGAACGTGGTCACTATTTCAGCAAAGCGGGCGCCTTCGGCCGACGAGACCCATTGCAGCTCGAGCCGGCCGGGGTCGACCCCAAGCAGACCGAGCAGTTCGCGGGTCATTTCAACTATCCGGGAAGCTTTTTCATTACCGTCCAGGTAATGGCAGTCGCCGATGTGTCAGCCACTCACCAAGACGCCGTCGGCCCCCTTCTGGAAAGCCTTCAGGATAAAGTCGGGGGAGACCCGCCCTGAGCACATCACCCGGATGACCCGGATATTTGGCGGGTACTGTATACGGCTTACCCCGGCAAGGTCCGCACCGGCGTAAGCACACCAGTTGCAGCAAAAAGCTATTATTCTCGGCTTGAAATCCGCACTCATTATATCTTCCTCGTGGTTATCTATTGTGACAGCGCCGCATCTACCATTGTGAGCACTTCTGCATCATTGAAATGCCTGATGGAGGCCGCACCGGTCGGACATGCCACCGCGCAGGCCCCGCACCCTTTACAGAGCGCTTCCTGGATAGTGGAAACCTGTACGCCTTCCGCTTTTTCGATCAACAGCGGGGCGCCGTAAGGACATACCGCAACGCATTTGCCGCACCCTCGGCAAAGCGACTCGTCCACGCTCGACACCACCCCTTCGACCTCGATGGTCTTGCGGGCAAGTACGGTTGCGGCGCGTGCCGCCGCAGCCTGAGCCTGGGCGATGCTCTCATCGATCGGCTTCGGGTAGTGCGCAAGTCCGCACATAAAGATCCCGTCGGTTGCGAAGTCCACCGGACGCAGCTTCATGTGAACTTCGAGGAAAAACTTGTCCTGGCTGAGCGGGACTTTGAAGAGCTGCCCCAGTTCCTCCGCCCCTACGGTATGGATGGCCGTCGCCAGATTGATGAAATCGGGCGTGAGGACAATCGGACGGCGAAGCACGTGGTCCACAATGCTCACTTCGAGCTTCCCGTCAGGAGTTTCCGTGACCACCGGTTTGTTTTCAAGGTCGTAGCGAATGAAGATGACCCCGAGCCCGCGGGCTTCCCGGTATAAATCCTCGCGCTCCCCGTATGTACGAATGTCACGGTAAATGATGTAAACATCCATTTCCGGGTCGCGCTTTTTCAGCTCTACGGCCTTCTGAACCGAGAACGTGCAGCATATCTTGCTGCAATGCGGCCGCCTCTCCTCACGTGATCCGACGCACTGGATGAACACGGCGCTCTGGGCGTTCTTCACCGTATCGGTATCCCAGGCCTCCTCGAGTTCGTGCCATCGGAAGACTCGGCTGCTCTTTCCGTAAAGGTATTCCTCAGGTTTAAACGCATGGGCACCGGTTGCAAGAATGGTTACGCCATGAGCGATCTCGCTCTCCTGGCCATTCGACGCCACCCTGGTGCTGAAGTTGCCGATATAACCCGAGGTCGCTTTGATACTGGAGTTGAGAAAAACCTTGATCTTCTCGCTCCGGCCGACTTCGGCGACCAGATTTCGGACATACTCGGGGGCGTCCTCGCCCTTCCACGTAGTGCGCAGCTTCAATGCATGCCCGCCCAGCTTATCTTTGGCCTCTACGATGAAGGCCTCGAAGCCCTGATTTGCCAGGGTGAGGGCGCTCACCATCCCGGCCACTCCGCCGCCGACCACAAGCGCCGCCGGGGTAACAGGAACCGAGGGCATGGCAAGCGGTTCTATGAGTTGAGCACGGGAGACTCCCATCCGTACCAGGTCCTTGGCCTTTTCGGTTGCCGCATCCGGCTCGTCTGCGTGCACCCACGAACACTGGTCGCGGATATTGGCCTGCTCGAACAGGTATTTGTTGAGACCCGAGTTACGTACCGTCTCCTGAAAGAGCGGCTCATGCGTGCGCGGCGAGCAGGCAGCAACGACCACGCGGTTGAGGTTCTGCTCCTTTATGACATGCACCAGCTTATCCTGGGCATCCTGGGAACAGGAGAAGAGATTTTCCTGTACGTAGACGACATTTGGAAGCGTTTTTGCGTACTCGACGACTTCCGGAACCCTTACCACACTGGATATGTTTATGCCGCAATTGCAGACGAATACGCCGATCCTGGGGGACTCGGAGCTTACGTCGCGCTCCTGTGGGAATACTTTTTCCCGGACGAGCGTGTTCCGGGACCCGGAAAGTCTGCTCGCGGCAGCGCCCGCTGCAGCCGAGGCTTCCATAACCGAAAGAGGTATGTCCTTGGGGCCCTGCAGAACGCCGCATACGTAAATCCCGGGCTTTGAGGTCGCCACGGGAGTAAAGCTCGAGGTCCTGGCAAAACGATAGTGATCCAGATCGAAGCCGATCTTTTCGGCAAGCCCATTGGCATCCGGGGAGGATTCAAGGCCCACTGAAAGGACAACCATATCGAATTCTTCGGACATTATTTCCCCGGCTTCGCTCACATAATTGAGCTGAAGATTATCGGTTCCGGGAATCGGGTCACACGTGTGAACGCGGGACCGTAAGAACCTGATTCCGTTATTCTTGGCCCGCGTGTAATACTGCTCGAACTCCTTGCCGAAAGTCCTCATGTCCATGAAAAAGATTGCCGCATCGAGATCGCCTTTGGCGTGTTCCTTGGCTATCACGGCCTCTTTTATCGCATACATGCAACATACGCCTGAGCAGTAACCGTTGTTGCAGTGGCTGGTATCGCGGGACCCGACGCACTGGAGCCAGGCAATGCGCTTTGGTTGTTCGTGTGTCTGGAGCTTTTGCATGTCCGCGATTTCGGTACGCAACTCTTCGGCCTTCTCCGCATCTTCCGGGCGAGCCTGCTTTTCGAGCTTTTTGAGTTCTTTTTCCACCAGCTCGATCCGTGCGTCGCGATGCAACTCGGAGGGCCTTACGAGGTGCCCCGTGGTCGGACCACCCGCACTGAGAAGCCGTTCGAATTCGAGGGCGGTTACCACGTTGGGATGGTCCGCATAGTTGTAGGTATCGAACCGCCTGGGGTCGAAAGCCTTGAAGCCGCTGGAAACGATTACCGCTCCGACCTCGAGATCGAGTATCTCCTCTTTCTGGTCGTATTCGATCGCATCGGCCGGGCAAACCTTTGCGCACACACCGCATCTTTTGCCCTGCCCAAGCTGGCGGCAGCTCTTCGCGTCAATGCCGTACGCGGAAGGAATCGCCTGAGCGTAGTACTTGTATATGGCTTTGCGCTTACCCATTCCCGCATTGTAGTCGTCTATCACCGAGCTCGGGCATTTCTCCGCACAGGCCCCGCATGAAATACACTTATCCATGCTGACATAGCGCGGCTGCCTGCGGACTTTTACCTCAAAGCGGCCTTCCTCGCCTTCGATGCTGTCAACCTCAGAATTGGTGAGCAGGTTGATGTTCAAATGCCGGCCGACCTCGACCAGCTTCGGAGAAATAATTCACATCGCGCATTCGTTGGTAGGGAAGGTCTTGTCCAGTTGGGACATGCCTCCGCCGATTGCCGGACCTTTTTCGAGCAGGTGGACGAAATATCCTGAATTAGCCAAGTCCAGTGCGGCCTGCATGCCGGCTATGCCGCCGCCGACGACCAGGACTGAACCGACCGTACCCTTGTCAGATGCTTTTTCTGTCATACTTCCTCCTGATGGAGATTGAGGGAGGCTGCGAATCGGATTGGTGGAACCCGTTTAGAATCGAAATGCCTTCCACACGGCTTAAGCAAAAAAATAGAGCTGATTCTTAACCCTGAAACAAGGATTCGTCAAGGAGAACTAGACCATGCGCAGCATTTCGAAAAATAGGGTATGGGGATCAGTTGCGATTTTGAGTTCCCTTATTGACATTAAATCGATACAGAAGGCAAGAAAAATGTGAAGGCCGAAAGATTTGGCTGGTCCATCGCCTCGAGATGATCCCAATTAGCGATGTTGACTGGTTGAAAAAGCTCATCTCAAACCGATAGAATGCTTGCATAACGACGCAAATCTCTCCTATAGTGCCGGAGATTATCTGTAACAGACGGGCTGTAAGCGGGTTTTACTTAAATTCCCGGAGGTTTTGGAGGCGAAATGGCGATTGCTGAAAAGATGAGCCAGTTTATGGAAAAATCCTCGTGGATTCGCAGGATGTTCGAGGAAGGAGCGCGCCTTAAGAAAATCCATGGAGAAGACAAAGTCTTTGATTTCAGTTTGGGAAACCCTAACGTTCCGCCTCCGGACATAGTTCGTGAAAAGCTGATAGAGCTGGCCAAAAGCGAAGAGCCCGGCAATCATGCATACATGCCAAATGCGGGTCTTTTTTCCACCCGCTCGGCCATGTCCGCCTATTTTTGCCAGGAATTCTGCGTCTCGATGGCACACGACCAGGTAATCGTAACATGCGGGGCCGCGGGTGGCCTCAACATCATTTTCAAGGCGTTGCTCGACCCCGGTGACGAAGTGCTCTGTCCGGCCCCCTATTTCGTGGAATACGCGTTTTACGCGGACAATCACGGCGGGGTCCTCAAAACCGTTCCAACTCTTGAGGATTTCAATCTGGACCTGGACCGGATGGAAAAAGAGATCGGTCCGCGCACCAAAATAGTGCTGATAAACTCTCCGAACAACCCAACCGGCAAGGTGTATCCGGAGGAATCAATCGGCCGGCTGGGTAAGATTCTTGAGACAAAGAGCAGCCAGTTTGGCCATTTGATCTATCTGGTGTCCGATGAGCCGTACAGGAAGATCGTCTACGACGACTGCTGCGTCCCGTGCGTCTTTCAGCATTACCCGAATTCGCTTATTGCAAGTTCCTACTCCAAGGAGCTTTCTTTGCCCGGCGAGCGCATCGGCTTCGTCGCACTGGGCCCTTTCGCCGAGGAGGCGACCAAGATTATGGACGCCCTCGCACTGGCAAACCGGATTCTTGGTTTCGTGAACGCACCGGCCCTCATGCAGCGGCTCGTAGTCGAGCTCCAGGGAGTCTGTGTGGACGTCGATATCTACAAACGAAAAAGAGACCGGCTCGTAGACGCGCTTACAGGGTTCGGCTACGATTTGACGGTCCCGCAGGGGGCCTTTTATCTTTTCCCGAAAAGCCCGCTGCCCGACGATGTTGAGTTCGTTCGACTCCTCCAGGAAGAAAACATTCTGTGCGTGCCCGGAAGCGGATTCGCTGGACCAGGCCACATCCGGATCGCCTACTGCGTAGATGACCGGACAATCGAAGGGGCGCTGCCGGGATTCGAAAGAGCCATAAAGCGTTCCAAAGGAATCTAGGAACGGTATTGACAGGAGGGCAAAGATGCAAAAGAAGGTCTTTTTGCAAAGAAATCTACGCAAAGGTGGAGGCGGTGGACCCCCGTATATGAAGTATCTGATGATCTCAGCAGTCTGCCTCGTCCTCCTGGTACTGATAACACCCTACCTCTTTAGAGGAAAAAACAAAGAGGTCACCAAAAGGCCCGTGCCGGACAGGGGAACGATTACAAAAGAGGTCCCCAAATCGGTGGAACCTTCGGCGCCCGAGAGGATTGCGGAACAGGTCAAGCCTGAACCTGCAGTTGCGCCTGAGGCCATGAAGACACCCGAGGTCCAGCCTCCGCCCAAACCACCGGAAATGCCCCCGGCAGCTCCTCAGCAAGTGGCCACCCCGGAGCCGCCCCCGGCAGGCAATACCTTCGCGCCTGAAAATGTCCCACGGGCGCCGGCGCCTGCCCAAACTGCCAGGCCGCCAGAACCTGCGCCAAGAGACCTGTTCCCGAAAAAAACCACTGTATCCGAAGCGCCACCGACCGAGGCGGTGCGCAAAGCGCCCGGCAAGCCTGCACCAAAACCCGCCGGCCAGCCCCCTGCGGCAAAACCGGCCCCTTCGACGGCAAAGGGAGACTATGCCGTACTGGTAGGGGCGGCCTATAAAACCAAGGCGGAGGCCGAAACAGTTCGGAAGGACCTGGCCAGGAAGGGTTACAGCGCAATTGTTCGCTCCGCTCCCGGCGGAAAAGGATACAGCGTTATTACAAGCCCCAGCCCCGAGCGCAAGGCGTACACGCTCCAGGAACAGATGAAGATACAGGGGGTGAGCAACACGAGCGTAATAAAGGTAACCCCTGTTCCAGGGCCAGTCCAAAAACTTCCCCGGGAAAAGCCGGCCAACGGCAAGACCGGCATTTCGCCTGACCCCGGGAGGTGAAATACGGCAAAAATTTATCGTGATCGGTCGGGTGTGTTAATGAAATGAATAGCTGGTTTTCATCCGGAAACTCCCCGGAGCTTCGGACCAGGGGCGGCGGACTTGCCGCCGTACCCCTCAAAACCCCGCTGCGCGCCGGCATGCGATAATGCCTGCGAACCCCCTCCCTTGAAATCCGGCTCTCTTTCTTCTGGAATCCCGCTTTGTTTTTCCTTTGGCGGGTTACTCACACTGGAGTGAATCTGTAATGGTTTTGTTTAAAAAAGTTGTACCTCGTCTCCTCTTGCTCTTTGCAATATGCTTTGCCGTGACACCGGCTGCATTTGCCCCGGCACAGGCACAAAATACCGATACCAACCTGAAACAGGATTCGCAGCAGCCCGGGGTCGGCCAATCCAGGTCCCCGGGGAGGACGGGACAGTCAGACCTGGAAGAGGCCATCCCCATCGACGCCGAAAAAATCGACGAAGCGGGCAAAACGCTAGGGAAGAAAATAGATGCCGTAACGGTCGGGGCTTCCGTTAAGTATGGCAGGTGGATAAACGCCAGGGCTTTCGGGGATGTTTCCTGGCTGAAGCTGGTCTTCTGCCTGGGGTTGATTCTGCTTGTGTTCGCAATCGAGCGCGTCATACGGAGCTTTATTTCCCTGAGGATCGCAAAAGCCACCCAGGGGCCGGTATGCGGATGGGGAGATCTGATCCTGCAGGCCCTATCCCGGCCTTTGACAATCTTTATCCAGGTCTATGGCATCTATTGGGCTTTGTCTCCTATCTGGATCTACTTCGAAGGACCGGGAGGAGCAAACCTTTTTCACAGGGCGGCAGGCAAGGCAGCCGACCTCGGAGGCACGATAGCGCTTTTCTGGTTTCTCTACAGGTTTATCTTTTCCATTGATCTTAAAATCAAGAAGTGGATCAGCTCGACTGACAACAGCATCCATGACATGCTCGTTCCGCTGGTCATCAAATCAGTGCGGGTATTCGTACTGCTTGTGGGCGGGATGCTGGTTATCCAGAACATGACCGGAATCGAGCTGGGACCGCTGGTGGCCTCACTCGGGATCGGAGGCCTGGCTTTCGCCCTTGCGGGTAAAGACTCGATCTCAAATTTCCTGGGCAGCCTCACGATCCTTCTGGACAAACCTTTCAGTGTCGGAGAAAGAATCATTATCGATAAACACGACGGGTTCGTCGAAGGGGTCGGGTTTCGCAGCACCAGGATACGGACTCTCACCGGTAACCTGGTTTCGATTCCAAACGAAAGGATCACCAACTCGGCCCTGGAAAACATCGCCAGGCGGTCCTACCTGAGGTGGAATATGGAGTTGGGGCTGACCTGCGAAACTCCGCCCGAGAAAGTGGAAAGAGCAGTTCGAATTATTGAGGAAATCCTCAAAGGCCACGAGGGCATGCGCAGCGACTACCCCCCAAGGGTCCATTTCAACGGCTTCAAGGACTGGAGCCTGAACGTCTCGATCTACGCATGGTATTTCCCGCCGGATTTTTGGAAATTCCAGGCCTGGGTCCAGGAAAGCTGCCTGGAGATCATGCGGCGGTTTCGCGAGGAGGCAATCGAAATGGCCTACCCGACCCAGGCAGTCTACCAGCTCGAGGGAGAAAAGCCTGCGCAGGGGTTGCCCCAGTTTGGGAAGGTCTCATAGGAGCTTGGAAAATCGAGCCATTTGGTTGTCAGTAGCGACGCCGCTAAGGATGAAAGTATAGGCAGGGTTTGGACAGAACTATAGCGCCCCTTTGGATGAAGGTATTCCGCTCCTGCGCGGATCGAATGCTATAGCCATACTCAGCGCGCGGGCAAATGCCTTGAAAGCCGCCTCGAGCATGTGATGCGTGTTGCTGCCGTACAAAACCCGGACGTGCAGGGTGACCCCACCGTTTTGGCAAAAAGCCCTGAAGAACTCGGGAGCAAGATCGGTTTCAAATTCACCCGTCCGGTCGGCCATCGGCGGCGTATCATAGACAAGAAACGGGCGGTTCGACAGATCCAGGCTGACCATAGCCAGCGCCTCGTCCATCGGGACCGTGAAATGACCATAGCGCGTGATGCCTGTCCGGTCGCCCAGGGCTTTTGAAAGCGCCGTGCCCAGGCAGATGCCGATGTCTTCGACCGTGTGGTGAGCATCGACTTCCAGGTCGCCGGTTGCCTTGATCTTCAGGTCGAAGAGCCCGTGAACGGCAAAAAGCGTCAGCATGTGGTCAAGAAAGGGGACCCCCGTATTGAGTTCCGCCCTTCCTGATCCATCGAGCAAAATCTCGGCGGAAATTTGAGTTTCTTTGGTGGTCCTTTCCAAAGCGCCAATTCTTTTTATAGCCATAAGTGATCCTGCCTGTTTGAGTCTCGTCACACGAGCACACAATACATTCTAATCCGGAAAATTCAATTCATTTATTAGGGAGTAAATATGGTGAAGGGCGAGGCGGGACTATCTCAGGCCTGCGCCTGTCGTGAGCAATAATCGGGGCTTAGCCTGCACTAGCACATAATCACTACGCTCGAACTAGAATCTGGCCTGGCGTCTATGTACGAATCTCAGGTAGATACGGTACTCGCCGGATTCGACACCACGCGGAATCTTCTGCCCTTCAGGGACGAGAAGCGTAACGATGCGGCCCGAACCAGCGCTGCCTGAATCGGCGGTTCCCCTTTTGTCCCTGATTTCCAAAAGCCTTGCCTCTACGGCAACCGGTTCACTCTCCAGCCTTTGTTGAGCTGCGGGTCCAATTTTACCGGTCTCTCCTATGACGATATTCATGGCCTGCTCCTATATTAAGATTTCAATAGAGCTATCGGCCGGATCATACATCTACATTAAAACAAATAATTAATGTAACTTAAGCGACAGTTCCCCGTTGCCAATTCTCAGCTTGTGAACGCCTGTCCGGTTTCTTACACCTGCTTTATTCCTTCAGCTTTCGCCACTTTTGCCCAGGTATCGCGAAGCGTAACCGTGCGGTTAAACACCATTTTGTCCGGCGTGGAGTCAGAATCGACGCAAAAGTATCCAAGCCTTTCAAATTGATACCGGCTACCTGCAGGCGCTCCGGCGAGGCTCGGCTCCAGTTTGGCCGCTTCGATCACTTCGAGTGAATTGGGGTCTATAAAGTCCTTAAAATTCGATCCATCCTTATCTTCCGAAGAGTCGGGCCGATTCAGCAACTTGTCGTAAAGCCGTACCTCGGCATCTATCGCGTGAGCGGCGGAAACCCAGTGTAGAGTGGCTTTGACTTTGCGGCCATCGGGCGGCGAATCTCCACCCCTGGTGGCAGGGTCATAAGTGCAGCGCAGCTCGACCACCTCGCCCTTTTCATCCTTGATAACATCGACGCATTTTATGAAATAGGCATAGCGAAGCCTTACCTCACGCCCCGCAGAGAGCCGGTAGAACTGCTTGGGAGGATTTTCCATGAAATCATCGCGCTCGATGTAAATAACCTTGGAGAAGGGCACCTTCCGGATGCCGGCGGAAGCATCTTCGGGGTTATTTACCGCATCGAGCTGCTCGACCTGGTCTTCAGGGTAGTTTTCGATAACCACTTTCAGCGGCCGCAAAACACCCATCACTCGCCGTGCGCTCTGGTTCAAGTTTTCCCGGACGCAGTATTCAAGCAAAGCCAGGTCAACCAGGCTCTCGCGCTTGCCTACTCCGATCCTTTCGCAGAAGTTTCGAATCGCCTCCGGCGTGTATCCACGCCGCCTCATACCCGCAAGGGTGGGCATTCTAGGGTCGTCCCATCCGGCCACGTAGCCTTCCTGAACAAGCTGCAGGAGCTTTCGCTTGCTCATGACCGTATAGCTCAGATTCAGGCGCGCAAACTCTATCTGCTGGGGATGACCCGGAACGTCCAGGTTGTCCAGATACCAGTCGTAGAGCGCCCTGTGGTCCTCGTACTCCATTGTACAGATGGAATGCGTAATGCCTTCGAGCGCGTCCGATTGACCGTGAGCGTAGTCATACATTGGATAAATGCACCATTTATCGCCGGTTCTCCAATGCGACATGTTGCGGATGCGGTACATCACCGGGTCTCGCAGGTTGATGTTCGGGGAGGCCATATCGATTTTTGCGCGAAGCACATGCGCGCCGTCGTCGAACTCTCCCGCTCGCATGCGTTGAAAAAGGTCCAGGTTTTCAGCGACCGGCCGATTACGGAATGGGCTTTGCTTCCCCGGTTCGGTTAGGGTTCCCCGGTGTTCCCGAATTTCATCGGCGCTCAGGCTGTCCACATAGGCCTTGCCCGCCTTTATAAGATCGATCGCCCATTCGTATAACTGCTCGAAGTAATCAGATGCGTGGTAGAACCGGTCGTCCCAGTCGAACCCCAGCCACCGCACGTCGTTCATAATGGAATCGACGTATTCCACTTCCTCCTTGCCGGGGTTGGTGTCATCGAACCGGAAATTACAAAGGCCTCCGAATTCGGCTGCAAGCCCGAAATTAAGGCATATGGATTTCGCGTGCCCAATATGCAGATAACCGTTTGGTTCGGGCGGAAAGCGGGTCAGGACCTTTCCCCCGTTTTTTCCTCTTTTCACATCATCGGCGATTATGCTGCGGATAAAATTAGGCGGGACCTTTGTTTCGACGCCGTTCATCTGATTGCTCTCCGATTAAGTTGGGCATACTTTCGGAATTGATCCCCGTACGATGGACATAAAGTGAAGACAAGTTCTCAGGAGAATATGCCGGGAAGGCACATTATAACCGACTATGATTATAGGAGAAAATCCACAGAGATTCAAAATATCCATGCCGGCTTCAGCTTTAGTCAATTTGAATGACCCGGCTTACCTGCTTGTTGACGCTGGCGTAAATTTCCTCGTCCGTCCCGAAAATATCCACGATGCATTTGTGGTCGATCAGTTTTTCGACAACGAAAGCCGTGACGAAGAGACTGACGAAATTCGGACGCGGGACCAGGGTCCGAAGGTTGGCTGTCTCGTACTGAATTTCGAACTCCTCCGAGTCGAGGATTTTTTGCAGGGCGAATTGAATCTGGTCCTGCAGGTCCCCCTTGCTGGTGGTCTCGATCAGACGTTCTTCGATCAGTTTCATCGAGATCCTGTCGGCCAGTTCATCAATATTGTGACGAAGCTGATTGATGGCGTGATACCGCTGAGACTCTTTCTGATGATCGAGTTTTGATATCACCGCGGATTCTCTTACGTTCGGCCTGTATTCTCTTCCCACGCCGTTTCCTTTCGAATTTTGTCATCCTGCCCGTTTTGAACCGGGTTTATGGCTCTTCACGTCCATATGATTGCCGGTTGATGATCGCGGCCAGATATCCAGCCCCGAAGCCGTTGTCAATATTTACCACGCTTACCCCCGGAGAACACGAAGTGAGCATTCCAAGCAGGGCGGCAACACCCCCGAAACTTGCGCCGTATCCTACACTGGTCGGAACAGCAATCACCGGCCCTTTGACCATGCCCGCCACAACGCTGGGCAACGCGCCTTCCATGCCGGCGACCACCACGTAAACGCTGCCTTTGCGCAATTCCTCCCACGCGCTCAGCAGCCGGTGGATTCCGGCGATTCCCACATCGTAGTTGCGCCGCACCTTATTGCCCATGAACTCAGCAGTAAGCGCCGCCTCTTCGGCAATCGGCATGTCCGAAGAACCAGCGCAGATTACGTGAATCGTTCCTTCCGGAATATTTACGGACGGCGCCTGTTTCAACGTGAGCGCTCGCGCCTGAGGGTGGTAGTCCAACGAACCGACCAGGGCCATAACTTCCTCGGCCTTTTGGGTATCCACCCTTGTAATCAGTATGTTGCTGCCGAATTCCAACATGGATCGGGCAATCGCGGCGATCTGGCCTGCCGTTTTGCTCTCTCCGTAGATGACCTCGGCAAATCCGCGCCGCAGGCAGCGGTGGTGGTCCACCTTGGCAAAACAGAGGTCTTCGAATGGCAGCTTCTCGAGGTATTCGAGCACTTCCGGCATACCCTTTTCGCCGTTTTTGAACTCAAGGAGAATTTCTTCTATTTTCTGCATATCACCCTACTTTTGGTACAGACTCTAAAATCAGCTCAAGCTGCCTGTCAACAACTCCCTTAAGGGAAGTTAGGGCTTTATTGGCCGCCGCGCCATGATTTCTCAGACCATCGAGGTCCCCGACCCACTTTTTCCACCTGCCGAGCAGATCGTCAGGGTCGAGCACCAGGAAACTCCCACCGGAATCGCGCAGGATTCTATGTTCATACAGGACTTTTTTCAAGTGAGGACCGTAAAATACAGCCTTCGACCATGCGGCAGGCTCTAAAATATTGTGGCCACCGACCGGTTCAAAAGTGCCTCCGCAAAAGATGAGGTCACCGACCGAATAGATTTCAAAAAGCGCGCCTATGCGGTCGACGAGCACCACAGGGGCGGTCCTGGCGCGCGAGCCGTCTTCGATTTGGGTGAGCAGGTCATAGGGGATGTTTTCATTTGCGAGCCACTCACACATCTTTGGGATATTTTTCATGTGCCTGGGAGCAAAGATACCCAGAAGGCCGGCAGATGAATGCCGAAGCTGCTGAAATACACGCATCAGCTCGATTGACTCCGACCCGCGAAGGCTGCCTCCGATAAGGACCGGCCGATTTCCGATGCTAAACTGCTCTTTCCAAAACTCCGCCCTCTCCGGGCGCGCTTTTTCGGCAAGCCCCTCGTATTTAGAACTCCCCAACGCCAGCACTTTCCGGGGCGGAACGCCGATCCGCAAAGCCCTTTCCATATCTTCCAGCGAGTGCATGGCCATATGTGTGAACTGTTCGAAAACCGGCCGAAAAAGGGGCGCTAAATATCTGAATAAGCGCTCTGAGGATCGCGAAATGCGACCGTTGAGCAGCAGTGCCGGTATATTTCTGCCCTTCAGTTCGCGAAAGAAATTAGGCCAGAATTCCGTCTCGAAATCGATAAAAAGATCCGGCTGGATGGTACTTATCGCTCGTGATACACATTTGGAAAAATCGAGAGGAAAAGGAAAAACTGCAATACCGGGCGGAAGCTGAGCCAGGGCAAATTTAAGGCCTTGAGGGGTGCCCGAAGTCATGGAAATCCCGGCATTGGGCAATCTTTTTCTCAGCGCGGACAATACCGGTATTGCACCGGTCGCTTCTCCGACCGATACGGCATGACACCAGATTCGAGGCTTTCCGGCCGGCACCGTCAGGCCGTCGTAGAACCCGAGCCTTCCTCTTTTGAACTCCGGGTCTTTCAAAGACTTGTGGGAGAGAAAATTGATAATTTCCGGTCCGAAACTTTTCAGCAGAATGTTGTATGTGCAACTATAAAAATCCAGAACAGACCTCCAGTATCACCACCCGATATCAAGACATTCCCGCAGGCTCAGGTTTCATCCTGTTTGTCACCTTTTTCAGCGCCATAAATGTCATACGGAAATTCTTCAGGCCACTCGGGAAAACCTTCCCACCTGGCGCCTTCGGTTCCACACGGAGAGATAAAGGCCCCTTCCAGACGGGCGCGCAAAATATCTTCAAAAATTATATCCTTTTTCCCCTCCGCTTCCATATTCCGGCCCTGGCCAGCGTCCATGTTTTCGAATTTATCCGTATTACTCATGGCGTTATCCTCCCCGGCCGGTCTTTCATGGCGATTCGCGAAGATGATGTGGAGACTGCCTGCAATAAACGGCCTTTTTCCGGTCAGCTTACATCCGGGAATTTGTAATCGCAACCCCTTTGGAACACGGGGGTTCTCAAAAAATAATTACGGCCCGCACCGACTCTTCAAAACATAGTCAGTTTTCGTAAAGATAGTGTTCACCAATTGTTCAGAGAATGTAGAAAACTACCCTGCCGAAAGCCTCTTTTCCCACTCAGCACACAAATCGTCAATGGATTGTTAACTCGTATGCACTGTAATTTCGGCCAGTTAACAAACTTTTTGACAATCTGAATACCCCTTACTAATATTATGGTCTCTTTTCATACTTAAAAAGATAAAAACAATAAAAACATCGAATCGAGGGATACCATGAATCTCCAGGTGGAAAAGGCAAGCCTTATCCAGGCCCTTCAAAGGATCCAAAGCACCACCGAAAAAAAGTCCACAATGCCCATTCTGAATAACTGCCTGATAAAAGCAGCCCAGGATGGAACCGTAGAGTTTTCAGCAACCGATTTGGAGCTGAATGTCTGGACAAAATTGGGAGCGCAGGTAAAAACGGAGGGCAAAACTACCGCCTCCGCCCGGAAGCTTCTGGAGATCGTACGCGAAATCCCCCAGGATAAAATATCCCTTGAAGCAACCGCCAACAGTAGACTCCTTATCAAGGCCGGACGCTCCAGATTCGAACTTTCCACCATTCCGTCCGAAGATTTCCCAAACATAAACCTCTATCAGGATATGCCGCTCAAAAACTGCGATACCGCCGTCTTCAGGCGCGCGCTCCAAAAGACATTCTACGGTATTCCGATGGAAGAGGAAACATTTACCGCGCCAGGGCTTCTATGGCACACCACCGAAGAGGGCGGTTTCCGTTTCGTATCATCCGACGGGCACAGGCTTGCCTACTATGAAGCCCCCGAAAGCGCTTTCCCGGGGCTGGAGATAGCCAGGGAGATCATAATACCCCGAAAAGCGGTCCAGGAAATTAATCGGCTGCTCGAGAAGGAAACCGAGGCGTCAATCGGATTGGATGAAAAATCGCTCGTATTGCGAACTCCGAACACGTTTCTCAGCACTCTTCTACTCGATGCGGAATTTCCGGAATATGAAATGATTATTCCGGCAGAAAGGCCTTTTGGAATATCGGTAGCAACAGACGTCCTCTTCCCGGCCCTTAAAAGGGTGGCAGTATTAACCGACCTTACCTACAGGCACGTCAAATTCAACATCAGCAAGAACTCGCTCCAACTTGAATCCGGAAACCCGGAGCTCGGAAACGCCGACGACGTTATCGATATCGACTACGACGGTGAAGATTTCAGCATAGCATTTAACGTGAAATATATTCTGGACAGTATTTCAGTCATGGAAAGCCAGACAATCAGGTTTGAATGGCTGGACCAGTTCCATGGCGGCATCTTCATCAGCCCCGAAGACCCCGGGTATTTGAGCCTGATTATGCCGATGGTGGTTTAGAAAGAACAGTGAGCAGTGAACGGTGAACAGTGAGCAGCTAAAAGCAAATGCCTCAATTTTCACCACAGATGAACACGGATTGAGGAGCGTAGCGGGTTGGATGGACACGGATAAAAACCTCAGTCCTTCAAAAGGGAGTGAAGGGGAGGAGTGAGAATTCACCATTGCGGAAATGGCGTGATTTTGTATTAGAGGGTGCACAAATAACCAACCCCAATGCGGCCGGCTTTCATCGCCTTGGTTTTTAACCGGCCGACAGGTCCCGTTGCGATTCCGGATAACCTGGCAAACCGTCTGTAATTTCGTAATAGTCACCTGCCTTGGATAACCAGATATGAGCAAGCGTCTTGATGTTAGTCGGGAGATCCAGTGTACCGGCGGCAACCCATATGGTTTCTCCCGTGTCCCTGACATCCCAGAATAAGCTGCAACCGCATTCCTTACAGAAACCGCGGTGCACATTGGGAGTCTCGTCAGTTACCGAACGGTACCATTTTAGCCCTTCCTGATTTATGATCAGCAGGTCCGATCTCTTTACCTCGGTGTAGGCGGCCACATTTCCGTGAAATCGGCGGCACTTGCTGCAGTGACAATTTATTACGCCTCCCAGGGGGCCTCGGATTTCATACTTCACCGCGCCGCAAAGACAGCCGCCCGTGGACTCTGCCTTAACAGTTCCAGTTTCCGTCATGTTATTCTCCCGATCAGAATAGACCATCATTGGGTGCTAACCCAATCGAGCAGGCCGCCGGTGCAGGCTATTTACGCGCGCGCTCTCATTGATCATTAAAGCCGAAGGTCTTGAGCCTTCTTACAACCTTTCTATATCGAAACCCCGCCAGCCGTACCATTTCATGCAGTGACGATGCGAGGATGGTCGAAAGAATCGCCGATGCTCAGAAGCTTAAGTCCCCTGAGCGTTCTCTTCGCGCCTCGATGAGCTTTCTAGCCACATCCCGTGCGATCTCCAATGCTTCTGTGGCTGTGCGGCCTTGGGCCACCAGTCCCGGAACATCCTCAGAAGTTGCCAGATAGACGCCCTCCGGCAGTCTTTCAATATGGATATTTACAATTCTTTCCATAGGCCCTCACTTGGCTGCCTGAGCCGGATTCCGCGACAAACCATATTCTCTTTTCCGCATTATAATTCATCGAAATGATAGCACAAAGAGCCGGAGCGGAGAAAGGGATCAGGCTTCCTTGTGGATATTGAACGGTGCGCCACCGAAGCCCCCCTTCTGCAAAACTGTTGGGGGCCGTTCGGAGCCTGACTTCCAACATGATGAGCGCCTGAGGCTAAGCGGAACAAGCAAAACTCCAACCATTGGTTGGAGAAATCTGGGTTAGAAAGCGCGCCGCAAAGCAGGGAAAACGAGAGGGAGAGGCAACACCGTATGCCATAGAACAGTGCCAAATGCTAATCGTAGTATGTAGAACTAAAGTTAGCATCCAAGTACCTTGGCCGAAATAAAGCGTGAGTCATGCCCAAGTGAAAAGCGCAATTTTGGTGAAATTTGGACAGCGAGTGCGTCAGGAGCGGACGACGCGAAAGCTTTCGCAAGAACAGTTAGCGGAACTGGCCGGGGTGCATCGTACCTACATCGGGATGATTGAGCGGGGAGAGAAAAACATCACGCTCGAAAATATTGAGAAGCTGGCGAAAGCCTTGGGACTGAAGCCAGAAGAACTACTTCGCACCGATGTTTAATGGGGCCGGGAAATAGAGGGGGCATGTCGAAAAATAGTACGAATGCTCACAGGTTTACGTCCTCTGTTTTGCAGGAAATAATCCATGATGCGGAGATATTTTTCACCAGGACGCCTGTATCATTATTCCCGCCGTCTGAAAGGTTTGAAGGTGGTGGCGTTTATGCCCTTTATTACCAGGGGAACTTTGAACTTTACAAACCTATCTCGCTGACAACCATTGAGGAAAAGTCTTTGCCAATATACGTTGGTAAGGCTGTGCCGGCAGGGTGGCGGACAGCCAGAATAGACGCCACAAGCGGAACGCGCCTCTTTAGCCGGATACATGAGCATTCCCGGAATATTCAGCAAGTTGAACACCTTTCCCCCAACGATTTCAAATGTAGGTATATGATTCTTGATGGTGATGAGAGCGGGATCATTGGCCCTGTGGAAGCACATCTTATCCGGAAGTTTCTACCTTTATGGAATACGGTCATCGACGGCTTCGGCAACCATACGCCTGGCAAAGGCCGGTTCAACCAAGCAAAATCGGGTTGGGATGTTCTGCACCCTGGAAGGGCCTGGGCGGAAAAATGTATGGGAAAGCCTCCTGATTATGATGATTTGGTGAAAAGAATCCATACGCATATGAAGTTGAGGGGAAAGTGCTGATTATCGACCCAGCACAACGGCAGTTTCATAGAGCGGAGTTTGTTTTTTTGTCTTTGCGGCGCGCACTGAAGAGTCCACTATACTTGACCCGGTTCGCTTCGTCCGCAGAAGGATAATGTCTTTTTTCCTCAGCCCTACCATTTCTCCGATATCTGCAAAAATTTCGTCAGTTTTGATTTCCAATCCTTGAAGGATGCTGTTGCCTATCACTACAACGGCTGTACCCGTGGGTTTCAGCAGTTTGCTGAGGATCTCGCAAAATCTGTATGAATCATTAAAGTACGTGGCTGCATAGTTTGCCCAACCATGCCCGCCGTATGTTTTCCGGTCGGCGTTTATTTCCCTTAGAAGTTCGAGCTTGTTTTCGAGTGAGGCATGGTGAAACTCAAGCGGAATTGTTTCCTGATCCCGGACTGTTTGCCAAAACTTACCGAAGCTTTGCTGCTCGATGGGGCGCAGCTCCTTTGGATCGTTTGCCATCCCGAGCCAGAAGAGTTGCGGACGGGTATTCCTGAGATAATGATAATTGTTCAGGTATGGGGGTGACGTTACCAGCAGGTCAACAGTCTCTTCCTCACAAAAGTCCAGGGCCTTAAAAAAGGTTTCATTGAAAACCTTGGTCCTGCTGTGGCTTGCCACTTCTCCATAGAGTTCCTCGAATTCTTTAATATCCGAAGACATATCGCGAATTTTGGCAGCAAGGATTTGTTCAACCGGCGCGTCCAGAATATTCTCTTTCCCGGAAGATTCTCTCCTGCCCAGGCTTGGCTCATATGAATAATTGGAAAAACTAACCATCACTGTGCCGAAGGCGAGCTGGAACATCTCTCTGACCTCGAGGTTTGTAATGTTAGGTAGATAGTCGATTACTATGAGTGCCTTTCTTTGAACCTTCGGACTGAAAAAAGCTATCCTGGTGCCAAACTTATCCGGTGGGCGGCTTCTTGGTTTATAGTCCTTGTCCGCTACCCTGACGGCATAATAGTGCAGGAACCGTTGCAGGTGTTCGTCTACATGGCGGGCGTCCAAACCCCTTGCAGACAACTTGATTTTGCAGGCCAAGTAAGCATACGGGTTAATCTCAAATCCTACTACATTATAGCCATGCATGATCCCCTCGGTCAGGGTGGTGCCCACGCCTGCGAAAGGATCAAGGACGCTGACCTCTGATGCCGGAATAGAGGGATCAAGATAATTCCGGAAGCAATCCTCAACGAAGTTTGAAGAGAAGCCGGCAATCCATGGGACCCAGCGGTGAAAGGGCAGTTTCTTGTTGCCGTTGAATGCTGAATCCCTGAAAGACGCTGTTTTGTCTTCGTAAACCGCTGACCCGTTGTCCTGATAAAGAGAGAGTTGCATTGGGCCGTGTAAAGATTGTTTTTGAACGAATGCTTTGATTTTTTGAATATTTTCCTGCGTGAAGATTCTCCACCCGTTTCGGTCTCGTTCGACTTCGGGGAATCTGCCCTCTAATAGCCAGCGCTTCAAAGTGATCGGGGCGACGCCAACTCCTTTTGCAGCCTCAGTCAGGAAGCAATTGCCAGCAGACACAGTAGATTTCCTTTGCTTTTGATCCTAGTAAAAACCCGTATCAACCAGTATCATGGCTCCGCGGTTTTGGTCAATATTCCTTTTCGATAGAGAGCGTGCTGGTGCCAAACACCAAGATGTTTTGACACAAAAATCACCCCTATGATATCAAGAATTTAACCATGTCGGAGCTCTGCAGGGATTAAAAATAGAAAGAGAAGGGGACACACATGAGCAACGGTAGGGAACCAGATGAGCCAGAAGCAAGCCAACGAGCCGAGATAACCGAGGCGGAGGTAGAGGATTGGTTCGAGGCCGAAGACATGCCCCCAGACACACCACCATCTGAGCATGTTGATATAGTTCAACGCTATTCCGAGGCACAACTGCGCATCGTCCGGACCACATTGGATTTGTCTCTTCATAACCTACGGCAATCGTTGCACGATTCAACCTATATTAACATAAGCCCGGCCTACCAGCGTCGTCACAGATGGGACATCAAAAAGCGTTCTCAGCTCATAGAGTCCTTGCTGCTCAACATCCCAATCCCCCCGCTCTTCCTGTTTGAAAACGACTACAATCAATACGAGATTATGGACGGTAGGCAGCGGCTTGAGGCAATAAAGGGGTTCTTGGAGAACACGTATGTCCTGAGAGGTCTTGAATACTGGCCAGAACTCGACGGATTACAGTTCAGTGATCTCCCCCCTACGATTCAGAGAGGATTGCTTCGTCGAACAGTGTCGGCGATTGTCCTACTTGCGGAAACTTCGCGCCCTGATGAATCTGAGATCGACGTCCGCATGGCGCTCTTCAAGCGGCTCAACACGGGTGGTGTGAAACTCAACCCCCAAGAACTGCGCAACGCCCTCTATCCGTCGAAGTTCAACGACATGCTGCTCTCGATCACCAAATGGGACACATTCCGGGACACGTGGAGGATACCGAGGTACACAAGGGAAGAAGCTGAAGCTGTCCCGAAGCGTGTCCAGAATAATGCTCTCTACAAGACGATGGCCGATTGCGAACTCGTGCTTCGCTTCTTCGCAATCCGCGAGACCGTAGTGGGGGATCGTCGCGGGTCTCTGAGGCGTATCATGGATAAGTCCATGCGACAACACGCGGGCGACGACGCTACTGTCGTAGCCGCCCTTGATGCTGAATACCGGGCCGCTTTGGGATATCTATTTGCTGCCTTTGAAGGAAATCCATTTGTGTTGCCGGGAACCACGCGTCCGAGTCGCCCCGCCTACGACGCTTTGATGGTGGCTTGCTCAATAATTGGCACGGAGGAGCTTGCGGGGCACGATGCGACGATAAGGGCCAATCTCATAACGGCCGCGAGCGCGCCGGCATCGTACGAGGTACTTGTCGGTCGTGCCAACACAGTTACGGCAATAAAGGAACGCGTGACCCTTGCACAAAAAATATTGACGGAAAGGGGATCAATGTGAATCCTGTACTCCAGGACTTCTGCCTTGACCTCGACCGGTTGAGGCGCATCTTTTCCGTATCCCAAGCGCTTATCAAATTTCGCTCTTGCACTTTCGAACCTGTTATAATTAGCGACGAAATCCTTAAACAGGCGGTCTCACAGCTTCACGCAGCAACACAGGCTGCACATGCCGAAATGCCGATCCTGAATGGCGTACTGTTGCTCTACTTAGCAGGTCGGTTTGAGAACTTCGTCAGGGAAATATTTGAGGACTTGTCTGACACTATAGCGGGGCAGTGCGGTCAATTCGCACACCTTCCTCGAAAGATGCAAGAGAATCTCACGAAGTTTACCGCAGAAGTGATCGCTAATCCCCGGAAATATGGACACGGAGATAACGGGGTGATCGCGTTTGTGACCACAATGGCTGACAACCTGAACGGACGGCCTCTTGCAGGAGTGAACAGCAAGTGCCTCTCCATCACCTCAGAGAACATGTGGCCAGACACCCTTTCTGAAGTTTTCGCCAGAATCGGCGCGACCACGGTTTGGGAGCGTCTCGGGCAACAAGCGTCAGTGCAAACCTTCTTTCACGTGGATCAACCAGACAAAGCCACCAGTGAGGCTAAAAAGTTCCTCACTGAGTTCATGAAGTTACGAAACCAGATTGCCCATCCGTCTGGCGATCTGATGTGGCCCAGCATGGAGCTTTCAATGCAGCACATCGAGTTCTGTGATGTGGTGAGTCGCGCCCTTGCGGATGTTTGCGCGGTCTGGGCTTTGACACTTGGCACAAGGCAACTCTCGTCGAGCGAGACCTGATCAGCCGCTCAGTGAAGGCGGCGAGGCAGTTTTCAACCTCCGCCGCGAGAGAAGTACGGATTCTGATTTTTGTGATAGATCTGATTTTTGACACAAATAGCGGCACATTACCAGCGTAGATAGATATTCGTGGGTGAGGTTATGAATGTGGCCGATGGCCTGCAAAAACATGTTTTTATTTCCTACGTGAGAGAAGATAGAAAAGAAGTTGACAGGTTTTGTGATGAGCTAACTAAACTTGGCGTCCCTGTCTGGCTGGATCGAAAGAAGATAAAACCTGGTGTCCGGTGGAAAAAAGCGATCCGAGACGCCATTCGCGAAGGCAATTTCTTTATTGCCTGCTTCTCAAAAGCATATACCTCTCGTGATAAAAGTTTCATGAATGAGGAGCTTACCTTAGCGATCGACGAGTTGAGGCAGTTTGCCATCGATCGGGTATGGTTTATCCCAGTCCTCTTATCGGAATGTGATGTGCCAGCTCGCAGTATTGGCGGTGGTGAAACGCTCTTGGATATTAATTGGGTGTGCCTGTATGAGAATTGGGATATCGGAATTCAACGCATCAAGGAGGTAATTCGGCCAACTCCACAGGAGACACAGAATCTAATCAAAGCATTAAGTTCGCGTGATCAGCAGGTCCGTAAGAGTGCTTCTGCGGCCTTGGGCAGGACTAGTGACCCTGCCGCCGTGCCTGCCCTGATTGTCGTTTTGAGCGATGAAAATTCGGATGTCCGTTCAAGTGCTGCTTGGATCTTGGGCGAGATCGGTGCTTCTGCCGCCGTTCCTGCCCTGATAGTAGTTTTGAGGGATGGAGACTGGGAGGTCCGTTCGAGTGCTAGTAAGGCCTTAGGGGAGATCGGTGATTCTGCCGCCGTGCCTGCCCTGACAAAAGCTTTGAGCGATGAAGCCCCAGGCGTCCGCATGAGAGCTGCTGAGGCCTTGGGCAAGATTGGTGATAAGACCGGACGAGCCCAGCCGCATGACTGAAGGCACTTATATCTCAGGCATTTCAGCTTAGGGGGCAACATCATCATGGGTGAGTCGTCGCGGGCCGTGGACAAATGCCTTTTGAGTAATCGGTCCCATTTATGTATGACAAAGTACGTTATCATTAATAAAAACCGGCAAACCCTGGGTAGGGGCGATGTCACAGGAGTCAAGCACATTGCGCCGAACCCACCCAAAATAACAATGGCCGGCAAAAGCCGGCCATTGTCAGGAAATATGCAATCGTTTTGTACTTGGCTCAAGATGGAAGCCGGATATCTTTAATCCGCCTGCCTCCTGATAAAAGTCGGAATGCTCAAATCTTCATCTTCACGGCCGCGGCCGCCTCCGGTGATCATCTGAAGGAGGGTCCTTCTTCTGGGCACATTCTGTTGTTCCTGGTCGGTTTCGCTCTGTTCCATTCCCTGAGGCGCCTCAGCGACGGGGATTCTCTGACGTACGTTCGGGGGTACCTGGAGAAGGTCGTAATCTATGGCGGGCACCACCCCTTCGGGCCTGAATCTTCTGATCGGCCGAACCGTTGGGGCTTCGGCGGTTTTTTTCTGCTCGATCTTCCCGATGCCGGTTGCAATCACGGTGACGCGAATCTCGTCCTGCATCTTTTCGTCGATAACCATGCCCAAGATTATATTGGCTTCGTCGGTAACTTCTTTTTGAATGATCGACAGTGCTTCTTCGAATTCATGCATGCCGAGGTCGGGACCGGCGGAGATGTTGATGAGCGCCGCGCGTGCACCGTGAATCGAAATATCTTCGAGAAGCGGGCTCGAAATCGCCTGCTGCACGGCCTGGGCGGCCCTGTTCTCGCCGCGCCCGACGCCCGTGCCCATCAGGGCCATGCCCATTTCTCCCATGACGGTCTTCACGTCGTTGAAGTCAACGTTGATATAGCCCTGCTTTATTATAAGGTCGGAGATGCCTTTTACGGCGTAGAGCAGCACGTCGTCCGCGCGCTTTATCATGTCGAGGAAAGTAGCCCGCCTGTCCGCCAGGCAGAGGAGGCGGTTGTTGGGGATAGTGATAACAGTGTCCACCGTGTCCTGGAGAAGTTTAAGGCCTTCGTCCGCATGGCGGAGCCGAACCTTGCCTTCGACCATGAACGGTTTGGTTACGACAGCCACGGTCAGCGCGCCGATTTCCTTGCATATCTGAGCCGCGATGGGAGCGCCGCCGGTCCCGGTGCCGCCGCCCAAACCGGCTGTAATGAAGACCATATCGCTGCCGTTGACGGCTTCACGAATCTTGTCGACGTCCTCCTGGGTCGCTTTAGCTCCCATTTCGGGCAGCCCCCCGGCGCCCAAGCCCTTCGTAAGGTTGGTTCCAAGCTGGATTTTGACCGGTGCGAGATTTTTCTCGAGCACCTGCCAGTCGGTATTGGCGGCAATAAACTGGACACCTTCAAGCCCAGCCGCGATCATGTTGTTAATGGCATTGCCGCCCCCGCCCCCTATTCCCAGAACGGTAATCTTGGCTCTGCTGCTGACTCCGGTTTGGTCCATCGTCATCTGCTCCATACCTAACTTCCCCCTCTTAGTGGCTCTTCGTGCCATAATCTCTCCGCCTGAAAAGCTCTCCCTATACAGAACCGCTTCACCGCTCCACCCTTAAACCGGCCCTAGCCCGAAGCACCGGCCCCTCCGAAGGGCAAAGCCGCCTTTTTACCAAAATTCCCTGTACCAACGTTTAAGAGTTTCCCAAATAGATCCGAGTTTGTTGCGTGAATCCCTCATCGGCATTCCTCCTCCGTGACCTCTCCCATAAATCAGAAGTCCGGCGGCTGTGGAGTAAATCGGGTTTTTAACAACGTCGCCCAGACCGCCGAAATTGCATGGGACCCCGATTCTTACCGGCATGTCGAACACACGCTCGGCAAGCTCGCGAATTCCAGGCAGCAGTGAAACACCCCCTGTGAGGACCACCCCGGCGTGCAGCGATTCGATGAACCCCGACCGGACCAGTTCCCATTCGATAATGTCCAGGATTTCCTTGGCCCGCGCCTCGACGATCTGGGTGAGGATCGACTGCGCAAGCTGGCGCGGCTTTTGGCCGCCAACCGAGCCGACTTCGATCACGTCCTGGGGGTTTACCATCTCAACGAGCGCGCAGCCGTACTTTTTCTTGATCTTTTCGGCCTCGTCCATTGCGCACCGCAGCCCCACGGAAATGTCCGAGGTAATGTGGTTTCCGCCAAGTCCGACCACGGTCGAATGCCGGATAGCATTGTTCTGAAAAACGGCGATTTCGCTTGTCCCTCCGCCTATGTCCACCAAAGCTACGCCAAGATGCTTCTCGTCCGCGTCCAACACGGCGCCGCTGGATGCCAGTGACTCCAGGACAACATCCTGAACCTGGAGTTCAGCCCGTTCGCAGCATTTCACGATGTTTTGAACCGCGCTCGTCATTCCGGTTATGATGTGGACCTTCGCTTCGAGTCGAACTCCCGCCATTCCGATCGGATGGTGAATGCCCTCCTGGTCATCGACAATATATTGCTGGGGCAATACGTGAAGAATCTGCCTGTCGAAGGGAAGGGCGATAGTTTTCGCCGCATCCAGAACTCTTGCGACATCCGACTGCGTGACCTCGCGACTCTTTATGGCGATCACTCCGTGGCTGTTCAAGCTCTGGACGTGCGTTCCCGCAACGCCTGCGAAAACCGAAGAGATATCGCATCCCGCCATGAGTTCAGCTTCTTCGACCGCTTTTTTTATGGAATGGACCGTCTGATCGATGTTTACGACGACTCCGCCCCTAAGCCCGGCTGATGGATAGGTCCCCACGCCTACTATATCCATCCCTTCCGTGGTGACCTCTCCGACGACAGCGCAGACTTTTGTTGTTCCAAGGTCGAGGCCGACGATCAATTCCTCTTTCTTTCCCATTGGGATCCTTTCAAAAGCTCCCCTGGAGCCGAGTCTTTGCGGGAAAATGATGCATAATGTCCGATCAGCTCGGCTGTTTTACCTGTCCCTGGGCCGGTTTGGAGACTGGAAACTGTCCCTCCAGATATGCCTTGCCCGGATAGTCGAGGTCGATTCGAGTCACAAGGGCGGTCCAATCCAGCTCGTTCAGGGTATTTATTACTTTCCTCAGCTTTGCAATCTTCTGCTCGAAAGCGTCCTTTCCGATATCTACCGGAACGGCCCTTTCGCCCAGAACCAGCGTGAACCCGTTCTCGTTCCACCGGCATTCGCTTATCGCGGTCCCAGCGAGCCAGCTTTTCGAAGAATCTATGGCCGAGAGCAGCTCCCTGATCGACCCCAGGCTGCGCTGAGGAACCGAGTCCCCTAATTTGATATTAGGGTCGCAAAGCCCGGTTATGAGCGGCAGCGGCCGCTTTTCATCCGGAGCAGCCTCAGAGAACAGGATGCCCTCAACGTCCATCTGCATGTCTTTACCGCCGCACCTGACAGTGGCTGCAGGCTCACGCTCAACGATTTTCGCCACGATATGTCCGCGTGATTCGAACCTGACGCAGGCTTGCCTGACAGCCGGAAGCTTTTTCAAACGTTCGGTCACCTGTACCACGCCGATGTTAAGGGTGCATTGGCCTCTTTCCAAACCCATCGTATTTAAAATCTCGGACCGGTCGAGGTTGTTGAGTCCGGTTATTTCTATTTGTTCAAGCTTGAACCAGGGTGCGCCGATCAGCTTGTTGTATAACCTGGAGAGACCGGCGCCGAGTAGTACTACAAAGCAAAATCCGGCAAAAACGACGATAAAACCCTGAAATGCGCAAAAACTACCCTTGAGGCACCTGAATGGGCTCTCCTGGTATCTGTTTTTTCTCTTTTTCCTGGTTTTTATCATTGGGCGGATTTCTTCAGAGTTATTCCAGTATACGAATTTCTCGTTCTAAACGCACGCCAAAAGTTCCAAAAATTTCATTTTCTATCTTCTCTATCAGGCAGAGAATATCCCTGGCGCAGGCGCTGCCTCGATTGATAATCCAGTTCGCGTGCTTCCTCGAAACCTCAGCGTCTCCTATCCGATAGCCCTTAAGGCCGGCCTTTTCTATCAGCGCTCCCGCGAATTGCCCCTCAGGGTTCTTGAAGATGGAGCCTGCGGAAGGGTAGCGGAGCGGCTGAGTCCGCCTGCGGTTTCGAAGAACCTGCTCAGCTCGTCCTTTCAAAATTTCGCCTGGGCAGGGACCGAGCTTGAAGCATGCGCCTAGAACTATACTATTTTCCTCGATACCCATCGTGCGATACCCGGGGGTCAGTTCCTCCCTCCTGACCGAGCGCCTTCTACCATCCCGGTCCACCAGGTCGACCCGAAGAAGGTTATCGGAAATAGCGCCTGAAGGCGTTCCAGCGTTCATAACGAGCGCCCCGCCAACTGTGCCGGGAATCCCCGAAAGCGACTCAAGCCCCTCCAGGCCGTTTTCGATAGAGCAGCGTATGAGCTCCTGGAGCTTTGTGCCCGCTCCAGCGTAGAGAATTGTTTGCCCCTTTGCCCTTTGCTCGCTTCGCACCTCGTTGCAGGCGAGGTGAAGCTGAATGACCGCCATTTCCCATGGGCCGTCGAGCGCCAGCACGTTGCTCCCGCCGCCAAGCACGACGAACGGGATGTCCGAGTCCCGGACCTGCTCCAGAAGCGCGCAAAGCGCACTTTGGCTTCGAGGCCGCGCAAGCAGCCGCACCGGTCCTCCCACCCGGAAGGTTGTATGCCGGGCGAGCGGCTCGTCGAGCAGAAATTCAACATCCGGGACCCTTTCAAGAGCCGAGCTGATGTTCATTTTGATCCCTGATTAAGGGCTGTTCCGAAAAAGAAGTCTTGCACGCGAAGACGCGAAGACGCGAAAAAGTCCTAATGAAACATGAATAACTGCTAGGAAAAGGCCGCCCACAAGGGACTAGACTACGGATCGTTCGGACTCCTTTTCGCGGTTTCATGGTGTCCCATGGGGACATGAGTTACTGATTTAAGAACCGGCGAGCAAGAAGAGTCATTGCGCTCCCGGCTCTCACACACTCGGACCTCGCTCATTGAGTCTCTGGAGCAGTGCTTCCCCAACCTGCAGAATGTTGCCTGCTCCAAGCGTCATCACCACGTCTCCCGGCCGCACAATTGAGAGCAGTTTATCGCTCATCTCTTCCAGGGTCGGGCAGAAATGGAGATCGTGGTGCCCGTGGGCGGCTATTTCTTCGACGAGCAAGCGTCCGGTGACGCCGGGTATGGGTTTTTCGCTCGCCGCGTAGATCTCGGATATGAGCAGTACGTCGCAGTGATAGAAGCACCTTGAAAACTGCTCCAGCAGGGCCTGTGTGCGGGTATAGCGGTGCGGCTGGAAGGCTACTATCAGGCGGCGGTCCGGGTAGCAGTTGTCAAGGGTTTCAAGGACCGCCCGGATTTCGGTCGGGTGGTGACCGTAGTCGTCAAGGACCAGCACGCCCCCGGCTTCCCCTTTTATTTGAAACCGGCGCTGTACGCCCGTCATGTCCTGCAGCCCCGCCTGCACAGCGGGCCAGGGTATTTCGAGCTCATTGGCCACTGCAACCGCCGCGAGGGAATTGAGCACGTTGTGGCGGCCCGGGATTCGGATTTCCATTTCGCCCAGTTCCTCTCCGTTATGGAAGGCCCGATAGGTGCTGCGCAGACCGCTGGTCTTCACCTGTCGGGCCTGGAAATCCGCCTGCGAAGAAAACCCGTAGGTTGCGAACCGCTTTTCGACTCGCGGCAAAATGGCCTGGATGTATTCGTCTTCGAGGCACAGGATCGCCTGCCCGTAAAAAGGGATTTTGTTTATGAACTGAAGGAAAGTATCGCGTATATGGTCGATGTCCCGGTAATAGTCCAGGTGTTCCAGGTCTATATTGGTGACCACGGCGATGGTTGGAGGCAGCATTAGAAAAGTGCCGTCACTCTCGTCTGCTTCGGCCACCATGAACTCGCCGCTCCCCAGTTTGGCATTCGTGCCCCAGGCATTGAGCCTTCCCCCGATGACCACCGTGGGATCGAGACCACCCCGCGCAAGCACCGTGGAGACCATCGAAGTGGTCGTGGTTTTGCCGTGCGCTCCGGCTACCAGGACGGAATATTTGAGGCGCATCAGTTCTGCGAGCATCTCCGCGCGGCGGATCAGAGGGACTTTGGGAAGCTTTCGAGCTGCCTGGAACTCGGGGTTTTCCTCGGAAATGGCCGATGAGACCACCACGACGTCCGCTCCCCTGACGTTACCGGGATCGTGTCCTGAATAGACGGTGGCGCCCAACTCCACAAGCCGCTTAGTCAAATCCGAGACTTTCCGGTCCGAGCCGCTCACCTTATAGCCGAGGTTAAGCAGAAGCTCGGCTATCCCGCTCATTCCTATCCCGCCGATCCCGATGAAATGTATATGTTGATAGCGTTTAAACATAATCTGTTCATTCCACTCACCGGCTTTAGCCGGAATGGTTGTCCATTCGTTTTTCGGAGCTCCTGGCTACGCTCATGAGCAGTCCGATAGCGAAGCAGTTTGCAGTAAAGGCGCTGCCCCCATAAGATATGAAAGGAAGCGGCATGCCCTTTGTCGGGACCAGTCCCAGCACAACCCCCATATTGAGCAAAGCCTGGAGGGAGAGCAGCATTGTAAGGCCAAGCGCAAGCATGCTTCCGAGCAGATCCGGAGAATTTTTCGAAATTTGCAGGCCGGTGCGGAAAAGAAAGAAGAAAAGCAGACACGTCAGGACTATGCCGACAAATCCCAGTTCCTCTCCGATCACGGCCAGGATGAAGTCGGTGTAGGATTCCGGTAAATAGAGCAGTTTTTGTTGGCCCGCTCCCAGCCCCTTTCCGAAAAAGCCGCCCGAGCCCACTGCTATCCACGCCTGAATTAGCTGATATCCCGAGAAAAGAGGATCCAGCCATGGATTGAGAAAGGCCTCCCACCGGCTGCGGCGGTACGGGACCAGGTAGACGAACTTATAGACGCCAAGGGCGGCAAAGGGGGCCATTAAAATAAAATAGCGGCATGGGACCCCGGCAGTCGCGAGCATTACGACCAGAAGAACCACGAACATGAACGTGGTGCCGAAGTCGGGTTCTTTGAGCAACAGGGCGCTGAATATTGCGCACAGAACCAGAAAGGGCCAGAAGCTCACGCGCGAGTCCTTGATGCGGTCCTGCTTCTTGACCAACGCGCAGCTCAAAAATAAAACCCAGAATACTTTGGCCAATTCGGCCGGCTGCACATGGAAACTGCCGATGCCGAACCAGCGCCGGGCATTATTGTATTTTACTCCAACTCCCGGGATCAGGACCAGAAGGAGCAATACAATCATACCGATCAGCATGGGGCCGGTATATTTCTGGTATGAGCGGTAGGACGTGCGGCTAACCAGGTAGATAATCGGGATGCCCAGCACAACGCAAAAAAGCTGGCGCTTGAGGTAATGATTCGGGTCGGAGAACTTTGTGAGGGCCGGAATGGAACTGGCGCTGTAAATCATTATAAATCCGAAGGCGATCAGCAGGGACACCTCTACCCACAACTGGACCTCCAGGGAGAGAGGCTTCCAGGTGAGGCCCTGCCTTTCCTTCGATTCGGCGCTTATAGCCGAAGGCGCGTCCATTGCGGTTCTAAACAATCTATGCCCCCTGCAAGATTGAGGAATTGAAGAATTGAGGGATTGAGGAATTGATCCCTTAGTTCACCATCTAATCCCGAAGCTCCGCCACCAGTTTTTTGAAATGATCCCCCCTGTGCGCGTAGCTCTCGTACTGGTCAAAAGAGGCGCACGCGGGTGAGAGCAGGACAACATCTCCGGACGAAGCCCGGCTGACCGCATCCTGAAAAGCTGATCCCAAATCCGGATAGAGCCCGGCCGGGACCTTGCCGGATAACTGGCCGTAAATCCGGGGACCGGCCTCTCCGAAGGCGAAAATTCCCTTGCCCCTGGCGCTGAGGGGCGCAAGAAGGGGTTCATAGGAGCCGAGTTTATCCCTGCCGCCGAGTAGAAGCAGCACGGGCCGGTCAAACCCCTCAAGGGCTTTCACCACCGCGCCGACGTTTGTCCCCTTGGAGTCGTCGTAAAAGTCGATTCCTTTCCAGTTGCGCACCCACTCGACCCTGTGGGCAAAGCCGGCGAAACTGTCAACGGCTGCCTGGATTGCTCCGGCGGGCGCACCCATACAGAAGGCGGCCAGGGCGGCGGCCATTATATTTTCACGGTTGTGCGTCCCGTGCAGTCTGGTTTTTTCCAGGCTGATTTCGAACTTTCCTTTGTCCGGGACGGCCAACTGGATCGTGCTGCCCTCAACCCGCGCGTTTGCGGCTGAGTCCGAACTGCTATAGATCAGGACAGTGCCTGGAATCTCCTGGATGCGCTCCCGGCAAATCGGGTCGTCGCCGTTGATTATGGCGAAATTTGTGCGGTCTTGCCTCCGAAAAAGGGAGAACTTGGAATCTTCATAAGCCTTGAAGCTTTTATAGCGGTCCAGGTGATCTTCCGTCACATTCAACAACACCCCGGTATCCGGGCGGAAGGTGGAAGCGGTATCCAGTTGGAAGCTGCTCAGTTCAAGCACGAGAATGTCAGCCTGCCCGCCCGAAAGTATCCAATGGCTGAGGGGCGTTCCGATATTTCCGCCAACGAATGGAACCCTTCCGGCCTGCTTCAGTATTTCGCCGATCAGAGCGGTTGTTGTAGTCTTCCCGTTGGTCCCGGTAACCGCGACCACAGGAAGGCTGACCTGCCGCGATGACCACTCGAGCTCCCCGACTATCTCTATTCCCCGCCGACGCGCCTCTTGAAGGGGTTCGATCTCCAGTGGAATCCCGGGGCTGACTATTATGAGGTCTTTATCCAGAAAATCTTCGAGCCGGTGGCTTCCCAGCCGAAGCGAGCAGCCCGCCTCCTCAATGGCATCCAGAGCGCCGTTGAATTCAGGGCGGGAACGCAGATCCGTCGCGCTCACTTCAGCCCCCCGGCTTCGGAGCAAAGCGCATACGGCCCGGCCAGATATGCCAAGCCCGACCACCAGCGTTTTTTCGGCGGTCTGTCCTGCTCTCACTCGCACTCCCCAACCATTGCCTCTATGATTTTTTCCATTGTCATGCCGCGGGAGCCTTTCACCAGTATCCACGCCCCCGGAGGCACAACCCGTCTTAGAAAATCCACTGCTTCGGCATGACTGCCCGCGAAAAAACAGAGCGACTCATCGAGTCCGGCTGCCTGCGCTCCTTTGAGCATCTCGGCGCCCAGGGTCCCGAGGGCTATCAGCCGGCTCGGTTTGACCGCACCAATTCTCCTGCCGACCTCAAAGTGAAGAGCAGGGCTATCCGGACCAAGTTCGCGCATCTCTCCGAGGACCGCCACAAAAGGGTCGCCCGAGCTTGCGGCAAGGACCGCTTCCACGGCGGCAATCATCGAAGCCGGATTGGCGTTGTAGGTGTCGTCCACCAGGACCCCGCCGTTGCGAAGCCTCATGCAATTCATGCGCTGTTTTACGGGTGAATAGCCGGACAGTCCGGCCTCTACATCCTTAGCTGAAGCCCCCGTGCTCAGGGCCGCGGCAGTTGCGGCAAGGGCATTTTGGGCATGGTGTATGCCCATAACCGGGAGCGATACAGATATCTCGAAGCCGCCGGCGTTTATTCGAAAAGATGTTTTTCCTTCGGAAATCACGATTTGCGAGCACACGGATACATCGGCAGCGCCATTTCTGAGAGAGCAGGTGATTTTTCTAGCCTTTATCTGTTCGGCAAAATGCGAAAGCATAGGGTCGTCCAAATTCACAACGGCAATGCCGTCTGTCCCCATCGATTTCCAGAGCTTTCCCTTTTCCTTCATGACACCCTCGAGCGATTCGAGCCCCTCGAGGTGGGCCGGGTGTACATTGGTTATGATCGCGACAGTCGGTGAGCCGATCTGCGCCAATCGCTCCATTTCTCCAGGAACGTTTATTCCCATTTCCACGATAGCGACGCTGTGTTCTTCGCTCAACTCGAGCAGCGTGAGAGGAAGGCCAATCAGGTTATTGAAATTGCCCCTGTTCTTGAGCACCTTTCGAGTTCGATCGAGAATGGCCGCAATCATCTCTTTTGTGCTGGTCTTGCCGTTGCTGCCGGAAACCGCGATTACCGGGATGTCGAACCTCATGCGGTGGCGCCGCGCCAGTTCACCCAGCGCGTAAAGGGTATCGCCCACCCTTATGACGGCGGCGGGAGTATCCAGGGAAAATGCGCTGCACTCCGATACGATTACAGCCCCGGCGTCCTTTCGGATAGCGTCCGCAACGAAAGCATGCCCGTCGTGGTTTTCTCCTGGAAGGGCAATAAAGCAGGCGCCGGGCGAAATGTTCCTTGTGTCCGTGGAAATCGCCCCGACTTGCGCGCCGGGGTCCCCGGAGAGTATCTCGCCTCCAACATCCTCGGCCAGTTTCGCCACAGTCCTGAACATATCTTTTATCATCCGGTCAGGGTTGTCCTGGATAAAAGTCCGGTTCCCGCACTCCTCGATTCCGAGCGGGTTCAGACCTGCCCCTGGATTTTGCGGTCCCCTTCAAAATATTCTTTCACGACCAGCCTGTCGTCAAACGAGTGCCTGATGGAGCCGACGATCTGGTAGGTTTCGTGCCCCTTGCCTCCGATAAAGATCATATCTCCGGGACGGCCCAGAGTCAGCGCAATCTCGATTGCCTTGCGCCTGTCAACTTCCCGAATGTAGCCTCTCCCGCTGGGGTCACCCGAAGAGCCAAACGCAGATATCCCCGTTTGTTTCACTCCTGCCTCGATTTCGTTGAGGATATCATCCGGTGGCTCAGACCGAGGATTGTCGCTCGTGATGATCACGAGGTCCGCCAGTTCCGCAGCGACCTTGCCCATCATCGGGCGCTTTCCCCTGTCCCGGTCGCCGCCGCAGCCGAATACGGCGATAAGCCTGTTTTCCGTCATTTCGCGAAGGCAGCCAAGCGCCTTTTCCATTGCGTCGGGAGTGTGCGCGTAATCTACGATTACCTGAAAACCGCACCGGTCCGGAATTGCAACGCGTTCAAGCCGTCCGTCCACGTGCGAAAGCGTCCGGATGCCCTCCTCGATCACTCCCGGCGCGATATCCAGGGAAACCGCCGCCGATACCGCGGCCAGAATGTTGTATAGGTTTAGCCTGCCCATGAGAGGAGAATCAACCTTGATTTTTCCTCGCGGTGTATTGACTTCTGCAGTGATACCCCCGGGACCGAACCGGACTTTTTCGACGAAAACGCCATCCGCCCCCTTTCCTAAATCGTGACCGGGGGGAACTTTAGCGGAGTAAGCGATGACTTTGGCAGCGCGGGCGCCGTTTTCAATTATTCTTCTCCCGTAATCATCATCCCCATTGACTACAGCCGTTGAAAGATGCGGGTCGAGGTAGGATGAGAAAAGGAGCTTTTTTGCGGCGAAATACTCCTCCATGGTCGAATGGAAATCGAGATGGTCCTGCGACAGATTGGTAAAGATCCCGGTCCGGAACACGCAACCGGCAATCCTGCCAAGCACGAGCGCATGAGAGGAGACCTCCAGGACGACGTGTGAAACTCCGTCCTGGAGCATACTGTAAAATAGTCTCTGGAGGTCCAGGGACTCAGGCGTGGTCAAGGCAGCGGGAATTTGCTTTCCCGCCCACCTGTAGGAGAGGGTCCCAAGGACTCCGGGACTTGACCCGTTTCGCCGAAGAATGCTCTCGATGAGAAGCGAAGTTGTTGTCTTGCCGTTCGTTCCGGTGATTCCTATGAGATCGAGCTTGGAAGCCGGGTGATCGTAGAAATTCGCAGATATTGCGGCAAGCGCCGCACGGGGGTTTCGGACCCGCACAAAGCATATTGGAAATCCGGCTGGAATCCCGGTTTGGGCAACAATCGCAACGGCGCCGCGCGATATAGCGTCGGAAATGAAATCATGCCCATCCACACGATTTCCGGGAACACTGACAAACAGGCTGCCTTTCTCCGCAAGCCTGCTGTCATAGCACACACCGGAGACCTGAGCATCCAGCTTTCCGCTTGTGCCGACAACTTCCAGACCGTGTATGAGCTCTTTGATCGACTTCATTTAATTCGCGCCGCCAGGTTTATATCTGTTACTAAAAGCTTGATGGGTTGCGCTTCGCTCCACCCATCCTACGAATCTCTTCATGGTTTCAGGGCCTACATCTCTCAGCTCGCCCCTCCACTTTTCGAGAGGCCTTCCATATAGATCGCCCACCGTTTCCAAGGGCGGCGTCTGCAATCCGGCCAGCCGAAAGGTCAGCAAAACCTATGGCCAGGCTAATAAACCCCCGCTTCCCGCTTACCAACACTGAGCGAGTACTTTTCCGGCGATTCGCGGCGGGTTGCCTTAGGGGCCGGCTGAACTTTCCTGGCATCTCTCGTAACGGCCCCTGAGCTTTTCTTCGAAGCCGGTTTTTTCGAAGCTGTTTTCTGGGCGGATTTGTCGCCGGGTTTTTCGGCTGAAGCTTTATTGCTGCCAGAGGCATTTGCCGGACCGGCGGATGAGGCTTTAGTCATGCGGACGTTTGGACCGGGTGCGGAGTTTGGTACAGAAGGCATTACTCCCAGGTAGGGCAGGGCTTTTGCGGCAATATTCCGGAATACCGGCGCCGCTACAACTCCACCATAACTAGCCCCCTGGGGTTCGTGTACAACTACGGTAATTACCAATTTGGGCTTCTCTGCCGGGACAAACCCGGTAAAAACCGAGGTATATTTATTCGAAGCATAATGCTTCGTCATCCTGTCCATTACCTGAGCCGTTCCAGTCTTTCCTGCCACCGTGTAACCCTCGGGCGCCGCATTCACCCCTGTGCCGCCTTCCTGGGTCACGAGCATCATCATAGCACAAACCTCGTCGGCCGTCCTCTTTTGTATTACCCTTCGAGTTTGGATCGATTTGATTTGCTCTATGGAACTTCCCTGCGAGTCAAGAATATCGCTGGCGATTATCGCCCCGCCGTATTGCCCGCCATTGGCTATCACTGCAATGGCGTTTGTGATCTGAAGAGTAGTTACGCCGATGCTCTGTCCAAAGCCGGTTGTGGCCAGGTCGATCGGCCGCCATCTTTTTTGCGGTCGTACGAGCCCCTTGAATTCTCCGGGGAGAGCAATCCCTGTGAGCGAGCCGAAGCCGAAGTCGTGAATGTAGCGGGAGTATTTTTCGCTCCCCATGTGGAGGGCGATCTTGGCAGCCCCGATATTGCTCGAATATTTAATCACCTCCTGCATGGTGAGCCAGCCGTGAGGGTGGACGTCCTTTATGGAATTACTCGCCAGCTTGAAGCTGCCGTTTTCGCAGAATATTTTGTCGTTTGCCCGGACAAGATTCTGATCCAGAGCGCCGCTCATCAAAAATACCTTAAAGGTCGAGCCCGGCTCGAAGGCGTCTGAAATGGCATGGTTGCGCCCGAGTTCGTCTTTCGGGTCCTTTTTTTCCGGAATGATGTTCGGATCAAAAAAGGGCCAGCTCGTCATGGCCAGCACTTCGAAGGTCCCGGCGTCCATGACTACCACTTCCGCCGCTCTGGCATTGTATTTTTGCGCCGCTTTCTCCAGTTCGCACTCGGCGACGTATTCGATGAAGGTGTCCAGAGTAAGCCTTACGCCGCAACTCTCGGCAGGTTCGGGAGGCGCACACGAATTGAGCCACAGCCGCTTGCGCCCGCCGTCCCTGAGCTGATTTGCAGGCATTGGCTTGCCTTTGAGCACATCATCGAAAGATTTTTCGACGCCCTCTATGCCGGCGCCGTCAATATTGACGAAGCCCACCACCTGACCGCCGACCTGCCGGTAGGGGTAGAACCTCTTGTATTCATCCGCGAGATTAAGGCCGGGAGTTTTCAGTTTCTCTATTTCGGTTGCCTGCTGATCGGTAAGCTGGCGCTTTATCCAAACGAAATGACCGGAAGAGGTGAGTTTTTTTTCGATTGTCCCGGCGGGTTCTGCCAGGACGGGGCTGAGAAGAGCCGCTATTTTTGATGGGTTTTCAATTTTAGATCCGAAAGCATAAAGCGAGCGCTGCGGCACCGAGTAGGAGAGCACTCTTCCCTGCCTGTCGTAGATAGTGCCCCTGTAGGCGGGGACTATAAACTTAGTGTTTAAACAGGCATTGGCGTGATCCACCCAAAATGAGTGTTCGATCACCTGGAGCCGAAAAGCTTTGACTACAACGGCGCACAAGCCTGCGATCACCAAGAAGTGGAAGAGCACGCGGCATGACCAGTAGCGGGAGTTCAGAAATTTCCGCGGCTCGTGCCTTTCCATTATTTGCCCCCGAATTCACCAGCGTCCGTTTTCTTTCGAGCTGCTAGCGCATAACCACTTTCTGATCTGGCCTGGGCGGCGCAAGGCCGAACTGATTCTGGCCAATCTCGCCCAGACGCTGCGGGTCCCTAAACCGAGACCACTCAATTGTCAACTTCCGTTGAACCGTGCTGTAGAGTTCGCTTTCCTCATAGCTTTTCGAAAGCCGGTAACCATTCTGGACCTGCTGAACGTAGAGCCAGACGTAGAAAACTGCGCAGGTGACGAAAACAGCACCCAGAAAAATGGCCGACGCAAGCCACGCCCACATGCGTACGGGCGTTGAATGTTTATGCTGAAAATTAAAATCACTCTCCGGCTTCATGCTGAGGATTGAAGCGTTCTCTTTAGCTCTTCTCATATCGTGCTCATTTGCTGGCAGTTTTTATCAATCGGATCAACCCCCGGTTTGAGCGTATCCTGTCTGCCGGCGTGTCCGGCTGCGGCCTCGAGCTGCATACAAAAAGGGCCGCTGCAAGCCAGCCAAGCGCGAATCCAACAAAAAGCGCTGCTAAAGATCCCATTCCGGCCTTCTGTGACCAGGACCGGCGCAATGAAAGTCGCGTGCAAGGCTGCGCCCGGTTGACCTGCAGAACATGTCCGACCTGGCCATCTGGTTAGAACCGCGAGGCTCGGGATAATCCGCGAGGCCGCGCCTGAAAAGAAAGTGTGTTGAAGGGAAGCCCCTTCTCGAATACCTTTTCTTCGAGGTTTTTGCCTGCATGATTGCGCCCTTTTCTGCTCTAAATTACCAGGTGAATTTCCCGATATGACGGGAGCCGTCTTCGCTTATCCCTTTTGTCCCCCCCCTCAAAGCCAGTCAGTCCTTTGTGCTTGCGGGAAGAAGTCTCCGGACGGCCACCCCTCGACCGTCCGGAAAGCCTTCTCTACTTCCCCCCCTGTTCCCCGGAAAACCCCTCTAACTATTCCCTTTCGGGATTGAATCCGGCTAAATCCCCTCCGGGCCCCCTCAAACCCGGAAGGAATAGAGCCGCGGCACCTGCAAGGTTAATGGCTCTGCTTCTCAACGGCCCTGAGCCTTGCGCTGCGCGAGCGCGGGTTACGCTCGACTTCATCCGGCGAAGGCCGGAGAGCTTTTTTGGTAAGCAGCCGAACGAGCGGTCTACCTTCACACTCGCACGCAGCGCGCTCGCGCGGACAGCGGCACGACCGGGCCCAGTTCCTGAACGCCTCTTTTACCAATCTGTCTTCCAGCGAGTGAAAAGCGACCACGCAAAGACTTCCTCCAGGTTTGAGAACGTCCAGTGCTTCGGGTAGAAAGCGTTCCAGAGAATCGAGTTCCCGGTTTACAGCAATCCGCAGGGCCTGAAATGTGCGGGTGGCCGCGTGAATCCGGAAAGAATCCCTCGTCGGCGGGACAGTTTTCCGAATCAGCTCGGCAAGTTCCCGCGTGCCCGCAATGCGGCTCTTTTGCCTTGCCGTCACAATCGCGCGCGCGATCCTTCTCGACAACCTCTCCTCGCCGTACCGGTAGATCAAGTCGGCAAGTTCCTTTTCCGGCAGCGTATTGACAAGGTCTGCCGCCGTTTGAGGCAGGTCGCGGTTCATCCGCATATCGAGCGGTCCTTCTTTGATGAAACTAAATCCACGTTGCGGGTCCTCGATCTGAAAACTCGAGACTCCCAGATCGGCTGCGATTCCATCGACTTCCCGGATGTGGCGCTCGCTAAGTACCCGGCGTATGTCGGCAAAGTCAGCCTTTTCCAGAATGAGCCTTTTTCCATACTCGCTGAGCCTTTCGTGTACACGCTCTATCGCTTCCCGATCCCAGTCCAGACCGAGCACGACCCCATCCGGCGTGCTTTTCTCCAGGATGGACCGGGCATATCCTCCTGCGCCAACCGTGGCGTCAACGTAAATACCGCCCGGTTTGCAGTTGAGAAGTTCGATCACCGGTCCCAGCATGACCGGAATATGTTGACTTTCCTTAGGGCTTTCATTCATGCTAAAGCCCGGTAAGCGAAATGGTATCCATTATCTGTCGTTCGTTCTGTTTATCCTGCTCAAGCTGTTGGATCCAGGCGCCCTTGTCCCATATTTCGAAGTTAGCGAGCATTCCGGCAAGGATTACCTCCTGGTCCAGGTGAGCTTCTTCACGAAGCAGGGGCGGAATCAGTATTCGTCCCTGATTATCGAACTCACACTTCTCCGCGCCTGAAATGAAGCGCCTCAGGAAAGATCGATGATCGGCGTTTACCTGAGAAAGATCCAGGGCTTTGGCTTCGATCTCATCCCACTTCTCGGGTGGGTAGGCGACAAGGCATCCCGCGTATTGAGAGACAATGAGAGCGTCGGTGTAATGGGTCTGCAGGACTTCTCTGAACTTCGTGGGTACTCGGAGGCGCCCTTTGGCGTCGAGCTTGGCGGCTGAACGACCTCTAAAGCCGGGTGTGTCCAAGATGCCCACAATTAGCCCCTTTTAACCACAATTTTCTACCTAGAGTTCCTTTATATCCACAAAAAGGCGCTTGTCAAGTTGTTTTTGTGCTTTCGTGCGTAAAATCCCAATAAAATTATTGGAAGGCATGACCAATCTGTGCGGGCGGGGTCAATTGCATGAAGTTGTCTCGAAAAGACAGTCTTTCACGCGAAGACGCGAAGAAGTCCCAATGAGACATGAACTACTCTCACGAAAAGACTTGATGGGTTGCGCTTCGCTCCACCCATCCTGATATGGATGACGGATACAAGCATATTCTTTCTGTCCCTTGTTGTTTTTTTGTTTTTTTAAAACCTCCGTTAAGCAACCAACTGAGCGGAGGGCC
>JBKQLC010000247.1:0-42403 GCA_052147195.1 Syntrophobacteraceae bacterium
ACGTAAAGACGAAGTTGTCTCTCGTCAAGCAGTGGGGCCAGAAGTTTGAATCGCTTTGTGATAAATCCCTTCTCCATGTCAATAGTGTATCATGGGAAAGAATATTGTAAAGGTTATTTTGTGTCACTTCTTTAGAGCAAGCTGGTATTATCGACCGGAGGAATAAATGATCCCCGATATAATCGATGCTCACGCCCATTGCGGCCGCATTGACGCCTTTCCGCCCCAGGACCTTCGCAACTATATCTCCCACATTGGAGGCAGCGGTATTGGGGGAGCGGTGATGTTCTCTCCTGTAATGGAAATCTACGACAGGTATGATCCACATTTCAGGGATACCGGGGAATGGAAGCGCACGAGAGCCGAATCGAACGGGTATCTGCTTTCGGTCGGAATACCGGGGTTCGAAGTATATCCCTATTTTTTCATCTGGAATGACTTTGCCGTCGAGCAGTTGACCGGCGCTCACAAGGGAATCAAATGGCACAGGCATCCCGACGAGCCTGTCTACAACTACGGCGATCCGAAGTGCGCCGCCGCAATCAAAGAAATCCAGAGGCGCAACATGCCTGTCTGCCTCGAAGAGGAATTTGAAAACACGCTCTATTTCATAAACGAACTGGCCCCCGGGGTGAACGTGATCATTCCCCACTGCGGAATGCTCAATGGCGGATATGACCTATTCCGCCGCCATGGCATATGGGAAATGCCCAACATTTACGCTGATACCGCCCTTGCCCCGGTAGGCGACGTCAGTGACTACATCTCGCGCTATGGTTGTGAAAGGCTCATGTTCGGATCAGATTTTCCCTTCGGAGACCCGATCTCCGAGCTGCATAAGATTCTGCGCCTGAAGCTGACCGGCGAACAGGAACGGGCGATTCTCGGCCTCAATATCAAGCGGCTGCTCGATGCGAGTAACCGAAAATAGCATCGATCCGGCGTTTGGCTTAACCTCACCCGAATCTTTTTATGACTATTAAATAGCTATGGAATGTGCTCTAAAAAAAACGTTTATTAGACACTGATAATAGTGCACAATGGCAAGAATGGATTATATTAAGGCACAACCGCAAGTTGTGCCGAATGCAAGATTGGTAGCAGGAACATAATGGTTTTCACTGGCAAGGGAGTGCTCGAAAATGGGCAGTCCTGCGCTCATAGTCCTCGACTAGCTGAAGCTCAGGTCCGGTTTGGAATGGCTGGAAAATACGATGTAATAGTGATCGGAGCAGGTCATGCCGGCTGTGAGGCGGCGCTTGGTTCCGCGCGGCTGGGGTGCAAAACTCTGGCGCTGTCGATTAGTTTGGATACCGTTGCGCACATGCCCTGTTCGCCTTCGGTGGGCGGAATAGGCAAGGGCCACCTGGTGAGAGAAATCGACGCGCTCGGGGGCGAGATGGCCAAGGTTTCGGACCTGAGCGCGATTCAGTTCCGCCTGCTCAACACAAAAAAGGGGCCTGCCGTCCGTGGTACTCGGACTCAGAACGACAAAATCCGATATAGGAGTGAAATGAAGCACAGATTGGAGCTTCAGTCCAATCTCGAATTAAAGCAGTCCCTTGTCGAATCACTTATTATCGAGGACGGAAGGGTATCGGGCGTAATCGACCAGTTCGGGGTTTTTTACGAGTCCGCAGTGGTTGTTGTCGCAACGGGGACCTTTCTGCACGGTCTTATCCATATTGGGAAGAGCCGTATTCCGTCGGGCAGGGCGGGCGAGTTCTCGTCAATCGCGCTTGCCGATCAGATAAAGGAACTCGGGTTCACCCTTGGCAGGATGAAAACCGGTACCCCCGCCAGAATCAACCGCCGGAGCATCGATTTCAGCTCCTTTCGTGAACAGCACGGCGATCCTGAACCGAGGCCTTTTTCACTGTTCACGTCAAATCTGCCGCTCCCACAGGAGCCATGCTACATTGGGCGTACCGCCGAACGGACGCACGAGCTTATTCGCCGCCATATTCATCTATCTCCGCTGTATAACGGAGCCATCCAGGGTGTTTCCGCGCGCTACTGCCCATCGCTGGAAGACAAGGTGATGAAATTCCCGCACAAGGATTTTCATCAGATCATTCTCGAGCCTGAAGGTCTTGATACCGAAGAGATATATGCCAGCGGAACGGGCAATTCACTTCCGCTGGAGATTCAGCTCAATCTGATTCACTCGATCCCGGGGTTGGAATACGCTGAGGTAATGAGGCCGGCCTACGCGATCGAATATGATTTCATTCAGCCGACGCAACTGCATCCCACACTTGAGACGAAGCCGGTGGAGGGCCTTTTCCTGGCCGGCCAGATAAACGGTACCTCCGGCTATGAGGAAGCGGCCGCGCAAGGATTGTGGGCGGGTCTGAACGCCGCCCTCAAGGCCCAGAAAAGACCCCCATTTCTCTTGGACCGCTCGGATGCCTACATTGCTGTAATGATCGATGACCTGGTCACAAAAGGGACCTGCGAGCCATACAGAATTTTCACCTCACGCTCTGAATACCGCCTACTTCTGCGGGAGGACAATGCCGATTTGCGGCTTCTGGAGAAGGGGTACGAGCTTGGTCTTCATGATTATTCCGTCTACAGAGAGCTTCTCGATCGGCGCGAGGCAATGCGTGCCGAACTGGAAAGGCTTCGGAAGACATTTGTGCGGCCCTCTCCCCGTGTAAGTGAAATCCTTGTCAGCCGAGGTTCGAATCCGCTCGATGAACCGGTTTCGCTGGAAAAGCTCCTCAAGAGGCCTGAACTTACCTATTCTGATGTGGAAACCCTTTGCGCGTCGGATCTGGTGCTTTCTGAAAGAACGAAGGAACAGATCGAAATCGAGTGCAAATACGAAGGCTATCTTCGGCGGCAGGAAGCCGAAGTGAACAGGTTCAAACAGATGGAAGGAATCCGGATTCCGGAGGATTTCCCCTACGATCAGGTGCCGGGGCTATCTAACGAGGTCAGGCAGAAGCTCGGGGACGTACAGCCGGTTTCGGTGGGACAGGTATCGAGAATACCGGGAATAACTCCGGCAGCCATTTCCATTCTGCTTGTTTTTCTCAAGCGTTTTAGGGAGTTATCTTCTAATGTGGAAAGTACTGCTTAGCAATACACATTATTAGAAGATTCTGCTTGCGTAAATTGTGGTTTACATATAGCCTAGACTAGAGGTTTTCTGTTGCTGCTCCCAATCTTGCCCAACAAAAGGGGGAAAGAGACCATGGAGGGGAAAAACGACAAGGATTTCATTGCGACCCTGAGGGATCACGGCCTCCAGGTAACTTATCAGAGGTTGGCCATCTATCAGGCCCTTTATTTCACCAAAGAGCATCCGAGTGCTGAGGCCATTTATCAGCAGGTAAAGAAACGTTTCCCTATGATTTCGCTGGGAACCGTTTACAAGACGCTCGAGAAGTTCTACGAAGTCGGTCTTATCCAGAAGGTGAATCCGATAACGGAAGTGGCCCGGTACGATGCGGTGACAGGTACCCACCACCATATGGTCTGCCTGCATTGTCAATCGATTCAGGATGCTGAATGCTCAGCCGGGGAACCGCAAATATCGGTTGGCGAGCGGAATGGGTTCCACGTACTTCGGCAGCAGGTGGTCCTCCAGGGGTATTGTCCCGCGTGTAAGGGGAATTACGCCGGTTCCCGGTCCTAGAGTTATCCGGGGCCCCGCGCCCCCGTTGGAAACGCATCTATCGATCCTGCCTTGAATGAGAAGAGCGAGCGGGTTTGCATCCTGTCTGCAATGCTTAGGGGTTCTCTATCCTCAATCCACAATACTTCTGTGATAGAAATCTAAGGACCCGTTGTAACCTGTTACTGCGGGTTCTTTGAGCTTGTCTGCCCGGTTCTCTTGCCCTGGTCTTGAAGCACTTGGGTCAAGTTTTCTTTAGCTTGAGTGATATTAAATAGTATGGTAAAAAAAGCAACTTTTAGAATAGAAAACAAAAATGGCATCAGAGGTCGAAAGTGGAAGGCCGAAATCTTAGGGAGGATGCGTTATGAATATTGTGGTCGTCCTGAAACAGACTCCAGACACAGAAACCGTTATCCGGATAGCCCCGGATAAAAGTCAAATCGTAACATCAGACATAAAGTGGATTATCAATCCTTACGATGAGTTCGCTATTGAGGCCGCTCTGCGCCTCAAGGAAAAGCATGGTGGAACGGTCGCGGTCATCAGCTACGGACCTCAGAGAGTTGTTGAAGCCCTCAGGACGGCTCTGGCCATGGGGTGTGACGAAGCAGTGCTCATAGACGATACTGACATGAAGGGCGCGGACTTTCTCCAGGTTACCGAGGCTTTGGCGGCAGCCACCAGGGAGAAGAACCCTGATATCATCCTGATCGGTTCGAGGTCGGTTGATTATGACCAGGGGCAAAGGGGCGCAATCCTTGCCCAAAAGCTCGGATGGCCTCATGTGGCTCTCGCGGTCTCCATGGAATGCGATGGGACCAGCGTGACCGTAGAACGGCCGATCGAGGGGGGGAAAGTGACGATACAGGTCCCTCTGCCCGCATTGGTTACGTTCGGCGGATCTCATGCCGTATGGAATCCACGGTACGCTTCACTTCCCGGGATTATGAAAGCAAAGAAGAAACCTCTGGCCATGAAAAAACTTCCGGACTTGGGATTGGATCCAGCGGATTTTGCTGCCGAAAAAGCCAAAATCCGGATTACCTCCATGGAACTGCCTCCTCAGCGAAAGCCGGGGAAAATAGTGGACGGGGGGCTGGATATCGAGGAAAAGGCAAGAGAGCTTGTCAAACTTTTGCGTGAAGAAGCCAGGGTCATCTGATATAGGAGCTATCCCAATGGCAAAAAATGTGTTGATAGTTACCGAGTTCCGGAACGGGAATTTTCGCCGCGTGACCTATGAAGTAGCAAGCGAAGGCAGGCGTATTGCCGATGCGCTGGGGGCGGGGCTGATCGCTGTCTCGCTCGGATCGGGCGTTGCCGATAAAGCGGCCGAACTGGGAAATTATGGTGTCGATAAGGTTTATGTGCTGGACGATCCCGCGCTAGAGCACTACCTGGCGGGAACCTACGTTCCGATTATAGCGCACATGGTGGAAAAGACCCAACCGGTTGCCGTCCTTATGCCGGCTTCGGTTGACGGTCGTGATATCGGTGCGCGGCTCTGCGGGAGGATCAACGTTACCCTGCTGCAGGACGTAATCGAAGTCCGGGTTGACGAGGCCGGGAAGATCACTGCCAAATGGCCGCTTTTTGCAGGCAAGTGCTTTGCCTGGTGCGAGTGGGCCGAGGGGGTTTCCCCGCTTCTCTCGATTCGTCCCAACATTATGAAATGCTTTATCGTGGACGAAAGCAGAAAGGCTGAGTTGGAAAAGATCGATTTCCCGGTCCCGATTCCGCACGCTAAGGTTTTGAAATACGACCTCGATGTTTCCGGGAAGGTGGAACTGACCGAGGCCGAGGTCATTGTCTCGGGCGGCAGGGGCATGAAAGATGCCTCCAACTACGTAATTTTGGAAGAACTGGCCGGAGTGCTGGGGGCAGCGGTAGGCGCCTCGCGCGCCGCGGTAGATTCGGGCTGGCGTCCTCATTCCGACCAGGTCGGGCAGACTGGCAAGGTTGTAAACCCCAACCTCTACATTGCGGTCGGCATCTCGGGGGCAATTCAGCACCTTGCGGGTATGGGATACTCAAAATACATCGTGGCGATCAACAAGGACGCTGACGCGCCCATTTTCAGCAAGGCTGATTACGGGATAGTAGAAGACCTGTTCAAGTTCGTCCCGGCCTTTACCGAAGAGGTGCGCAAGCTCAAGGATTCGTGCTGATGAATGAGGCGAGTGTTTGAACAGGTCATTACCTGTTCAACCACTCGCCTATAAAAGAGTAACTCCCACCGCGCTCGTGCATTTCGCACACAATTTACGATCTCCGTGCAGCAGTCCGTATTCCCACCGAAACACCTGTGAGGCCATCTCCCTTAGGATCTCCGCGGCCGCTTCGGGGAATTGCTTGAGTATCTTTTGAAAACCATCCGCCGAGAACGCCAGGCAACAGAGGTCGGTTTGCGCCCTTAGGGAAAACAGCCGCTCCATGTTGGAAAGCAGCGAAAATCCGCCGATAAAATCTCCCTTTCCGAAGCCGCGTATCTTTTGTTCACCCTCTTCGGTACGCAGGAGCAGTTCCGCCTCGCCCTCGACGATATAGTACGCGTAGTCGTCGATTTCGCCCTGCTGAAAAACGACCTCGCCCGCCGCAAAATTCTCAGTTTCGCCCAGACAGGCCAGGACTTTTACGGCTTCGATGGGTATCACGGAAAAAAGCGGTATGCGCATGAGCATGTCTAGCGCAGTCCTGTACTCAATGCACGCGAGGTTTTGTCCCGTGGACGAGTTCATAGAGTATTCCTCCATAGCTGATGAGTTCGTCATAGGTCCCGATTTCAACTATTTTGCCCGCCCGCATGACGGCAATACGATCGAATTCTCGAACAGTATCAAGGCGGTGCGCGACAGAGATTATGGTGCACTTTCCCTTCCACCTGGATTCGAGCAGATCCTGAATCTGCTGCTGAGAAGCGTTATCGAGGGCGGATGTCGCTTCGTCGAGGATGAGAATCCGGGGCGACTTGAGCAGGACCCGGGCGATGGCGAGTTTTTGTTTTTGGCCGCCGGAAAGCCTTTCCCCTTTTGAGCCTACATCGAAGCGAAGTCCGATTTCGACGATTCGCCCGAGCAGATTCTCCTTTTCCAGAAACTGCACGATGCTTTCGCTGATGCGCTCCCGTGCCCGCGGACGAACTGTAGTGAGCTTTCCGAAAAGGATATTGTCCAGGAGCGGAAGGGAATGAATGTATCCTAAAATATTATAAAAGCTGATTGCGTCGGGACGCTCGGCCATGATTTTTTCTCTGAAAGATTTCCTTCCTTTGAGGATAAGTCCCTCCAGTATCGAGGGCATACCGATTATCCCATGTTTTCCTGGAATGTAGCGCAGGGCCACGTCCAGAAGCTTCAGAGCGTCCTGCCGGCCGATCTCTTTTGGCTGCATTTCATCGATTCTTGTGCAGACCTCCCCGTATTCTTCCAGCCTTTCGGGAAGCAGCGGGCTATCCCGGAAAAAAGCTTCGTTCGGCGGCATTTTCCCAAGGACCTCGATCAAGCTGACGACCAGGTCTTTTCCCAATTCTATCAGTGGGTTCCGTAACCCGGCTTCAGCGAGGAAATGGTTGAAAAAGGGGCTTACAGCGAGCCTGTCCATGCTGAATTCGGGGTCATTGGGACTCCCCATGAGGATGTTTGCGGCAACAGTGGAAAACTTCAGAAATTTGTCCTGATCGAAATATTCGGAATATCCTCTACTGACCTCCCCGAAGTGTTCTTGAAACATAATCCTGATCCGTATAATCTTTTTGACGAAAAATTCTTGCTCTCCCGGACGAAGGACCCTGTTCAGGCCGAAGCGCACGACGTCCCCAAAGAGGCCCACGCCTCTCAGCATCTCGATTATTCTCTCATATGACGGTACTTCCTCAGGGGTAGAATCAGGGCGCCCGGCGTGGACGGCCTCCCAGGAATAGAGAAGGTTCTCCCTGATAGTTCCATGAAAAATGAACGGATTCTGTGACACTATGCCCAGGTTTGCCGCAATATCCATTTTACTCAGTTGCGAGACTTCATGCTCATCGAGCTTAAGACTGCCCGAACTGTACCCGTAGAGCTGGCTGATACACCGCGTAAGAGTGCTCTTGCCGCTCCCCGAATAACCCACGAGCGCAATGCGCTCTCCCGGTTTCACATCCAGGCTGATACTCTTGAGCAACTCGATGTCGCCGTCAACCGCAAGGGAGAGCCGGCTCGCATTGACAGCCCCATGAAGATTAAATGGAGCGCGGCCGTCAGGTTCGATCCCGTATCCGGGTTCGGTGTCGAAGTACTCCATGATTCTCGTATACCCGACGTGCGCATCCTGATAGAGCTGGTAAAAATCCATCAGTTCCTTCCATGGATCATACAATTTTTCGTAAGCCGACAGGAAGGCCACAAGGGCGCCGAGGTCGAACCGGCCGTTTATGGCAAGATAGCCCCCGACTAGAAAGAGAATAAAAGGCCCGAGGTTCTGAAAGAAATTATTCAACACCTTCGCTGCGCCCTTGTATGCGATCCACATAACCCGGATTTTGAACAAATGATCCACAATGTCGCCGAACTTGCGTTCCTCGACGCGATAACTTGCATTTGCATGGATTTCGTGGATGCCTGAGACGGTCTCATCGATCATGTTGCTCATCGTGCGCGTACCATCCACGCGCGCCTTGTTGGCGTCGTTTGATTTCTTCTGAACGATCGGAATGAGCAGAAGCGCGATAGGATATGTCGAGATACTAAGGATGGCCAGAAGCGGGTTCAGGTAGAACATGTAGACGGCAAAAGCTACCAGGGTCAGCAGGTTGCCAATGGGTACCGCTATTGCCTGGCCCACGAAATCGCCGGCTGTCGCAAGTTCGGTGACAAGCGACGATACCACCATGCCGGGTGACGATTTTTGAAAGAATTCGAGAGGCAGCGTGATGATGTGCAAATAGAGTTCTTTGCGCATGCTGGCCAGCGCCTGTTGTCCGATCCGGGTTTGAAGCAGGTTCATGAGAAACTTCAGCCCGGTGGCGGTCAGAACGGCAGTGATATAGGCGGCGCAGTAGAGAAGCAGCAGGTCGATTTGTCGCAGCCGGATCGCTTCATTTACGATCCTTTTCTGCATCTCGAGCGGGAGTACTCTTGCCCCGACTGTAATCAGAATGATCAGCAGCAGCAGTAGCTGAAGCTTCAGATTGCTCGATCTAATCCACCATAGAAGGGAGCGTCGGGTTATCATTTTCACCTCCGGGCTCATTGAATGAAAAACCGGTTCGGCAACCCGAAGAAGAATGTAATCATATTTATGTTTTTGATATAAAAAAATATGACATATGGGAAAATAATTCGGCGTATTGGCTGGGACAGCCTACCGTGGTGGCGGCTCAATCCGTATTCCGAGATGACGGCGCGAACGCTCGCTGCCGGTTACTTCGGCGGTACCCCGGACTTGATCCGGTTTCCGCCGGAAGGACGGAAACCGGTTATTGGGTGATTATTTATGCCGCTATGTACGGATACCTGCCACCTTAACGGGGGAGGCGTGTTTTCCTGCAGCCCTTGACCTGGCCGGAATCACCGGTAAATGCCCGGATGGGCTCATTTTTGTCTCTTTGTGTCCCTGAATACCTGCATTTGGCCGATTGTGCAGCCTTGTCGCTGATTTTGCAAACGGCTTATTCTCATCTTGCCGGCCGGCCGCTTCTGCTCCACTCGCGTCCCCTTCGATGAGGGCCATCAAGCGGTTTACAAAACCGGTCATTTGCTGTGCCTGTTCTTCCAATCGTTTTGAGGTGGAGGCGGCTTCTTCCGCATTTGACGCGTTTTCCTGGACCACTTTGTCAACACCTCCGACCGCCTGATTGATTTGCTCAACCCCCTGGGCCTGTTCCTGTGATGCTGAAGAAATCTCCCTGACGAGATCGCCTGCTTTCGAGACGCTCGAAGCCACTTCAGAAAACTCGCCGCTCATGCTTTTCGCCAGTTCAGCGCCAGTCTGGATCATCTTTACATTGCCCTCGATCAGGGCCGCGGTGTTCTTAGCGGCTTCCGCCGCCCGCATGGCCAGGTTTCCCACCTCGTCGGCCACAACTGCGAACCCTGCTCCCGCCTCTCCGGCGCGTGCGGCTTCCACTGCCGCGTTAAGGGCCAGGAGATTGGTCTGGAAGGCTATCTCGTCGATGGTTTTTATGATCTTTTGAGTTTTGTCGCTTGCGGTTGAAATCTCCTGCATGAATTCCATCAACCGGCCCATCGAGTCAGTGGCCCCCGATGTAATGCCTTGGACATGCTGCATTAGTTTGTCGGCTTGAGTTGCATTTCCAGCGTTTTGCCTGGTCATTGTGGACATCTCTTCAAGCGAGGAGGATGTCTCCTCGATAGCCGCCGCCTGGGCGGCTGTGCCTTCGGCCATTTGCCGGCTGATGGACGCCACCGCGCCGGAGGCCGTAGAAGCGTTTTCCACTGTTTCGTTAAGACCCGAAATCACCTGGCGGATCGGCCTGCTCACGAGCCTTGAGACCATTAAAATGAGAACCAGGGCAACCGTTAGGCAACCAAGAAGTCCTATGACTATATTCTTATTGATCATAGCCTGGATAGCTGTGAACATGCTGTCGCTGTTCTGCTCCACGAGCATGCCGCCCAGGACCGAACGCCTGGACCCGTGGCAGTGATGGCAGCGCTTTTCATTAGGTAGCGGACGCAGAAGGCTAAGGTAGTGCACTCCGTCCCGTTGCTCGTCAAACCCGGACTGGGGCGTTGCTCCGGTTGCGAGGATGTCGTTTATCCCCTGGATGAGGCTCTGCGATTTTATGTTTTCGGATAATACGGAATTGGCCTTGTTCGGTTCTGAAGTGTAGGTGATGACCTTATCAAACCCAAAAACATAGACTTTGACATTGCTGCTGTTCTTTTGGAATTCTGCCATCTGCTGCTCGATGGTTTTGCTGTCGCCGATAGCCATCGGATAGAGAAGGGCGTTGTAGACTGCATCGGTCAGGATCTTTGTCGAGTTCTGAAATTGTTGTCTCATTTCCTTCTGCTGATAGAAAATATTTACGCTGATGATCGATGCGAGCGCCATGAGGATGAGAACGGCGATTCCCATGACGATTTTTGTCTGCAGGCTGAGGTTGAATGTTTTCATTAGTGTGCCCCTCCGTAGACCAGGGGTTTGTATTTGAATGCGTCGATGCGCTCCGAGTTGTGGCAGGCTTCACAGTCTTTTGCGGTGAGCTTTCCTTTGATGTCTTTGGGATCGCCCGTTTCAGCATGAACGCTGCCCGGTCCGTGACAGACCTCGCAACCCGCGTCCTTAAGCTGAGGTGTTTCCTGCTCGGACCGGAAGCCGCCTTCCTTGCCGTATCCCGTGGTGTGGCACTCGAAGCAACTTTTTAGTTCGGCTTCCTGCAGTCCCTTTTTCAGGCGGATGATGCTCTGGAATGAATGGGCTTTTTTGTTGAATTTTTTGAAGGTGCTATACTCGTCCGCGTGGCATTCTTTACATCCCTCTGACCCAACGTACTTAGGCTGCTCGGCGCACCGCGCCTTTTCCGTATGCCAGCCCGAAACCGAAAACATTAAAAACAGAGCTAATAAGAAAGTTAACAAGAGTATCCGATTGAAATTGTTCATAACCGTACCCCACATTTGTGGATAACTGCAATATGAACCGGAAATTGGAGTTCTCAATAAAGAATCGTTGCAAAAGCTTTTTCCCCTGTCAGGCCACAAACATAAAAAACCAAAAATATTTATACCGGCCTTGCTGAATATTGATTCGGATAGGGATGAAAATTTCTTTACGATTTTGTGAAGAAAAAATACAATATGCCTCAAAAGAATGTGCAAACACGTCAAAAATGCACAATCGAACGGAATATGATAAGCGAATATAATAAGCGACAAAAAAGCCGGAAGCTTGTCCGGCTTCCGGCTTGATTTAGGCTACTGCCGCTCTGTGAGCGATTTCGATCGCCATCTGGCGATGGATTTAATTGAACTGCAAGTCTACAGGACAAAGACCTTATTGTCGATTTGCCAATTTCCATTCTTGCAGATGAAGCATGCGGTCTTTTGGCATACCTTTTCGAGGTGGGCAAACTCCCGCTCCTCGCAGGTACAAGAACGTATTCCGGGTATTTCTCGCATATTCTCCATTAAGTTCCTCCCTGGCCACTCCGGCCGGCAAATAATCCAATCTTCAGATTAAGATAATCATTTTGCCGGACTCGGCGCTACGTGGGGCTGCGCAAGCAAGCCCTAAGATCGATGCCGCCAGGGCGGAAAAGGACTTTTTGGAGTCACGAAATTCCTATATGGAACCAGCTAGGCTGTAATTATCCTGGCATCCACGACCAGCATGCCCTCGGAGTAGGCCAGCACCGGGTTCAGGTCAATTTGGACGATTTCAGGGTGCTCTTCGGCAATAGCGGCCATTCGAAGAAGGCCGTCAATAAGGGCGTTCTCATCTATCGGGGGACGCCCCCGGAAACCTTTGAGCAGAGCCGCTCCCCTTATTCTGCCAAGCATTGCGCGAGCCTCGTCGCGCGTGAGCGGAAGAAGGCTTATCGAGACGTCCCGAAAAAGTTCAACCGACACTCCCCCTAGTCCGAACATGATTACAGGGCCAAATTGCGGATCCCGGTTCATTCCGATGAGAAGTTCCACTCCGGGGGCGGCCATTGCACTCACCACGACGCCGGTAATTCGCGCTGCCGGGAACTCACGCCCGGCGTCTTCCATCATTTTGCGGTAAGCCTCCCGCAACTGCCCGGCCGATTGAATGTTGAGGCGCACGCCGCCCCAGTCGGATTTGTGGAGGATGTCCGGAGAATTGATTTTAAGGGCCACAGGAAATCCAATCCTGTGTGCAAGGTGGACCGCTTTGCCAGGGCTCGCAGCGGGGCGGGTGAAGATGCAATCGAAGCCTTCGGATTCGAGGAATTGAAAGCTCTCCCATGCATCCATCTGCGAACGTCCGGAGGCATCGGGAAGCGTGTATTCGGCCTTCTTCCCCTTTTGGCCGGCCGGGATAAGTTGACAAAGCGCGCGGATGCCCCTCTCGGGTGTCGGGAAAACGGGAATGCCCTTCCGTTGCATCTTTAGCCTCTCCGACCTTTCGACGTCAGCTCCGCCGAGGAATATGACAAGCTCGTTTTCGCCGGGGGTCACCGACTCGGAGGCATTCTGGATCGGATCGCCGAAAATAACTCCAACCGTGTCGAAATGGGGGCGAGCCATGTCGATCACTTCTTTGAACATTATTGAAGTGGCATCCCCTGTGAGGTCGAGCGGATTTGAGCGTATTGCGTGGCCCGGGACAACGCCTTGGAGCGAATCCGACAATTCCCGGGGAAGCGGGACAGTGTCGAGGCCCTCTCTTTCGGCTGCGTCGGTCGCAAGAATGGCCGCTCCGCCGGAAGTGGTTACGAAGACGATTCTTTTTCCCGACGGTGGTTTGAGGTATGCGAAGGCTTTTGAAAAATCATAGAGATCTTCGAATGTTTGAGCCCTGCATATGCCGTAGCGCTCAAGAAGCGATGAATAAATCGCATCAGCCCCTGCCAGAGACTTGGTGTGGGATTCGGCGGCTATCCGGCCACGGGGCGTTCGCCCCGATTTCAGCATGACAAGGGGCTTGGTTACTTTTTCAAGCATATTGCGAAATCTCTCCGGCTCTTTTATGCCCTCGAGATAGCATGCGATCACCTTTGTGTTTGGGTCTGATTCGTAGTGCTCGATGAATTCGACTTCATTTATGTCCGCGCGGTTTCCAAGACCCACGAAACCGGAGACCCCGAGTTCGTCCTCCTGGAACCAGTCGAGCATCGCTGCACCGACGGTACCGCTCTGGCTGATGACGGCTACACGGCCCTTTCGAGTGAGAAGCGGCCAGGTGGCACACATGGGGTGGTAGGGGTTGTTTACACCCTGGCAATTCGGCCCGACAAGGCGAACACCGTTTTGAGCCGCAACTTCGGCCAGCCTTTTCTGGAGTTCCTCGCCTTCCGGACCTGCCTCGCTGAATCCGCCCGAGATCACGATAGCGCCTTTTATTCCTCGCTCGCCGCAATCCTGGATAGCCTGGACCACTATTTTCGCCGGGACTATCACTACAGCCAGATCCACCGGATCGGGAATTTCCTTAACATTCTTACAGCAGTTTATCCCAAGAATGCGTTCAGCCTTTGGGTTTATCGGATAGAGCACGCCCGGAAAGCCGCCCTCGATCAGGTTTTTCAATATTTCGTGACCATATTTTCGCGGATCGTCTGAAGCCCCGATCACGGCGATGCTTGCCGGATTGAATATGAATCCGAGTTTTGACGACATTAAGGCCATCTCCCAGGGGACGGTGATATCCCCAAAGCCGGGTTTTTGCGCTGTTAAGCCTTTGGACAAATGCCTCTAGCTCTTTTTGGCCTTTTCGGCCACCCTGGCGTTGAACTTGTCGGCAACGATTATAAAGCGCTCATGAGTGGCTTCTCCTATCTTTTCCACGTCGTCGAAGGCCTCGAGCTTAAAGGTGAGCTTTCGTCCCTCCACAGCGATGACTTCTGTTCTAACCCGGATCAGCATGCCAAGAGGCGTGGCGGCGGTGTGCTTGAGATTCATCGAAACCCCTACGGATTGTTCGCCAGGGTTGAGATGCTCGTTTATTAGCTCCGCCGAGACTCGCTCCATCAGGCCACCAAGGCATGGAGTGGCGAAGACGTCGGGGAGATTTGGATAAAAACGGCGGGCGGAATCATCCTGTGTGGAAACCACTGTCAATTCGCGGCTCATGCCTGGCTCAAAAGGTGTACTCATGAACTTAAATCCTCCCGGCTGAAAATGTGAATTCGTGGATAGTTTAAGGGCTCTAAAGAGAAAAGGCCTGAACAGGCGCCGATTGTTTGGCCGCCTTTCCGGGATCGGAATATTCGGAGAGTTTGGAAGGCATGCGGGTTTGGCTGAGCAAAAGAGGTGGCGCGCGCACTGCCTTGCGCTTTTTCCGAACCGGCCTTCAAAGTGAGTCGGAGTTAAGAAGATTACATGTTTCTTTTTTGTGGTCAAACCAAAAATTCAGCGCGCATCGAGTATTTGAGCTATGCGCGGCGACAATGAGGCGCAGATATTTATGCCGCTGTGTCTGTTTGACTTTGAGTTAACCCTTACTTATTTTCTTAGAACTCAATCATAAACCTGTTTCCGCATGCGCCAACCCCTTGTGGTACACAATCAGGGAAGGGCGCCGGCACCGGAGTTGCGGCAATAGAGCCGCGTCGCTGTTTTTTGATTCCACCATATTCTCAAACGGGGGAGTAACGAGATGTCCAAGACCGAAAAGGACCTGATGGATGCATTTGCAGGCGAATCTCAAGCAAACCGAAGGTATCTTGCCTATAGCCAGAGGGCTGAAGATGAGTTCCTGCACGGGGTAGCAAAGCTTTTCCGGGCCATCGCCGAGGCCGAAACCATCCACGCCATCAAACACCTGCGCACCGCCGACAGGGTAAAGAGCACCAAGGAAAATCTGGAGGACGCGATTGCCGGTGAAACGCATGAATTCATGAATATGTACCCGGAAATGATAGCGCATGCGAAAGAGGAGGGGAACAGGGCGGCCGAAATTGGGTTCGACTACGCCAACAAGGTGGAAGCCATCCACGCTAAACTCTATAAAAAGGCGCTTGCCGATCCGGACAAATTTCCGGTGCAGGATTACTGGATCTGCAAAATTTGCGGCTACACCGCAGAGAAAGAAGCGCCCGGAGTGTGCCCGGTATGTGGCGCAAATACAAAGGCGTTTTTCAAGGTTTAATCCTCCTCGATTCTGCGGGCGAAAACTAAGCACTGCCCTTGGGGTGTGGGCACGATCTCATAGTGCCCACACCGCTAACGGCCGGTATCCCCTCGACGCCTTGCGCTTTTCGAACCGCTCTGAGGATCGCCTCGCCTGCGGCTATGACTGCCAATGCGCCGATGAGGCTCACTTCCACGCCTTTCAAGGTCCCGCAGCTCAGGGCGAAAATGGCATCCCCGTCATATTGCGTGTGAACCGGGTAGACGGTCCTGGCAAGACCGTCATGAGTCATCTGGGCTACTTTGGTCAACTGGACCTTATTCAACAGTGCGTTGGTTGCAATTGCTCCGATGACGGTGCTTTCTGAGCCTGGAAACCCCCCTGTGAAGCTGATCATCTTCATCAGCGCGGGGACGGTTTCAACAAGTTCGCAGCTCTCGCGGCTTTTCCTGGCCCCGGCAACTTTCATGCCCGTATCAGGATCGACTATATCTCCGAACGCGTTCACAACCATGAGAGCCCCGACTTCAAGTCCTGCCGCACCATGCAGAATGCTGCTCCCGACGCCTCCCTTCATGCAGCGCTCGAACCCGAATAGTTTTCCGACGGTCGCTCCCAGTCCCGAGCCTGCGCTGCCTTCCTCCACAGGCGCGGACGATGCGTTCCGGCAGGCTTCGAAGGCAAGGTCCCCACCGGGATAGACCCCTGTCTTGTTAACCGCCAGGTCAAAGATGATGGCGCCGGCGACAATGGGGACCATCCCGTGGCCGGTGTCAAAGCCGATATTGCTTTCTTTCAGATATCTTCGCACCCCGTCGGCCGCGCTCAATCCGAAAGCGCTTCCCCCCGAGAAGAAAAGTCCGTTCACTTTTTCGACGAGATTCAGAGGGTTCAGAGTATCGGTCCCGAAGGTCCCCGGTGCCCCTCCCCTGATGTCAACACCAGCCACCGCTCCTCCGTCCGGCAAAATAACCGTGCATCCGCTTGGAATCCCTTCCAGCCGGGCATGGCCGACCCGTATCCCTTCTATCGCGGTAATTGTGTCGTTCTTCATCTCTCGGTTTCCCTGTAATGCCGAAGCAGGTATCGATAGATTCCTTTGCCTATTTCCATGCCGGTTTCGATGATCTCAGGGCCGTATTGCCGGCCGGTGGGCGTCCTGAAGGTTTCTATGATGCGAACGGTCCCCGACATTCCCCATGGGAATTTATCGATGATGCCCTGAGGGCTTAGTGCCTGGTGGTCCATCATGTGCCATAGCGTGTGCGTGAATGTGTCCGCCCCCCAGCGAAACTTGTCGGCATCATAGAGACAATCGCTGACGAGCTGGGCCCATTCGTGGTCGAGTTCGGCCGCAGGTGCGAACGCCTCATGATTTCTTATGGCGTTGCTTATGCAAGCGATTTCATCTTTGCTGAGGAAAAAGGCGGGTAGTATCTTTTCTGCTTTCTTGGCCCCGCACTCGGCGTGGTTTTGCTCATCCCGGGAGATATCGTGCAGCAGGCCAGCATATATGCCGAGCAACATGAGCCGCTCGATCGCAACCGGCTTCATGCGGTCGCCATCAGTTTCTATAAGGATAAGGGCGGCGCAGTCGATGCTTACACGAGTACAATGAAAAATGCCGTGGCCCAGCTCTTCATGGTACTCAGGTTCTATCATGCCACGGAGACGCAAGGCCCCGGGATCGTTATAAAAGAGCTTTCTGGCAACGGCAATGGGGGCCTTGAACCGCTTGTAGAATTCAGGAAGAGGGAGTTTTGAGGCGATTCTTTCCGCTTCCCGTTGTAATTTCCAGACAGCTTCGTTCATTCGTATCTTCCACAAATCGCGGAGCGGGAATCGATTTGCGCCCACGGCCCTTCCAGGCCTGATCGTTTCGGCACGACTACGCGTTCCCGGGGGTGAGGAAGATTATATGCCGTGACAGTCTTCAACGGACCAGCATGTTACAGCAGGCTGAATTTTTCCGCAATAAGCCGCCTGAAACGTGGAGTGTACAGGAGTTCGAAAGTTTCCTCTTTTCCTGGAAAAAGCCGAATCGCTTGTCCCCGAACCGCCTGAACGATCTGGCGCGCCTCATCCAAAGACATGGGCGACTGTGCGATAAGAGCCATAGAGAAATCGACCAGTCGCCTTAGATGCCTTATTCGTTTGTGCTCTTCCTTGATTTCAGCTTCGCTGTATTTTCTTTTGAGTTCTCCGTTTTCCATGTATATCGTCTCCCTGTTTCCAGCCCGGAACACCTCTCGGAGGTTCCGTCCGAAGATTTAATTATAACGTCTTAGCCGGGGAAAAGACGGGGTCTCCGATTGAAATTGCGTCCGGTTCTGATTATGACTATCATCCTGTTGAGGGGAAGCCCTCGGAAGCTGCCCGGCTTGTTCGCACCCTCGTGATGTTATGAATTCTTGGCGGAAACTGATCAGATTTCGGAAGGGAGATTTCGATGGGACCGGTTGAAATAAAAAGAAACGTTTACTGGGTCGGCGCTCTGGATTGGAATATTCGCGACTTTCACGGTTACTCCACGCCGAAAGGGACAACTTATAACGCTTATCTCGTTATCGACGAAAAAATCGCACTTTTCGATACAGTCAAGCATCCCTTCAAAAATGACCTGATTGAAAGCATAAGCAAGATAATCGACCCCAGGCGGATCGACTACCTCGTGGTAAACCATGTTGAGATGGACCACTCAGGCAGTGTACCGGACATTGTGGAGCTGATCGGCCCTGAGAAGGTGGTCTGCTCGCCTATGGGTAAAAAGGCCCTCATAGACCACTACAATCGTGAGGATTGGCCGTACCATGTGGTCGAGTCGGGACAGACGCTAAAACTGGGTAAAAAGACGGTCAGTTTTCTCGAAACCCGGATGCTGCACTGGCCTGACAGCATGATGTCATATATACCCGAAGACAAACTGTTGATGTCCAGTGACGGCTTCGGCCAGCACTGGGCAACCAGCCAGAGGTTCGACGACGAAGTCGACGCTGCGGAACTTTACCGTCATGCCGGTAAGTACTACGCAAACATCCTGCTGCTCTTTTCACCCCTGGTTCAGAAGCTGATTGCAAAGGTCGTTGAAATGGGGCTGGATATAGATATGATAGCTCCCGACCACGGTCTTATCTGGCGAAAGGACCCCGAAGGAATAATCAGGGCCTATCAGAAGTGGAGCAGGCAGGAGAGTCTCAAAAAGGCAACTATCGTCTACGATACGATGTGGCAGGCAACCGAGAAGATGGCCAATGCCGTTGGCGAGGGATTGAAAGACGAAGGCGTTGACTTCAAGATCTTTAATTTGAAGTTCTCTCACCGAAGCGACATCATGACAGAAGTGCTTGACTCAAGTGCCATTGTTCTGGGCGCATCGACCATAAACAATGGTATGATGCCCGCGATGGTCGACCTGCTGAGCTACATGAAGGGCCTCCGTCCGGTCGGGAAAGTCGGCGCCGCCTTCGGCTCCTACGGCTGGAGCGGCGAGGCGGTAAAGTTGATGTCGGAAGCCATGCGGGAAATGAACATCGGCCTGGTTAGCGATGGGGTCAGGGTTAAGTTTTCTCCTAAAAAAGAGGACCTGGACAGGTGCGTTGAACTGGGCCGGCAGGTCGCACGCGCAGCTTTGAACCTTTCGAGCCTGTCGCAGGAGCCCTCTACGGCTTAGGCGGCGTCCAAGCAGAACCCTGGGGAATGGATCGTAAAACGTCTCTGACAGATAAGCCTTCGAGAAGAGTGCTTTTCCTTTGCTACGGGAATGCGTGCCGGAGCATTATTGCCGAAGCTCTGGCGCGCCGTTTCTGGAATAGCGGGTTGGAAGCCTGCTCTGCGGGATTGGCCCCCCTGGGGTATCTTCCGGCCCTCACGCTGGAAGTACTGAACGAGGCCGGCATTCCGACGGACGGGCTTCATTCGAAAGGCCTTTCTGATGTGCGGCTCGATGATATCGACTACCTGGTAAACCTTACCGAATTTAAGGTAGATAAGCTGATTCCACCCTCCTTTTCCGGAAAACTGATTTCCTATTACGTCCGGGACCCCTTTGGACTCGAAATCGAAGCGTACAGGCAAGTAAGAGAAGGGCTTAAGTCGTTTGTAAGGGAAAAGCTGCCGGTAATTATCGCCGCGGAAGGGGAATGACCCCTGGAACAGGGCTGAGTTGGATAAACAGACCGGTTGCCCGAAGCCTGACTCATAGAATTCACCACCCCCCTGCAAACGGGTGGGGTCCCGCATAGAGAACACCAGCGTATGCGAATTGTCCTCGCAGCAGCAGTCATTATTTTTTCAACGGTCCTCCTCCACGCATCCGGCGAGAGGTCATTTGACTTCGACACAATCATAAAAAATGGCGCGATATATGACGGCTCAGGCGGAGCGCCGTTCAATGCCGACGTCGGCATAAAGGCGGACCGCGTTGCCGCAGTTGGCGACCTGAGCGGGAAATCGGCGGGAAACGTCATCGAGGCCAAGGGCCTTGCCGTTGCGCCCGGCTTTATCAACATGCTTTCCTGGTCAACGGCCTCCCTTATAATTGATGGCCGTTCCCAGAGCGAAATCAGGCAGGGGGTTACCACCGAAATCTTCGGTGAAGGCCAATCAATGGGTCCGCTCACCGAGGAGATGAAGCGCCGAACGGTTTCAGCGCAGGGTGACCTCAAATTCGATGTTGCCTGGACCGGCCTCTGCGAATATCTGAGCTATCTGGAAAAGCGGGGAATATCCCCGAACGCCGGCTCATTCGTGGGCGCTGGAACAGTGCGCGAAAATGTCATCGGCCTTGATAATAAAAAGGCTACTCCCGCTCAAATCGAGCGGATGTGTGACCTGGTCCGGCTCGAGATGGAGGCCGGAGCCTTGGGCGTCGGCTCTTCACTGGGCTATGCGCCGGATATGTTCGCTACAACCGATGAGCTTATTGCGATGTGCCGCGTTGCCGCTAAATATGGCGGAATGTATATCTCTCACGTGCGAAACGAGGGAGGAGGGCTCATCGAAGCGGTTGATGAACTCCTTCGCATAAGCCGCGAGGCCGGGATTGCCTCCGAGATTTATCACCTTAAAGCTGGCGGGGAAAATAACTGGAACAAGATCGACAGTGTAATCTCGATGATAGAACGGGCTCGAAGGGATGGACTGCGCATAACCGCCGACATCTATCTATATACGGCAAGTTCGAACAGGCTTTCGTCGAGGTTGCCTGCCTGGGCGCGCGAAGGAGGAGACGAGGCCCTGCTCAACAGGCTTCGCGACCCCGCACTGCGCCGGAAGATCGGCTCCGAGATGCGTCAGCGCGGCATGATGCCCAAAACGCTATTGATAGGTTTTAACGCCGAAAGCCTGCGCCCCCTCACCGGCAAGACCCTTGAAGAGGCCGCCCGGATTCGTGGAAAAGACCAGGTTGAAACTATGCTCGAACTGGTTGCCGAAGACAACGCGGCCACGCGTGTAGCGACATTCGTCATGAGCGAAGAAAACATCAAAAAAGAGTTGCGGCAGCCCTGGGTTTCTCTCGGATCGGATGCTGTTTCGATCTCCGCCGAGGGCGTGTTTCTAAAACAGTCGACGCACCCGCGCGCCTACGGAAACTTCAGCAGGCTGCTCGGAAAATATGTGCGTGAAGAAAAGGTAATTACTCTTCAGGAAGCAATCCGCCGCCTGACAGGCCTTCCTGCCGCCAACCTGGGCTTGGACCGCCGGGGTCTGATCAAGGAGGGGTATTTTGCCGACTTGGTAGTGTTCGACCCCGAAACGACAGCCGACCGCGCAACATATGAAAACCCGCACCAGTATGCAACCGGTGTAAAACATGTGCTGGTAAACGGGGTTTGTGTAATCACGAACGGAGAGCACACCGGGGCCAAACCGGGCAGAGCGCTCTGGGGGCGGGGGAAACTCAGATGATGGAGTCATCGGATGAGGAAGCTTTAAAAAATCGTTATGAATCTCAAAAAACGATTACCAATCATCTTTGACTTCAAAATATAGTTACTTTGTTCGCTGATTTAAAGAAAATTGTTGTGCAGGAAGGTTGGTCTAGCGAATCAGGCTGGATTCTCGAAAAACGTTTTCGGTCGCCGAAAAAAGATTAAAATTCACCCTTTCAGCGAATAAACGATTACAAAACCCGGGCTCAAAAAATCGATAGACGGTATCCGGATGCTTTCCCGGTTGGGCCTTATCATCTGGACAAATGCGGCGGGCTTGACACCAGGCCATTCTTGACGGCGTCATGACGCAAGGTTGGTTCTGAGCGGGACTTTCTGTCATTTTTGTCTGACAGGAATCATGAACGCCGGTCTATAGTCGCATATCCGCTCGCGCACAATCCGCGTTTAAACTGCCTGGAACTGGGCGAGGTCCAGATCAGGCAGCATAGAGCCGGTTTCCTTCAGGTTCACGTGCAGCTCAAAGGCTTTTTCAAGGTTGTGCCGTATGTGGCCCAACCGTGAATTCTCAATGTATTTGTGCAGGTATTCCCGATACGCAGGGTGGGCGCAGTGTTCTATTATTTTCTCGGCGCGCTGCATAGGCCCGAGTCCGCGCAAGTCGGCAAGCCCCTGCTCGGTTACGACCACCTGGACCGAGTGTTCGTTATTGTCTACATGCGGGCACATCGGAACAATGGAAGAGATCTTCCCTCCCTTTGCAATGGATGGACACATGTAAATCGAAATATATGCGTTCCGGGTGAACTCGCCGCTGCCTCCGATCCCGTTCATTACATTTGTGCCGAAGACGTGCGATGCATTGACATTACCGTAAATATCGACTTCGAGGGCGGTGTTCATCGAGATCACGCCGAGCCTTCTGATGACCCCGGGATGATTGGACAGCTCCTGCGGGCGCAGAACGATCCTGGGGGCGAAAAAATCCATATTGTCGTAGATACGCTGGAGCGTTTTCGCAGTGAGTGTAAGACTTGTGGTGCTTGCAGCAGTGAGCCTGCCCGATTCCATCAAGTCGACCAGAGAGTCCTGGTAGACCTCGGTAAACATCTTAAATGGCGGGATATAGGGATTTCTGGCCAGAGCAGCCATGACTCCATTCGCCACGTTTCCAACTCCTGCCTGAAGAGGCAGGAAGTTCGGCGGAATTCGCCCCGCAAGCATTTCGTCCAGGAGAAACCGAACGACATTCTCTGCTATTTTTTCGCTGCGCTCGTCGCTTGCCGCGAATCCCGGGATATTGTCAGATTCATCGTTTTCGATCACCGCGATCACTTTTTGCGGGTCAACGACCGAATACGGGTAGCCCAGCTTTGTAAGCGGATCGTGGAAAGGGATCGGAAAGCGATGAGGAGGGGGCGGCATTATGAGTATATCGGTCATCTCACGAAGCCGAGGGGAATGATAGCGGTTTATCTCGATGATTACCCGGTCGGCATACTTCAGGTAGGTCGGAGAAGCCCCGATCGAAGTGGTCAGGTAAACTCTGCCGTCCCTGGTTATCTCCGTTGCTTCCACAACGGCGAAATTGATCTTCCCCTGGAAGCCCTCGAGCACTGTCTGCGGCAGGTGGGAAAGGTGCATGTCGACATATTCGACCTCCTGCCTGTTGATCTGGGCCCGCAACGTGGAGCCGCTCTGGTAGGGTGCCCGATAGGAGATGGCTTCCTCGCGGGCCAGGGGTTCATCGATGCTCGCGCCGCTGGAGGCTCCGCTGAGGACTCTTATCTTGAAAGGCGCACCTCTTGCGTGGAGTTCACGCGCGCGCTCCGCAAGCGCCCTTGGGATCATCTTTGCCGCCCCCGCGTTCGTAAACCCGCTGAACGCCACTGTCGCACCGTTGAAGATATTTGAGGCGGCCTCTTCCGGACTAAGTTTCGGATAGGATGTGATGATGGACATGCCGTCCTTCTATGTTCTAAATGTGATCTCCGAGTTCTCCGAGGTCCGGCAGCATTTTGCCATGCTCCAGGAAATTGCGGTGGAGTTCATATGCTTTACGGAGATTGTGCCTGATGTGTCCGCAGTCGGATTCCCTGATATAAGCGTTAAGGTAGTCGCGGTACGCCGGATGGGCACAGTTGTCGATAATCTTTTTCGCCCGCTGCATCGGTCCTACCCCGCGAAGGTCGGCGAATCCCTGTTCGGTCACTATGACCTGCACCGAGTGTTCATTGCTGTCGATGTGCGGGCTCATGGGCACGATGCATGAAACACGTCCGCCCATAACTGTCGATGGACACGCTACGATCGATATATAACTGTTCCTGGTAAATTCCCCGCTTCCGCCGATGCCGTTCATTATGTCGGTCCCGAAGAGGTGGGACGAGTTCACGTTGCCATAGATATCCACCTCGATTGCAGGATTGATGGCTATAACTCCGAGGCGGCGGACAATTCCTGCGTCATCCGAGATTTCCTGTGGACGCAGCACGATTCGAGGAGCAAAAAAGTCCATGTTCGAACAGATGTGTTTGAGCGTATCTGCCGTTACGGTGAGGCTGCAGGCGCTTGCTCCCACCAGCTTCCCTTTTTCCATCAGTTCGACCAGCGAGTCCTGGAAAGTGACGGAATACATTCTGAACGCCGGAATATAAGGGTTGCTTCCCAGTGCGGCCATGATGCTGTTTGCAAGGTTTCCCACACCCGCCTGAAAGGGAAGATATTCAGGAGGAATGCGTCCGCTTATCATTTCTCCGAAAAGAAACCGGACCACATTGTCTGCAATGCTTTTGGCCTTCCAGTCAAGTGTGGCAAACGGCTCGATACGATCTGGTTCGTTGGATTCGATTATGCCTATGATCTTCTTGGGATCGACAGTCGCATAGGGGTAACCGATTTTGGTCAGCGGGTCATATATGGGGATCGGATCAAGGCGGGGGGGCGGAGGAAGCACGAGTATGTCGGCCATTTCCGGCAGGCGCTTGGAGTGATAATCGTTTATCTCTATGAAGACCCGGTCGGCATGCCTGAGGTAAGTGGGAGAAGCTCCGATGGAGGTGGTGAGATAGACTCTGCCGTCCCTGGTCACATCGGTCGCCTCTATAATTGCATAATCGAGCTTTCCGAAAAACCCGGCCAGCAGGGTTTGTGGAGCATTCGACAGGTGCATGTCGATGTACTGCACCTCCTGCCGGTTGATCTGGCCGCGAAGCGCGGGGGCACTCTGATACGGAGCGCGCCATGACAGGGCTTGAGCCTGCGCAAGTTCCTCGTCGATATCGTTGCCGCTCGACGACCCGGTAATAAGCCGTATCTTGTAGGACTTTCCGGCGGAGTGGATCTCTCGCGCCCTTTTAGCGATGGCCCGTGGAACGACTTTAGCAGTCCCTGCGTTTGCAAACCCGCTAAGCGCTACCATCGCCCCGTCTTGAATATGAGAAGCTGCCTCTTCTGCGGTTATGATCGGGAAGGTCCCTGCATACATCCTTAGTGTCCCCTCGTGTTGTGCGCGCTACGCCGCGTCTTTTTTGCGCTTGAGAATCTCTCCGCGGACGCTTATGATGACCTCTTCGATAGTAATATTTTTTCCTGCCTCTTGTATACCTTTTTGAACGATAGCGGGCATGGCGGAACAGCAGGGGACTTCCATGTCGATAATCGTTACGCTTCGGATGTCGGCGGTCCGGAAAATCTCAGCAAACTTCTTTACGTACTCCTGAGGGTTGTCGAATTTGGGACAGCCAAGGAGGACCGTTTTCCCCTTCACGAATTTGCGGTGAAAATTTGGGTATGCAACCGGCGCGCAGTCGGATACGACCAACAGGTCCGCTCCTTTGAGAAATGGCGCGCCAGGTGGAACGAGCCTTATCTGGATCGGCCAGTGAGAAAGCTCTGACTGGCTTTCGTCAAGCTCTTTTGGCGCCGGGTCCTTTTGTGAAAGCGGCCCTTTGACAAAGGTCTGGATTCGAGAGGACGGGCAGGCGCATGCGGCCGCGAATTCCTTGTGTTCCGCTTGTTTTTGCTGAGCGAGCCTCTGTTGTTCGAGGTGCTCTTCAACTGCTTCCGGATCGAATTCGTCGGCTTGCCGCTCGATTACCCGAACGGCGCCCCTCGGGCATCCGGAAAGGCAGGCGCCGAGTCCGTCACAGTAGGATTCCTTTATGAGGCGCGCTTTTCCGTCCTCTATCGCAATGGCGCCCTCCGCGCAGGATATCGCGCACATTCCGCAACCGTCGCAGAGTTCTTCGTCTATTTCTACTATTTTTCGCGTTGTTGCCATTGATCACACTCCGGATCGAAAACAGGTTCGATTTCTAAGTTGAAAATTAAGCATTTCTCAGGATCGGATAATGCTTTGATCCACGATTTCTTTCATCATGTTCTTACCTGTTTGGGTAAGAAGAAGTTCATCCATGGCCGAATCCCCGGCCTGAGGCGACTGGGCCTTAAACGCTGCGGCAAGGTCCGCGATGCGGATCGCGTCGTAGACGCACTTGAAATTGTTTTCATCGGCCAGGCTCTCAGCGCCAAGCGAGTTCAAAATGGCGAGAACTTCACGGGTCAGCTCTTCGGAAGCCCCGGCTCGCATGAGAATGGATTGGGCCGCAGTGATGTCTTCGGCAGACAATTGCCGAACGCTGACGTTCAGTCCGGTCGAAGCCCCGCCGGCGAGCGCCGAAAGGAAGGCGGCCAGGGTGATGATTGCCGGATCGCCTCCTTCGGAGCGCTGAATCTTACCTGCATACTCTACCACTTTCAGTGCTCGCCCGATGCGTTTGAAGTCTTTGCCAAGGAATTTTTTTACTTCCGCGGCCACGCGGTCCTTGAGCAGATCGCTCCTCTTTGCGAGAAGCTCCGGGGGCATATCGGTTCCGAGGCACTGAGCGGCGAACCTGCAATAGGCGGCACAGCCGAAATCCATTTTCGGATTGAGAATCTTTGTGCCGCATTTGCGGCACTTTCTCGAACTCTCATCCTTGAAAAATTCAATGGGCCCGCCGCAGTCGGGGCAACTGGATTCATAAATCGCTTCGGGACCCCAGTACCGGCTGTCCTGACCAGGGCATTTCATGATTTGCTCCAGATTCTCCCTGCGCATTGATAACAAAACATCTCATTCTCCTAATCGAGTCTCAAAAAATGGTTAATTATAACTTGTGTATCCGGCTTTTGAGGCAAATTAACCCCTGTGCCCAAAAGAAACCTTGACTTGGATCAAAAATTCTGAATTTTTCTTATCGTGCGGATAAAATCAGACAAGGCCCGGCTGCCGGATGCCGGAACTCGACTTCCAACGCCCCGCGAGGCACTCGGTGAGGGAAATGGACATGATTGTGGATGAAATCTCGAACAGCTCTCTTTTTAACGGGCTTCCAGCCGGACAGGTTGAAGAGTTGGCCCGAATCTGCCTGGACCTGAAATATGAAAAAGGCCGTGAGCTTTTTTCCGAGGGGAGCGAGGCAAAGGGTTTTTACCTCGTGGTATCAGGGAAATTCAAAATCTATAAACTCTCACTGGAGGGCAAAGAGCAAATTCTCCATATATTCGGGGGCGGGGAGGTTATCGGGGAAGTCCCGGTTTTTGCGGGAGGAAGTTACCCGGCCAACGCGGAGGCCATTGAACCGAGCCGGGCGCTGTTTTTTCCAAAGGGGTCTTTTATAGAGCTGATAGGCAGGGAGCCTGCAATAGCCCTTAACCTGCTGGGCATACTCGCACAGCGCCTGCGCAGGTTTACTCACCTGATCGAGGACCTCTCGCTAAAGGAAGTTCCCGGTCGACTTGCGGCATACCTGATCTATCTGGGCGAAAGGAGCGGAAGCGATCAAGCCCACGAACTCGATATAACAAAGACGCAACTGGCAAGCCTTCTTGGGACAATCCCTGAGACGCTTTCTCGAATCCTGGCGAAAATGACCCAGCAGGGGATCATCTCTGTTGAGGGCCGAACCATCAGGGTGCTCGACCGCAAAGCTTTGGAGTCCCTTGCAGCGGGTGGAAAAGGTCTGATTTAATCTTCCTGTGTGCTTGCCCATTTGTGCCGGACTGTTTCCAGCTCTATTTTACACTCGTTCGGTCCCGGCAGTTAGAAATCAGCGAATTCTCCCTCATCGAAAGGGATCATCTGCTCCGGTCGTTTTTCGGCCATCTTTAAGCGGCTATTGTCGTTGCCCTTCTTCTCAGTTGCTGCGAGGGCCGGAATTTGGTTTTTGTCTCTTTTGTTTACCACTGCTTTTAAGCCAACAGCTTTTTTGGAATTGTCCTTGCCCTTCGAGCCGCCAACCATGGCTTCCAGGTCACTCACGAAAGATTTCACCTGTTCCGCCTGAGCATTCATTTCCTCTGATGCCGCAGCCGATTTATCCGCATTTGCCGAATTCATTTGGACAACTTTATCAAGGTCCGTGACAGCCTTGCTCACCTGATCGATTCCCTGGGCCTGCTCGTTGGAAGCTGCCGCGATCTCCCCGACCAGTTCCCCGGATTTTGAAACGGCGGCTTCAACCTCATGAAATTCGTTGTTGGTGGCAGTAACTATGGCTGAGCCTTCTTTGACGTTTTTAACCGTTCCCTCGATGAGGTTTGCCGTGTTTTTCGCAGCCTCGGCAGCCCGCATGGCAAGATTTCTCACTTCATCTGCCACAACCGCAAACCCGGCCCCGGACTCGCCCGCCCTTGCCGCCTCGACCGCCGCATTGAGGGCCAGGAGGTTTGTCTGAAAGGCGATCTCGTCAATGGTCTTGATGATCTTCTGTGTCTCCAGGCTTGCCTTGGATATCTGATTCATGGAAGAAGTCAGATTGCCCATGGACTTGTTGGCTTGTCCGACGGCCCGCCGGGCTTCGGTCATGAGTTGGTTGGCCTGGGAAGCGTTGCCGGCGTTTTGTCTTGTCATGGAAGAAATCTCTTCCAGGGAGGCGGAGGTCTGTTCGATTGCCGCAGCCTGCTGGGAGGCCCCGTCAGCGAGTTGCTGGCTTGCCGACGAGACTTGGCCGGACGCTACGCTAACCTGGTCTGCCCCGTCGATGAGTCCCTCAATGGATCTTCGCAGGGACTTGTTAATGGATCTCGATATTACGAAGCCCAGGCCGCTCAGAATCAAAATGCCGCACAGCGATACGGCCAGGCTGATCTGATCGGCAGCCCTGTTGCTGCTCTCGATGATTGCGTTGGAAGATTTGGATATGCTCTTCGATTTCTCCTGTACCTGTGCCCCTGTAATCTGCAGCGTCTTCTTCAATTCGTTATTCTTGCCCCACTGTACGAAAACGGCCTCTTCAGTGCGGATAATCTCGGATAGCAACCGTTCAGATTCTTGCCAGGGTTGAACAAATTCCTTCATCGAGGGCACTGTCAATGAAATGTTTTTCTTTTTCAAATCCAGCTTCTTGTCGATACTCTGCCGGGCTTCACGGTATCGCGAACTGTCGCCGTGAAGCATCAGGTTCTGGATGTTCATCATCCTGTCTGATCCGAGCACCAGGACGTCGCTCATTTCTTTACGCAGTTCGTTTTTGTCATTGCCCAGAGACTCGCCCTGAGTCAAAAGCATGGCCTCCTCAGTCTCTATGGCGGCAAGGACCTTTTCCAGATGGGTGCCGACCGAACCGATATTGGCGAAAAGGTCGGCCTGGGCTTTGCTCATGTCGTTGAGTCCCTGCGCCATCATCTGAAAGACGCGGGCATGTTCCGCTTCCGTCTGGGACATGATCGCCGCGTCACCGGCTATCTCCGCGCCCACATCGAAAGACTTCAACTCGGTGAGGCTGGCACCGAGTTTTTTCCTGTATTCAGCCAGGCTGGACAACTCCGCTGCATCCAGCGAGTTTATGAATATCTCCTCTGCCATCATGATTTGAAGCATAACTGCTTCAATCGCCTGGCTCTGCTGTTGCACGCGCATATAGGTGTTCTTTTTGATCGCGGAATATTTTGCAAATCCGGAGATGCTGGCTACACCAATGACCCCGAGAATCACCAGCATGAGGATTTTGTTTCGAATACTCAGTGATTTGAACCACCTGATCATCGACATCTTAAACTCCTCCCCGAGTGAGCGCTGTGCAACCGGACCCCGCCACGGAAGCGCGGTTGCAATACTGGATTTTTTGGCGCCTTACAAGGATAGACGGCAGGTATCCAGTATTTCCTGTGACCTCCACAGGATAGAGTGGAACTGCGTTACAGGAAACACTTATTCATGAACACCGGAGGATTGGTCACTGTAACATGAGAAAGAGACGACTGAGATCCGGCGGCAAGAAACACTATTCATAGATCCCGGCCCCGACCATGATCTCCTGGCCAGGAACCCGGAGGATATACGCTATTTTGGCCGACGGCGTTGTTTCGTTTGGTTTTGGCCACATATAAGTAACCCAGCCTTCGCCCGCGGTTTTTGCAATTTCTGTCATCTCGCTGTTGAACATCTTGCCGTTCAAATCTTTCATTCCGTTAAAAGTCTTTCCGACCAATTTCGGATTCATCGGGTGCGCCAGCATCTTGCCCTGTAAATCCTGCACGAATACATAGCTATCTTTCCACACGAACGGCCCTTTGGGGTCCTGAAGCTTGGGCAAGGCTGCTTCAATCCCAACTTCCTTGATCATTGCTGCAGCCTCTTTGCACTTGGCTACACACTCCTCCTTGGTGGCCTTCTCCTGAGCCACCGAGATCGAGAGGCAAAACACAAACAGGAAACCGAAACACGCTAAAACCAATGCTGCTCTTTTCATTAATTCATCCCCTTCTGTTGAAAAACCCCCATTAGCTCGTGGACGATAACCCACAACCGGTTTGCTGGACCCGGCCCCGGAAGGGGTCGACAAGAGTCTCGCCCCCGGTGACGAAAACAGACTTTTTCTTCCTGATGTCTTTGATGGCCGATGACGTGGCTTTCCGCTTCCATTCTCGAGATTGTTGGCAATCCCTTAAAGAGTCTTCCACGCGAATCGACTCGTTGCTGCTTCCGAGTTTTTTCTTTCATCTTCGGTGCAGACTATTGATCAGGCCGGGCAGCAAAAGAAATCCAGCCCCCCCCAGACCTGTTGCTGCCTAATTGTTCTTATCGGAGACTCGTTGGCGATTCTTGAAATATATTGTGCATGACAAATTAAGAGAAAACCTATGGCAAGAACGGTAATGGTATTGGAAAATATCTGACGCAATTTAAAGCATTCTCGGCATAAGTGGGGAAAAGGGTCTCAAACCCGGGCAAATCAGGCGAACTTGTCAACGAAATTGCGGTTGCCTTCAGCGAACAGGTTCAGGGGGTGGATATCGGGTACTGTTTGCGAGGCGCAATCGTTTAATCGGGGCCCCCGGGGGGGGGGCGAAGATCGTGAATAGGTGTCTTTTAAAGACAAAAATGATCTATAATCCATCTTCACAACAGGCGGGATTTGAGAGCACGAGGAGAGTAGTCTATGCAACAGGCCTCCTATTTTGCCGGCTGGCTCATTGACGGCACGGGCAGAACTCCGGCGGCGCAGGATGTCCTGATTCGCGTGGAAAACGGGCTTATTTCGTCTCTGGAAAAGGTAAATCTTTCTGAACTGAAAGGTTCAAATCTCGCCATTGATGAGTATCCCGCCTGCACCATCCTTCCCGGTCTTATTGACTGTCATGTTCATCTGACCATGTCCGGGAAAACTGACCAAAAGCTCCGCTTTCGGCAGCTTCAGAATGATTTCGCTCAAAACAGTCCCCTTATTTGCGAAAGATTAGAGAAAGTCCTTGCGCACGGAATCATGGCTGTCAGAGATGGCGGGGACATTGGCGGCCATGCCCTCACGTATGTGAAACAAGGCGGAGCCTCGCGCGTGCATGTCAAATGCGCCGGACGGGGGTGGCGCGCGCCCGGCAGGTATGGAAAGTTCATAGCCCGGGTTCCGCAGAGCGGCTCAACTCTTGCCGAAAGCATAAGAGCGAATTGCGATGTGGTCGATCACATAAAGATCTTGAACTCAGGTCTCAACAGTCTGAGTGAATTCGGCCGGGAGACCGAGCCCCAATTCGGCCGGGACGAGCTTGAGGCCGCGTTTCAGGATGCGCGAAAGCTCGGGCGAAAAGTGATGGTTCACGCGAACGGCAAGCTGCCAGTGCAAGTTGCGGTCGAGGCTGGATGTGATTCCATCGAGCATGGTTTCTTCATGGGTGAGGAAAACATGAAAAGGATGGCCGACCGGCAGGTTATCTGGGTCCCGACCGCGTTTACCATGAAAGCCATGCGCACCCACCTGCCTGGCGGCAGTACCCAGTCAGAGGTGGCGGCCAGAATGCTGGAAGCTCAACTGGAGCAAATGAGCCGGGCCGCGGAGCTTGGGGTCCCGCTTGCGGCGGGAACCGACGCAGGCGGATTCGGGGTCCGGCACGGCGAAGCTTTGGCCGAGGAATTAAAGCTCATGATGGTAGCGGGATTCTCTATCGAAAAGGCGGTCGGCTGCGCGACATCTGAAGGCGCCCGGTTGCTTGGTCTGGATCATGAACTCGGGCGGCTCGGCCGGGGGATGCCTGCGAATTTCATAGTTGTAAAGGGAGCGCCCTCCACTCTTCCGGCCTCGCTGGGAAAAGTAAAAGCGATCTATTTGAGGGGAAAAAAGATCAATTGAATTAATAACTAGAAAAGATTAGAATAATCCTTACGACAATTTCTCTGGAGCTGGCTGGATTGCTCCCCTTCGACTTCTCCAATGAAAGTTCACCAGGATGGGTCAGCCAGAGCAAACAGGCGCGGTTATTGACCATGCCGCGATTTCCCGGCGGCTGGAAGCGCTTGATATAAAAGAAGATCCCGTGCGGATAAGGGAAATTCTGGCCAAGGCTCTTGAACTCAAAGGGCTGAGTTCGCAAGACGTGGAAGCGCTGCTTTCTGTCAGCGCCCCTGATTTGCTCGATCAGCTTTTTCATACGGCTCGAAGCGTCAAGGAATCCATTTACGGTCCCCGTATCGTTCTTTTTGCACCTCTTTATATTTCCAACCTCTGTAACAATAATTGTCTCTATTGCGGATTTCGCTCCGAAAACAAGGAGATCCGGCGGCGCGCTCTATCTCAGGAAGAAATTGCATCTGAGGTCAAAATCCTTGTAGAGCAGGGCCACAAACGCATTTTGCTGCTCGCGGGGGAAAGCTTTCCGCACGAGGGTTTTTCCTACATTCTCAGATCAATCGAAACTGTTTACAAGACTCGCAGCGGCAGGGGGGAAATCCGGCGCGTCAACGTTAATCTGGCCCCTCTATCCCTGGATGAGTTCAGAGAGCTCAAAGCCGCCGGCATAGGAACATACCAGCTTTTCCAGGAGACCTATCACCCGGAAACCTACTCCTTCATGCATCCCTCAGGCCCTAAACGTGATTACGCGTGGCGCATCGGGGCATTTGATCGCGCGATGCGGGCGGGCATCGACGATGTGGGGATGGGCGTGCTCTTAGGGCTATACGACTGGAAATTTGAGATACTGGCCCTGCTCCGGCATGTCGAGCATCTCGAAGCCTCGTTCGGGGTTGGACCGCATACGATAAGCGTGCCACGGCTGGAACCCACGGTTGGCTCACAGATTGCTTCAAATCCTCCATGCCCGGTGAGCGACATCGATTTTCTGAAATTAGTTGCCATATTGAGAATGGCAGTGCCCTATACAGGCATGATCATGTCTACTCGCGAGAATGCTGAGCTACGGCGGACAACCTTGGAACTGGGGATCTCACAGATTTCCGCAGGCAGCCGGACCAATCCTGGCGGATATGCGGATGGGGTGCAGGACCATGTGGCACAATTTGAGCTGGGCGACCATCGCCCGCTGGACGAGGTGGTCCGCGATCTTGCAAATCTTGGGTACATCCCGTCCTTTTGCACGGCGTGCTACAGGCTCGGGCGAACCGGCCGGGATTTTATGGCGGTTGCAAAGCCCGGCGCCATCAAGCTGCGCTGCGATCCAAACGCGCTTTCGACTTTCCTTGAATACCTGATCGATTACGCCTCTCCTGATACCAGGCTTGCTGGTGAAAGGCTTATAGCGGCGCAGCTCGATCGAATGGAGCAACAACAGCGGACCAGGGCTTCCAGGATGCTCGACCGGGTAAGCGCGGGAGGACGCGATATCTACGTCTGACGTTCGGCCATTACCCGGTGTGGTCAAGCTGAAAGCCGGGAGTTCATAGATTTGATCGGAAAGGCGGCGGTTGGATGCCGGAGGCATTTAGAATAGAGCACGATTTTCTTGGCGAGCTTGCTGTAGAGGAGGACAAGCTCTACGGCATCCATACGCTTCGGGCTCTTGAGAATTTTCCACTTGCCGGCCGGCCTGTTCATCCGGAACTGGTTTGCGCCTTCGGACAGGTAAAGCTGGCATGTGCCCAGGCCAATCGAAGACTGGGTTCGTGGCAGGATGACCCTGAAAAGGCTGACGCCATCGAACGGGCCTGCCGAGAAATGGGGGAAGGCCTGCTTACGGGGCATGTCCTGGTTGATCTGCTTCAGGGGGGCGCCGGGACGAGCGCCAACATGAATGTCAACGAAGTGCTTGCCAACCGCGCCCTGGAAGTTTTGGGTGAAGAGCGCGGCAGCTACGGCAGGGTATCCCCGATAGACGATATCAATCTTCACCAGTCAACAAACGATACCTACCCGACAGCCCTTAAACTCTCAGCAATCCGGCGGCTTCGAGTGTTGGAGGCGAGGATCGTATCGCTTCAGGAAGAGTTTCAGATCCTCGAGAAGCGTTTTGCCCACGTTGTAAAGGTTGGCCGTACCCAGCTTCAGGACGCTGTACTCACAACCCTTGGCCGGGAGATGAGCGCTTACGCCGAAGCCCTGAATCGCGACAGGTGGCGGATTTACAAATGTGAGGAGCGGCTGCGTGTAATCAACCTAGGCGGTACGGCGATCGGCACGGGGCTGTCTGCGCCCAGGGATTTCATATTCACGGTGACAGATATTTTGCGGGCAAATACTTCTATTGGTTTCGCCCGAGCTGAAAACCTGATCGACAACACGCAAAACGCTGATGTTTTCGTGGAAGTATCTGGCATGTTGAAGGCCTGCGCCTCCACTCTGCTGAAAATCTGCACAGACCTGAGGCTCATGGCGAGCGGCCCTGAGAGCGGACTTGCCGAGATTATCCTTCCGCAGCGCCAGGCGGGATCTTCGATAATGCCGGGGAAGGTCAACCCGGTGATCCCGGAGGCGGTAAGCCAGGCCGCAATGCTCGTCTTTGGTTTGGACGCCTCGCTCACCTTCGCCTGTGCTTCGGGGAGCCTCGAACTCAATCCTTTTTTGCCGCTTGTAGCCGCATGCCTGCTCGACACTATAGACCTGCTTGCCAACGCCTCCGATATTCTGTGCCGGCACTGTGTCGCGGGGATCGAAGCCGACGAGGAACAATGCAGAAGATACGTTGAAGCATCCACAGTGACGGCAACGGCCCTGTTGCCTGTCCTGGGTTATGATCGGATGTGCCGGATTGCGCGGCTCGCTGGCATAGAGAAAAAGAGCGTGCGGGATATCGTACTTGGGGAAAAACTGCTGACCCTTGAGCAGTTCGAGCAGCTTATAAGTCCGGAGGCTGTTTGCAGTCTGGGGGGTGCCGCAAAAAAGACCGGAGGTCCCAAATGCTGAAAGCACCCCGGGGCATGCGCGTTCATATCGGCATTTTCGGCCGCCGCAACGTGGGCAAATCGAGCCTTTTGAACGCGATTACGCGCCAAAGCGTAGCAATAGTCTCCGAATTTGCTGGAACTACTACCGATCCGGTTGAAAAACCAATGGAACTGCTGCCGCTCGGTCCCGTGCTCTTCATAGACACGGCGGGCATAGACGACGAAGGGGCGCTCGGAAAACTGCGGATGGAAAAAACGCGCCAGGTATTCGACAGGACCGACATCGGTGTGCTTGCAACAGATTTTTCAACCTGGAGCGATTTCGAAGAGAGGGTTATCGAGGAACTGGGGGCGCACGGAATCCCGATACTCGTCGTTTTTAACAAATGCGATCTCGGCGTCCCCGGCCCACTCCTTCTAAAGGGGCTCTCCAGCCGAAAAATACGTACGGTTTGCGTCAGCGCCCTTTCCGGTGAGGGAATTGCTTCGCTGCGGCAAGCGCTGCTGGACACTGCTCCGGGCGAGTTCATCGAAAATCCGGTAATTGCCGGGGACCTCGTCGGGCCGGGAGAGGTGGCTATACTGGTCATCCCGATAGATAAGGAAGCGCCCAAAGGCCGGCTGATCTTGCCCCAGGTGCAGACTATACGGGACTTGCTCGATAGTGACGCCATTTGCATGATGGTAAAGGAACGCGAGCTGCGAAGGGCTTTTGAAAAACTGAACAGCCCACCCAAGCTGGTGATTACTGACTCGCAGGCATTCTTGAAAGTTGCAGCCGATACGCCTGAGGGTGTGCCGATGACCAGTTTCTCGATTCTTCTTGCTCGCTTCAAGGGCGATCTGCCCACCCAGATCGAAGGGGCTCTTGCGGTCGAAAAATTGAGGGCTGGAGACAGGGTGCTTATCGCTGAGGCCTGTACTCATCATCCAATCGCCGAGGACATCGGCCGGGTGAAAATCCCGCGTTGGTTGACGCAATACGTAGGGGCAAAGTTGGAAATCGATCACTGCCAGGGACACGATTTCCCTTCGGACCTTTCACCTTACAAGCTCATAATCCACTGCGGCGCTTGCATGTGGAACCGCAGGGAAATGCTTAGCCGAATACTTCATTGCCGCCAGGCAGGTGTTGCGATCACCAACTACGGACTTGTAATCGCCTACAGCCTGGGTATCATTGAGCGTGCGCTGGCGCCTTTTCCCGCTGCGCTGGAGATTTACCGGAAATCACAGCTCGCGGGGAGTGAAAACTAACTCGTATTCGTCGGTATCGGAAACCGCGTGGAAGAATGACGGTAAGAGGGACAGCCATGAATGATGCGAAAGAACCCATTGAGCTGGCGATCTGCATGGGAAGTTCCTGCTTTTCAAGGGGCAACAAGAAAAACATCGTCCTGATCCGGGAATACATCGACCTGCACGGGCTTTGCGGAAAGGTTGTTTTGAAAGGACACCTTTGCGAAGGCCTGTGCAAGGATGGCCCAAACATAACAGTAGATGGCAACGTCTACAGCATGAGTTCCTGCGATTGCCTGGAATTCATCCTCGACGACCACCTCAAAGGACAGGAATAGGAACCGAGATGAACGCTCAGACCCCCATCTACACCGAAAGGACTGAATGCCAGGACTGCTTCAAATGCATCCGGGAGTGTCCGGTCAAGGCGATCAAAGTCGAAAATGTCTGCGCCGCCGTAATTCCGGACCTGTGCATCATGTGCGGTCACTGCGTCGAGATATGCCCAAACGGCGCCAAGCACGTTAGAGACGATCTAAAACGCGCGCGCCGTCTTCTTGAGGAGAAAGACGAGGTCTATGCGTCGCTTGCTCCTTCTTTTGTGAGCGAATTCCCCGATATTCCAGCGGCCGCCGTTATTCGCGCCCTGAAGCAACTCGGTTTCAAAGGCGTTTCCGAGACTGCGCTCGGCGCTGAGCGGGTCTCCCGGAGCGCGGCCAGACTGCTCCAGGACAGGTCTGCGCGCGTGATCATATCTACCGCATGTCCCGTCGTCGTTAACTACATCGGGAAATACTGCCCGCAATACGTCAACTGCCTCATGCCGCACGTCTCACCGGTTCTCGCGCACTGCGAAATGCTGCGTGAATCATACGGCCCCTCAATAGGCATAATATTTTTCAGTCCCTGCATCGGCAAAAAGGGAGAGGCGGATGCAAATCCAAACTTGCTCGATGTTGCCCTGACATTCGAAGACATGAGACGCTGGATGGTTGAGGAGGGACTTTCCTTCGGAAGCGGTTCGGGGGATTCGGAGGACTTTGTTCCTTACAGCGCCAGGGAGGGGGCCCTCTACCCGGTCGACGGCGGGATGATGGCCGGGGTCAAGGCAAACTGCAGCATCATGGAAGCAGATTGTATGGTCTTTTCGGGAATCCGGAACATAAAAAAGGCAATTGCCGGCCTGAACGAAATACGCCTGTCACACCCCGTTTTTCTTGAGCTGCTGGCCTGCGAGGGCGGATGTGTAAACGGCCCCAAGGCCAGCCAGCGCCATGCTACCGCCTGGAAGCGTTGCCAGATCATAGACTACGCTAAATATCCCGACACCGAAATGCCTCGTCCGGTTGAAGCTCCACGGATTGCCGGGTTCGCCCCCGATCCGGTGCCTGTTAAGGAATACAATGACAAAATAATGAAGCAGGCCCTTCAGACGGTGGGCAAGTACGGTCCGGAGGACGAACTGAATTGCGGTGGCTGCGGCTATGACAATTGCCGCGAATTCGCAAAGGCGCTGATCGACGGCAAGGCTGAAAAGGTGATGTGTGCGGCCTATATGCGAAAACTGGCCCAGAAGAAGACGAACGCCCTGATGGAGAAGGTCCCCAGCGCAATCGTGCTGGTCGATGAGGAGATCAGGCTGATAGAGTGCAATCTCAATTTCGCCAGAATTCTTGGCCCGGATGTTGAGAAAGCGTTCCGGATCAAGCCCGGTCTGGAGGGTGTGTTTCTGCGGGAGATCGCCCCGTTTCATTCGCTGTTCAAAACGGTGCTCGAAAAAGAAGAGGATATGCTCAATCGCGATCTGAGGTATAAAAAATCGGTGCTCCACATCGATATCTTCGCCATCGAGAAACATAGGGTCGTATGCGGAATTTTTCAGGACATCACCAAACCGACCATTCACAAGGAGGCCATGATTCAAAAGGCGCAGGATGTTATCAAGAAAAATCTGGCGACCGTTCAGCAGATTGCTTACCTGCTAGGTGAAAACGCGGCGGAATCGGAGGTGATTCTCAATTCCATAATCCAGTCCGTAACTACCCCGGAGGTCGAATGATTAAGACCGCGCGGGATTTCTTTCTCGATATCGACTCCTACCAGTTCAACAAGCACCGGCAATATGTAACCGGTGATGTGGTGCTGACCCACAAGATCAAAGAAGAAAACCGGGTGATCACCTGCCTTTCCGACGGGCTGGGCAGCGGTATAAAGGCAAGTGTCCTTGCGAACCTCACGGCTACCATGGCCGTAAAATACACTTCCAACTATGCCGATGTAACCGAGACAGCGGAAGTAATTATGGAGACCCTGCCTGTGTGCAGTGTCCGGAAGATCAGCTACTCCACTTTCACAATAATCGACATCAACAGCTCGGGGCATGCCCGAATAATAGAGCACGGAAATCCCGATTATGTGCTGCTGCGGGGCGTCGAACCGGTCCAGGTACCCAGGTCTCGGATACAGCTCAGGAAATGGAGTGACCGGGAAGTAAACGTTTCCGAGTTCGATTTCCATATAGGGGACAGGCTCATCTATTTTTCCGACGGCGTCAGCCAGGCTGGCATGGGACTTCGCGACTACCCTCTCGGATGGGGCGTCAAGGATGTGATCAGGCATTTACAGCAGTGGATCGGCTGGGAAAAGGCGATATCTGCGCGCCAGTTGGCAAGAAAGATCGCGATCCACGCACGCCAGATCGACTCTTTCGAACCAAAAGACGATATTACCAGCGGCGTGATATATCTGCGGCATCCCCGATTGCTGCTGCTTGTAAGCGGGCCGCCATTTTCGGAAACCAGAGACCAGGAACTGGCCTCAGTGGTCAAGTCTTTCAATGGGCGAAAAGTGATCTGTGGGGGCACAACCGCTCAGATTCTCAGCCGCGAACTCGACGAAGAGATCGAAATGGATCTGGACAATCTCGATCCTGAAATTCCTCCGCCTTCAAGGATGGAAGGGGTAGAGCTGATAACCGAAGGTACTCTCACCCTCAGTAAGGTGGGGGAGATGCTGGAGAGCGGGCAAAAGCCCGAGTCGGCAAGGTCCAACGCCGCCTCCGACCTTGTATCCATTCTGCTCGATAGCGATGTCATCTATTTTGTGGTGGGAACCCGCGTAAATGAAGCCCACCAGGACCCCAACCTCCCGGTGGAACTCGACATTCGCCGTAACATAATCAACAAAATTGCTGCGCTGCTCGAGGAAAAATACCTCAAGGATACGCAGAAACGGTTTATTTAGTCCATTCGATAGCAAATTCATGCTTGTTCCGGCCTGAAAATGAGCTTCTCAATTGGAGGCTCAGCGTTAAATCCCCTGAAGCAGAATCGTTTTCTTTCAAATTGCTTGCAATGTGACGCATTTGTGACTAATTAGTGGCCATCCGGAAACTTCCCGTTGCCGAGGGCAAAAGCGACTTCCCCCTTTCTAAATGTGGGGGACAGGGGGATTGTAAGGGGGGCCGGGTGGATTTTAGTGCGGAGGTGGGCGAAACCCCTCCCCCGCGACCGCCAGGGCGGAAAAGGTGTTTGGATGTAGAAAAATTTTGACGTCGAAGAATCCGGACAAACACTTGCCATGCTTGACTGAAATTCAACTGCCATCCGACGGGGCTAGCGGATCGCAGAAATATGTTGCCGGGTGAGAAGCATGAAATCATTTAGCAAGGGTAGTGCCACGGCTCGGGCCGTTGAGGGGGAGAAGGTCCGCAGGGACCTTGAGGATAAGGCTGCGAGAGAACGCGTCTTGGGTTCTCCGGAGTCGGTCGGATCAACCGAACCAGCAGGTTCGCCTCGTTCCAGACCGGCCACCATCCGGAGTTCCTGGATCCCGCAGATAGAAGAGGCGATCCGGAAGTCCAGCGAGTATTTCTACAGGGTCCAGTACCCCGAGGGCTACTGGTGGGCCGAACTGGAATCAAATGTCACCATAACGTGCGAATACGTCATGCTCAAGCGGCTGCTGGGAATTCCCCTTGGCGGCAAGCAAAGCGGCATTGTCAGGTATCTTCTCAGGCACCAGAACGAAAACGGCGGGTGGGGTATTTATTGCGGCGATGGCGGCGAACTCAGCACCACGATCGAAGCCTATTTCGCCCTTAAGCTCCTGGGGCAAAATCCCGAGTCGGAACCCCTTGCGAAAGCCAGGACCTTCATTCTCCAGCGCGGCGGAATAGAAGCTGCCCGCGTTTTCACCAAAATGTGGCTCGCCCTGTTTGACCAGTATGAGTGGAACAAAGTTCCCTCGATGCCTGTCGAACTCGTGCTCCTTCCGCCTGAGCTTTATTTCAGCTTTTACGAATTTTCCAGTTGGGCCAGGGGTACGGCGATACCACTTTCGATCGTGCTCTGCATTCGGCCAAAATTCAGACTTCCCGATTCTCTCTGTATTCAAGAGCTTTGCGTCCCCGTACGCGGCAAAAAACTCGATTCCCGCATAAACAAGCTCTTTTGGGTCTTCGACCGCATTGCAAAAAGGCTCGAGAAAAGGCCGATAAAAAAGCTTCGCTGCAAGGCAATCAAGGCTGCGCGGGACTGGATCATCGATCATCAGGAGGAGACCGGCGACTGGGGCGGCATCCAGCCTCCCATGGTCTATTCGATGCTTGCCCTGCATTACCTCGGGTTTTCCCTTTCTCACGAGGTCATGGTAAAGGGGCTCAAGGCGATTGAGGATTTCTGCATTGAGGATGAGGAAGGGCTGAGGATGCAGTCCTGTATATCCCCGGTCTGGGATGCGGGCCTCACTGCAATGGCGCTGCTCGACGCGGGCGTGAGTCCCGAGCATCCGGTCCTCGAGAAATCGGCGCAATGGCTGATCTCACAGCAGATACTGACAGGCGGCGACTGGCAGTTCAGAAGCCGTTGCGCGCCGGGTGGATGGGCATTCGAGTTTTCCAACTCGCGCTACCCCGATGTTGACGATTCGGCTGTTGTCTTGAACGTGTTGAATCGCTTCAGCCCGGAAAGATGCGATGGGCTGACTTCTTGCAAATCGCGCGCGATGGAATGGCTTCTCGGCATGCAAAGTTCAAACGGTGGCTGGGCGGCATTTGACAGAGACAACGGTATGGATATCCTTAACCGCATACCGTTTGCCGATACCGAAGCGATGGTGGACCCTCCGACGGCGGATGTGACAGGCAGAGTGTTGGAGGTTATGGGCTGCTTCGGATACGATTGCAGCCATCCGGCTGCAAAGCGCGGGATCAGGTTTCTTAAAGACCTCCAGGAAAAGGACGGCTGCTGGTGGGGACGCTGGGGGGTCAACTACATTTATGGAACATGGTCGGCTCTGCGCGGGTTGATCTCGATAGGGGAAGACCCGAAGTCCTCCTGCGTCAGAGCGGCAATGCACTGGCTCAAAGACCACCAGAATTCGGATGGAGGCTGGGGTGAGACGTGCGCTTCCTATAAATGCCCTGAACTTCGCGGCCAGGGTCCCAGCACTGCATCGCAGACAGCCTGGGCAATAATGGGTCTTCTGGCAGGGGACGAAGAAAAATCGCCGGAGGTCAGCAAAGGCATCCAGTACCTGTTAAGAAATCAAAACCCGGACGGCTCCTGGGATGAGACCCAATTCACCGGTACCGGGTTCCCGGGGCATTTCTACATACGATATCATAATTACCGGAACTGTTTTCCGCTGATGGCGCTGGGTCAGTATATGACGAGGCTGAAGCAGTAGAGGGCAGGCTCGCCGGGGCGCTTTGGAGGGTGCAGGAAGATGAGTGCTTGCGTAATAGGTCATATCACGGTCAAGGACCCCGGGAAATGGAATGAATACCGCAGCAAAGTGCCCCCCACTCTCGTTCAATGGGGAGGCGAAGTCATCTTTCGGGGCCAAAAGGTCGAAGTGTTCAGCGGCGAACATCCACACACTGACACCGTAATGATCAGGTTTCCTGACGCCGCCTCCGCTGCAGGCTGGTACGGTTCTGCCGCTTACCAGGCGCTTATTCCGATTCGGGAGCAGGCCGCCGCCATGGTGCTGGTCTGTTTCGAATCGTGACCCTCAGCCGGGCAGGGTGAGCAAAGCTTTCCAGCGGCCATCGTCTTCTTCAGTCAATGCAATGGTGAGCACAATCGAAGGTGCTCACCCGGCAGACTGCACTTACAGATAGCCGCAGCCAACATGACCTGGATTGTTTTGTGGTTGTTGCATTTTTTTTTACACACGACATAAATAAATGCGTAATGAGTGTAGGGTGGGCACAGCGCTTTACCGTGCCCACCATCTCGCGGAGCGTGGAGATTGTCACAATTGGTGGGCACGATAAAGCGCTGT
>JBKQLC010000248.1:0-51438 GCA_052147195.1 Syntrophobacteraceae bacterium
ATAGAGCTTTACGCCAGTCCTCGACGAGGTAAGACCACTTACCGGAGAGCCGTGTGCGGGAGATCCGCCTGCACGGTTCGGAGGGAGGGGCGGTGCAAGCCAATGCGCCGTTCCTACCCCTATCCGATCGTGATACGAAGTGCGCCGGCGGATAATACTTCTTGCACGCGGCGCTCAATGATTTGATAATACTGATCGAGTCGGGGCAAATACATAAGCGCTTACCGGTAGAGGACGCGGAGGCAGGTGCTTTAATGATCCCCGCTGGCCCCCAAAAGGTTCACGATGGCTCCGTTTGGAACATTCCTGATTGTCTTTTACACCGCCGCGATACTGGCTGTCTTTTCCGCGTCCGGTCTTGCGGCCGGTCCTGAAAACGGCCTCGATCCAACTGAGTTTCGCACCGAATTTGACTCTTCTTTTTTGACTGGAGATACTGCCCGCATGGCGGGGCTCGCCGTCAACCGTCCTGACTTGCTCCGGCCTTTACTGGAGCAACTGCTTTCCGATTCCTTGCCCGCTTCACGGAGTAACGATGCAGGCGCTAAAAAACATGCACTGAACTTTGCGGCCTCCGTCGCCGGCCAGTTGAAAATGCAGACTGGAGACAAATGGCCGGCTCAGCAGGTAAAGCGGTACAGTTCGTGGTCAAGCAAAGAGATAGAAGACAAGCTGGGGGCCGATGGCTTTTTGGGGTCTGCTGAGAACGCATTCGAAGCCGGCCGCTACAGTGATGTTCTTACTCCAGGCATGTCTGCACTCGATTTGTATGCAAGACTGGGTGACTGGGCAGGTGAAGGGGACGCTCTCCATATCCTTGGGCAGGCCCGGAGAAAACTGGCCGATTATTCCTCGGCTCTATTGCTGCACGAGCGTGCCATTGCCCTTGCCCGAAATAATGGAGACGGGTTCCGGCAGGGACGCGGTCTGATAGATCTTGCCGATGTATATGAGCGCAGGAAAAACCGGCCCAGGGCCGTGAAATTATACAGCGAGGCTTTGCGAATATTGAAGGTCCCGGCTGAATGGCGTGAAGCGGGGCGGGCGCTGAGGCAGCTCGGGGACGTCTACGTCGCGACCGGCGAGTTCAAACGGGCCTACGAGGTCTATTCCCGTGCCCTCTCGTATGCCGAAGCTGCCAACGATCCGGTTCTCATTGCCGAGTACAACGATTATCTCGGGTACTGCCACCGGAAGGTGGGGGATTATGAGAATGCCGTCAAGCACCATCGCAAGGCGGTCTCTACGGCCGAAAAGATAGAGGCGCCCGCAGCGGCGGCAAGGGCCCGTGCCCGCGCGTTCAACCATTTGGGGATCTGTTTACAGGCTCTTGCCGAGCAAACTATCTCTGAAGGAGAGTTGGTCAAGGGACGTGAATTCTATGCGGATGCAGCCGGCTCGGAAGAAGAGGCGCTCCGGCTATCGAAGGAAACTGAAGACCGCTGGCGCGAGGGCTATATATTGAGAGCACTGTCCACTATTCACCGTCAGCTTGGGATGACACTTGCCGCAGACGAGGCGGCTGCAGAGTATCGCAATGCCCTGGACTACGCGGATCAGGCGCTGGAATTGGCGCTGACCATGAAAGAACAGGAATGGGAAGGCCTGGCCCTCCACGAGAAGGGATTAGCCCTCTCGGCCCTGGGACGGCAGGCCGAGGGGTTGACCGCATTCCAGCGTGCTCTGGAGCTTTGGGAGGGCATCGGCGATCTTTTGTCGGCTGGATATGCGCACCGTTTTATCGCCCGGCAGTTCAAAGAACCCGGCGGGCAGCTCGACGAGGCGGCAAAGGCCTATGGGCAGTCCCGCACGGCGTTTCAAAAGATCGGCGATGCGGAAATGGAAGCATGCGCGATGACTGATATGGCTCGCGTATATGGCGAACTCGATCAAAAGAAAAAGGCCGAAATGCTCTACGATGAGGCCATTGCCAAGCTGGAAGGCGTGCGGTCCAGAGCGGGATTTCTCGATTTCAGAAAATCTTTAATGGGAAAAGTCTACGACCGGTACGAGGAAGCCGCGCTTTTCATGCTTGAAAACGGGTTGGACGAGCGGGCTTTCAAACTTGCGGAGAGCATGAAAGCCCGGCTTTTCCTGGATCAACTGGCGGAGGCCCGCGTCGATTTGAGTAAAGGTATCGATCCGGGCTTGAAGCGTAGACGGGATCAGCTTGAAAAAGAGCTCTCCGATATGACGAACAGCATTGCGGATGCTTACCGCAACAAGGCGCCCGATGATGCGGCAATCTCAAAGCTGCGTGAACGGCAAGAACTGCTTGCGGGCGAACTTGACGCATTGAAAAAGCAGATACGGCTCAAGAACCGGGCCTACGCGTCGGTTCAGTATCCGGAGCCGGTATCCCTTCGTGAACTCCAGAAAAAAGTGTTGAAAAATGACGAAGCGCTGATCGAGTATCTTGTATCGAAGGGGGGCGTCTATTGTTTTGTCGTCACTAGAGAAAGATTCCAGGTGGCCAAGCTGCCCGTAGATGAGGGTAGTCTCAAAAGAGTTCTGGAGCGGCTTCTAAAAAGCCTTGCCCACAGAAAGCAAGATATCAGGGGCTCTGAACCGGGCGCCGCTTCCGAGGTCTACGACCTCCTGCTCAAACCGTTCGAGTGGGCGATGAAAGGCCGCACTCTCTTCATAGTCCCCGACGGCATTCTGGCGAGGCTGCCTTTCGAGGCCCTTGTTGTGACAGATGCTGCCGGCTCGCATTACTTCATTGAACAACAGACCGTCAAATACCTTCAGTCGGCCTCTGTGCTTGCCACCCTGAGAGCCGGCGGCCCGGGCGGCGGCAAGAGTCTCCTTTTCATGGGTTTCGGAGACCCTGTATATGATTTTGATCATTTCAAAGCCGGCCAACCGGAACTTGGAGAGAATTTAGACAGGGGAGACAAAACTGCGATAACCAGATATAGCCGCGTTGGCGGGCAGTTGAGCAGGCTCAAGGGGAGCGGTGAGGAGGTCAGTGCAATAGGGCACATTTTCGCTGACGCAAACCGGAGTGATAAGGCCGAGAAGGTCCTTCTGAGAGCCGATGCAACAAAGGAAAATGCCATGAGTCCCGAGACGGCGAAGTTCGGATACATCCACTTCTCCGCACACGGCATTCTTGCCCCTGGTTTTCAGGCCATAGCCCTGAGCCAGATTCCCGGTGGCAAAGAAGACGGGTTTCTGACTCTCGGGGAAATAATGAACCTGAGATACAACGCGAGAGTGGTGGTGCTTTCAGCCTGCGAGACCGGTTTGGGCTGGGCTGAGCGGGGAGAAGGAATAACCGGGCTCACCCGCGCCGTTATGTACGCCGGGAGCCCGTCAGCCGTCGTGAGTCTTTGGAACGTCGATGATGAGGGGACCAGAGACCTCATGGTCCGGTTCTATGAAAACATGATCCGAAAAGGGATCGGAACTGCTGAATCTCTGCGCCAGGCAAAAAAGGAAATGCTGAAAACCAAGTACGATAACCCGTTTTTCTGGTCAGCTTTTGTGATGTACGGTGAATAATCTATAAGAGTTTACCCCGGGATCTCGTGTCTCATAGGACATCCGGAAACCTAGAAAAGACCCGCAGGGTGGGCTAAGATCCGTAGGATGGGTGGAGCGAAGCGCAACCCATCAAGGCTTTTCCGAAACAGGTTTGCGACAATATTCGCGACACCTTCGCGACGAGTTCTTGTGACACGGTGAACCGCTCAAACCCGGAGAGGACGCGGGCCTCAAAATTGGACAGCAAAGAATATTTTATTAATGCAACTACTTAGTTCGTGGAGGCGGCGGGAGTTGAACCTTTGCGCTGCCACACCAGGTTTGAATCGACAAACACGGGGAAGAACCAAAGATTTTCGCTCCCCCTTCATCTTGGAATAAACAGGTAGCCGCTACTGTATAGGCATGTCAGATCGGCGTTTCATACTACGCACTCGAATTCACCTGCAAAATAAGTATAATAGGAATTAAATCCCGAACTGACGGTCTGCTTAGTGCAATGCTGCTGCCGGGGACGGAAATCTGAAACGATGCGAGGTGAGGTGATATGAAGGTTCGAGTAGTCTTGGAGCCGAGTGAAGATGGCGGCTACACCGCCGTCGTTCCCAGCCTTCCCGGATGCATAAGCGAAGGCGAAACAAGAGATGAGGCTCTGGCAAACATTAAAGAAGCCATCGAGCTTTACCTCGAACCGGTTGAAGACGACCTCTCTTCGACACCAGGGGCCGAAGTCGTTGAAATAGCGATATGACCAGGCTCCCGACTTTGGGCTACGAAAAGGTTATCAAAGCTCTTCAACGGGACGGTTGGGTAGTCATCCGCCAGAAGGGCAGCCATATTCGTATGCACAAGCACACGCGCACTGAAGTGCTTAAGTTGACCATCCCGGCGCATAGCCCTATCAAACGCTCGACTCTCGCTCACATCCTTAAACAGGCACGGCTGACAAAAGAGGACTTGGAGTTGCTTCTGTAAACTGCGGCTGTCCGGCTCGGACCATCAGTCCCTCATTGGATTCGTTTAAGTCCCTTCGTCATCCAAGGCCGAAGGCAACACTGTTACGACGGATCGATATCCAGTCCATTGATCTGAATGGTCGGGCTGCCAAGGCAACGAAGTTTCACTGCTTTTTCCTGTGAAGTAACCGATGCCCGTTAGGTCTTTGGTCCATTGGAGGAGGGGCGGCCCCAAGAATAACCTTGGGGCCAGCCCCATTGGAGGAGAGTGGGCTCGATCTCCGGAGGGCTTATTCCGAAGATCTCTATCTCTATATAGAGAGCGCAAACGCCCATTTGCGCTGAAGCGGGAACATGTGAGATACTGGGGCAAGCCGTTCTCACAAAGCTCCCACAAGGGTTAGACCTTGTGCCTGGGTTGTGTTTGTCGTGGCATTTTTACTCTGCCCGTCTCTCCGGCGTAGAGTACGAGTATAAAGTATTCAGAAAGAAAACCCCCGGCCAATCAAAGCCTGGAGATGTTTCAGGTGCTCACCACATGACGAAAATCAGGCTGCCTCGATCCCTTCTTATGCGCTGATCGGTAGACAGGGCCAAGATTGGTTAGAATTTAGTCAGATTGCCTGCCTTGTCTTGTCCAAAATCATTGGTCACGCCATGTCTCTCATTGTAGTTGTACTTGTACGGGCCTGTGGAGGCTTTGGCTGCCTGACCGGAGGGCTCCACGATATTCCCGTTGTCGCTTGAGACTGCCTTATCACTACCTTGTCCTATTTGATGGTGCGCACTGCCTGCATGGGCGATGTAAGCCGAACCAAGTACGAACGTAAGTGCAATCATTGTAACAGCGAATTTTGCTCTGAATTTCATTGTTGCCTCCATATGTTAAGGTTTTAATTCAATAATAAATATATTTTCACACTCGCTCCTGTTATTGGAAAACTCGACTGGCACTTTCTAATACGCACCCTTCCAGTTGCCCTGCAGGCCGTAAATTTGAAAGTCCGGAATCTGCTTTTGAATGTACCTGTCTTTGTCCGTGTCGCGATGTGTCCGGGACCCATTGGTGGCCCATTCCTCTCCGAATGAATTGGCTGAGCGATTTTCGATGTACCCTCTATGATTGTAGTTACCGCCTTGATTATAGTTGCCCCCTGCGGCATTTGTACCGTCTGCCGCCTTTGCACCGTTGGGCGCCGAAAACACGAATGCCACGGCAAGAGCAATGGTGAATATGGACAGACTGAAAAGTTTCTTATTCATTTTGGACTCCTTGATCCTTAACCCCAAATAATGCGCTAATCCCTGAAGGTCACGTTCCATACGGCCCTTCAGATTACCGGCATCCAGTCGCGCCTGCCGGATGTGACGCGTGACGGCTTTGAAAAGTTTACATCCACGACCCTTGGCTGTTGTATGACTAGTTTCCGCAAGGGAATACCTCTCCTTCCGACTCTATGATGAATATAAACCGGCAAAGTTAAGGGAAGATTAAAGATAAATTAGAAGATTCTAATGGTAGACTGCGAGTCACTGGCCCGGAAGGCGGTAGCAGGAAGCCGGAAGCAGGAAGCACGAAGCTGACAGTTTGTTGCTCTTTGCTGCTGTCTTGAGACCTGTGACCTAAGAGACGATCGGGATCGAAACTCTGAAAAGGCTCCCCTTGCCAGGGGCGCTTTCTACCTGGATAGTTTCGCCGTGAGCGAGGGTAATTGATTGGGCGATAGACAGCCCGGGACAGGTCCCCGGTTCAGCCGGGACCCGGGACTTCGCGAAGCTTAAAGATAACGCAGCGAAGCTGATCGTACAGGGTCCCCTCGTGTCGTGCATCCGCGCCGGTTAGATGTTCAGACATCGAGTAGATCTATGGAAATACCTGCAACCCTCAGTTTGCAGCTTTTAGCAGGCTTGGATTCCTTCCCCAGGCAACATTACTCTTCAAAAAGAAACAAGTGAAGCTCAACGATAGTTCGCAGCCCATCATCCAGGTACTCAAGCTGTTCGGGGTGTAGTTTCGTTTTACTGCTCTTCACCGTACTGTTTTCCTTCTTCAAAACATACGGTGTATTTCAACACCTCTGCAGCAAACAAGGGACAGTCGCTTCCTAATTCATTACGAAGAGAAGGATCCATATATTTGCACGCAAAAACCATTCGCAGCGTCTCTTTCAGGATTTTGGGCGGTAAGTCGTTGGATTCTAGCAACAGGTTGGCTAGATAGTAAACAGGCTTTAGTAGCTTCTCAGATAGGACAGTTGTATCTGCTTTAATTTCACGCAAAACGCCATTATACTTACTTGTAAATTCAGAGGCTTTTTCTTGTGGCAATATGACATTAATCTCGTTATGAAGCTTCGATATTTCATCACCGTCATCTGAATGACCGATCAGAGCATCGAGAAAAACTAACAACTTCTCAAGCCTATTCTGCATAATTATCTTCTGGTTAAGAGTATAAGCGGTGGTTGAATTTACGCCCATGATTGTTTCTCCTTAATATGTTTGAAGTTGTTATTTTCAAGACAATATCACTACGATCAATTCATCATACAGTTGATCATTAATCTATTTATTAATTGGAGGATTATAGTTCATCTTGAGCGGATTGCAAGAGGAAGCTGACAGCCCCTTGCTCTCTGCTGCTGTCTTGGGACTTGTGACCCTAAGAGACGATCGGGATCGAAACTCTGAAAAGGCTCCCTTTGCCAGGGGCGCTTTCTACCTGGATAGTTCCGCCGTGAGCGAGGGTAATTGATTGGGCGATAGACAGCCCGAGACCGGTTCCCCGTTCTGCCAGGGCGCAGGCTTCCGAAGAGCGGTAAAAAGCTTGAAAAATATGCTTCTGTTCTTCAATGGGAATCCCGCTTCCGGTATCTGAAACGAGAATGGATGCCCATTTGCTGTCGTGCTGCAGGCCGATGGTGACACGGCCTTCTGCCCCGGTGTATTTTATGGCGTTGTCCACGAGGTTGGATATCATGGACTGCAGGCATTCACGATCTCCTTGAACGTGGAGCGGTTCAATTTCACCGAACCGAAGTTCTATCCCATGGGAGTCTGCAAGCGGCTTTAATCGGTGGTAAACCTCTTCGAGCACCTGTCCCAGGTCTACCTCCTGCCGGTCCATTCTCAGTACGCCGGCTTCGGCGCGAGCCAGCATCAGGAGTCCTTCCACCAGGCGAGCGATCCTGTCGACTTCTTCCAGGGCACTCTCTATGGTTGCACGGTATTCCTCCGGTGTTCTCGTCGAACGCAGAGCAACTTCCAGTTCGCCTTTCAAAATGGTGAGGGGAGTCTGAAGTTCATGGGATGCATCGGCACTGAACCGGCGGATTTGGCTGAATGCAGCATCCAGATGGGTGAGCATCTGGTTCAATGTTTTGGCCAGATTGTCCAGTTCATCGCCAGTTCCTGTCTCATCCACACGTTGGCTAAGGTGTTCGGCGCTTATCCGGCGGGCAGCGGCTGTCATCCGGCCCACGGGTTTCAGCGCCCGATGAGCCAGAAGCCATCCGCCGGATGCCGCCAGCACGAGGCCCAGAGGAAGCACCCCTGCCATGATCAAAAGGAACCGGAGACGCGTTTCGTCGATCCTCCTCAGGGACATTCCAACCTGGACCAGATTGACCAACCGTTTGGATTCCATTACCGGCATGGTCAATACCCGCACCGGGTACTCTCCGAGATCTTGCACTGTCTCAAAAGAAGATACACCGCGCATTGCGTCATCGAGGGCTACCTTGCTCAGGGGCAGCTTCTCAGCGGAAGGCAAAGACCGGTGTTCGTCAAGGTTTCCGGATGAATCGCGCATATGAAAATAATGATCCTCGTGGCGAAAAACCGGAAAACGGTGGAAAGCCTGATCTATTTCAGAAGCCTGATCGGTATCTGAGGGAACAAATGTCTCGGATTTGCTTTGATCGCGTTGGATCAATACTTTGGCGACCTTGTCGAGCGCCTTGTCCATTTCGTTGGTGAGGCTGTACGATAAAAGTTCGAACGCCGCCCCTCCCACAATGAGCAGCATAACGGTCAAAAGGCATGTGTACCAAATTGTGAGACGTGTCCGGATGGACCTGATATACAAGTATTACTCCTCTTTTAAGACATAGCCGACGCCACGAACCGTGTGAATGAGTTTATGCTCGCGGTCTGAGTCGATTTTCCTGCGAAGGTAGTTCACGTATACGTCGATGATGTTGGTCATCGAGTCGAAGCTGTAGTCCCATACATGGTCGGCGATCATGGCCCTGGTGAGTACTCGCCCGGGATTTCGGATGAAATAATCAATGAGAGAATACTCTTTTGCGGTCAGGTCAATTTTCCTGGCGCCGCGCAGGACCGTGCGGCTGGCGGGGTCCAGTGTCAGATCGGCAAACCGGAGCACAGGAAGTTTTGCCTCTGTCTGCCGTCTGAGCAGCGCCCTAATCCTTGCGACAAGCTCCTGGAATGCGAATGGTTTGGCCAGATAGTCGTCAGCGCCTGCATCCAGACCCATGACCTTGTCTTCTATGTTTGCTCTTACGGTGAGCAGCAGCACCGGGGTTGACACTCTTCCCACACGCAGCTCGTGCAAAACGCTCAGGCCATCCATTCCGGGCAGATGGATATCGAGCACGATCAGATCGTGAACACCATCCATAGCCATTTCAAGCCCGGTTTTCCCGTCGAAGGCCACATCTACCGCGTAGCCTTCTTCCTCCAGCCCCTTCTTGATAAAGCTGGACACCTTTTTCTCATCTTCCACAACCAGAAGTCGCATAGGTCCTTTCTCACTGGCACGGTGTTCTATATTCAAGGCAATCATATTATTCTATATCGGTAGATGTTACAGGGGAAGTGTTTTAGATCGGAAACGGCACGGGGGAAACACTTCGGCCGTTTGACGTTCGATCCTGTGGCCTTGCCGGGAAATATTCTCTTGCGCCCTGCCTGCTTCAAGGCCGGCATTCCAAGTCCGGGTTTTGATCCTCTGTTAAGAGATCATGGCATTAACTACGGCGCCTTCACTCACTCCTCCCGGCGTGTGAATCGCATCCTATTCGCTTGAGGCCGGCAGGCGGAAAGCAAAGCTGTTAACTGCGAAGCCGGCGCTGTGTCCTGAAATTGCAAGAGCTGGACTGTTTGAAATATCGCTTGCAGGTTCGACTGGAAAAACATATGGTTTTGAGGGCTCAGGGGCTGTTCCAGGAGTTTTTTCCTGCTGAATTCGACACCTAAATGCGGCTCGGATGCATAGAACATTCGTATGAGGAGGCATTGCAATGATTTTTCGTTGTGGCAGGCTCCTGTCCGCTATCCTGCCGATCGTCATCTCCTCTTTTTTCCTTGCGCCCGGATCTCTTTGGGCTGCGGGTTTGCCTGACACGGGCACTTCCTCCCCACCGCTCGCGGCTCCAACGGTAAGTGGGGTCGCCAATCTGATACCTATCCCGCTCATCCGGCAGAACACCGGGTTTACCTGCGGAGTTTCAGCGCTCGAATCCATTTTTGCCTATTATGGGCAGGATTTTCGCGGAGACAGGCTCGCGAGGGCACTCAAAACGACACCCGATAACGGTACGGACTACCGGGATATCGTGCGTGTCGCCGTACGTAACCGCTACAATGTGCAGACGTACAACCCAATGACCATCGATCAGTTGAAAGCTTACATCGATGCGCGGACACCGGTCCTTTTGACCATCCAGGCATGGCCGGAAAAGCCCGTCGACTGGTCACGGGACTGGAAGGACGGCCACTACGTAGTGGCAATCGGCTACGACAGCGACAACTTCTATTTCATGGACCCCGCAACGATAGGCAATTACACGTATATTCCGGTGGATGAGTTTCTTGCCCGCTGGCACGATGAAGACCAGCGAAAGAAGAAGCTGATAAATTTTGGAATCGTCATCGACGGGAAAGAACCGGTATATGACCCGGAGCAGATCAAGCCGCTGGATTAGGGGGTCATCGAAATGGGGGATGATGTGAATAACCACGAAGAAAAGAAGGTGGCTCCGGGTCGGACCTCGCTAGAGCGGGGCTGCCCAAGGAAGAGTGGTCCTAATTGGCTATTTGAGAGTCTTAAAATGTGCTTTTCGACCCCGAAATAGCCACTTTAACGGCGGCAGTATCCGATTTAAAGGCATGGGAATGGTTCGAAGAAAATTGTCTATGAAGTCTGAGGCAATTACCTGGAGGGACTTGAAAAAGAAGCAGACGACATTTAGGAGTATTTTGGCAATGACTTCAATGCCTGCAAAAAGGCTTGCAAAAAAGAAAGCCTCCACTCTCGCTATCATGACCGGCGAAAGTTGAAGGCTCGATGCTGCCAAATCCCTGACCTTATCTCACAAATAGTGGTGGAGGCGGCGGGAGTTGAACCCGCGTCCGAAAGCATTCCGCCTAAGCGTCTACATGCATATTCCACACTTTGAATCTCGCTCTGGGAACCTCCTGCGGACGGGATGTCGCCAGAGCCAGCTCGCTAAATGTCGCTTCCGCCACTACGAGCACCATGCCGGAAGCCTATCCCACTTAGTCGACGCCTCCATGGTCCCCGCGGGATCAGGACCTGGAGACGGCAGCCGCGGTTAAGCGGCTACAGCGTACGCGTAATCGTCTGCGTTTATTTTTTTCCCAACTGTTTAACGAGCAGCCAGGACCTCGGCATGCAACTTAAGCTTCTCTACCTCCGTCGAACCCGTTTCGCCCCCTTCAGTGTAGTTTCGGTATGAGTGATGGAAAACTTAATCTTGAAACATTCAAGCTTCCTTATTCTATCTCTTTCCACTCCAAAGTCAAGACAGGTTGAAGTTCGAAATTCTGCGCCCGGACCCCACGCTCCCAACGAGGCGCGGCTTTTTTGTCCGGTATCCAATACCCCCACGGCCGGAACTACCGCTTGCCGACCCAGTCCCCCACCCCCATTTCTTCCGCCAGTTTTTTCATAAAATCGGGGGGGATTTGCGCCTTGATTTCGTCCATATCCTTTTCGAGCACCTGGCAAAACGCGTGGGTAAAACCTTCGTAGAGCGAAATGAGCTGCAGCAGGCCGCCGCCGGGCCGGTTTTCCATCAGGGCTTCGCCAAGTGTTTCGGTTATAAACTGATCGGTGCCGAGACCGAGCGACGATTTGGCCAGATAATCCGGATACCGGGAAGGTTCGATAAAATCATTGCTGTAGAGCCAGCTCAACTGGAGAAATACGCAATAGCAATATCTGGCCCGCTCCTCTATTTCGGTTTCCTGAAGCATACCTTGTCCGCCCGGTGGGGGGTGGGATGATCCCGCCCCTGCCCTGTTGCCGCGATTAATTAAGATTACCGGAAAACACCCCATGCCTCTCGCAACGTCTCCTCGCGAGCCCGGGGGCAAGCCCTCAGCCGTTAACTTTGATCCGCTTCCCCTCCCAGAGAAGAAAATCACGAAAACAGGTCCGCAGGTTACTATAGACCCCTTTTCGGCTGTTTATCACATAAACGGAGTGGCGTACGTGGAATATTTCGTTTATCAGTCGCAGGACCGCCCAATCCAGCCCGGTTTTTCCTTCGCGCTCAAGCCCTTCGGCAAGCAGCGGGACGAGCTTGTCGCGCATGCGCAGTTCGGTATCCACGAATAGAATCGCCAGGGACGGCTCCAGGTCGCGAACCCTGCCCAGGAAAGCATCGACATCCTGGCGTTCCACTCCTCGGGGCGGTGAGGACTTGACTTCAATGTAGACGAGATGTCCGGCCATTATGGATATGACGTCGTAGTCGCCGCCGAACTTCGTATTTTGCAGTTTCACGTTGAAAAGGGCAGGCGAGAGGAACTCGCGCCTGAGAATCTCGCACACCCACCACTCTAGCGTCTGGCCGAAGCTCGGGACTTTCCTGGCGAGCCTGTATCCCTTGCCCGTGAGAGACACTATTCCAATTTCCGCAAGAATTCCGAGATAGGATTTAACGGTCCGAAGTGAGCAGTAGCGGGTGAGAGGGGCGAGGCCGTCTCCTTCAGGCATTTGGATAAGGTCCCGGATAAAAAGCCTGAACGAGTAACGCCTCATGATTCGATAGAAGTGCCCGAGCGAGGACATGGAAATATCGGGCGGGAAGACGAGCTGTGTTTGGCCGCCCTGGGCTAAAACCGGAAATCCGAGCTGCCAGAGGAGTTTTTCAACCGGGTGTTTTGTCTGAGAGGAAAGATTTTCGACCGCGCTCTCAATGGCAGCCATCCTTTCCTTCAATTCGGCGATTTGTCTTTGTAGAGGCTCCAGCAGGTCCATTTCCGCCGCTTCAGCAATTTCCGCACCGCCTGCCGCAATTCACAGTCCCGCCGGGGCGCGTTGCGCTCAGTTTAATTCTCCAGGCCCCGCGAGACGCCCATACCCTTAAAGCACCTGTCATTCCTGGGTCGGCTTGTCGAGCCCAACCCTTATTTCATAAACGCCTGCCAACAGCGTGGTTTCCACCGCATAGCCAAGTTTGCGGAAAACTCCGAATACCCGCTCGTTTCCGGGTGATACATATGAAACGATGGTTCTTATGCCTCTTTCTTTGCCCTTTTCGGCAATATGGCCAACCATGGATGCCGCTATGCCGCCTCGCGCCCAGTCCGGGTGTACTGCAAAATCGACTTCGGCCACCATCGTTTCGTCATCCAGGCGATAGTAAGCTATAGAAATGATTCTCTCCGAACCCATTTCGCCGGCGATCCCCAGGAGACACATTTCTTTGTGATAATCTATATTTACCATCGCCTGGACGTCATAGTAAGGGAAGACTTTCATGAGCGAAAGAAACCGGAAATAGGCTTCATCTCTGGGCAGCGAGTAGAAAAACTCCTTGAGCGCCCGTTCATCGGTGGTCTTTGCCGGCCGGAAGAATACACGGCCAACGACCGGGGATATATCAGAATATTCCCAGTCGTGCGGATAAATTGCCCTGCTTGTTGCCGAACGCCTGGTGTCCTCTTCCAGGTAATGAATCTTGTGGGCGGCCTCCATGAGTTCGCCTCTGAAGTCGGGATGTGCTATCGAAATAAGCGAAAGCGCTCTTTCCCGAAGGCTCTTGCCCTGCAGGCCGGCAACGCCGTACTCGGTAACCACGTATTGTACGCCCGCCCGCGTAGTGACGACTCCGGCGCCTTCGGTGAGGGCCGGAACGATCCTGGATTTCGATCCGTCCATGGTTGCAGATGGCAGCACCATTATAGTTTTACCGCCCCGCGAACCTCTTGCGCCCCGCAGGAAGTCGATCGCCCCGCCTACGCCGCTGTAGATTTCATAGCCGAGTGAGTCCGAGCAGACCTGTCCGGAGAGGTCCACCTCCAGGCCCGAGTTGATGGTCACCATTTTGTCATTTTCGGCGATCACCAGGTAATTATTAGTATAATCAACGGGGTAGAGGGCCACCATGGGGTTATTATCGACGAATTCGTAGAGTTCCCGGGAGCCAAGGCAAAAACTTGCTACGATCTTGCCCGGGTGGAGAGTCTTTCGCGCGTTGGTGACGACGCCCTTTTTCACCAGGTACAGGTAGGCGTCGGTGAGCATGTCCGCGTGAACTCCAAGGTCCTTTTTGCCTTCCAGCGCATAGAGCGCAGCGGTGGAAATGCTGCCCACCCCGGCGCGGATGGTCGAGCCGTCTTCGACGAGCCCTGCCACGTGCCTGCCAATATCTTCAGCAATCTGATTCCTGATGGGAAGCGCGAATTCGAGCAGCGGCTCTTCATGTTCGACGAAGGCGTCGATATGGCTTACGTGAATGAAGGAGTCACCCAGGGTTCGCGGCATCCGTGGATTTACCTGGGCAATTACATGCCGGGCGCTCTCCGCCGCCGACTTTACTATGTCCACCGCTACCCCGTAGGAGCAAAACCCGTGGTCGTCGGGGGCAGACACCTGGATCAGGGCGACGTCTATGGTCATGGCGCCGGAACGAAACAGCCCGGGGACATCGACCAGGTTTACCGGTGTGTAGTCCGCACGCCCTTCGGCCACGGCTTCACGGCTTGCAGCGGCGACAAAGAACGACTTCAGGCGGCACTGGTCATTGCCCCCCCGGGTGAACCGGGGCGTTCCGACGCTCAGGATGTGCAGGATTTCCACGTCCGAAAGCAAGTGGAGCCTCTCATCGAGGCCTTGGGCCAGGTGCTGTGGTTCCCCGCACCCCGAGCCGATGAAAACCCGGTGTCCGCTTCGAATCACCTCAATCGCTCTTTGGACACTTTTCTTTCTTTGCTCGTAGAGGGATCGCCAGTCGCGCACAACCTGTGAGGATTCCTGCCGCGAAATCTCAAGTTTCTCGAGTGCCATTGTATTCCTCATTCGGCGATACGGCCGGCTGCGCACCTGGGGCTTCTATGCCGCCCGGACAGCCGTTTTGCGGTTCAAATAGAGCATCAAAATTACAGCGGCTACCATCATCGCCGTACAAAGAATCTGCCCCATGGTAAAGTAGCCGAGTAAAAAACCCAATTGAGAATCGGGCTCCCTGAAGAACTCAATTATAAACCGGATCATACCGTAAAAGAGGAGAAAAAAGGCTACCATCATGCCGTCTTTGAAAGGTTTCTTGCGCAAATTCCACATTATGACGAAAAGCAGAAGGCCTTCGGCGAGTGATTCGTAGAGTTGCGACGGATGACGCGGGATCGGACCTCCGGCGGGAAAGATCATCGCCCAGGGGACATCTGTGGGGCGGCCAAGCAGTTCGCCGTTTATAAAATTGCCGAGCCGGCCCAGCCCCAGGCCAATCGGGCATGTCACGATCGCGCTGTCTGCAAGGGCGGGGAAAGGAATACCTTTTCGCCTGGCAAAGATCCATCCAGCGAGAACGGCCCCGATAAGACCGCCGTGGAATGACATCCCCCCATGCCATGTGGCTATGATTTCCAGAGGGTTTTTGATGTATGGCATGAAGTCATTATATTCATAAAAAAGGAGGTAGCCGAGCCGTCCACCAACGATAAGTCCTATAGCCAGATAGAAAATCAGGTCCTGGGCTGTCGTGCCGACCAGTCCGATCTGCTTTGACCGTTCCTGTTTCTGAATCAGAAAATAGGCGGCTATAAAGCCCAGGACGTACATCACCCCGTACCACCTCACGTGGACCGGACCGATGGAGAAAAGGTCGGGGTTTATGTTGGGATATGGAATCATTTTGTTTCTCCTCGGGTAAAAGGCTATCATATCAAGTTGCCGTTGGTCAATTGCGGACGGACGGGATGCACGGACTGGACGCTTACGGCGCGTATGAGTATTTACCGAGGACCGCCTAATAATCCAAGACGGCGCGGCAACTTTGATGAGGGGCAAACCAGGGAGCAAACCGATGCACGACGAACATGGCGAGGCGCACACACATGAGCATGGGCCGGACAAAGGCGAGGAGGCCGTTTCAGGAACCGCGAAACTCCGAAGAATGGTGGAACACTGGATAAGCCACAATGAGGAGCACGCCCGTTCATACCGGCTTTGGGCAAGCCGGGCCAGGGAGGTAGGACACGATGAGCCGGGTGACATCCTCGAAGAAATCGCCTCCGAAATTGTGGAACAGAACGAAAGATTCAAAAAAATCGTCCACATCATAGACACTGCGGACCGGCCTGATTGACACCATGTCGATGTTGTGAGATATTTTCAATTAAGATCTGAACAATCAAATCCGTTGGGATTAAGCTGCCTTATCTTGCCCAACCTGCAGCTTGAACGCCGCCCGGCTCATCAGTGAATTGCGCACGAAAGGTAAATAATGCTGCCGATTATTTCGATTGTAGGGGCTTCCAATTCGGGTAAGACAACATTTCTCGAGAAGCTGATCCCTGAGCTTGCCGCAAGAGGGTACCGGGTCGGGGCGATAAAGCATGATGCCCACGGGTTCGAGATGGACCGAAAGGGCAAGGACACCTGGAGGTTAAGCCGCGCAGGCGCCGAAGTCATAGCCATTTCATCGCCGGGCCGGTTTGCCTCGATCCGCCGGACTGATGGGGAAATGAGCCTCGAAGAGATTGCGGCGCGCTTTTTCTGGACCGAGGACATTCTCATTACCGAGGGGTTTAAAAAAGCGCATTATCCGAAAATTGAGATATTCCGCTCCGAAGTGGAGCCAAAGCCAATCTGCGGCCCGGGGGATAATCTCGCCGCGGTCGTCTCCGACGACAAAGTAGATACGCAGACCCCCACGTTCTCATTTGCCGACTTGCGCGGGGTCGCCGATTTCATTGAAAATCGGTATCTCTTAGGCAAGAAGAATCGAAAAATGCTCGTCCAGCTCGATGGGAAACAACTGCCGATGAAAGATTTTGTGGAAGATTTTGTTGCCGGCGGGATAAAAGGAATGCTATCGAGCCTTCGGGGGTGGGAGAAACCTCGAACGATTTCCATCCAAATCCGGCTGGGGGAGGACGATTGATAACGGGAGCGATCCTGGCCGGAGGAAAAAGCCTGCGGTTCGGCAAAAATAAAGCGCTTCAACAGATCGGGGGCAAGCGGCTCATTGAGCGCGCGATTGAATCTTTGCGCCCCTTTTGCGATCCCATCGTGGTGGTGGCAAATGAGATAGAACCCTACCTGGATACTTCGGTGTCTTTGGCGGTGGACATAATTGCCCACCAGGGTCCGCTCGGAGGGATTTATACCGCTCTACTTTTCAGCCCTGCCGAATGGATCCTGGTGAAAGCGACCGATATGCCTTTTCTCGTTCCCGAAATGGCCTCTCTGCTTATTGACTCAAAAGAGGGGTTCGATGTCGTAGTGCCCAAATTAAACGACTATTATGAGCCTCTGCTCGCGATGTACAATCAAAGATGCCTCCCTGCAATCGCACGCCAACTCGAACAGCCTGACAAGCGACAGGTTTTCGGCTTTTACCGAAAAGTCAGGATTCGGGCCCTTGCTGACGGGGAATGGCGAAAAGTAGACCCGGAGGCGCTCAGCTTCAAAAACGTGAACACCCCTTCTGACCTGGCTGAACTCGATGGACTTGAAAGAAGCTAAAGCAATTGCCATGGGCCTGGCCAGGGAACTCGATCGGGAGCTGGTCGAAATCGGGCTTGCCCTGGGCAGGGTGGTTGCCGAGCCGATATCGGCGAGCAGGGATATTCCGGGCAATGCCCGTTCAAGATGGGACGGTTTTGCCCTGACGAGTGGGGATTGCGAATCTGCCGAGCCGAAGAAGCCGGTTATCCTGAAGATCGCTCGAGGGGAAACAACGGCCGGGAAAAAACCCGGCAAGGCCAGCATGGGCTGGTGCTTTCGAATAATGACCGGAGGTGTCATTCCGGCTGGAACGAATGCGGTGATCCCCTTTGAAGATGCGGCACTCAGTGATGAAGGCCTCATTTTGACGGGACGGGTTGCTCCCGGATCGGGGGTGATCGCTCCCGGGAGCGAGGCGCGCCGGGACGAGGTTCTGCTGGAGAAAGGCGACGTGCTCACACCTACCCGGCTCGCGCTTGCAGCGGCAACCGGCAAAGAGGTCTTGCACGTATTCCGCCGTCCCAGGGTGGCGATCCTCGCCACGGGAGACGAACTCAGGGAGATGGGCCGTAGTGATGAACCCGCATCCATATTTTGCAACAATACCCATCTTTTTGCCAATCTTGTGCGGGCGGGCGGGGGAGAACCTGTCGAGCTCGGGGTAGCCCCCGACGATCCGGGCGTAATCCTCTCACGGCTCGAAAAGGCCGAGGCGGACCTGGTGATTACCACCGGCGGCATGGGCAAGGGGAGCAGGGATTTCATTCCCGAGGTGTGGAAAAGGCTGGGCCTCACGACTCATTTCGACAGGCTAAACCTGGTTCCGGGCAAAGGAAGCGCTCTGGCAACCGGCAATGGACAAATTTTCCTCGGATTTCCGGGAAACCCACGGGCGGGCAGAATAGTCTATGAAGAGATTGCGGCGCCGGTGATCCGGGCCTTTATGGGCCTGAGAGCACGTGGAGATTTCACGCTGGATGCCAGGAGCCTTGGCAGGATGACAAAAAAAGAAGGCTTTTACCAGGCATTTGAAGGCGTACTGGAGATAAGAGGCCGATTTTGCTCCTTCACCCCGAACCGTGCCGGGCGCGAGCACCGAAACAAGATTTCCTTTCTGCGAAGCGACCTGGCTTATGCGCTCCTGGAGCCGCATGATACCGACATAATCAAAGGGAAGACGGTCCAGGTAAAGATCCCCGATTTTCCCCTGATTGCCTGGGCGATCTTGAATTCCTAGGGGTCTTTCTTTCTGGCGGAGTGCCTGCTTGCGTATTACTTTGATCTAAACGCCGAAATTTGGTATCCATTAGTTTTGCTATTTCGAATATCGGTTTTTGTCTGCTTTCTCGTCCACTGATTCCATCGCTTGAAGGGTCTTATGCTCAAGGGAACGCCTATCGAAACGGGTTATTACAAGATCCTCGAGAGCCGAATTGTTCCCAAGCTCATATATTGGAGACTCACGCCTAATCACCTGACCTATGGAGGGCTTTTGATCAGTATGCTGGCAGGGCTCGCCTTCGTTTATTCCCCGCTGCTGGGAGGGCTGCTCACGCTTCTGACGGGTCTTCTCGATACCTTGGACGGTTCGCTGGCGAGGGCGACGGGGCAGAGCAAAAAATTCGGGGCCTTCCTGGATTCGGTCCTGGACCGATACACGGAACTCTTGATCTATTTGGGTATCTGGTTTTACTTCTACCGCAACCATGCCTCAACACTATACATCCTGCTGATCCTGCTGATTCTCTTCGGCTCTCTGATGGTCAGCTACACGCGGGCTCGCGCCGAAGGGCTGGGAGAAAGATGCCTTGTTGGAGTATTCCAGAGGGGCGAGAGGATAATACTGCTGGGGGTCGCCGGCATCCTCAACCCGTTCATAAATTTGTTCGGCGTTGCTTTCGGAATCATATGGGCAAAGGATTTGGCTCTTAAATGCGTGCTTATCGTTCTTGCCGTCGGGACCAACCTGACCGCCATGTGGCGGTTCCTGCATGTTTTGAACAATCTCAGACAAAAAATCTAGCCCAAATCCGAACGGGGCTTCGGGAAAAACGGAAGGCCCGCGCTTTCAGGTTTATAACGGGTTTTTCCTGCGGCTCAGACGGGGTTTGGGGCCTTCTTGAGAACTACCATATCGTCCTCTCTGTAGATTTCAAAAGCATCCCCAATTGCGAAGCCGAGCATCTCGATCAAAAGGGCTTTATTGAGGGTTATGCTTCCGCTTTGGCCGATCGTACGGAAATTACCGGTTTTTATTACCACGGTAGGATTGGACACGGGGAGTTTCGTCCGTTCCCGCTTGCGAAAAGGAGTTCTGTCCTGGATGTCCGGGCTTTGAATCTTGGGAGCCGCTGATCTGTTGAATTCGACCAGCGGAATTTCTCCCATCTCCATGAGCCCTTTGAGATACAGGTCCTGGACTTCGCTTTTATACTTCAGTCCGAATACTTTCTGTACCGATTCCAGAGACCTGCCGTTTCGGATTTCGTTTACCACGAGTTTTGCATCAATGTTCTTGTACTCGATCTGCATACCGTTCCTTTTCGCACACATCTAAAGATTTGAAATTCGAGAAATTCCCCTGCGCCGGCGGACGAAATTCACTCCCTTTCGCCAGGCATCGAGAGCACTAATAAAACCGATTCTGAGAACTGTTCGCCAGGATTTAAGCCAGTCCATTTCCGGATGGAAAATTGCCGTCTGAAGTCTGTCAGCAAACGGTAAATAACCAAAGGCATATTGTCAAGAAGGCGATTCACCCTGATTTGGTTCGGTTTCCCTGTAAAGGAGAAATCCCTCCCAGGAGAGAAATACATTATATCAGGGAAAGACTGTATACGAACAGCATTTTCCCGTTCTACACGAGAAATTTTTGTCAACTCAAATTGATCCCGCTCTGTCCGGAGCCAATCACGACCCGGCGACCGTCAACCAGTTTTTGCAATTCCGGGGCTTTCAGGGCCCGCAAAGCCCCTTCCATCATTATCGAAGCAACAGAAAACACCCCCGACTCTCGCGCCCACTGCTCAAATCTTTAATGCCACATTTGCTGTTGTTGCGTTGAATAACGGCCCTGGTATTTTCCACCGGGACCATGCATGCGCAGGTAAACAAAATCCGCTGTTATCTCCAGGGGATGATTAAACCCGTTGAGTATGCATATGCAAAGACCGGTCCTAAATTCAGAGAGAAGAAAATAAATCCCATGGTGAAACCAACCGGGGGCCTATTTTTTCGCCCAGCCCTGATGCCCGTTCCAAAAATTTTTCAACGGCTCCGGCGGAGTCATCAAACTATTTATAATGCAAAACCTGATTATAAGAGGACAAATAGCGAGTGGGGCCCCGGTTAAGAGGGCGCTATACATAAATATACCACCGGAATTGCGGGAATCTCAGAAAGCAGGTTGTTCTCGCAAACCGGCTGAATCAGATTTCAATTCAGAGATTGATGCACGGCGGCGAGGGCAGGCTAAAAGAGCCTGCCCTACGGTGCAGTCAGAGTAACCGGTGAATCTAAGACGTCTTGCGCGCCTTTGGCCGTCGTTTCACCGTTGGTCTGCCTTCTTTCTGTTCAGCCACATGGCCGGTTGAAGCCGCGGCGTCAGTCTTTTTCCGCTTGCGCTCCGCCAGAAACTTGACAAGGTTCTCCGGGAGCCCTCTTTTCTTGGCGGCTTTGCTTCTAGCCTTGGTCAAAGACTTGGCAGAAAGCGGTTGCTTAAGGGAGAACCCCCATTTTTTCTTGTAGTCCCGCGGCGTGAGGCTGTGCGCACTGAGGTGTTTTGTCGTAAGTTGTCGCATCTCTGTTCCGCACTCCAGGCAAACAATCTTGTCGTCCTGAATGGATTCGCGCGGCTCTCTTTTCGCCTGGGCCTCCTCGGCCCCTATCTCCTCGGCAGTACCCCTGTCCAGGAAGATTCCTTTTTCTTCTGCCCTTTGCATCTTTTGCAGAGTAGAGAAGGTCTTAATAAGTGATTGCTCGATTTGCTCGGCGGACATCTGACCAACTGATGCCTGCGCCTGAACAATCTCGGCAGCAATATCCAGCAGTTTCTTCATTTTTCCCTCCCGAAAAACAACAAAATCATTTTGTGTTAAAGGTACGAGGGTAAATCCCAACTTTCTTGTAACCTAATAAGGAAAATAAAACATCAAGTCAATAAGAATCTATTAAAATAAATATCGAATCAATAACCCGCGAAGGAAGATACGTATAGACTGCGCTTAGTACCAATCATAGTGCGATGGAATTGTCTCCTTTCGGTTAAGGCCGCTCCCGGGCGATTTTAAGATTGTTTGATCCAAAACCGCTTTATCAAGCATGTCTCATGGATGCAAAATATCCCTTTTGGCTGCAGCTCCAAGCAGTCCCGAACTGCAGGACCAACATTTCATCGGGAAGCGCTTTTGTCTGATCACTATAAAATCTCAGGCTTCGGGCCGGGCAAGACAAATAGCGGACCCGGGTTGTGTCTTTTGGCCGGCGGTCAACACGCAGATTATCTATGATGTACATGAATCCGGGAAAAATTTTATTATGGAAAGTTCAGAAGATCTGGAGCTAAAATCTGCTCCTGAAAAACATACGGAGTCAGCCGGAAGAAAATCAGTAACAAACGGTTATCCAGCGCCCTTTACAGTGAAAGTGAAGAAAAGTTCCTGTCGGTCAGTCTCTAACGGATCATTGAAAAACATCAAAACTAGTAACAAAATATTTGAAAGTGCACCAACCCGCCCACCTCGACCTCGCCTTTTTGCAATCAAAACAGCATATTTTAACATTCCGCTGAGAGTTGAATCGAGTGGAGAACCCGGTTCGTCTACCGGAACACGGCGGGCCGGAAACAGGATGCCTTAATCACACGATATTTCAGCATGTTGGCTTATAAAGTCCGGAGAGATTGGTTAATATTATTTGGTTTCGGACCGGCAACCCGGTACGGCTCCTGTGCAAACAACGGGGATGTTTCCGGACTGCTCAATAAATTGAAAATTTAGGAGGCGAAGAGCTTCATGAATATGAGAGGACCCAAGATCAGATTGTCCCGCCAGTTAGGTATTGCGCTTTCGCCCAAGGCCGCCAGGGCGCTGGAGCGCAGGAAGAACCCACCCGGACAGCACGGCGGGACAAAAGACAGGCTCAAGGGATCGGACTACAAGCGCCACCTTATGGAAAAACAACGTCTTCGCGCACAGTACAATATCGAAGAAAAACGGATGCGCAACTATGTGAGGGTGGCAATGCAAAGGCGTGGAAACCCTGTGGACTCTTTGATTCAATTGCTCGAAACGCGACTGGACGCTATTGTCTATCGAGCAGGACTTGCCCGCACAATCTATTCCGCCCAGCATTTCATTTCCCACGGTCACATCCTGGTCAACGGAAAACGAGTGAACATTCGATCACAGCGGCTTACAGCTAACGACATCGTCTCGGTAAAGGAAGAGAGCCTCAAAGTTGTTGCCTTTGTAGAAGCAGCCGCGGAGATGGTTGCCCGAGTTACGGTCCCATATCTCGATCGTTCCAGGGAACAGATGTCGGCAAAGCTTCTTTACATTCCCAAGCTCTCGGAGGTTCCCGTACTCTGTGAAATGCCGATGGTGATCGAGTTCTACTCCAGATAAAACCAACTCGGAAAATCTGGAGACATCCGAGGACATGCCGGATTTATCGGTATTTTTTCCCGTTGACTCTGGAATTTGTTATCATATCGAGTTTTTCGGGCCGGGAATTTGCGGCGCATTCACGTTAGGTGGCGCCGCCTTCCACGGCGTATCTACGGTAGGTAGGGCCGTCTTCCATGGCGGCGCATCAGGAGGGATAAGTAATGATGGTAGATGTCGATTACGAATGCTGTATCGGATGCGGGGCCTGCGCTGAGCTTTGCCCTGACGTCTTCGAAATGGACGACAGGACCGATAAGGCCGGGGTAATCATATTCGAAGTCACGGATAAAAACTGTATCGAAGAAGCCATATCGATCTGTCCGGCGGAGTGCATATCCTGGAAGGATTGATCCCCCGCATCTTTGGTGGCTCGCCGGTTACTCCAGCCGGACGAAAAAAGATCGTATCCCCGCGAGTTTTGCGTGCGGTTTTGGAGCTTTGAAATAATTAACCGTAACACAACTGTCACATAATCGTAACAACAGGTACAATAAGTGTTTGTAGTATTGAGTGGTTCAAAGCCGTGCGCCCTGATGCCGGGCCGGACGGCACAGGCAAGTTTTACCCGCGGCGCGCTGGTAGAATTAAGGACGCTACTGTGAAAATACTTTATCTTTGCACAGGAAATTCCTGCCGGAGCCAGATGGCAGAAGCGTGGACAAAACACTTGAAAGGGGATCTGATAGAGGCTTTTTCCGCCGGGATTGATCCTCATGAGGTCGATCCCAGGGCCGTAAAGGTGATGGGTGAAAAAGGGGTGGACATCTCCGGTTATAAATCCAAACATATCGATTCCTTTGCCGGAATCAAATTCGATTATGTGATAACGCTGTGCGAAAATGCCCGGGAGACATGCCCCTTTTTCCCTGCACGGGTAAAACACGTGCACTTTGCCTTTGATGACCCGCCAAGGCTCGCATCGATGGCGCGAGTGGAAGAAGAAGCCCTGAATCATTACAGGCGTGTGCGGGACGAGATCAGATCGTTTGTGGAAAAACTGCCCGATCTGCTCACCGGTGAGACCTGAGGGGCGACATATTTGATGAGTCAGTTTTCTACCTGTTGTTACGCATTGTTAAAATGGTTTAAGTCTAGTAATATTCCTAACCTATCCGGGCAGCCGGAACGAGGATGACATGAACCAGTCAAAGATTCTGGTTGTGGAAGATGATCATGACATAGCTCAGCTCCTGGCCATTACGATGAAAAAGGCCGGATATGAAGTTGCAGTTACGGAAAACGGCTATGAAGCGCTCAACTCGATTCGCAGGCATCCGCCCGATCTGGTTATCCTGGACCTGATGATTCCCGGGATCGACGGTTTCGAGGTCTGCAAGGAGATGAAGCGAGATCCCAAGACCGGCGCAGTTCCGGTGCTGATCGTGACCGCCCGGGGGGAGGAAATCGACCGCATCATCGGTCTCGAGCTGGGGGCTGACGATTATGTGGTCAAACCCTTCAGCCCAAGGGAACTCCTTCTGCGGGTGCGAGCGATCCTGCGCCGTGCCGGTCAGGAATATCACCCCGCTGCGATGTTCAAGCAAGAGGGGCTGGAAATTGACTCCGAAGGGCATCGGGTCCGCCTGAATGGTCAGGAGATCATTCTTACCGCTACGGAGTTCAAATTGCTGACGGAACTGGCAAACAGCCAGGGCAAGGTGCTTAACCGGGAGCAACTTCTCGACAGGGTGTGGGGATATCATTTTGAAGGTTATGCCCGCACAGTGGACACCCATATACGCCGGCTCAGACAAAAGCTGCTTTCCTGCGCGGACTGGATCGAGACGGTGCGGGGCGTCGGATATCGGTTTAAAGGTTGATATGCCTCTGAAATTCAGACTTAGAATTCGGCTCCTCCTGCTGCTCTGGGGGATTTTTTTCCTGGCCCTTCTCCTGCCGTCGCTCTATTACAACAATTATCTCAAAAATGAAATTATGGTGGAAACCCAGGCCAAGGCCTCAAGGGAACTATCCCTGATAAGAGACCTGATGGCGCGGGAAAAGGAGTTTCAAGATCCCGAGCAACTGTATACCTGGCTGTGCAGGTTGTCCGGCCCGTTGAAGGTCCGGCTGACTTATGTGGCCGAAGGAGGCCGGGTTATCGCAGATACGGACGTGCCTTTCGATCAGACCTCGAACCTGGATAACCACGCGAGACGCCCGGAAGTCGTCGAGGCATACGACCAACCCACAGGGACAAGCTTCCGGTACAGCGGCACGCTCAATACCGACCTGCTCTATGTTGCGCAAAGAGTCGAAGGCAGGGGGAAAATTCCCGGCGGCGTCCTGCGCGTCGCCATTCCTCTTTCCGCCATATTTTACGGACTGGACAAGTCTGCTACTGTTGAACACCTCATAATACTTACCGGTTTCGTAGCCTTTGCGCTCATAAGCCTTGGCCTCATGGTGAGCACAAGCCGTTCGATCAGCCTGCTTTCCAGCGCAGCCGATTCAATCGGCCAGGGTCAGGTGAAGATCTCGCCCCAGCTTCACCCGGGCCATTACTTTTACCCGCTGGCGAAATCGATCAGAGAAAACGCCGAGCGTGTAGAGTCCTACATACAAACGATCACTCAGCAAAAACTCCAACTGGAGAGCATTCTTGAGGGTATCGAGGAAGGTATCCTGCTGCTGAATGCCGCAGGAAGGATCAACTCAGCGAACCGCGCGGCAAAGGGTATGCTTTCATGGATTCCTGAACTCAAAGGAAGAAGGCCGCTCGAGGTGATCCGAAGTCCCGAACTCCAGACAGCCTGCAATCGTGTCCTGGCAAACGAAATCCATTCCTATCACAGCGAAGTGGGAATCGGCGCCGATCGGTTCTATCATGTCCACATCGTCCGTTTAGAGCAATCGAAAGACGATTACGGTGCGATCATCGCTTTGCACGATATTTCCGAGCTGAAAAGACTGGAAAAAGTGCGGCGCGATTTTGTCGCCAACGCTTCCCACGAGCTGCGCACACCGCTGACTTCCATCAAAGGTTATACGGAAGTTCTTATGTCGGATGAGAGCGACCCGGATGTACGCAATTCATGCCTCGAAGTTATTTTCAAGAACACAAATCATATAATCAAAATAGTGAACGACCTTCTCCAGCTTGCCAAAGTGGAAGACTATGAAACCAATGCGGATATCAGGCCGGTCAGGGCCGAGGACGCGCTGATAGAGGCATGGAAGGCGTGCACTCCCTCTGCAGAGCAAAGGAGCATATCTCTTCAAAACGGCCTTCCGCCGGATGGACCAATGGTGAAGACCGATTTCGACCAGCTCATTCAGGTATTTCGCAATTTGCTGGAAAACGCCCTGAAGTACAGTCCGCAAGGGGGGAAAATAGAAGTTTACTCCAGTGCGCAAGGCGGCAAAGTAACAATAGGAGTGAGCGACAGCGGGCCTGGAATCCCGAAGCAAGACCAGCAGAGGATATTCGAACGATTCTTCCGTGTTGAAAGGTATAGGGGTAAAGAGGCGGGCAGTACCGGGCTGGGGCTGGCAATTTGCCGGCATATAGTAAGGAATCATGGAGGTACGATCTGGGTTGAAAGTCCCCGGGACGGTATGTCTTCAGGGTCGACCTTTTTTTTCACCCTCCCCGCTGCCGAAGAAGAGGAAGTTATTCCGAGTTGACGCCGTTTGACAAGAATGCAGCGCACCTCCAGCGTCGATATGGATTTTATATGTAGATGATCCGATAGGGCTTTTCCGTGTTCCTGTCCGGACTCAAGAGAGCATGCAATGACTAAGGAAATCAAAATATCTGCAAAGCGCGTGGATTTCTATTACGGGGATTTCCAAGCGTTGCAGGATATCACTCTCGACATTTACAAGAACCACGTGACGGCCCTCATCGGTCCGTCCGGCTGTGGAAAGAGCACCTTTCTCAGATGCTTCAACCGCATGAACGACCTCATCCAGAAAGGCCGGCTGGAGGGGGAAATATGCATGGACAATCAGAATATATACGCGCCGGATGTAGATGTTGTAATGCTCAGGAGGAAGGTCGGAATGGTTTTCCAGAAGCCGAATCCCTTCCCGAAGACCATTTTCGATAACGTCGCCTATGGGTTGCGCGTAAACGGCGTGAAGGACAGGGATTTCATTACGGAGCGTGTCGAAGAGAGCCTGAAGCAGGCAGCCCTGTGGGGCGAGGTGCGTGACAGGCTTTTCGACTCCGCGCTCGACCTTTCCGGAGGGCAGCAGCAACGGCTTTGCATAGCGAGGGCTCTGGCCGTGGAGCCTGCCGTGGTGCTGATGGACGAGCCTGCCTCGGCCCTCGATCCCATTGCAGCTCAGAAGATAGAGGAACTCATCGGTGAGCTGAAGAAAGAATACACAATCGTAATAGTGACCCACAACATGCAGCAGGCCGCAAGGGTATCTGACTACACCGCTTTTTTCTATATGGGTTCTCTCATCGAGATGGACGCCACCGAGATCATCTTCACAAGGCCTCTGAAAAAGCAGACTGAAGACTACATTACGGGCAGGTTCGGGTAAGTTGTTTTGATTTGCCCGGGAAACGTTTTGTGTTGGACTACGAGCGCTTGATCCTCGCCCGGTATAAAATTGCAGCCAGATTCGTCCCCAGCACCAGGCAGATCAATACCAGGGCCGTTCCGTATTGAATAGGGCGCGTCAGGTCGATTTGGGTCCCCGCCGTGGCCAGGACATAAATATGGTATGGCAGAGCCATTACCGGATCGAAAGGCGATTTCGGAAGATGCGGTATAAAATAGACAGCGGCGGTGAACATGATCGCCGCGGTTTCTCCGGCCGCCCGGCTGACCCCGAGAATCGCGCCGGTCAAAATGCCCGGGAGCGCGGCAGGCAGGACGACTCTTGAAACCGTCTGCCAACTGCTTGCCCCCAGGGCCAGCGATGCTTCCCGGTAGCTTGCCGGAACGGAGGCCAGGGCTTCTTCCGCTGTCCCGATCAGAATCGGAAGAATCAGCACACCAAGTGTCAGGACACCCGAGAGGATGCTCACTCCGAATTTGAGCCAGGTTACGAAAAAAGCCAGTCCGAAAAGCCCGAATACTATGGACGGGACTCCGGCCAGGTTGCTTACACCGAATTTGATTATCCGGACCATTACTCCGGGTCTTGCATATTCGTGAAGGTAGACAGCCGAGGCGGTCCCGAGGGGAAGCGCGACCGCCATTGCGCCCAGGCTCAGGATCAAGGTCCCGACTATGCACGGGAGGATGCCTCCCGTGGTCATGGAATTATAAGGGGGTTCAGTTAGAAAGCTCCAGCCGATGGCCCGCCATCCGTTAAAAACCAGAAAAGAAACAATTATAGCCAGGGCCAGGCCATTGACCAGCGTAGCCGAGCGGAGCATGGTGAATACGATCCGCTGACGCCAGGTCCGCCAGGGCGAACGCCTGCCCCCAAGCTTCAGGCCTGACGTGTCACCCGCGATTTTCACCTCTTTTTCCAAAACCGTCTGTTCCAAATAAAGAAGCCTTCCTCACAGGCCGCCCGCTTAAAGAGTGGCTGCCCCAATCTGTTTATGTTTGCCGGAGATGTAAGCCGCAATCAGGTTAAAACCCATCGTGAACAGGAATAGAATCACTCCGAGTGCGAAAAGCGCATGGTAGTGATCGCCCCTGAAGGGCGCTTCGGCCATCTCAGCCGCTATGCTTGCCGGAATCGGACGCACCGGGTCGAAAAGTGATGTCGGGATCAGCGCCGCGCCTCCGGCAACCATAAGTACCACCATTGTCTCCCCGATTGACCTGGAGATGCCAAGAATGGTAGCCGTACTGATTCCGGACAGGGAGGCCGGCAGGATCACCCTGAGGATTGTATCCAAATGAGTTGCCCCCAGCGCAAGAGAGCCTTCCTTGAGGTCTTTGGGAACGCTTTGAATCGCGTCCTCGGAGATCGTGCAGATGGTCGGCACCGACATGAATGCGAGCATTATGGAGGCGTTGAGGAGATTGAGTCCTGTAGGTAAATCGAATACATCCTGCAGAAAAGGCGCCACGACGACCATTCCGAAAAAACCGATCACGACCGATGGCAGGGCGGCCAGGAGTTCCACGACAGGCTTTATGATGTTGCGAACTTTGGGAGAGGCAAGTTCAGCCATGTAAATAGCGGTCATAATACCGAGTGGTGCGGAAAAGAACGTCGAGACGACTGTCACTGCCACCGAAGCCATTAAAAGAGGGAATACCCCGAAAGATGGCGGATCGGAAGTGGGATACCATTCATGGCCGAAGAGAAATCGCCAAACGGATACTTTCCCCAGTATCGGGATTCCCTCCATAAAGAGAAAGACCAGGATCGCGGCGAGGACAAGTATGGAAACCAGGGCGGCAACAAACAGGATGAACCGGATCGTTACATCTTTTTTCCGGCTCCCGAGCAGGCCGCCGTGGCCTGAATCAGGGGTGAGAGAGACGATATGCTCTCCCGACCCCGGATGCGAATCTGTTTTGCTAATGGAGCGGAACAAATCCCGCCTCCTTTACCATTTTCTGGCCTTTTTGCGGAAGAAGCACGTAATTGAGGAAGTTCAGAGTGTCACCGGTAGGCCAGCCCCTGGTAAACATGAAAAGCGGCCTGGAGATTGGGTATCTGCCGTTCAGGGTGGTTTCCTCGTTTCCGGTGATACCGTTAACCGGTATAGGCTTCACGGTCTGGTTTACGTATCCCAAGCCAATATAGCCGATTGCGAACTTGTTGGATGAAACGACCTGCACGATTGCTCCGTTGGAAGCCTGCAGCATGGCGCCGGGCGATACCCTCTCCTTTTTCATTACCTTTTCTTCCCAAACTTCATATGTTCCGGAGGACGTGTCCCGCGAAATCACCACTATCTTCAGGTCCGGGCCGCCAAGCTCTTTCCAGTTGGTCACTTCTCCCTTGTAGATCGCCTTCAATTGCTCCACGGTAAGATTAGATACGGTATTACTGGGATGGACAATAGGCACTATGCAGTCATATGCAATGGCAAAGGGTACCGGATAGCCGCCTTTTTCGACGGCAAGTTTCACTTCATCCTGGGTGATGAACCGGGAACTGTCGCCTATGTCAACTGTCCCGTCGATTATGCCCTTGATCCCGTTTCCGGACCCACCGCCCGAAACGGAAATGTTAACGTCGGGGTGTTCTTTCATGTAGGCTTCGGCTACTTTCTGGGCGATCGGCAGTACTGTTGTCGAACCGTCCATCCGAATGCTGCCCGCCAGGGCCAGACTTACAGAAGAAAGAAAGATAATCAATGTACACCCTAAAACCCCGGTCAGCTTCATTTTCTCTCCTTGGCAAATTGAGTAATATCCCGTTGAATACCCTACGGATCTGCTTATTGCTAACCCTTCTTGTATAGTGGGCTATTGTTACGATCATGTTACAATTTGAAGACTTTAACGTGAAAACCGTAGGGCCTGAAGACCGATCTCCTGGCTCTGTGAGGTGATTTGTATCCGGCGGCTCCAAAAGTAAATGCCGGAAAAGCTCAATCTTGGAGTCTGCTCAGCACGCGTTTGCGTTGAGCACGCCCTTGTCCAGATGGCACATTCGCCCCGCGCTCTCAGCCGCTTTGGGATCGTGGGTTACCATGATGATGGTTTTTCCGGACTCCGTGTTTAGTTGCTCAAGCATGGAGAGGACTTCCCTGGCGGAACTCTTGTCCAGGTCGCCGGTCGGCTCGTCGGCAACGATAAGCGAAGGATCGGTGACTATAGCGCGGGCTATTGCGACCCGCTGCTGCTCGCCTCCCGATAGCTGCCCGGGGTGATGTCGAAGCCGGCCGGCAAGGCCGACAAGCTCAAGGGCGGTCACCGCGTGTTCCCTGCGCTCTTTTCTTGAGAGGGAACGTAGCTGGAGCGGCAGTTCGACATTTTCCAGGGCGCTCAGGACGGGCAAAAGATTGTAGAACTGGAATACGAATCCGACATGAATGGCCCTCCACCGCGCGAGATCGGTTTCTCCGAGTTCGGAGATCGGGACGCCGGCGACGACCAGTCTGCCCGAGTCAGGACGGTCCAGTCCCGCAATGAGGTTTAGAAGGGTCGTCTTGCCCGAACCGGATGGTCCCATGAGGGCGAGGAACTCCCCTTCGCGGACTCTCAGGTCAATTCCGTGCAGGACAGGTACCTTCTGGCCACCCCGTGAATAGCTCTTGTAGATCTCTTGCGCTATAACTATGAACTTATCCGAGTTGTTCTTCACGTTCGACGGAGCCTTGCGAACTCTATTCTGAAATCTCCACCCTGTCGCCGGACTTGATGCCCGAGGGCGGCTTGATAATTATGCGATCGCCGTTTTCTACCAGGGACTCGACCATGAGATAGTCGCCTAGAAATTTAGGGTCACTTACGGGTACCCATTCGGCCTTTCCTTTTTCAACTCGGAAAAGTCCCTGCCCGCCTCCCTTTGATACGAGGGCATCGCGGTGTACGCCCAACACGGGCTTGTTTTCTTGCTCGCCAAGAGTGCGTGATAGAAAGGCGGCTTTGGCGCTCATCTCAGGAAGAATGCGCGGATCAAGCACTTCAAAACGTACTTTGACCATCACGGTCCCGCGCATCCGGTCGGCTGTCGGCACGATCATGTGCACCCGGCCTGCAAAACGGGTATTCGGAATGGCGTCCAACTGAATTTCGCACGGCTGGTCGATCTGGACCTTGCTCAAAAATGATTCGCCAACGTCCGCCTGTACCATGAGAGAAGAAAGGTCGGCCATCGAAACTACGGCTGCCTTGGCGTTTGTTGCGGAACCAAAAGGGGCAACGACTTCGCCGACGTCGGCATCCTTTGTCAGGACCACACCGTCGAAAGGAGCGCGAATGACCGTATATTCTATCAGCACGCTCTCCTTGCGAATTGAGGCTTCGGCAGCTTTGATGCTCGCCTTGGCCGAATCGATTGCTGCTTTTGCTTTCAGGTACCGGTCCTGCGCGTCTTCCAACCCGGCCTGTGAAGCGGCCTTTTGTCCCAAGAGTTCTTTGAGCCGCTTGAAATTGGCTTCAGCGGTCAAAAGTTCGGTCTCAGCTCGCGTCAAGTCGAACCTGGCCACCACGAGCTGCGCCTCAAACTGCGCTTTTTCCGCTTTGAGATCGTCACTGTCGAGCATCGCGAGAACGTCGCCTTCCTTGACGCGGCTTCCTTCCTGGACTGCGAGGTAGACGATCCGGCCTGTTCCCTTGGATGCGACTGATGCCTTTCGCTGGGCAACGACATAACCGCTCGCATTGAACTGGGTAATCACCTGCGAGGGATACACCCAGTCCGCTGCGGCCGTCCGGACGTTGGTGGCCGAAGTTAGAAGGCCCGCGCGAAACAGATATAGTAAAACGGCGGCGGCTGCCGCCGCAATAACGATAATCCACACGGTCCTCGACCTTCTGCCGGTAACCGAGAATTGCTCCGAATCGGCAATTTTGAGGCCGGAAATCTTTTGGGCATCCATTGTCCACCGCCTACAAAAAAGAAGTGAGCAGTGAGCGGTCTTTCTGCTCACTGTTCACTATTTACTGTTCACTGTTCTATGGTTCACCGGCATTATCGACCGGCGGCCGGTTTAAATCAACTATATTGACAGAGGGGTTCAAATCCATTAAGTCAGTCGGACAATTGTATCCGAAATCGGGCGCCAGGTCCGCGGACGATGAAAATAAGGTCCTGCCGCGCCCGTCTGCTTACCTTGAGCCATACCTTATCATCTCTTTCCAGGAGAACCGATGTTTTCAAGAAAGCCGCTTTCCCGCCGAAGTTTCATAGCTCTGGCTGGAGCAACAGGCGCAGGAGTTTTGGCGGGGTGCTCCAAACCCGCCCAACCAGAGGGAGACACCGAGACCGCAATCGAGATTGTAGCCCGTCAGCACGGCGTGCTTTGCCGGGCAGTCGCCATACTTGAGGAAATCAGAGGCGGAATGGATGCGCGGATGGATCTTCCTCCCGAAATAATCGGGGGGACCGTCGAAATAGTTCGCATGTTCATAGTGGATCATCATCAGCAGATGGAAGAAAAGTTAATCTATCCGGTTTTTGACGCAGCCGGGAAGATGAGCGCCCTGGTCGGGGTGCTCCGGGAACAGCACGCCGCCGGATCGCAGTTGATCGGGATTTTGAAGGGACTTTACACCGAATTTTCGGCAAGGGACCTGGAGAAACGCCGCACGATGGGAAGCGCCATTCATCAGTTCAGCCGAATGTACCGGGCCCACGCCGACAGGGAAGACACGGCGCTTTTCCCCCTTCTGCACCGGATAACGCCTCCAAAAGCCTATGCCGAGCTGAGTTCCGCGTTCCGGAAGGCAGAAAACGACTTCACCGGCCAGAGCGGCTTCGAGGAAACAATCCGCAAACTCACCGACTATGAAAACATCCTGGGCATTGGAGACCTCGCAACCTTCACGCCCCGTGTCGAGGAGTTGAGCTGAGGAGGTCTGCCTGGAGCAAAAACCCCCGGCTCTGGTGGCCTGTGGAGATCCCCGGACAGAGCCCGGGGCAAGCTCTGGCTGCTGCTCTGCCTCCTGTGGCCCCACACAGCTCGGTCAGATCCTTTTCTCATTGTCCTGCCTTGAAGCAAACAGGAGCATGTGCTCCCTGAATTGACCAAACCATGGCGAGCGCCCCAGACCCGATAGTCGGGCCAAACTCTCCTGAAACATCACAGCAACCTCTTCCTGGGTGAGCCCCTCCGTCACTTCGTAGTCGTAAGCTATGGAAACCGGATCTCTTTGAGGCCGGTCGATTATCCTCTTGACCCCATAGCGCTGAGGGTTGCAAAAGACTTGAGAGCCTTCGAGGAGAACGAAACGGGACCGGGAAAGGGCATGAACCGAGTCGTGGATGGATCCGAGAAAATCGAGGGTATTCCGCCACTCGGCTTTCGTCTCGGTCGGGAAGCCGAAAATCACGAACAGGAGGTTCCATATGCCTGCTTCGCTGGCGGAGTTAAGAATGGCCGGGATCTTTTGCGCGATTGTCCCCTTGCACATGAGATCTAGCAGGCGCTGGCTTGCCGACTCAAGCCCCCACATCACCAGGCGAAGGCCTGCCCTGTGCGCTTTTTGGAGCTGCCTGCTCGAAAACCCCGAAGGCCTGGCGTAAGCGGAAAAATAGAGATGAGCGCTTTTACCGATGAGATCGGCGGCAATACGGTCCATGCGGCGCGGGTGGATCATCTCGTCAACCAGGCAGAAGTGCCCGACGCCATAATGTTCCTGGAGTGCGGAAAGCCTCTCTGAGGTGTTGGCCGCATCTTCCTCGCGGTAGGCGAGATAGGTTTTTTGATGAGTGCAGAACGCGCAGCGTCTCCATGGACAGCCGCGCGAGGCGAGATAGGGCAGGACAGGAAGCGGCGAATGGTATTTATCCAGGGGGAAATCGGAAAAGTCGGGAAGAGGCAGGGTGTTCAGGTCGAGCGGGGCGCCCGGAGGGTTTCTCTCCAGCTTTCCGTCAACCAGATGAAGAAGGCCGGGTATACGGTATTGGGAGGAAATCGGCCCGGATGCATCCTGGCCGCTGCCTGAGGCCAGAACTCCCGCCACTGATTCGAGCGCTGCCTCCCCCTCCCCGACAATGAGATAGTCGATAAGCCGGCCGGTATCCACTTCCCTCGGTTCACCGCCCTGATATACAGGGACAGGTCCGGCAAGAAGCCGCCCCGGATCGGGCATCACCGAAAAGGTCGCCCCGCCGAAGACGATCTTCGCTCCAAAGGAGCACCGCGATTTTGCAAGCGCGCCCTCCGGCTCCCGCGGCTGGCCGCTCCCTTTGCACAGCTTTGCCAGGGCCAGGGCGAAAAAAATCTGCTGGCTGAAAAGAATGGAAAATCCTATGAGCTCAGGTCTGAAGGCTATGAGTGGGCCAACCAGTTCGGAAAAAAACCTCGTTACCAGGGATGGCACCGGGAGTCCGAGAAGAATCTTTCTTGCAAAATTATCGAAAAGCCCGTTGAGAACTGAACCAAAACCGGAATAGACGCCGGCGTGTTCGCTGTATGAAGCCAGATCGAAAAAACTTTGGGTGCCCGCTTGGCCGCAAAAAAAACTTCTTGCCTCCGCAGCCTTTTTAGCAGTCGTTTCGTAATCCATTTTCTGTATTCGCATCCGCAGCCGTCCATCACTCAGCCATTGGAATGCCTGTTCGAAATAGGCGAGATTCAGATCGAAATTGCGCACCTCAACAGCAGATCTTGTTTCCAGATAGGGTTTGAGGGCCGCGATCCCGAGAGGCGGACTTGTCGGATGCATAGCCGGTGGGAATACCAGGGCGATTCGCAAAGGCTGGCGTGATCGATCGTCCCGCATTGAATTCCTTTGATAGAGATATGGTTGGGTGCCGGATGCCGGAGACCGGGCAAAGTCGCCCCTCCAGTGGGGCGCCGGCATGCGCCCTGCGGCATCCGATCCTGAATTCTACTATCGAAGGAGAATTATGCGAGCGTTTTTTGGTGAATATTGACACTATTAACTAGCAGTCTTACCTTGTGGCTGCTAACAATTATCGTCCATTAATCAACAGGAGGTTGAATATGGCAATCTTCAGGTACCCAAACTGGCGATGGCCGGAAATCCCGGGCGCAATCGAAGACTTTGAGAGAGCTCGCAGACAAATGGACAGGCTCCTTTCAGTTTTCACCGGCGGGGCTTCCAGCCCAACATCTTCGGGCGTATTTCCACCGCTTCTTGTAACCGAAGACGAAAACACGATTTACGTGGAAGCTGAGATCCCTGGAATCAAAGCCGAAGATCTGGACATCTCGGTTGTTGGCAGGACCCTTACGCTGAGTGGTGAGCGCAAGCCGGAAGAGGCGCTGAACGTCAATTACCACCGAAGGGAGCGCAAGTGGGGGAGCTTCCGAAAGGCACTCACGCTGCCGGAGGACGTGAATGCGGACGCTGTGCGGGCCGAATGTAAAAATGGCGTGCTGAAACTCGTTCTGCCCAAGCCCGAGCAGGTGAAGCCTCGCAAGATAACAATCAAAAGCGAATAGTCTGCTGTTGAAACAGGAGGTTATGCCATGACCGAAAAGGATTTGCAGATCGAGGAGAAACAAGAGGTTCAGGCGACCGGCGAAAGCACCCGTAACGTCCCGGTCTTTGTTCCGGCTGTGGACATATATGAATCGGAAAATGCGCTGACACTGGTTGCCGACATGCCGGGCGTACCGATCGAGAGCGTCGACATTGACCTGGACTCCGACCAGCTCACAATGCGGGGAACGATCGCCATGCAGGAGGAGAAAGGGAAAGTGATCTTCAGGGAATACACGGCCGGGGATTACTACAGACAGTTTACCCTCTCCAGCGATATCGACCGTGATAAAATTCAGGCATCGATGAAAGACGGCGTTCTCAAGCTGGTACTTCCCAAGGCGGAGGCTGCAAAGCCAAGAAAAATAACCATACAGTCTTCGTGAGAGCGGATCGGGCTTTCTGCCATATACACCGGCGCAAGACCAGCTTTACCCTGGAACTTCGCCCAGGTCTTTCCCCCCGTCCCGGAGGCGGGGGGAAACAAAACCTTGCAGATCCTGCTATCCAATTCCCGCCGGATGTCTAGATATACTCGCCTTTCCGATATTCGACTTCCCTTATCAGTGCTAATCGGCCGGAAGCTCGGCAAGAATCACTTGCCGGAGCATATTTTTGTCGTCTTCAGACAGAATGGCGGCAGGCTGTGCTTTTTCGGCAAAACGCTCATCGAGCCTTTCGACCAGATGCGACAGAATCACACTAAGGTCGATTTTCGGCTGGGGCGCCATCTCCAGCGTAGGTTCAGCAGCAATTTCCGGGCAAAATGTGTTCACCTCCGGTCCATGTAGCTCTTCAATTGCCTCGGCTTTGAAAATATCCCACTCCGAGGCTTCTTTTTTAGCCGGACCGACAGGCTCGATGTGGTCTGGATCAAGGTGCGGAGGAACTGCCCCAGAGGTCTGAAACGCCTGGTATATCCTGTCATATTCGCTGGCGCTCCGGGCATTGCCGGAAAATGTGGCAAGCTCCGAAAGCAGTTTGAAAACTATTGTGTTTTGCCGTATATCCTCGACTGCCTTCAGCAGATTCCGTTCGGATTTATCGACCTCGCCCATTTCAATTAAGGCCCATCCGAGCAGCACCCGCGATCTCAGGTGATCGGGATGGAAATGGAGACCTTTCTTGCAGACCGCCGCTGCTTCCTCCCATTGGCCGGCGGCACACAATTCTTCCGCCAGAAGTGTAAACACTCGCGACCTGGGATCCAGTTTCAGCATTTCCCTGTAAGATTGAATGGTATCGGCCGAACCTGTCATTTCTTCCTCCGTAAAAAGCTCTGACATCCGGACATGGGGCAGAATGATTTTTCATGCCCCGGATTCCAGAATAAGGTCGATTGCCAGTGCGTGTCTGTTTCGCAGGATGCTCGCCGGCGCCGCTACCTTTATCCTCGCAATCTTGCCGGAAAACAATCCTTATTGCCTTTAGATTGTCCGAAGCCTGCGGTCAAGGAAAATTGACTGAGAACCGGCGCCAAAAGCATAATACGATCTTCACTATCCGATATCCAACTTTTGCCTGATACGGTTTGCATCGATGTGGGCAAGCCTGAGCGGTTCGGGTATCCGGTAAGTTCGAAGGCAGCGCGATACGAGTCTCTTTGAGGATGCAATGTCCGAGAGGTGGCCCGGCGAGATATAGATCGGCTTCACGCCGTCCCTGGAGCAAAAGACAAGCCCGACCTGCTCTCCGTTGAGCAGGAGCGGAACGCTTCGGCCTTTTCTCAGGGTCAGGCGCTCGTGGTCTCCACAGAGCCTGCTCTTGGCGCAACCGACGGTGGGTATTCCAAGGCACAGTCCGAGATGGGCGGCAAATCCCAGCTTTCTAGGATGCGCAATTCCCTGCCCGTCACAGAGCAGGACATCGGGTTTTTGCGCGAGTTTCCGGTATGCTTCAATAAGGGGCGGGACCTCTCGAAATGAGAGCAGTCCCGGCACATAAGGGAAATCGGCCTTGCAGATATGATGGACGGACTCGATCAGATCGAGGCTGGGCCACTTGAATGAAAGAATGACGGCAATGAGGCGCCCGGTATGCCTGCAATAGGATATATCGGCTGCCCCGATGCTCTTTAGCCTGGTGGCAAGAGGCTGTATCCGTACCTCGGCGGCCAGCCTCTTCTGGAGAGCTATGGCTTCTTTGGGAGATAGCGACCAGTCGTGCTGTTCCAAATCAAAACCTGATGAGATCAGCCAACCGAAAGGTTCCGCGCAAAAAACCCCTAACTACACCTCGAAAACCCGCACGAGCGGCAGACGATGCATCCGCTCTCGTGTTCTACAGCGCTTCCGCAGTCCGGGCATGCGCCCATCTCGTCGGCTAACCTCGCGCAAATATTGGCGTTGGCGTGTTGGTTGAGAACTTTGGCTATGCCATCAGAGCAGGAAACGACCTGCTCGCCGTTTCTCCAGGTCGGCGACGGGCACCGGATACCAACCAGTTGCTTTATTACCGACTCAAGTTTTACTCCGGAGCGCAGGGCAAGAGATATGAGTCTACTGGTCGCCTCGATCTGCGAGTAGGCGCAGCCGCCCGCCTTGCCCATTTGGGCGAAAACTTCGCAAAAACCGTACTCGTCCGAGTTGATGGTCACGTAGAGCTTCCCGCAGCCGGTATTTACGCGCTCCGTAATGCCCTGGGTGATATCCGGACGCGGACGCGGCTCGACCTGAGGATACTGGGTCTTGCGCTGGATATTGAGCACCTGCACGTCGCGGCTGCCGTCGCGGTAGATCGTCAGTCCCTTGCAGCCAAGATTGAATGCCGAAATATAGGCCTGGCTCACGTCTTCTGGGGTGGCCGAAAGCGGGAAGTTGATAGTCTTGCTCACAGCGTTGTCGGTCTGCTTCTGGAACGCCGCCTGGATACGGATATGCCAGGACGGATCAACGTCGTGGGACACAACGAAAACGCGCCGGACATCCTCGGGAATTTCGGCAAAATCCTTGATGCTCCCCTTTTCGGCTATCCGCTTCATAAGCGCTTCTGAATAGAAGCCGCGTTCCAGCGCTACTTTTCGGAATAGCGGATGTGCTTCGAGCAGTTCTTCGCCGTCGAGCACCTTGCGCACGAAGCTGATCGCAAAAATCGGCTCGATCCCGCTCGAGCACCCGGCGATGATGCTGATCGTCCCGGTGGGCGCAATCGTCGTCGTGGTAGCATGCCTCATGAAAGGACTATTGGATGAGTCATAAATGGAGCCGGGATAGTTCGAGAAATTGGCTCTTGTCTCCCCAAGGTAAGCGGATGCGGCTTTGGATTCCTTCTGAATAAAGCCCATCACCTCTTCGGCCGCCTCGACCGCCTCCTCGGAATTATAGGGGATGCCCAGAGCGATAAGCAGGTCGGCAAACCCCATAACGCCAAGCCCGATCTTGCGGTTAGCTCTCGTCAGTTCCTCGATTTTAGGAAGGGGGTACTTGTTGGCCTCGATGACGTTATCCAGAAAATGAACCGCTTCCCAGACCACGGCCTTGAGATGCTCGTAGTCAATATGGCCTTCGGCGTACATGTTGGCGAGATTTATCGAGCCGAGATTGCAGGACTCATATGGAAGCAGGGGCTGTTCGCCACAGGGATTTGTGCTTTCGATCCGGCCGATCTGAGGCGTGGGATTGTCCCGGTTCATGGCATCTATGAAGATGATGCCCGGTTCGCCGTTTTTCCAGGCCGACTTGACTATCTTATCGAAAACATCGCGCGCGGACAGTTTTTCGATTTCCATGCCCGAGCGGGGGTTGAGCAGAGCGTAATCCGACCCGGTTTCGACCGCACGCATGAAATCATCGGTCACCGCGACCGAGATGTTGAAATTCGTCATCCGTTCGTTGTCGGTCTTGCAGGTTATGAATTTCAGGATATCGGGATGATCCACCCGCAGAATTCCCATGTTTGCGCCCCGGCGGGTCCCGCCCTGTTTTATTGTCTCGGTCGCCACGTCAAAAACCGACATGAATGAAACCGGGCCGCTCGCAACGCCCTGGGTGGAGAGTACCTTATCGCTTTCAGGGCGGATTCTCGAGAAAGAAAACCCCGTCCCGCCCCCGCTTTTGTGGATCATTGCAGCATGTTTTATCGCTTCGAAAATGCTGTCTATGGAGTCTTCGACTGGAAGCACGAAGCAGGCGGAGAGCTGCCCAAGCTGCCGTCCGGCGTTCATGAGGGTCGGAGAATTAGGCATAAAATCCAGGGAAGTCATCAGACTGTAGAACTTGCGCGCCGTTTCCTGGACTTTATCCGGCCCTTCATATCCGGCGTCGGGCTGCGCTATAGCCAGCGCCACTCTCCGAAATAGCTCTTCCACACTTTCGGTCGGCTGGCCGTTGTCGTCCTTGATCAAATAACGCTTCTTTAAAACAATCTGTGCATTCGGCGTAAGGTTTAGAGCCATTTGTCCCGCCATAGATGTTTGCTTTTGCGACCCTGGATGATAGTCTCCCTCACCGTAGGAGGATACGGGGTAAGCCTCCAGATTCTCCATAATATTACCCTTTTTTGTATGTTTTAGGTATTCTTTAAAGGAAGGAATTTTAGCCCCTGCACGATTGATACATACATAAAAAAATGGCCTGCCGTCAAAGAGGCAGATAAAATGAAAATGGTCGGATTCCAGGGAAAAGGAGCAGATTCCCGTTCATAACCCCATTATCGCCGAAAATAGAATAATATCTCCCATTAGCTCGCAAGAAAGGGCGCATAATCAGCAAATCCGCTCCTGGCAATGGTTTGGTAAAAGCATAACATTGTCGAATACTTGCTGAAGGCCAGGGCTGAATACCCTTTTCCCCGGCCCATCTGGAAAATTAGTAACCAGTGATCGCGAAGAGCCAAACCGCAAAGAAAGCCGTCTCCCTGCTTGCTACCGCTGTTCTCCTCCTTCTCTTTCTTCGCGTTCTTCGACGTTAAAAAACGCGGCTTCGCATGAAAGATTTTCGAGGTACTCGTTTTCCGGACGGACATTATCGTTCGAATCGAATTGCGATACAGCTCGATTCCGTAATCCTATTGACACTTTAGCTCGCTTGCTGTTAGTATTTTTATTTCACTGTACGGTGGCGCATGAAAGAGCGGCTCTTTTCGGGCTGATTTTCCCTCATGCGTGAAACTATTACACCGCAAATGCAGAGCAGTCGAATCAAGGGCTTTTATGAAAATGAAGGGCGCACAGATATTTTTCGAGTGTTTGAAAAAAGAGGGGGTAGAGGTCATATTCGGGTTCCCTGGCGGCGCAGTTCTGGACATCTACCACGAAATGCCTAAACACAACATCAGGCACATTCTGGTTCGGCACGAGCAAGGCGCCACGCACATGGCCGACGGATACGCCCGGGCATCCGGCCGGGTGGGGGTCTGTCTTGTGACTTCCGGCCCCGGGGCGACAAACACCGTAACAGGCATAGCCACCGCTAATATGGACTCGGTCCCGATAGTTGTATTCACGGGTCAGGTGCCCACGCCGCTCATCGGGGATGATGCTTTTCAGGAAGTCGACATTATCGGAATCACCCGGCCCTGCACCAAGCACAGTTACCTGGTGAGGGACGTCGAGAGTCTGGCCACGGTGATAAAAGAAGCTTTTTACCTGGCGCGCACGGGCCGTCCCGGACCTGTTGTTGTCGATCTGCCAAAAGACGTCCTCCAGGCGTTTGCCGATTTCAAGTATCCCAAGAAAGTGGACCTGCCGGGTTACCGGCCGACGGTGGAGGCCCATGCCGGGCAGATCAAGAAGGCTTACCAGTTGATCAGGAAAGCCAAATCGCCGGTCATTTTTGCCGGCGGAGGTATCATCATCTCGGAGTCCTGGGAGGAACTCGGCAAGCTGGCTAAGCTTATCCAGGCGCCGGTGACCTGTTCCCTGATGGGACTGGGCTGCTTTCCGGCAATTACCGTTGACGGCGAAGGCCGCAGTCAGCCTAACCCGTACTGGCTCGGAATGCTCGGGATGCACGGCACCTACCAGGCCAATATGGCGATATCGCATGCGGACCTTATCCTTGCAGTTGGGGTGCGTTTTGACGACCGGGTGACCGGAAAGATCAGCACATTTGCTCCGAAAGCCAAGATCGTCCACGTCGACGTTGACCCGACGAGCATCAGCAAGAACGTCGATGTCGATGTTCCCATCGTTGGCGACTGCAAAAACGCGCTCCGGCAGATGATACGGCTTGCTGAAAGCGAGCAGATCGAAGGCCTTGCCGAGGCGCGCGCTCCATGGTTTGACGAGATAAGCCGGTGGGAAAAAGAACATCCGCTTTCATACTGCACTGACGCTAATGTAATAAAGCCGCAGTACGTTATCGAAAAAATCTATGAACTTTCAGGCGGCGACGCCATAATCACCACAGAGGTGGGCCAGCACCAGATGTGGACGGCCCAGTTCTTCAAGTTCAATCGTCCGCGCACACTGTTGACCTCGGGCGGTCTCGGCACCATGGGCTACGGTTTTCCAGCGGCCATGGGCGCCCAGGTAGCCTTTCCCGACAGATTGGTGATAGATATCGCCGGTGACGGCAGCATCCAGATGAATATCCAGGAACTCTGCACCGCTGTTTGCAACAATATTCCGGTGAAAGTGGCAATCATCAATAACACATGTCTCGGCCTGCCGCGCCAATGGCAGGAGCTTTTCTACGAGAAGAACTATTCGGGGTCATGTCTGGAAGGGTCTCCCGATTTTGTCAAGCTGGCGGAAGCCTATGGGGCTGTAGGACTGAGGGCTGTGCGGCCCGAAGAAGTCGAACCGGTGCTGCGGAAAGCTTTTTCGATAAAAAGCCCTGTTTTTATGGATTTCCAGGTGGTTTCGGAAGAAAACGTCTATCCGATCGTCCCACCCGGAAAGAGCATTACCGAAATGCTTCTAGCCTAGTTTCCGCTTAGGAGCATAAAATCCCCCCTGCCCCCTTTTGTCCTGAGCAATGGGATGTTTCCGGAGGGAAACCGGCTTGGTGTCCATACGGAAACCCGTTGAGTCAGCGGCAGTTTCCGATTTGGAAAGGGGGGCATGGAACTCGAGGCGCTCCCCTTTTTCAAAAGGGGTGGCCGGGGGGGAATTAGCGTTGAGGCGCCCACAGGCAGCGCCTCGCAGAGCATGGATATTGGTGATTGACTTTTGCAGCGGGCCGACACACACTCTCCCGCCGCGAAGCTTTGAGCGGCAACCCCGGACGGCGGTTCCAGCACCCAGGCAGAGCCTGATCCGGGGCGGAAAAGGACCTTTTTTGACGTCGAAGAATCCGGACGGAAACTTGCCTGGCTTTGAATTCTCCTCTCCCGTATGGGAGATCTAGAGTGGAGCTTTCGGGATGATAGTCACGGGCGATAAACGGCATACGATAGGCATTCTGGTCCAGAATGTTCCAGGTGTCCTGGCGAGAATAGTAGGACTTTTCAGCGGCCGGGGGTACAACATTGAAACAGTTACGGCGGCGGAAACCCACGAGAACGGACTGACGCGGATTACGCTCGTCACCACGGGCGACGAGCGCGTGCTGTCTCAGATAGTCAAGCAGTTGAACAAGCTCGTTAACATAATCAAAGTCTATGATTTTGCGGAGACTGAGTTCGTAGACCGCGAAATGGCCCTTATCAAGGTCCGGGCCGAACAGGCGACACGGGCCGAGGTGCTCCGGATCGTCGATATTTTCCGGGCCAAGGTGGTCGATGTAAGCCCTAATTTCTACACGCTGGAGGTTACTGGAAATGAGGGAAAGATTACGGCCATAATGGAACTTTTAGACCAGATCGGAATAGTGGAGATAGCCCGTACGGGGAAAGCGGCCCTGGCACGCAGCAAGAAACACTGAAACCGATCCAAATCAGGAGGTAATTGATGCGAATCTTTTATGACACGGATGCTAGTCTGGATTCTTTGCGCGGCAAGAAAATTGGTATCATCGGCTATGGCAGCCAGGGGCACGCGCAGGCTCAAAACCTGCGCGATTCAGGTCTTCAGGTGACGGTGGCCGACCTGCCCGGCTCGCCCAATTACGAAAAGGCGCTCGAAGACGGATTTACTCCGGTCCTGGCTCGCGAAGCCGCCGAAAATTCCGATATCATCCAAATTCTTACCGAAGATCATGCCCAGGCCGCACTTTATCGAAGGGACATCGCCCATACGATGAAACCGGGCAAGACGCTTCTTTTCTCTCACGGTTTCAACATTCACTACGGCCAGATCGTACCGCCCAAAGAGGTGGACGTAGTAATGATCGCCCCCAAAGGGCCGGGACACCTGGTCAGGAGCGAATACGTGCGCGGAGCGGGCGTGCCGGCCCTTGTCGCCATTCAGCAGGACGCATCCGGTCAGGCCCTCCAGACAGCTCTGGCGTATGCGTCGGGGATCGGTGCGACACGGGCCGGCGTCATGGAAACCACCTTTAAGGAAGAAACCGAAACGGACCTTTTCGGCGAGCAGGCCGTCCTTTGCGGGGGGGTATCCGAACTGATAAAAGCAGGGTTCGACACACTTGTGGAGGCAGGCTACCAGCCGGAAATCGCTTTTTTTGAGTGCATGCACGAACTCAAGCTGATCGTGGATCTCATTTACCGGGGCGGACTTGCCTATATGAGGTACTCCGTGAGCGACACGGCCGAATATGGCGATCTGTCCCGCGGCAAAAGGATCATCAATGAGCAAACTCGAGCTGAGATGAAAAAAATCCTCGAAGAGGTACAGTCCGGACAGTTTGCACGTGAGTGGATTCTGGAAAACCAGGCGGGGCGTCCCATGTTCCAGGCCACCAGGAACATGGAAAAAACGCTGCTCGTTGAGCAGATCGGCGCAAAGCTGCGCGCCATGATGCCTTTCCTCGATGCCGTTAAGATGATCTGAGATTTTCCGGATGCTGTATACCTCGCGGGAGATTGATACTTCCTGAGGTATTCAGCTATCCTTTTTCCGGAACGCAGGAGTTCCTTTTGTCCGACAGGGATTTCAGGAAAAAACAGGCCCATATCCCCATCGCCAGGGAGGGAATCCCATACATCCTTGCTGCAATGTTTGCCACCCTGATTACGGCGGTGCTTGGCTGGGCGGTAGTTACCCTGGTGCTGCTGGCTGCAACGCTGCTGGTCGGTCACTTTTTCCGGGACCCGGAAAGGGTTTCGATTGCGGGCCAAAATGATATACTATCCCCGGCGGACGGACGGATAATCGCTGTAAGCAATATCCCCTCGGCGCGATTTACAGGCAAACCGGCCATCAAAATCAGCATCTTCATGTCAATTTTCGACGTGCACGTTAACCGGGTGCCAATCACCGGCTCAATCGAGGGCATACACTACGAGAAAGGCAGCTTCAGGGCCGCCGACCATGCCCAGGCGAGCGAGCAAAACGAGCAGAACTGCCTCTGGATCAGGTCCGATTCCGGCCCGGACATTGTGATTACCCAGGTGGCCGGTCTTATTGCACGCCGCATCGTCTGCTGGCCTGAAATTGGAGACCGGGTTGTTCAGGGGGAGCGATTCGGGATGATCCGGTTCGGGTCCCGAATGGACGTCTACGTGCCGGAAAACAGCGAAGTACTGGTGTCGAAGGGCAGGCATGTCTATGCGGGAGAAACCGTTTTATGTCGAATGAAACCGTAAAGAAGCGGCGCTCGCGCCGGAAGAGGTGGCGCAAAGAGGGTGAAGTGCGCCGCGGGATATATATCTGGCCGAATCTGTTTACCACGGCAAACCTCTTCAGCGGCTTTTTCGGGATCGTCAGTTCAATCAACGGCGATTTCGAGTTGGCCGCCATCGCGATCTTCGCTTCCTGCGTTTTCGACATCCTGGATGGAAAGATTGCCAGGCTGACTGGAGGAACAAGCCGTTTCGGGGTGGAATACGACTCGCTGTCCGACCTTGTGGCATTCGGGGTGGGGCCCGGTTTGCTGATGTACCTGATGGCCCTCAAACCCTACGGCCGGGTTGGCTGGCTCGCCGCTTTCCTGTTCATGGCATGCGGCGCCCTGAGGCTTGCGCGCTTCAATGTACAGGTCGAAACGACCAGTAAGAAGTATTTCACCGGCCTGCCGATTCCAGGCGGGGCGGCCATGATAGCGGCGACAGTCCTTTTTCTGAGCCACTGGAACATTTCTGTCCACGGTTCGCTTATAAGCCTTGTACTTATGGTCATGACCTTCGTGCTGGGGTTTTTTATGATCAGCACGATGCCTTACAATAGTTTCAAAGATATTGAATTCATAATGGCGAGGCCTTCCTTCGTCATGTTCGGCGTGATAGTACTCGTGACTATAATCGCAGTGACCCCCCCGTTCATGCTCTTTTTACTCCTGGCGATTTACACGGCTTCAGGTCCCGTCAGATGGACCGCGTGGAAGATCATGGGGAAAAAAGGGTTTCAGGAAGGCGTACCCGTCCAGCAGGAACCCTCAGCGCCAACGCCGGAGAAATCTGCGGCGGAAGAACAGCCCGCCTTGCTCGAAAAGCCGGGCGAAAATATCCAGGATTGAAGGTGAATTGAAATGCCCAAGACTATCAGTGAAAAGATTTTGGCGGATCACGCCGGGAAGCCTGAGGTTTTCCCGGACGAACTCGTGGAAGTAAGAATCGATTTTGCGAATGGAAACGATATAACGGCCCCGCTCGCCATCGAGGCCTTCAGGCGCGCCGGCGCCAGGAAGGTATTCGACCGGGAGCGCATCAGTCTTGTTCCCGACCATTTCGTCCCGAACAAGGATATCGCCTCTGCCGTCCAGGCGCGAGTGCTGCGCGAATTTGCAAAGGAGTTCGACCTCCCGTACTATTTCGAAGTAGGGCGAATGGGGATCGAACACGCGCTTTTGCCCGAGCAGGGACTCGTTCTGCCCGGAGACGTTGTAATCGGTGCTGACAGCCACACCTGCACCTACGGAGCACTTGGCGCTTTCGCAACCGGGGTGGGAAGCACCGATCTCGGGGCTGCCATGATAACAGGCCGAATCTGGTTCAAGGTGCCGCCGTCCATAAAGTTCGTCTTCAAAGGGAAACTGCGGCCCTGGGTGGGGGGCAAGGACCTGATCCTCCACACTATCGGACAGATCGGCGTGGACGGCGCAAGGTACCGGGCAATGGAGTTCACGGGCGAGGTAATCGATCGCCTTCCCATGTCTGATCGATTTTCGATGTGCAACATGGCTATCGAAGCCGGCGCGAAGGTCGGAATCATAACGCCCGACTCGATCACTGAGGCGTATGTAAGCACCCGTGCAAAAAGGCCCTACAAATTCTACAAAAGTGACCCGGACGCCGCCTACGAGGCCGTCTATGATTGGGACGTCTCGAACCTTGAGCCCGTCGTGGCCCTTCCTCATTCGCCGCAAAACGTCAAGCAGGTCACCGAAATGGAGCGAACCCCAATCGACCAGGTGGTAATAGGCTCGTGCACCAACGGGCGCCTGGAAGATTTGAGGGTGGCCGCGCAGGTGATGAAGGGCAGAAAGGTTGCGCGAGGGGTCCGCTGCATTGTTATCCCGGCGACTCAGCAGATATACCTGGAGGCGATGGAAGAAGGACTGCTCGAAATCTTCATAGAGGCGGAAGCGGCTGTAAGCACTCCGACCTGCGGCCCCTGCCTGGGCGGGCACATGGGAATACTCGCGCCGGGAGAATCGGCTGTGGCGACCACTAATCGCAACTTCGTCGGACGAATGGGGCACGTGGAAAGCAGGGTATATCTCAGTAATCCGGCGGTTGCCGCCGCCTCGGCCATTCTCGGGCGTATAGCGCATCCTGAAGAGGTGTTGAGCTGATGAAACTTAAGGGAAAAACATGGAAGTTCGGAAATGACGTCGATACCGACGCTATTATACCGGCGCGCTGCCTGAACACGACCGATCCACAAGAGCTTGCCGCGCATTGCATGGAAGACGCAGACCCTGAGTTCGTCTCCAGGGTTAAGCCGGGAGATATTATCGTAGCGGGAAAAAATTTCGGCTGCGGGTCATCGAGGGAGCACGCGCCGATTGCTATAAAGGCAGCCGGAGTCAGTTGCGTCGTCGCACACAGCTTTGCTCGAATCTTCTATCGCAACGCCTTCAACGTGGGTCTGCCTATCCTGGAATGCCCCGAAGGCGCCGAACGCATCCAATCGGAGGATGAACTGGAAATCGATCTCAATTCGGGCGTCATCGAGAACCGCACCAGGAACGAAACATACCGGGCGCAGGCCATCCCGCCTTTCATGCAGAGACTCATAGAGGCCGGGGGCCTCATCGAGTACGTGCGGGAGCAGATGCCGGATCAGGAGTAATATACGGCTGATATTGAATTTTCTTCATAAGTGAAAGCAGGTGTCAAATGGCGAAAAAATACCGCATAGCGGTTATTCCAGGAGATGGCACGGGCGCTGAGGTAATCCGGGAAGCGCTCAAGGCGCTGGACGCCGCCTCTCAAAAGACAGGGTTTTCAACCGAAAAGGTCCACTTCGATCTTGGCGGCGAGCACTATCTCAGGACCGGTGAGATTTTGCCCGAAGGTACGATTGAAAATTTGAGGACGTTCGACGCCATTCTTCTCGGGGCCATTGGACACCCCGATGTAAAACCGGGGATACTGGAAAAGGGGCTCCTGCTTGAACTGCGCTTCAATCTTGACCAGTACGTAAATCTCAGGCCCGTAATACTCTATGAAGGCGTGGAAACACCGCTGAAGGACAAGGGACCGGAGGACATAAATTTCGTCGTCGTCCGGGAAAATACGGAGGGCCTTTACGCGGGGGCCGGCGGATTTTTGCGCAAGGGGACCCCGCACGAGGTCGCCGTGCAGGAATCGATAAACACCCGGCTCGGCGCGGAACGCTGCATCCGGTTCGCCTTCGATTTCTGCCGCAAACGCGATAACCGCAAGAAACTTACCCTTTGCGGCAAGACCAACGTGCTAACCTATGCCTTCGACCTCTGGAAGCGCGCATTTGATGAGGTGGCCAAAGAATATCCCGACGTGCAGACCGACTACGCCCATGTAGACGCAATCTGTATGTGGATGATCAAAAATCCTGAATGGTTCGACGTGATCGTAACCGACAATATGTTCGGGGATATCATTACAGACCTCGGCGCGATGATTCAGGGCGGCATGGGAATCGCCGCAGGCGGCAACATAAACCCGAATGGAGTTTCGATGTTCGAGCCGATAGGCGGATCGGCCCCGAAGTACACGGGCCTGAACGTCATCAATCCGATCGCGGCGATTGCGGCGGCCCAGATGATGCTGGAGCACCTTGGAGAGATCGATGCCGCCGGGCTGATCGACAGCGCCGTAAGAAAAGTGGTGTCAAAAGATCTGAAGAGCCTTTCGGCGGGCCACATGGGCTACTCGACAACCGAGGTGGGCGACTTGGTGGTGAACTATATAACTCGATAATCTAAAGAATGTAGGGTGGGCACATTTTTACCGTGCCCACCATTCCAGGAAAAGTCGAACTGAGTTTTCAAAAGAGGTAGCAGAGGTAATGGAACAGACTGGAATTAAAGTGGCGGTCGCGGGGGCAACCGGCGCAGTTGGCAACCTGATGATCAAAGTCCTGGAGGAAAGGGCGTTTCCGGTGAGCGAGCTTAAGCTTCTGGCCTCGGCGCGTTCCATCGGCAAAACCCTGCTTTTTCGGGGCCGGGAAGTCGCCGTTCAAGAGCTTAAGGAAAATTCCTTTGAGGGTATTCAGTTGGTCCTCTTTTCCGCTGGAGGCAGCGTCAGCAGGGAATTTGCACCGGTAGCCGCCCGGGCCGGCGCCGTCGTTATCGACAATTCGAACGCATGGCGTATGGACCCGAAGGTCCCGCTGGTGGTGCCCGAAGTGAACCCCGAAGCCGCGTTTTCGCATTCCGGCATCATAGCCAACCCGAACTGTTCCACGATACAGATGGTGGTGGCGCTGAAGCCCATATACGATGCGGTAGGGATAAGGCGTATCGTCGTAACGACTCTCCAGGCGGTTTCCGGCACGGGGAAAAGGGCGATCGAGGAACTGCGCACCCAGGTCCGGGATATCGTGCAAGGGCAAGAAAAAGTGGTTCGGCAAATATATCCTCACCAGATCGCCTTCAACTGTTTTCCGCATATTGGGCCTTTTCTGGAAAACGGGTTCAGCGAAGAAGAGATGAAAATGGTCAACGAGACCCGGAAGATATTCAGCGATCCCGAAATCCGGGTTTGCGCGACCACTGTTCGGGTCCCGGTTATCTACGGCCATTCCGAGTCTATTAACATAGAAACGGAAAAACCCCTTTCGCCCGAAGAAGCACGCCGATTGCTCGAGGCCGCACCGGGGGTCAGAGTGATAGACGATCCTTCCAACGCGGGCTATCCGGTCCCTTTGAGCGTAGCGGGTACCGACGAGACCCTTGTCGGCAGGATTCGAAGAGATCCTTCGGTTGAAAACGGCCTTGCCATGTGGGTGGTAGCGGACAATATCCGCAAAGGCGCCGCAACAAACGCCGTCCAGATTGCGGAAATCCTGCTGAGACGCGGCCGGCTGTAGCTGAAGATGAGAATCATCGCGGGCGCTTTTCGGGGACGGCTGCTGCATGCCCCAAAGGGCAAAAGGATTCGCCCGACCATCGACAAGGTTCGGGAATCGATCTTTAATATCATTGCAGCGGAAGTTGCCGATGCGAAGGTGCTGGACCTGTTTGCCGGGACCGGGGCAATGGGACTGGAGGCGCTTAGCCGCGGGGCGCAGTTTTGTTGCTTTGTGGACCAGGGGGAGGCAGCCGTACGGCTGATCCGGGAAAATGTCCAATTGTGCGGAGCGCAAGGAAGGTCGCGCATCATTTCGGGATCGGCCGCTTCGGCAATCCGGCGCTTGGGCTCGGAAAATGAGCAGTTCGATATCATCTTCCTGGACCCGCCATACGGGAAAGGACTCATCGAAAAAAACCTCCAAATCATTGGTGACGTTGCTCAAAACGATGCGCTGGTCATCGCCGAGCAACACATCAAAGATGAGCCGCCAAAGGTTTCGGAAATATGGCAAAAAGATCGCGAACGCAGATACGGAGACACTCTGATCTCGGTTTACTCGAAGGTATGATTCCACAAGATCTGTAGATACGGGGACACTCTGATCTCGGTTAACTGGAAGTTATAATTCCATAAGACCTGCAGGGTGGGCTAAGCGGAGCGCAGCCCGCCAACACCGTTCAAAACAGGAGGCAAGATGTACAACATTGCGGTATATCCCGGCTCATTCGACCCTATTACGAACGGACACATCGACCTGCTGGAGCGCGCACTCAAAATCTTTGACAAGATCATCATCGCTATCGCCGCAAACCCCGGGAAGGACCCCCTGTTTTCTCCCGAGGAACGCATGGACATGATAAAGGTTTCCCTGACGGACCATCCTTTGAAGGACCGGGTGAAGGTGGACCTTTTCCATGGGTTGCTCGTCGACTATGTGCAAT
>JBKQLC010000249.1:0-5270 GCA_052147195.1 Syntrophobacteraceae bacterium
ACGAAGGAGCATATGAAAAAAGTTCTGCCTCTTGCCCTGGTCCACAGGAGACGGGAAGCCGGTATCAACCAGGAGGAATATCAGGAGCAGGAGTTGCCCGAACGGGAAAACAGCAGCCAACAGGAACGGGCCGATTCAAACAACAATGAAACACCGGACCGGGATTCCGGGACCCATTGCTGCGAAGCGGCAGTGCAGCCTAGATCGGCCGAAGGGCACTCGAAGGAGGAGGTATTCCCGGTCGGAAACCCCTTCGATGTTAGAAGGCTTCTTTTTCAAAGAGACCGGGTCGAGCGGTGCTCGTCAGGCAGGAGGACCAATACGCGCTTTTCAGGAAAAGGAGGCCGTTATGTCAAAAGCGTGTTTAACTCCAAGGTGAACGACATAGCAGCGGATGCGACTCTGAGGGCTGCGGCTCCCTGGCAGATCCAAAGGGGTCGGACTCGAAACGTCATTGTTTATGATAGGGATTTGCGCTTCAAGCAACGCGAAAAGAAAATGGGACACCTGGTTATATTTGTGGTGGACTGTTCGGGTTCCATGGGGGCAAAAAAGAGGATGATCGAGACGAAAGGGGCGGTCCTCTCACTGCTCACGGATTGCTATCACAAGCGTGACAAGGTCTCGTTGATTGCATTCAGAAAGGACCGCGCCGAAATAATACTTCCTCCTACCACCAGCGTCGACTTCGCGTCCAGGAAGTTGAAGGAAATCCCGGTTGGCGGCAAGACCCCTCTGTCGGCCGCGCTATTCACCACCTCCAATCTTATAAAGCAGATTCGCATAAAAGACCCGCTCATCAGGTTCGTGGTGGCGATCGTAAGTGACTGCCGCGCCAATCAAGGTATTTCGGACATGCCTGTTCGGGAGGAAGTGGCAAAGTCAGCAGCAATACTGCGAGACGCCAGAAATACGGATTTCATTGTAGTAGATACGGAAGATAAATCGACCCTAATGCGGATGGACCTTGCGCGAAGCCTCGCGAGCGAACTTCATGCAGATTACTTCACGACTGAGGACCTCAAGGCTGAGTATCTTGCAGGGTTGGTTTGCAACCGTAAGCTTTGAGGATAATTTTTGTCCAGCCCTCAGCGGTTCGGAATTCTTGCCCATGGCGCCAAAAAGTGCGTCGAAGGAGGAAAATCAAATGTGTGAAGCCAATGCGTATCTCACGACAGGTGATGAAGAGGAGCTTTTTATGTCGAGTGTCGATATTCTGAGGCCGGAAAGGGACGGTCTCTATATCCAGGATATCTTCGGGGAGCAGCGCTGGCTTAAAGCGCATATAAAAGAGATGAACCTGGTTCAACACCGTATCGTCCTGGAAAAGGATTAAATCCTTGGAAGAGGTATACTCTTGGTACGTATAGCGGTAATCGATGGTAAGGGCGCCAGCATCGGGTCCACAATTATCAGGAAAATAAGGGAAACCTTTGGAGAAAAAGTTGAAATTTGGGCTCTTGGAACAAATGCCATCGCGACAGGACAAATGTTGAGGGCAGGCGCAAACAAGGGAGCAACGGGGGAAAGTGCGGTCAGTTACTCCGCCGGTCAGGTGGACGTGATAGTAGGTCCTCTTTCCATTCTCGTCAGCAATGCCATGATGGGAGAACTGACTCCTGCCATGGCGCTGGCCGTCGGTAATTCCAGAGCCATTAAGCTCCTCCTTCCTCTTTCGACGGAACCGGTTACGGTCGTTGGAGTTGTTCCTGACCCTCTGCCCCATTTGGTGGAGAAGTTAGTCAAGGAGCACTTATCCGGTATCATCTGGTACAAAGAGGGCGCCTGAAGCTCCGGAATGCGGGGTGCAGACTCCAGACCGTGGACAATAGGGAAGATCGGGGTGGAGAAGTTCATACCGTTGAGCAAAGCACTTCGAGTTGGTGGATCGACGAAAGCCTATACACGCTCTCAGGCAGAAAACCCCTTTGAAACAAGTTGTTCTTTATTATCTTAACCGCTTTTCGCAGGGCCTTGCGCATTTCAGGTGAAATGCCGATGCCCTCCGCCACTTTTGGCTCGATCCACAAGAACATCAGATCAGAGGGAAAGATTTCGCTAAGCGCAACTCTAGCAAACCCCTGGCAAGAGATCTCACCGATAGATCTTGGTCCGCTAACCAATTAAAGTTTTGTTCGAACGCGCATTTGTCCCAGCAATAGATCCTTCCCGGAGGACCGCCCATATTTACGGCCTGAACGACGATGGCAAATTCCGTCCCGCAGACAAAAGGACCGGCGTAGAATGAAGCCTCGCCGAGGTAGGACAGCTCAACGAAATCTCCGAGCGGTTCCTGCTGGAGAGCATCCACCACGTAGCACGCTATGCCCAGATCCCCCTTAAAAATATTACCCAAGCCTATAATTGACGCCTTTTTCACCCTGCCTCCCGACACTCAAACAGCCAACCTTTGCGGCATTCCGTCATTCAGGAAACCTCGTCTTGTCTGAAGAGAAAGCCGCCGGCAAGCTCTCCCAGCGCCCCCACTTTTGTCACCAGCCACGCGTATATTCTTCCGAGCACGGAATGCAGGCAATCTTTCCGTCACGGATGCGTGCTCTTGGCTCCATTACCTTTTCCTTGCAGTAATGGCATAATACCGACTTGAAGATTCGTGCTTTTCCCGGTATATCAATTTGAACGTCTTCGATCTTAAAAAGGGTCTCCTCATCCAATTCGAGGAGTTCCTCCATACGTTTTTTCCGAAAATCGTCCAGCGCTTCCCGTTCCTCTGCAGAAGCCTCATTTTTCTGGGCTTTTTGGAAAAGTGCTTCTGTTTCGGAGGGCCTACCGAGAACAGTGGACTTGAGTGCGATCCGAATGGCTCTATTGGATTCCCGGGAAACAATCGTATAGACTTGTTTGCCATAATCCCGGTAGATGAGGTTGCCCTTCCCAAGCGTGCAACCGAGGAGGGCTTGAATGGCGTCCACACCACAAGCATCGTTTTCAACAATGGCAACAAGCTCCTCATCTTCAGATCGTTCGACCCCAAAGGCTGACCGGGCAACTTTCGTCGCCCGGTATCCTATGATCAGTCCCGGACAGACGTGCCCGTGGAAGCGGATGGCGTCTCTAAGGGCCGGAGGGTATTGCTCCGTTGCTTGCTTTTCCATTTCTCACCCCGATTGACAGTACATCCGAGATTTAAGACAGCCGGCTGAATCGGCAGAGTTCAAAAGCCGGCAAAAGAAAAAGCCAAGAGAGGCTCCGGCAATTTTAGGTCTGCCTTTAGGCCTTCTTGGCTCTACTGGACTGCAGATTGAGGTACGGTATACTCAAACTTCAAATGGATAACGGCTTCCTGCCGCCAGACAGGGACTATCGTGCCCCGGCGAATTTCAGTTAAAGCGCCGGCCCTGGATTTGTCAAGAAAAAATGCAGTCGAGTTCTCACCATGTTTCGACAAGATCGCCTTGACAACCAGCCCCTGATAATGTAATGAAGATATCAAATTCCTAATCGGGATCATCCCGCAGTAAGAAGCTGCGCCAAGCGTCGCTGTTAGCGTCCGAAACAAACTTCAGCCAAGAAGGCTTTGACGGGTGGCAGAACCCCGACCGGTCCTTTCCTGGCTTTTTTGTTGTCCTGAGATCGCCACCCGCCTTAAAACTCTTTGCCTATCAGTGTGCCATATCAAGGGATAGAACATGAACGCTCCAGAGGCGTTGAGGTCCATACGCTACGACTTGTTGAGTTACATCCAGGAGAGGGTGCAGGTGGATTTCGACAACGTGAGCCAGCTTCCTCTTCATTTCTTTTACAGGATGCAAAGGTACACGGTCCGCGAGGTATTCGGTCACTTCAGAGTCCGGGAAGATGGTTTTTCAAACGGGTTCTTGCTGAGGGCTAATGATGAAGAGGTCTATTTCCTGTACTTCCACGAGTTCATGCCGGGTCATGCCTTCAGTGAAGGCCACTGGGTCCTCAGTTTCAGGGTCTTGAGCGATAGAGAATTGATGACTTTGTACCGGGAGGAGAGACAAATGCTCGTGAATATGACAGTAAAGAGGGTGGTTGACTTTCACGGTCACCTTTGCCCCGAGTTGGTCATCGGGATGAAGGCGTGTGAGTACGCGCTGCAACTGTTTTTCCGGGGAGGGCAGCCAAAGGAGCGGATATCAGTCATTGCCGAGAACTGCACCTCTGCCCTGGATGCATTCCAGGTTTTGCTGGGAGTCACGATGGGAAACCAGGCCCTGAAGGTGCTTGATTTCGGCAAACACAACTACACCTTCTCAAGAAAGAGCGCCGGTGATGGATTCACGCTCAGGCTTAGAACTCATCCTTATGACAAGGAGGTTGAATACGCAGCCCTCGAAGACAAGATCCTCAAAGATAAAATCACATTGGACGAAGTTGTGCAATTCCGGAAGATTCCCAATGAGCGAGTGTCCGAGTTGCTTTCCTATCGTCCGGAGGATCTTTTCGAAGTGGAGGTCGGCTGCCGCTCTGTCCTGTCCTCAGAGACACCGGCAGTATATGTTTCATGTTCAAGATGCGAGCAGGAGGTGCTGAGGGAGCGGGCAGTCGTATTTCAGGGAAAGGTCTATTGTCGTCCTTGTTTTCAGTTGGTCAAATCACCGACTATGGGCCATAGCCTGAACTGACAAGAGTGAGATCCATGATCACGAGATCGAAGGATCTGCCCATTTTGCTCACTTGCATTGGTTCGTTTCATCTGTAACGAAATTCGGATGCTGAGACAACGCAGGCACTATTTTATTGAATTTTCCTTTGACACCATTTCGAAAACTTCGTACAAGAAGACCACATAGTTTTTTAGCATCAGGTACAGAATAAGTTTAATAGGGAATCCCGTGAGAATCGGGAGCGGTCCCGCCGCTGTAAACGGGGACGAAATCCGGTAAAACCACTGTCTTTTCGAGATGGGAAGGACCGGAGAGTAGGCTGATCCGTGAGCCAGAAGACCTGCCTGATGCCGTTTGGTGAACCCGTGCGTGGAAATATCGGGTAAGCCGGCATAAGGATCAAGTAAACAGGGTGCAATCCTTAGGGCGTTTAGCTCTAGGGATTTTTTTTTGGGCTGGAGCACCATGAGATTTCCTCTTCTCAACGCGTCACACCACTCCTCCACCACTCCGGGAGGCCCATCTCCCGGAGTGCTAATCCGACCCTATTCGGGCTTCAGCGCAGCACTGTACAGTGTTCGACTTTTTTGCAAACTTTTCTACTGCCTGGATGCGGTTCAGCTTCCGGGCTAACGGCTCACACAATGGAGGTTTTCGATGAAGAAGGGCATGATCCTG
>JBKQLC010000250.1:0-40248 GCA_052147195.1 Syntrophobacteraceae bacterium
AGCCAGGACTCAATCGGCAAAGGCCGGCAATCATTTGAAAATTAGCCTCCTCCGGAGGATTTCAGGAAGATTTTTGAATTTGGCTGATTCGGTTTTCCAATTGCTTCCCGGATATGTATCCCAAAGGACCGGCTCGCTGGATGAATTTGGAGATTTTCCTCCCCTTTCGCTCAGTTATGCCTATTTTCAACTTATTGGCAAATGAGGACCCAAATGGCCACAGGACTTTTCATGCTCGATTTCATTTTTGGTTTTGCCACCGCTGTAGTTATTATTTTTGCATTGTTCACGGGTGCTTATTACTATCTTAAGCAGACCAGATGGAAGTACACGAATATCAAGGGTTATCTGGATCTCATCCCCGATCTTACCGAGGATCAGCGGCGAAAGGTTCAGGAGATCCGGCTGAGCTTCCTTCCCAATGTCGAAAAAATCCGCCAGGAGCTTTGTACGAAGAGAGTATCTCTTGCACGAGAGCTTTTCTCGGAACCAGTCGACAGGGATAAAGTGCATTCTGTTGCACAGGAAATTTTGAAGTGCCAATCGGAACTCGAACTGGAAGTCATTGACCACATAATAGAGGAAAAAGAACTGCTCAGCCCGGGACAGCAAAGGAAGTTTTTCGATATCATTCTCGATCAATTCGCCCACGGCGGATTGGGAGTTCATGATATTAAGCAACGAAGAAGATTCTAACGATCTGCAATACGTCGTTCACGGCGCAGTAAGCAAGCTGCTGTGGTAAAAAAAGGAGCGGGAAGCGGGAAGCGAGAAGCGAGAAGCGAGAAGCGAGAGTGAGCGCCGAACAGGCATCGATATATGCAGGAAGAACCGGAAGCTCTGACATAATCTGTTCCAGGCTGCCCCGATCATCGGATCGGTCGTCATGGGCTGGTCGATCGATATTACCGGGTCCTCCAACACAGTTTGGTTTATTATGGCCGTTGGTCCCCTGTCAGGGGCAATCTTACTCTCGTTCATCCGTACCCCACAGCAACTTGCCGCTCAGGCTGGCCAGGCTGTTCAAAGATAAACCCATTATCCTAAAGGTATTGACCAGAATTCAATCTCACCCATTTTTCGAGTTGACTCTGCACAATTGGTGATATACATATTGCATAATGTATATCTAGGAGGAACCGATCATGCAAGTTTCGAAATGGGGTAACAGTCTGGCCATTCGCTTGCCCGCCTCTGTGGTCCAAGCGCTGGAACTGCGCGAAGGCGACGAAATTGAAGTGACGATCGCAGACGAACGAGTCTTTCAAGTAAGGAAGAAACCTGGCAGGGAAGCCATCCTTGCGCGGTTGCGGCAGTTCCGGGGAAAGTTGCCGGCCGATTTCAAGTTTGATCGCGACGATGCAAATATCCGATCCTAAAGTGTTCATCGACACCAGCGTTCTGCTTTATCTCTTGTCGGCTGACAATCATAAAGCCGATCAAGCCGAGATAATCGTGAAGGCGGGCGGCCTGATTAGTGTGCAGGTATTAAACGAGATTGCCAATGTGGCGCGTCGCAAACTCGCCATGTCATGGATGGAAATCAACGAGGTATTAGCGCTGATTCGGTCGGTATGTCCAGTTGCTCCGTTGACCATCGAAACCCATGACAGGGGGAGGCTTGTTGCTGAACGGTACGGGTTGAGCGTCTACGATGCGATGATCGTGGCCGCCGGGCTTCTCGGAGGTTGCGAAACCTTGTACTCCGAGGATATGCAGCACGGACTGTTGATCGGCCATCAGTTGCGTATCTGTAATCCATTCATCTGAATTTTTAGGGGGAATCGGACCGGATGGACAAACCCGAATACATATATGACCTGGACGATCACCCTCCGCTCAGGCTGGCCTTACTCTACGCCCTGCAATGGGCATTCATAATCTTTCCCATTTTTATTGCTTCGGCTGTACTTCCGGCAAGGGTACTCCAGTTGGGACTCGTAGAGGAATTGCGGTTTCTCCAGCTTATATTGCTCTCCTCGGGTGTTTTCACCACGATTCAGTGCCTTTGGGGCCACAGGTATCCCATCATAGAGGGTCCGTCGGGAGCACTCCTGTTGACTTTCCTCGTAATCGCCCCATACGGCCTGCCTGCTGTTCAGGCCGGCGCAATCACGGGCGGTCTGCTGCTCATGGCGGCCGTAATTATCGTGAAGCCCAAACGAATCATTCCGGTGATGACCCCGAACGTGGTCGGGGTCATCCTGATGCTGATATCTCTAACGCTTCTACCTTATATGAGCACGCTGATGTCGGGGGCGGGATCGTCTTCGGACGGGGGCAGCGCGGCCAAATTCCTGCTCAGCGTAGGGCTGGTGCTCCTGATGAGCGCAATGGCATACAGGCTCAGGGGGTTTTTCAAATCGGTCTGGCTGCTCCTGGGAATGCTCATAGGGACGGTCCTTTTCTTTGCCCTGGAACATCCTTCTTTCACTCATCTTCTATCCTCCCCATGGCTCTCGATTCCACAAGACATCATTCCCTCGAGGCCGCAATTAACGATATCCGCCGTGGTCGCTTTCGCGGTATCCTATGTGGCCGTCGCGGTAAACAGCATCGGGAGCATCCAGGCCGTTGCAAATTTAACGAACCGGGACCGGCTGTCCTCGGCGATACCGCGCGGGCTGTTCATCAACGGGGTTGCGGGCGTTTTGTGCGGGCTTATGGGTATCGTTGGCACGGTCAGCTACAGTACGAGTCCCGGAATAGTGCTCTCGATGCGGGTTGCAAGCCGCTTTACGGTTGCCTGGTGCGGGCTGCTGTTCATTCTGGCGGCATTGATTCCAAAGCTCGGCGCATTCTTTACTCTCATACCGGCTCCAGTCGTCGGGGCTGCCATGTGCACCGCTCTGGGCATTCAGATCGGGGCTGCCCTGGAAATCATAGTCAACGCAGGCATCGAGGAGCGCAGCTATTATGTTGTGGGCGTGCCGGTCGTCTTGGGCACTTTGATCGGCTTTCTGCCTCAAAACATTGTCAATGAACTGCCGCAGGCTTTTCGCGTGTTTCTGGGCAACGGGCTTACGTTCGGGATTGTGTTGGTTCTGTTTCTCGAACATGTGCTCATGCGCAGGAGTCCGCGGGCAGATCGGGGAGACTCATGATGAGCGGAGCAGGAGAGGTGCGGTGTCCCGGGTGCGGAGAAGTTGTGCGGTTGTACCGTAATCCGCTTCTGACCGTGGATATCATCATCGAGGTCCCGGGAGAGGGCATTATTTTGATCGAGCGCAAAAACCCGCCTTTCGGCTGGGCCATTCCCGGCGGATTCGTGGATTACGGCGAGACGCTGGAGTCGGCGGCCATCAGGGAGGCTCGAGAGGAAACGGGAATGGATCTTGTGGATCTAAAGCAGTTTCATGCGTACTCGGACCCGAAAAGAGACCCGAGGGGACATACGGTGAGCGTTGTTTTCACGGCAATCGGAAGAGGTGTTCCCCGGGCGGCGGATGATGCGAAAAACCTGCAAATATGCCCGCTCGACAGGCTTCCGGAAGAGCTGGTATTCGATCACGCTTTGATTTTGTCGGACTATTCTGAATCGCTTGAAAGCCGGATATAATTTCAGGGCGGCAGGCGCTGTGAACCCCGGTGCTTATTGGAAAGAAGGGCGGATGAATACGGTCGAAGAGCTTGATAATTCTGTCACCCCGGCAAGTGTGGGCATTTACGACAGAGGCGGCAAAAAGATCGAACAGACTCAGTGGGTCATTCGTGAGAGTCCGGTCACTTTGTACCTGAACGACCGGGAGATAGTGACGCTTTTGTGCGCGGGACATCATCTGGATGAGCTTGCCGCCGGGTTTTTCTACGCGGAAGGTTTCATCGTATCGCCGGATGATATCCTGGGCATAGACATAGACGAAGAAGCCGGAAAGGTGAACCTTTCGGCAAAGGGAGAAGCTTCCGTTACCGAACGGTTGTGGCAGAAGCGCACGATTTCTTCCGGATGCGCTAAAGGCTCTCTTTTTTATTTTTCTCTCGATGCACTTTTGAGCAAGCCGGTCAAAAGCGATATTCGGATTACTCCGGGCCAGATAATCGACAGGGTGGAGGATTTGAATCGTCTCAGCGAAACATACCGCCGCACCCATGGCGTCCACAACACAGCCCTGGCCGACCCGGACAAGGTTATCCTCTTTCGCGAGGACATAGGACGTCACAACGCTGTGGACATGATAGTGGGCCATGTCTTTCTGCATGGAATCCCGCTTCGGGACAAAATGCTCATAACGACGGGCAGGTTAACGTCGGAAATGTTGATCAAGGCGGCCAAGGTGAACATCCCCGTCGTCGTCAGCCGCAATACGGCGACCAGCCTGGCGGTGGAGCTCGCGGGTTCGTTGGGGATCACTCTCATCGGGCATGCGCGAGCAGGCAAATTCACGGTCTATAATGGACAGGAAAGGATAGATGTCGGTATATCTGGATAACGCCGCAACCAGTTTTCCCAAACCGAAGGCGGTAATCGAAGCGTCCGGAAGGGTGCTGGAGAGTGTCGGGGCTTCCCCCGGCAGGGGAGCGCACAAACATGCCAGGGAGGCGACGGCCATTGTTGCCGGCTGCAGGCGCAAGGCGGCTGCAATACTCGGCGTTAAAGACCCGGACCGGGTGGTATTTACTAAGAATGCAACCGAGAGCATCAATCTTGTCCTGAAAGGTTGGCTGAGGTCGGGGGACCGGGTTCTCTTTTCCGCAATGGAGCACAACTCCGTGATGCGTCCTCTGACGAAGCTTGCTTCCCGGGGCGTGAATATCGAAATGATTCCATGCAGCATCGACGGGACCCTGGACCTCGGGATTTTCAAGCGGATGCTTCTCTCCGATGTCAGGCTGGTCGTGCTGGTGCATGTTTCAAACATAAACGGAACGCTGATGCCGATTGCCGAAGCGGCTGAAATGTGCGCCCGGGCAAAAGTGCCGCTCTTTTTGGATGCGGCGCAAAGCGCCGGTTTGCAGCCCATCGAGGCTGAAGAGATGGGGATTGGAATGCTTGCCTGCTCCGGACACAAGGCTTTGCTTGGACCCGCCGGGGTCGGGATTCTCTACGTCAGGCCGGACCTTGAAGTGCTGCCTCTTATGGAAGGCGGCACCGGCACTCACTCCGAGGAGCTTGAGCAGCCTGAATTCTGCCCCGACCGGTACGAGAGCGGAACGCCCAACCTGCCCGGTCTTGCCGGGTTGAGCGAAGGAATAAGTTACGTCCTGGAAACGGGAATGAACCGTATCCGGAATCATGAAATTGGTCTTGCCCACTACCTCGAAAATGAGTTATCGGAAATTCCCGGGGTGCGGGTGTTCAAACCGGAAACGCGCGGATCGGGGACAGTCTCTTTTATCGTTGAAGGGATGAATCCGGCCGATACAGGTAATATCCTGGACCAGGCATTCGATATCGCGGTAAGGACCGGCCTCCATTGCGCTCCGCTCGCTCACCAGACGCTCGGGACTTTTCCGGAAGGAACTGTGCGGGTTTCACCGGGATTTTCGACGACGATGGAGAACGCCGAGTATTTTTTGCAGGGACTTCGCTGGATCGTTACGCGAAGAGGGTAAATATTGAGCTATAAGTACGGAGCGGGAAACAGGAAGCGGGGAGCAGGAATGAAGACTCTGGAAGGATCGCTCGCATGATTCGCAAGGCCACGACAGCCGATGTAATCGAGATTCAAAAAATGCTCCGGGATTTTGCCGACAGAGGCAATCTTTTGGCCCGATCCCTGAGCGAGCTTTATACGAATTTGCGTGACATACTGGTCTTCGAAGATAAAGACGGGCTGGTTGCGGGGTGCTGCGGTCTGCACATCGTCTGGGAAGATCTTGCCGAGATTCGCTCCCTGGCCGTACGCGAATCCCATCAGCACCGGGGGATAGGGCGCAGCCTCGTGGAGCAGTGCATATTGGAATCAAAAGGACTCGGTATCGGTAGAGTTTTTACCCTGACCTACGAAGTGGGTTTTTTCGAACGCATGGGTTTCCGATTGGTCGATAAGAACATGTTTCCTCAGAAAGTGTGGGCCGACTGCCTGCACTGCCCCAGGTTCCCCAATTGCGACGAATCCGCCCTGCTGCTCGACATAGCCTGATCAAACCTGCGGCAAAGAGGTGATCGAATCTATCGCCGGCATCTCGAATACATGCGCTTAAATCCATACGGTCGCGCCGCCTTCCACGGCGGCGCATCAATTGGTAAATTTGGTAAATGATGAAAAGAAACCATGGCGATGTGGTTCTTACATAAAGACCCTTTTGCGTTATACGAAGCGCGGCGCCGTGAGGAGATGATTTATTTTTGGGACTTCGCCGGAACAGATTCGCCGTGACTTGAAATTGGTGGCGGTTGAGCTGCATCCGGGTTATCATTAAAAGTTGAGGTGCGTCCGGCGTGCCTTTCTTATTATTTATTTTCGACTGTCGAGTCCGGTTCGGAGGGATTTTTAAATGATAGGTGGTGTTCTCAAAAAAATATTCGGAAGCCAGAATGAGCGCAACCTGAAGAAAATTGCGCCCATTGTGGATGAAATCAACGGCTTTGAGCCTGAAATTCGGAAATTGAGCGACGCTCAGCTCAGAGGTAAGACCGCCGAATTTAAACAGCGCCTGGAAAACGGGGAAGAACTCGACGATCTTCTTCCCGAAGCTTTCGCGGTGGTGCGGGAAGCTTCCGCCCGCATTCTGTGGATGCGTCCCTTTGACGTCCAGATGATAGGAGGCATTGTCCTTCACCAGGGCCAAATTTCCGAAATGAAGACCGGTGAAGGCAAGACCCTGGTGGCGACCATGCCGATCTATCTCAACGCGCTGAGCGGCAAAGGGGTCCACCTTGTAACGGTAAACGATTATCTCGCTAAGCGCGACAGCGAGTGGATGGGACAGATATATAAGTTCCTGGGACTGACGGTTGACTGCATCGTCCATGGGCTCGACGACCGTGAGAGGAAGCAGGCCTACGGCGCCGACGTAACCTATGGGACCAACAACGAGTTCGGGTTCGATTACCTGCGGGACAACATGAAGTTCCGCATCGAGGAGCTTGTCCAGCGCGACCTGCACTACGCCATCGTGGACGAAGTTGACAGCATCCTGATCGACGAAGCGAGGACGCCTCTCATCATATCGGGTCCGGCGGAAAAATCGACCGAGCTTTATTTCAGGGTAAACCGCATCATTCCGCAGCTTCAGGAAGAGACGCACTACACCAAGGAAGAAAAAACCCGCAGCGTCGCCTTAAATGAGGACGGGGTGGCCAGGGTCGAGCGGCTGCTCGGGATCGAGAACCTTTACGATGCCCGCAATATGACACTAAATCATCACGTGCAGCAGGCGCTTCGCGCTCATGCCCTTTTCCAGCGGGACGTTGACTACATCGTAAAGGAAGGCCAGGTTATCATAGTTGACGAGTTCACCGGCCGCCTCATGCCGGGCAGGCGCTACAGCGAGGGACTTCATCAAGCCCTGGAGGCCAAGGAGAACGTGAAGGTCGAAAATGAAAACCAGACCCTCGCTTCGATCACCTTTCAGAACTATTTCCGCATGTACGAAAAGCTTGCGGGTATGACTGGAACCGCAGACACCGAAGCGGCGGAATTTGCCAAGATATACAAGCTGGAAGTCGTGGTCATCCCGACTCACCAGAATATGATCCGGGAGGATTATCCGGATTGCATCTACCGCACCGAAACTGAGAAGTTCAAGGCGGTCGCTCAAGAGATAAAAGAACTCAACAGCATACAAAGGCCGGTCCTGGTTGGAACCATTAGTATCACCAAGTCGGAAAAATTGAGCGAAATGCTCAAGCGCTCTGGAGTTCCGCACAAGGTGCTCAATGCCAAGCACCATGAACAGGAGGCCGAAATAGTGGCAAGGGCCGGACAGCCCGGGGCCGTCACAATCTCGACCAACATGGCGGGCCGAGGTACTGACATCGTCCTCGGGACGGGCGTCGTAGATGTTGGCGGGCTGCACATCATCGGCACGGAGCGCCACGAGGCGCGGCGGATCGACAACCAGTTGCGCGGCCGTGCGGGACGCCAGGGAGATCCCGGATCGTCCCGATTTTACCTCTCGCTCGAAGACGACCTGATGCGGATTTTCGCCGCCGACAGGCTCTCCGGACTCATGCAGCGGATCGGCATGGCTGAAGATGAACCGATCGAACACGGGCTTATCAGCAAAGCAATCGAGAACGCCCAAAGCCGTGTTGAGGCGCATAACTTCAGCATCCGGAAAAATATTATCGAATACGATGATGTGATGAACCAGCAGCGCGAAATCATATACCGGCAGAGGCGGGAAGCGCTTCAGGGCGAGAATCTGAAAACCGCTGTCTTCGACATGATAGAAGACATGCTGGACTCGATCGTTGAGGATAATACGGCGGAGAAGACCTACGCCGAAGACTGGAACCTCGAGGCAATAAACAATGAAATGCCGCGCATTTTCGGCCTGCAGCCCAATCTGACGGTGGAATCTCTCGAAGGGATGGATCGAGATGCCCTCAGAGAAGAGCTGCTGGAGCTTATTCAGCAACGCTATGAAGCCAGGGAAAAGGAATTTGGCGAGCCGATCATGCGCGACCTGGAAAACTATATCCTTTTGCAGACGGTAGACGCGCTCTGGAAAGATCACCTGTTGAACATGGATTATCTCAAGGAAGGCATCGGTCTTCGCAGCTACGGACAACAGGACCCGCTGGTCGCCTACAAGCGCGAAGGCCACGAGATGTTCCAGCAGATGATCGACCGCATCAAGGAGGAAACGCTCCAGAAGCTTTTCCATATCCAGATTCAACGAGAGGATCAGGTTCAGGAGATGCGGGCCGAACAGGAAGATCAGCCCATGTTCTATGGTCCGGCTGAAGCGCCTGCAAAGCGGCAGGCGGTAAGAAAAGATGCAAAGGTTGGTAGAAATGACCCCTGTCCCTGCGGAAGCGGAAAAAAATACAAGAAATGTCATGGTAAATAGAGGCCCGTTCGAAGTTCCTGGTTTTCTTGCAGGAGCAGTTGAATCCGGAATGCGCTACACGGGCAGGCTGGACCTGGCGCTGATCTGCGCGGAAAATCCGGCCGGCTGTGTCGCTTCGGGTGTTTTCACCAGGAACGCATTTTGTGCTGCCCCCGTGGAACTGTGCCGGGAGCGCCTTGAAAAACGCAGGGCAAGGGCAATCCTGGCCAATGCGGGCATTGCCAACGCATGTACGGGCGGGGATGGAAAAATTCGGGCGGGCGAGATGGCCCGGATTGCCTCCGAGGCGCTTGGCTGCCCGGCTGACTCGGTGCTTGTTTCCTCGACCGGGGTTATCGGAATGCAGGTGGACCTCGATCCCGTCGTCCGTTCCATGCCGAGGCTGGTCAAAGCGCTCAGGCCGCATGGGTGGCAAGACGCCGCCAAGGCGATAATGACGACTGATACGGTCGAAAAAATGGCCAGCGCACGGCTCGATTTGGGTGGAAGGAGCTTTACTATGGGCGGCATTGCCAAAGGTTCCGGTATGATAGCTCCGGATATGGCTACCCTTCTGGTATTTGTCTGCACGGACGCCGCGGTAAGTCCGGAAGTCCTGGATCACTGGACCCGCACCGGGGCGGACAAATCCTTTAACTGCATCACGGTGGACGGGGATACCAGCACGAACGATTCGCTCATAGTGCTCGCCGGCGGAACTGCAGGAAATCCACCCATAACCGATATCGGAAGCGCCGCGAGCCGTGCTTTTGGCGAGGTGCTCGCCTCGGTTCTCCGTGACCTTTCGATACAGGTGGTGATGGATGCAGAGGGCGCCACCAAGCTGATCGAGATCGCGGTCAGCGGCGCCGCGGACCGCGAAAGCGCCCGGCAGGTTGCCTTTACCGTAGCCAATTCGCCGCTGGTCAAAACCGCCTTTTTCGGTCAGGACGCGAACTGGGGAAGGATAGTCGCGGCTGCCGGAAGGTCCCATGTGCGGCTGATTCCCGAACGGGTGTCCCTTTTCTTCGAAGACCTTTGTGTTTTTAAAGGCGGTACTCCGGTTTTGGGGGAAGAGACCGAACGGAAGGCGTCCGAAATATTCAAGCACAAAGAGATACGGGTCCGCCTCGACCTCGGGCTGGGAGATGCCTCTTTCACCGCTTACACCTGTGACTTGTCTTTCGACTACGTGAAGATAAACGCTTCCTACAGGAGTTAGTTTCCGATTCGGAATCGGAAACTGGGAGTGTGTCATAAGGTGAAACTCTCCTCTATGATGAGGTGCCGGTAGCCATAATTGGAAATAATCTGAAAACCCCTGGTATTTCGGGGGAAGAGTCTTTCCGGCTCTTGGGAAACGTTTGATTTCCTGGTCTCCGGAAAAGGGCGCCATGCGATGTTTGCACGCGACATCATGACTACCGGATTTCACATGCTCAGGCCCGATAACAGCATTGCTGAAGCGGTCAAAATGTTTCAGACCGCAAGTCTGGAAGAACAAAAAAGAGTGTTCGGGCTTATGGTCATCGATGAGAAGGGCCATCTTGCCGGCATGCTCTCAATGTACGATGTGCTTCTCTTCGTCCAGCCAAAGCACGTTCACCTTTGGGACGAGATGGACGGTTCACAGGCCCAGGCCAGATTCGATGAACTGCTGGAGCGGGTTAAACCTGTGAGGGTGGCCGATATAATGACCGTAGACGTGGTGACGGTCAGTCCGCAAACTCATATTGTGATCATCGCCGATTTGATGATTAAACGGCACGTCCGTCGTCTTCCCGTGGTTGAAGGAGAAGATGTGGTCGGTATAGTCTACATTTCGGACCTTTTTTATCATATTCTTAACAAATTCCTGTGAAGTCATGCCGGTTGTCAAACCACGAAATGTCATAACAGGCTTGCTTGTTAACGAAGCCATGCAGCGGCGAGTTCTCCGGTTGCCAAAAAGCGCTTCGTTGGGCAAATGTATCAATCAGTTGATCAAATTCAAGCTCCATTGCCTCCTGGTTTTGGATAGCTCATTATGTCCTGTGGGGGTGGTGTCCAAAACAGATCTGGTTGGGGCTTTTTATGGTGGACTTCCCGTCGAGTCTTTACTGGGGGACATCATGAATGCTCCTTTGCTCACCTGTTTCCCGGATGATGAAGTGGAAGTGTGTTTGAACTTGATGCGCACCAACGGCGTGCATCAGTTGTATGTGCAGGGTGCGGAGCCTTGTTCAATTATCGGAATGCTGTCTTACCCGGATGTAGCCGGCCTTCTCTATCGTTATTGCAGGTCGTGCCCACAGAGTACGGTTCGCAAGGCCGAACGCTCCAATCACTTCAGTTTGGCACAGTCTTTAACCGTTAAGGATATTATGACGAAGACCGTAATTTCCTGCAGCGAAGAGGATTCCCTGGGGGAAGTTATCGAAGAGTTGATGACACATCACCTGGGGGCCGTACTGATTCGGGACGCACAAGGCCGGGCCTGTGGGGTTATTTCAAGAACCGATGTTGTAGTCTCTTATAATCACGGAACAAGTCTGGACATTGAGGCGCGTTCGGTTATGCAGACACCCGTGGTTTCCTGCGATCAGCAATCATCTCTCACCGAAGCGATTCGTCACATGTTTCTGAATGATGTGCAGCGTCTCTTTATCCATGACGGTGATTCAGAGCATATCGTTGGCGTGCTGTCTCTTTCCGATGTGGCTCAGGTCCGTTCCGGTTGCTGCCGGGCTTGCAGTGCAAGCCAAAGTATCACTGCGCCTTGATCCCGCCTCTTCAGTCATGCTTTCCGAGGGGCAAGCCAACTGTGAGGGCGGGGCCTCCCTTAGCTCCTGGTGCAGGAAATGAAAACGCCTCAAAGGGATTGATCTCCCGGACAGCTTTGAGGCAAATGATCAGCGGGTACCCCGAAAAGAAGATGTCAGAGGCTGAGCCGCATGCGGGCAAAAGAATCCTATGATCTATTATCACCGGGATGTGCCGAAACATCATCAGTTTGTTGCCAGCCCCCGCCTAAAGCCTTGTAAAGGCCGATCAGGTTTTCGAGCACTTGAGTTTCGCTCACCGCAAGGCTGTTTTCAACATCCCTCAGTTGCCTTTCGGCATCGAGAACAGTGAGAAAATCCCTGATGCCCGTCTCGAAACGCTCCCTTGCCAGTTTCACCGCCCTCGATTGCGATTCGACCGACAGCGCCAGCCGCTCCCTTTCAACCTGATGTTCGGCATAGCCCACAAGCGAGGTCTCCACGTCTTCCATAGCCGTCAGCACCGCTTGCCGATACCGGGCCAGCGCCTCATCCCGCCTGGCTTCCGTGGCGGCGATGTTGGATCGTATCCTGCCCCCCTGAAAGACCGGCCATGAGATGGTCGGCCCCACGGACCAGGCAAAGCTGTTGGCGCGGAAAAGATCGACGAATTTCGCGCTTTGTGGGTCTGCATATCCGGTGAGGTAAAAGCGCGGGTAAAGGTCAGCCGTCGATGCGCCGATGTCCGCAGTGGCGGCGCGTAGATCGTTTTCCGCCCGCCTGAGGTCCGGCCTTCGCAACAGGAGGTCCGAAGGCAGCCCCACGGGTACTATGTCAGGGGGATTGGGGATGGGGGATGTCGCCATGAGATCTTCCAGGAGCGCATTGGGAGGTTGCCCCGTGAGAACCGCCAGCCGGTAGGCGCTCCCACGAATCGAGGCCTGCAGGGGCGGAATGCTCCCTCGTGTGCGTTCGAGCTGCGCTTTGGCCTGCTCCACCTCGAGGTCGGAGGTTATTTTTGCGTCCTGCCTGATTTTTACAAGAGACAGGGTTTGCTCTTGAATGCCGCTGTTTTTTTCCGCTATAGCCAACTGGCGTTGTGCGCCCCTCAGTTCCACGTAATTTCGGGCGATTTCGGCGATTACAGACACCATTACATCGCGATGGTTCTCGATGCTCGATTGGGCACGAGCCGAGGCGGCCTGCACCTCCCGCCGTCTTCCGCCGAAAATATCCATTTCCCAACTGGCGTCAAAACCCGCCTGGAAAAGATTCTGTTCGAAATTTACCCTGCTTATCAAATCCTGGGGTAACTGGCTGATGATGCCTGCGGTGTCGCTTGTCAGGGATCTGTTGTAGAGGGCAGAGCCATTCACCTGCGGCTGCAGACTGGCCGCAGCAACCCCACGGAGAGCCCTCGCTTCGCGAACGCGGGCCTCAGCCTCTTTTATATTCTGATTCCCGGATATTGCCTGCTCAATGTATTTTACGAGCTGTGGATCGTTGAGGCTCCGCCACCAGCGAACATCCTCCGGCTGCTGCGATGCAGCGCCTTTTACTGTCTGCCAGCCGTTCTGCTGCGGGACAGGCGGGCGGCTGTAATTCGGTCCAACCATACAGCCCTGAATCAGCACAGATATAATCACCGGCCAAAAGGACCTCGTAATGCTCGCGAGCGGGTCTCTCATGCGCTGCCTCCCTCCTTAATATCTCGGGCCACGGCCTGGAGCCCCCCAACGCTAAAACGCCAGATATGCTGTGCCATCCTGTCAATGCCCTCGCCTCTCAGATTGAGCCACGGATTGATCAGTTCGATGGCGTCTCTGTTCTGGAAAATAAATACAAATTGAGCAATCGTACTCAAAGTCGCAAGGACCACCGCCTCATGGTCCACCGGCAGGTCCATCAACCTTGCGGTGATCATACGGAACAGCCTTGCGGTGGGGCGGATCTGCTGCTCAATCAGCTCGGGGAGCGCCTCAGTGTGGGATGCCGTCTCTCGCATGATTACCCTCACGGTCCATCCGGCCGGCGATGGATCGAGCATTGAATGTAGAAAAGCGGCAAAAAAACCCTCCAACCGCTCTTCCGGGGCATGGACGTCTTCGACCATAGTCTTGAGTGCGGGCAAGTTGATCAGGCGCCGGTGGGCCTCGCGCAATACTTCCACGTAGAGATTTTTCTTCCCGCCAAAGTAGTAGTTGACCGCGGCGGAGTTGACGCGGGCAAGGTCGCAAATCTCCCGCGCCGTCGCGCGCTCGAAACCCTTTTCGGAGAATACGACGCCGGCAGCCTCCAGCAGCCTGTCGCGGGTCCGATGGTCGTCGGTCTTGAATAGCTCGATACTTGTCAGGTCTTTGTCATTTTCTTTCATGTCATCAGGATATAGCAGCGGGGACGGCTCTTGTCAAATATAAATTTAAAATTGAAATTTTGATTTGACACCGCTCCTCCCTTCCATCTATATTGGTTGGCTGGAGGAAATCGAAAATGAAAAAGACCATGATACTCATAGCGCTTGCAGTGATGATCGCAGGCGCCGCCGTCTACTGGTGGTTCCATCACTCCGCCGGGACCTCGCAGAACGAACTCCAGTTGTATGGGAACCTGGACCTGCGTCAGGTCAACCTCGCGTTCAACGGCAATGAAAGGATAGAAACCGTCCTGGTACAGGAAGGGGACCGGGTAGAGAAGGGGCAGGTCGTGGGTACCCTGGAGATGAAGAGGCTAGAGGCGACTGCGGCGCAAGCCAAAGCCAGGGTTGAGGCACAGCGGCATGTGGTCGAGCGCCTGGTAAACGGGACGCGGCCCCAGGAAATCGATCAGGCCCGTGCGAATTTGAATGCTGCTAAGGCCGACCTCACCAACGCCCAACTCAACTATGAGAGGTTGAAAAAATCTGCCGGCGGCGGCGCCACAAGCCAGCAGGACATGGATACAGCCAAGGCGGCTTTTGAGGTCGCCGAGGCGAAGCTCCGCGTAAATCAAAAAGCGCTGGATCTTGCGGTGATCGGTCCGAGGCAGGAGGACATTTCCGAAGCGCGCGCCACACTTTTGTCTAACGAAGCCGGGTTTGCAGTGTCAAAGCAGGACCTTGCCTATGCCACTCTCATCAGCCCCACAAACGGGGTGGTCCAGAACCGGATACTGGAACCCGGGGAAATGGCGTCGCCGCAAAGAGCGGTGCTGACCATTGCTATTACTGATCCCAAGTGGGTCCGCGTCTATGCGGAAGAGCCGGACCTTGGAAAAATCCGCATGGGAATGACGGCCACGGTGACCACGGACAGTTTCCCAGGCAAAAAATACGATGGCTGGGTAGGATTTATCTCCCCCGTTGCCTCTTTTACCCCCAAGACGGTCGAGACGACCGAACTGCGTACGTCGCTCGTGTACGAAGTCCGAATCTTCGTAAAGGACCCGGCCGATGAGCTGCGGTTGGGGATGCCCGCCACGGTGCGGGTTCCGCTGACCGGAATGGAATCCAATAACGGTGGAAGCGCGACGGAAAACCGGGGCGGCTGATGGCGGACCATGTGCTTGAATCGGACATACTGAGCTGCGCGGGTTTAACCAAGGAGTTCATGCATGGTCCGAAGGAAAAGATAAAAGCCCTCGACAACGTGACGATCAGTGTTGCCCGTGGCTCTGTCACCGGCTTGATTGGTCCCGACGGTGCGGGTAAGACAACCCTGATCCGCCTTGCAACGGGTCTTTTCGCCCCGGAAGCGGGGTCCATTCACGTATTGGGCATCGACGTCGCAGCCGATCCTCAGGCCGTGCAATCCCGGGTCGGCTATATGCCGCAGAGATTTGGCCTCTACGAAGACCTGACAGTAGAGGAGAACCTGAACCTTTACGCGGACCTGCACGCGCTTTCGCCGGAAACCAGGTCCGAGCGCTATCCCCAGTTAATGCAAATGACCGGGCTCGGCCCCTTCATGCGCCGCCTGGCAGGGCAGCTCTCCGGTGGGATGAAGCAGAAGCTCGGCCTCGCCTGCACACTGGTGAGCACGCCGGAGTTGCTTCTGCTCGACGAACCGGCGGTGGGGGTAGACCCCCTGTCACGGCGGGAACTATGGGAAATAGTCTATCGCCTTGTAAAAGAGCTGGGCTTGACGGTACTGCTCAGCACCTCCAACCTCGAGGAGGCGGAGCGGTGCGATATGGCGGTGCTGCTTCTGCGGGGGAGGGTCCTGGCGTCCGGTCCCCCTTCTCAAATCAGCTCCATAGCGAGTGGGAGGTCTTTTAGGATCGACACTCCCGAATCCTTAAAACCCCGCCAGTTGCAGGCCACCCTGGTGAGTGCGGGCGGTATCGTTGACGCCACCCTGGAGGGCAAGCGAGTCCGGATAGTCACATCCGGGGATGAGGTGCCTGAAAGCGCGCTCTTTGATGGACTGACCGTCAGCCCGGTTACCCCACGGTTCGAAGACGGGTTCATGACTCTTGTACGCCAAGCTGCAGGGCCGGGCCTTGAGGGGCACTTTGAGCCGTTCGCATCTTCCGGGCTGCCCGAAGATCTGGTGAATGAAGAACTCGTTGTGGAGGTACATAATCTGACCCGGAAATTCGGAAGCTTCACTGCGGTTGACAACGTCACTTTCCAGGTCCACAGGGGAGAAATATTTGGCCTGCTCGGACCAAATGGCGCGGGTAAGAGCACCACTTTCCGCATGCTCTGCGGTTTGCTCCCGGCAAGCGGCGGGACCCTTAGCGTCGCCGGAATGGATCTGCGCTACGCCCGCGCATCCGCAAGGCAGCGGATCGGCTATGTTGCCCAGAAGTTTTCCCTTTACAGGCAACTCACCGTGATGGAAAACCTCAAGTTTTTCGCCGGCGCCTACGGCCTTCGGGGCTCAAGCAAAAGTGAACGAATAGATTGGGCGCTCGATCAGTTGGATTTGCGCTCGCAAGCAGGCCTTACCTGCGGCGGACTTCCCGAAGGCTTCAAACAGCGCCTGGCGATGGCCTGTGCGCTGATGCACCAACCCGAAATCCTCTTCCTTGACGAACCCACCTCGGGGGTCGACCCTCTGGCGCGCCGTGACTTCTGGCGCCGGATCAGCGCGTTAGCCGACGAGGGAGTCACGGTGATAGTCACGACCCACTTCATGGAGGAGGCCGAGTATTGTGACCGGATGGTGATCATGGTGGACGGTCAGGTCCTGGCCACGGGAACGCCTGCGGATATTCGCAGGCGCGCACCGGCCCGGGAGGGTAAGGAACCGGCCATGGAAGATGCGTTTGTCGCCATTGTCGAAGATTACAGAGCAAAGAGTGAAGGGTGAACCATAAAGATTTTGTTCACTGCTCACTGCTCACTGACCTGGAGGCCAGAGGATGCAAACCCGTTTTGCCCGAGAACTTGGGACCGATTCCGGTAGGATGCGTCTTCGCCGTATCCGCTCGCTTATCCGCAAGGAATTCGTCCAGGTGATCCGCGACCCCAGCAGCATAGCTATCGCTCTTGTCCTGCCCGTGTTTCTCATCCTGCTTTTCGGATATGGTTTGTCGCTGGACGTCAAGGATGTCCCCGTGGCTGTGGTCCTGGAGAACCCTACCCCTGACTCGGCAAGTGTGGCCTCAGCGTTCAAGCTATCCGACTACTTCAGGGTAACAGAGGTTACTTCCATGCAGGAGGCCGCAAAACTGATGCAGGACCGGAAAGTTGACGGCATAGTGCGCTTATCGCAGGATTTCGATCGCCAACTGGCTTCGGGCGGCGCCTCCGTTCAATTGATCGTCCGGGGCGTTGACGCCAACCGCGGCCGCTTCATCCAGGGCTATGCCGAAGGCGCCCTCTCACAGTGGACAAACCAAAGAGCGATCAGTAAGGCCTCACCATCCATGGGATCGGTTCGGCTCCAGAGCCGGATGTGGTTCAACGAGGCTGTGGACAGCCATTATTTTCTGGTGCCGGGATTGGTCGTACTCATTATGACGCTCACGGGAGCACTGCTCACCGCCCTCGTGATGGCACGCGAATGGGAACAGGGTACCCTCGAGGCGCTTTTTGTCACACCTGTCCGGACGGGCGAGATCCTGATCGGTAAGACCCTGCCCTATTTCCTGCTGGGGATGGCCGGTCTCCTGCTGACCGCATCGGCCGGACGCTTCCTGTTCCATGTCCCGCTCAGAGGCTCAATGGTCGTTTTGGTAGCGGTCTCAGCGCTCTACCTGCTGGTGGCCCTGGGATTCGGCCTGTTCATATCCTCCGCAACACGCAATCAGTTCGTCGCCGGCCAGATCGCGTTAATTGCGACGTTCCTGCCTGCGGTTTTCCTTTCCGGCTTCATCTTCGATCTTACGAGCGTTCCCAGGGCGGTTCAATTCGTCAGCTATCTGCTCCCGGCAAGGTATTACGTGTCGTTTCTTCAAACCATCTTTCTGGCGGGAAACGTATGGAGCGTAATCATCCCCAATTGTGCCGTGATGATGGTGATGTCCCTGATACTTTTTGCGCTCACTTTGCGCAAGACCCGAAAGAGGTTGAATTAGACGATGGAATCGTTTCGAAGGATTCTGGCGCTGATCCGAAAAGAGCTTTTGGCCATCTTGAAGGACCCCCGGAGCCGATTTACCGTACTCGGCCCCCCCATTATTCAAACCCTGATTTTCGGCTACGCTGCTACATACGATCTGAGCCGGGTTCGCTACGCGGTTTATGACCAGGACCGCAGCGAAGCCTCGCGGCAGTTTCTGGCCGATATGGATGGCTCCGGCACATTCAGGCGCGTCGCCAACCTGCGGGACCAAAGGGAGATAGGACCGTTGATCGACAGCAAAACTGTTCTCATTGTGGTGCAGTTCGGACAGGATTTCGAGCGGCGTTTGCTTTTAAGTCAACGGGCTGATGTGCAGGTCATAGCCGATGGGCGCAATTCCAATACGGCAGGGACTGCGTTGAACTATATCGGCACTATCGCCGACAGCTTCAATGCAAAATGGCAAGAGACTCACGGCGCTCCTTCACCGCCGGTGCAAACCGTCCCGAGGGCGTGGTACAATCCGAATCTGGAGACCCGATGGTACATGGTCCCAGGTATGATCGGAATGCTTACGATGGTTCAAATGGTCATAATAACCGCCATGTCCGTGGCTCGCGAACGGGAACAGGGGACATTCGACCAACTGCTGGTAACTCCCTTCCGGCCCATCGAGATCATGATCGGTAAATCCGTCCCAAGCATTCTCATCGGCCTGGTACAGGTGACAATGGTCCTGATCCTGGCCCTTTTCTGGTTTAAAATACCGTTCCAGGGGTCGCTGTTTACTCTCTATTTTGGGGTCCTTCTTTTCCTGATTGCATCTGTGGGGATCGGGCTGATGGTCTCCTCGGTTGCGGCCACCATGCAGCAGGCCCTGCTGGGCAGCTTTCTCACCATCATGCCTTTCGCCATGCTCTCTGGCTTGAGCACACCGATCAGCAACATGCCGCGCGAAGTACAGTATGTCACATTGCTAAACCCGGTGCGCTACGTCATATCGATCATCCACCGGGTGTTCCTGGAGGCCGCTACTTTCCGGGGGATCGCCTCGGACATGTGGCCGCTTGCCGTCATCGCGCTCTTTTCCCTGTCAATAGCCGTGTGGATGTTCCGCCGGCGCCTGGTATGATCTCCCGGAGATTATCGGTTAACTTGCAGGCTTTGAGATTGTTCCCGGAAGTTTTTTCGGGCAGAATATGACTCCCGAAATGCGCTTTGGATGCATAGCGCACAGATGATTCAAATAGAAACAAGGAGAATGAATTGAAGCCTAAAGTTTATCAAATATCTCCCCTGTCGAGGACTTTTGCTTATGAATCCGGGCTTATGGGAAAGTTTGAGAATTTCCTGAAAGACTTCGATTTTTCATCTTTTATTCCTAAAGACGATGTTGTGCCGCTTAAGATGCACCTCGGAAACCAGGGAGCCTTTAGAACCATAAGACCACAATTCGTAAAATTGGTGGTCGATGCGGTAAAGAGGGTGCCGGCAAAGCCCTTTGTGACTGACTCCGTAAGAATACCTGGTTATGAGTATTTGGAAGTTGCCAAAGATGCCGGCTATACGCACCTCACACTCAACGCACCTCTGGTGCTGGCTGACGGGATATTCGGCCGTGATTCCATTAAAGTCCACGCAGGGGACCTCCTCGGTGAGATGGCCGTGGCATCGGCGATCCACGATGCAAAATCGATGGTTGTTTTGACGCACGTCAAAGGGCACATTCAGGCGGTGTTGGGTGGTGCGCTTAAGAACATATCCATGGGTGGAGTTTCCCAGGCCCCGAGGGGTGGAGACTGGCACCAGGGAAGGGGTAAGATGCATTTCCTCATGGGGGACCTCATGCAGTGGGACGAAACGAAGTGCATCCTCTGCCTCGACTGCATGAACGTCTGTCCTGCCGAATGCCTTACATTTCCCGATGATACATATACGGTGAATAAGGAAAAATGCTGGAGGTGCGGCAGATGCGCAAGGGTCTGCCCGGTAGAGGCCATTTCCGTTCCCGTCACCCATGAGCTTTTCATGCGGGCTGTAGCCGAAGGCGCCAAGGCTGTCCTGTCCACTTTTGAGCCTCATCGGATCGTATACGTAAACTTCCTCCTCGAAATGCAGCCCGAGTGTGACTGTATGCCCCTCGCGGACCCACCTGTCGCACAGGATCAAGGGATTCTTATATCTGATGACCCTGTAGCCATCGATACAGCGACCTTGGACATTTTAAGCAGGGTGAAGCCCCTTCCCGACTCAAGGGCGTCGGATATAACCCCGAAAGAGGGGTGGGATGTGTTTAGTCTCTTGCACAAAAAGGACGGAAGGCTCCAGATTAAGGAGGCAGAGACCATGGGACTGGGCACAAGCGATTACGAACTTGTGATGGTAGGATAGCAGAATTCCATGAGAAGTTGCGAGTGCCGGAAGATCATGTTTGCGCAGTCGGTGGGGTATCCCAAAAAATAAGAGTGCAGGCACACCACGATTGCCTGTAGTTTTGATGTGAACCGGGAGGAATGCAAATGAAAGTAGTGGCCTTCAACGGAAGCGCGCGCAAGGACGGCAACACCGCAATTCTCATCAACTACGTGCTCTCTGAACTCAGAAACGAGGGCATCGAAACGGAACTCGTGCAACTTGCGGGAAAGAAGATCCACGGCTGCATAGCTTGCTACAAGTGCGGGGAAAACATGGATAAGCGATGCGCCGTAAAGGATGATATCGCGAATGAATGTATACAGAAGATGATCGAGGCCGACGGGATCATTCTCGGCTCCCCAACCTATTTCAGCGATGTCACATCGGAAATGAAGGCCCTCATAGATCGTGCCGGCTTTGTGTCCAGAATGAACGATTTCATGTTTAAACGCAAGGTGGGCGCTGCGATCGTTGCCGTTCGAAGAGCGGGGGCCACCCACGTTTTTGACACAATCAACCATCTTTTTCTGGGCTCTCAGATGATCGTGCCGGGCTCGATGTATTGGAACATAGGCATTGGGAGAGAAAAAGGGGAAGTGGAAAAAGACGAGGAAGGCATCCAGACCATGAAAGTTCTTGGTCAGAACATGGCATGGCTGTTGAAGAATCTCCAGAAATAAAAGCTCGATGCTCTTTACCAGTCCAACCGGAGCCGCTGGATTCGCCGTCCGGCGTCTTACCCTCAACTCTTCACAGCAGGAGGTACGTGAGCATGATTACAGTCATGGCGCAGTTCAAGCTGCCACAGCCGATTACCCGGGAACAGGCTCGACAAGCTTTCCTTAGTACGGCGCCAAAGTACAGGGACTTGCCGGGTCTTATACGGAAATACTACCTCTTGTCGCAAGATGGGGGAATGGCCGGTGGTATTTATCTGTGGAAATCCAAGGAAGATGCAGAACGGCTTTATACACAAGAGTGGAAGAACTTTGTGAGAGAAAAATACGGGACGGATGCATCACTCACCTACTTCGAATGCCCTGTCGTCATCGATAATATCTCGCACAAAGTTCTCACGGATGACTAGCGCACTTAAAGTAGCGGTGTAGAGGACTTTTCCGGCAGAAACGGTACCCTTCCGCGTGCGTTTTTATTAGCATATGGGAGGGTACTGCGGCCTTGGAGGCGTGGGGTTGCGCTAAACTGAGAGGGTGCCTTGATTCTGAATCATTTCAGTCTCGGGCTATGGATCTAATCCTTTCCGGCTCGGGCGGTTACCTGGGAAATAGCGCATCGGGCAACGATCTGCCATTGTTGAGAGAACCTTTGCACATCTGATTCTGTTCTTCCTCAAGGGGCCAGGGTAATCTGCAAAAACACTTCAGCGGGTGAATGATCATTCCGATAATTATTGGGGCCTTCAGCGTGTTCGAAGAGGTTTTCCGGACAGAATCGGATACCGAAATGCATCCCGGGATTCGTTGGTGGTCAAGTTGAGGCATTATTCAGGTAGAAGGAGTTCGGGATCCAAAATGCTGGAGAATCTTTCAAACAGCAGAGTTTTGATTGTTGATGACACCAAATTCAATGTAGATATTCTCATCGCAGCCCTCAGGCAGGAATATAAATTGAGTGTTGCCATGAGTGGAAATGCTGCCCTCGCGCAAGTTAAGGAAAGCCCACCGGACCTCATATTGCTCGATATCATGATGCCTGAGATGGATGGCCACCAGGTGTGCTCAAAACTGAAGGCCGATCCTGCAACCAGCGCGATACCGATCATCTTCATTACGGCGGTGCACGATCTCACGCAGATAACAAAAGGGTTCAGCCTTGGCGCCGTCGACTACATTACCAAACCCTTTCGAATTCCCGAGCTGCGGGCAAGAGTCCGTACCCATCTGTCACTCAGATATGCTATGCTTGCGCTTGCCGACCAGAATCGCATGCTGGATATTCGCGTAAAGGAGCGCACAAAAGAACTGGAGGATACACGACTTGAAATCATCTACCGCTTGTCACGCGCAGCGGAGTACCGGGATAACGAGACAGGCATGCATATCAAGAGGATGAGCCATATGTGTCGCATTCTTGCGGCGGCCTACGGCTGTGATGCAGAAACCTGCGACTTGCTTTTTCAAGCAAGCCCAATGCATGACGTGGGCAAAATCGGAATACCCGATTCTATTCTACTCAAGCCGGGACCACTCGACGCGGCAGAGTGGAAAACAATGAAGACGCATACGACATTGGGAGCCGAGATTCTGTCCGGACACGATTCATTGCTGATAAAAATGGGAGGGGTATTAGCATTGACTCATCATGAAAAATGGGACGGGTCGGGATATCCTCAGGGATTGTCAGAATACGCAATTCCCCTTGGGGGACGAATAGCTTCAATTTGCGACATATTTGATGCACTCACTTCCAAACGGCCTTACAAGGAGGCATGGCCTTTGGATGACGCTCTGAAAGAAATCAAGGCCTGTAGTGGCGCCGCTCTCGATCCCGAGCTCGTAGAGTGCTTTTTTAAATGTTTACCGGAGTTGATTCACATCAAAGAGAGTTTTCAAGACGAAAGCCGGGTGTGAGTTGCAAACGCTAATTGAAGATTTTTCTTTTTCCCCCGCTTGACGATACATTCACCGCTCTGTTTTCCTTTCTTTTGTGCAGATTAATCAACGCTGCCTTAGCAGTTTATTTGTTCGGATTTTTTCATTGTTTAACAAGTGCCGCTTCTCATTCACAATGTGCACGGTAATCTAAATGGCTATTTTGGTCAGATGGGGGGATTCGGTGGGCGTCCTGAAACTGCCGAAACCGGCCTCCTTCACCTGTCACTTGCATGTTGGATTATGAAATCGTATGGTTTGGTGGGCTTTAAGGTCGTTGCAGAGGTTTTTAGGGCAGAATCCGACCCGAAAATGCAGTTCGAATGCACCGCGCGCAACGTTATGCATTATTGCGGCTGAACTCAAGCATGAGAGTGGGAATGTTCCCCCGTCCACCTTTCTCAGGACCCAACGGGAGCCTGCCCCTTTCTGGAAAGAAGAAAACCATGAAGGTCAACAATGTCGACCACATATGTATTGCCGTGAAGGATCTGGACCAGGCGAGGAAGGTATGGGAGCCTATCCTTGGCAAATCAGGACCGGACGATCCATACATCGATGAGCTGGAAAAGATCCGCGTCGCCAGGTATTGGGTGGGTGAAGTGGGGTTTGAACTCATGGAATCGACCACCCTCGATGGTCCGGTGGCCGGATGGATAGAGAAAAACGGAGAAGGGGTGATGGTCATAAGTCTCAATGTGGATAACACAAGAGAAGCCATAAAGGAGCTTGAGCCCAAGGATTACCCTTTTGTCCCTGCTCCGGACGGAAAGAAAGTCAGGCCGTTCAGAGACTGCGAATTCGCTTTCATCCATCCTGGGAAGGTGAATGGCGTGCTTCTTGAGCTAATCGACTACAAGTCGGACGAGTTCAAGAAATAGAATAATCGACCGGCAAACATACAAACCCGTCTTGCGGACTTACTATGTGATTTGGCGATCGTGGGCGACCATGTTGAGGAATTATTCGGGCCAAAACCATTTGCGTTCTTGATTCTGACATGAGAGGGTTCTATGGGGGATACTGGGCGTTTCACGAGCTTTTCCAGCGGAATCCAACACGAAAATGTGGTCCTGTATGTATCGCGCCCAACTTGATGCATTATTCCGGATTAAAGGAGGAATTATGGTTTCAAAGATTCTTGTGCCGACAGATGGTTCAACGACGGCTCGAAAAGCTGTCAAGTATGCCGTTGACCTTGCAAAACAGTTAAATGCCTCGGTAATTGTCCTGAGCGTTATCGATAATCGCGCGTTTATAGCCCAGACAGTTCCTGCCGTGGATACTCCAACGCATGTAATAGAGCCTCTCGAGGATTATCTGCGCGAAAATGCGAAAGGGCATGCTGGAGAGATGCAGAAGCTGTGTAATGAAAGCGGCGTCCATTCAGAGATAGTTATAAAGACGGGGCACCCTGTTGAGAATATTGTGAAAGAGGCTAAAAAGTCAAAGGCGGATCTTATCGTTATCGGTTCCCATGGTAGAAGTGCTTTGGCAGCCGCAGTACTCGGCAGCGTTGCCTATGGAGTCATTCATAACGAGGCAAAGGTCCCTGTGCTCATAGTGCGGTGAGGCCGATAATGGGCGTCCCGCCTTCAATACTGACGTTTGAATACGTGTCGTGGTGACGCCTGAGGATCTCGGAAGGCCGGCTGGGAGGGGCCTGGAAAAAAGTGGTCCTGATCAGTGGGGTATTACCCCGGCATGGCCATAGACAGGGTGTGAGTCTCAAGACATCCGAACATCGCCCATCTTGCCGGACTTCTGATTTATCGGAGAGACTGGAAAAGTTTCAAGCGAAAGCTATTTCGAGCAGAATGCGGCCGGAAATGCGGTTCGGTATGCATAGTGACAACTTGACGCATTATTCCAGCTTGAAGGAGGTGGCGAATGGCAAAACGGATTATTTTGGGTGTGCAGGTTACCAATCGTGTGGAAAACATTCTGGACGTGCAAAAGATCCTGACCGAGTATGGCTGTAATATAAAGACACGCCTTGGCTTGCACGAAATCACAGAATCGCACTGCTCTAATGTCGGCTTGTTGATCCTTGAAACTTATGGCAATGAAGCCGATATTCTCCAGATGGAAGCGAAGTTGAAAAAGATGAATGGCTTGACCGTAAAGAAGATGGTTTTTCAAAGATAGAACGTAGGCGGCCATGGTGTTTTTCCTTTCTTCGAAAGTTCCGGTTACATCCTGACAACATCGCTTTAAGAGTTTCAGCACAGACGTAGACCTGATGCTAAGGTTGCAAAGGTTCGACCCGGGGTGGTCCGCCATGTAAGAGGGATTATCTACTTCAGTATTGTGACACTTTTGGTACGTTCCCGAAGTTTATTGGACAAAATTTGTCTCCTGCAATGCGGTTCGGCATCTGTTGAAAGCCAAGTCGAAGCCATAATTAAAATTAATGTATTCCCGCTGCGAACAAGCCAGACGGCAAGTACAAGAACGATAAGTGGGATTCTGACGGCAATGTTCGGGCATGAGGGAGGAGTAGACGGCATAAACGTTGCTTATTTCTAAACGGAGCAGGGAAGCCAAACTGCAGGAGAAGTCATGACCGAGGGCAAAGAAACATATAACGTCATTTTAAGCGGCGAGATAGCGACAGGCAGGGAGATCGGCGCGGTCAGGAAGAACCTGGCCGAAATCCTGAAAGTGAGCCCGGCTACCCTCGATCGGCTTTTCTCCGGTCGACCGCTGATTATAAAGAAAGACGTCGATCAGGCGACAGCTCAAAAGTATGTGCTCGCCTTCGGAAATGCGGGAGTCCTTTGTTCCATGGCGCCTTCCCGCGACTCAGAAGGGCTGCCTGCGGCGCCATTAAGCCGGCCGGAAAATGAAACCTTGCCGGACCCCGGCGCCGAGGAGGAAGTGACCTGTCCTAAATGTGGCCGCTTGCAGGCAAAAGCCTCCGAGTGCATCGGATGCGGGATCATATTCGACCGTTATCAGAAATTTGTGGAGACAAAGTCTGCACCTTCCGTGAGTTCGAGTTCGGGTTCGGGTTCGTTCGTCATTTACAACACGCTTAAAGAGAGGAAGGAAATTGTTCTGCTCTGTTTCCTGCTCGTTATACTCTCCATTGCGGTCTACAGTTTCTTTACGTCCCGCGAAATCAAATACCCTCCAGGGGTTCTCGTAGGGTCCGAACCGTTACAGGTTATAATTAGCAATCCCGAATCCTGGAAAATAGGGAAACGCGAAATCGTGCCGCTCGCTTCCTACAGCCTTACGGCACGGGTGCTCAGCATGGAACCGTACAGGTTTGACAACGTGGCCGATATTTCTCCGATAGACCTTGCGCTTGGCTGGGGGCCAATGTCGGACCAGAGTATTCTCGATAAGCTGGATATCTCGCAGGGGGGACGCTGGTACTTTCTTTATCCCAAAACCCCTTCGGTCCCCCTCTCGGAGCTGATGCAGTGCAGTTCCAATATGCATATGGTCCCGGCCGACGACAGTATCAAGCGGCGCCTCAAAGGGCTTCGAGTGGGGCAGATCATCGACTTGAGCGGCTACCTGATAGGAGTACGCGAAGGAGGCAACTGGACATGGGTTACATCGCTCACAAACACGCAAACCGGGGATGGAGCGTGCAAGGTGTTCTGGGTCGAACACCTGTCTATTAGACAGGTTCCGGGCGCCTAGATTAGATCGGCGCAGGTTGCTTATTCGTTGCGTTTTCCCGGATTCCGGTTTTCGCCTGAATGACGGTTGCAAAATCCTACCCTTTAAAATCATGAAGTTTGACAGCCGGACCTTGATTCTGAAACATTTGCGCCTCGTGACTCAGTATTCAACCTTTTCTGCCCGCACGATTAGTTCGTCTGAAGAAAGCTCGTCGCCTCAAGTCACACGCATCCGATTCATTTTATAGTCTTCCGGCAATGTCGCAAAGACTACTCAGTACCAACGTAAATCCAAAGCTGAGCCCACACCCGGGATGCGCAATTGTCACAAGAATGCGACCAGTCTGTCACTTTTACGTAATAACTCAGTGACACACTCGCGATGAATAATAGAGCAATGTCAACGCTGGAGCTCTTAGGTGTCCATTTTGAGCTTATTGGTTCGTCTGCGCTCTGTGAATTGAACCAGCCACGAGAAGGGGCAACATCATGGAACATAGGCGGAACTTGGCGTGCATGTCGTTAATGTTGTGCGGGATTATGCTGCTCTCAGTCTGCAACAGCGATCTTGCTGCTGCCACGGGCACACAACGGAAGGTCATCCTTTTCGTGTGGGACGGGCTCAGACTCGACAGCGTCACACTGAAAACGACGCCAAACCTTTGGGGAATGTCTCAGCGAGGGGTTTTTTTCGACAAGAACCATGCTACCTATCCCACCTTCACGATGATGAACTCCTCATCTTTCAACACGGGCGATTTCCCGGGTAAGGCAGGTTTCTACGGCAATTGGCTCTGGCTCGGACCGAACACACTCCAAGGCAACAACGCCTCAAAAAGTCGCGTAGATTATAACCAGCCGGTATTCACGGAAGACTGGAACATGTTGACCTCAATAAACGGGTATTACAATGGACAACTCTTGCTGGTCACACGCATATTGGAAGCTGCGCAGGCTAAAGGGCTCAAGACCTGTATCGTCGGCAAATCGGGTGCTGCTTTCCTGTTCGACCTGACGCGCGCAGGGTACGGGATCGACGAAAATATGGTATTTCCCGAGTCGCTTGCCACTGAACTCCAGAACAACGGCTATCCCCTCCCCAAAAACACGCCGGTGATGTGGCCCGGCATTACGCTTGCCTCCAATAACGGCAGCCCGACTGCTGCAGGAGCAAAATCGTTTCTTGCCGACGGCGTGACCTTGGACCCCACAGCGGGCACGACCAGTATCTTCTCCAGCGCCAACCTGTATATGCTCAACACCTATCTGAACTACATTCTTCCCAAGAAGGACCCGGACGTTTCCGTCGTCTGGTTCCGCGATCCCGACTCCACCGAACACTTGTACGGTCCGGGCAGCGCAGCCTACAGGGATTCCCTGGCCAGCATGGACAACATGCTCGGCCAGATAATCACGAGACTGAAAGCGTTGGGAATCTATGACAATACCGATATCATGGTAGTCTCAGACCACGGCCATAATACCGTAGCCGGCGAGGTCTCGCTCTTTCCTCTCCGGGATATCCGGGGCGGAGCGATGGTGACGACTGGCAAGGACCCCGTTGGCGGCTATTCCGTATCCGGCGACGTGCGGCTGCCTCAACTTCTTGCTGATAACGGAGTAGCGGCGCACGCCTACGACGGAATCGGCTGCATAAAAGACCCGGTCATGTCCGGTATACTGTCGGGGGGCACCCAGGTTTACCCCACCCGGACCGATACCGACGGCACGGCGTGCGGCAACGGACCCGGCTACCAGTATAACACGAGGAGCTTTGTTGTTCCGTCCCCTCTGCCCGAGGACGCTGTGGTCATAGCCGCAAACGGGGGAAGTGATTACCTGTATGTGGTGAACAAAAACGCTGACATGGTCAAGGGCATCGTGTCATTCCTGCAGTCGCGCGAAGAATTCGGCGCCATCTTTGTCGACGACCGCTACGGCAACGTCGAGGGAACGTTCAAGATGAGCACGGTCAACCTTGAGAATGAGGGCAGAAGTCCCGATATCATAGTCAGTTACAATTACAACGAAAACGCAACAGTACAGGGGATGAAGGGGACCGAATACGAAAGCATGCAGGGCTACAGGGGTATGCACGGCTCGTTCAGCCCCGTGGATGTGCATAACACGCTGATCGCCTCCGGCCCCGACTTCAAGTCCGGTTTTCAGGACCAGGTCCCTTCCGGGAATATCGACGTTGCGCCCACGATCGCCTACCTGCTCAGCCTGGATCTCCCGAATACCGACGGCAGAGTGCTGTATGAGGCCATCAAGAATTCACGCGCGAAAGTCCGGGTCACTCTCCCTCGCTCCGTCTTGACAACCCGGCCCATAAAGGGCCTGACCTTTTATAAACCGACGGCTGTCGTAAACGACAAAAGCATGATCGACCATGGAAAATCAAGCTTCAAAGCAGAGCTTGTCACCTCAACCGTCAAAGACTCGACAGGAAAGAGTGTAACCTATTTCGATTACGCAAAGGCGCTGCGGCAGTAACGCCATCACCCCGTTGCGGCGTCAAAGGTTTGAATGGCCATCCAGGCTGCGGCCATACCACCCCTCCGGATACAACAGGCGCCCGTCCGGCCAAGGAGAATACGATTACTGCGAAGACCTCAATTTCCACCATCCTCACGGTATCCCTTTGCTGCGCGCCCGCCTTCCTGGCTGCTGCAGCTCAGGTATCGGCAGAGCCGCTCTGCATACGTGACATCATAAAGCCACCGATCAATTTGTCCATCAGTGGGACGTACTATTCGGACCGGGAAAAGGAATTTTCAGTCGATGTCTCACCGGATAGATTCATCAAAGCCTATAGTGACGGAGTGACTATCATCGGGGTCAAGGGCGAAGATGCACCCGTCTATTACATCATGGACAAGAACAAAAAAACGGTGTTGAAGGTCTCCCAGACCAACCTGTACAAAATAGGCCTCTTCTTTAACTGGAACAGCATGACAACCCTGGTGGACCTACCCGCAAATGCCGCTGTCTCTGCTCAGGATAAACCACAGGATGGTTGCACTATGTACCTCGTCACCGGTGCTGACGCTGCAGTATGCGTAGACGGCAACTATCACATCCCGCTGCGCATGTTGCAAAACGGCGCCACCGTCGCGCGGGTGGCGTCCGTGAAACCATTGCACACGGACCTGAAGACCACTGCCGATTCTCTGATCCTCACATGCCGGCAGGAGCACTACACTTTCTTCGATGTGGACTCCGACATGGCTCCCGACGCTGACTGAGCCTCGACCAGGCCTGCCCTCCAGACCATTGGCCGGATACCGGCGTGGAGATTGCTCGATCCTTGCCCGTATTTGGGGCAGACTGTATGATCTGGCCTACAGCGGTGTAGTCAGATGTAAACGTTAGAGTCCTATCATTAACCTCCGATATTTTCAGGATCGAATAATCCATTCAGTCAGATCCACGCCAACTCACTCCGGAAGCCATTGCGAAACGGGATCAAACCAGCATTTCCTTCAATAGCATTAACTGGCACATTATTTGTAATATCCCTTTGGAGGCGGGCAAATTCGCTCGAGGATGAAGGAAAAGGGCTATTTTCGCTAAACGGAAAGAAGGAGTGACCTATGTGGTTCCTGGCATGGCTTTCTGCAGGTGTCATAGTTGGATTTTTTCTTGCCGGTTTGTGTAATATGTCAGCAAAATGTGACGAGAGATACCTGGTAAGTTGCTCGGATTTAGCAAAGAAACTTGAAGACGCTGCATAGACGGTCTTGGTTTGTTCAGTGCCAAAAAGAGATATGGAGGCAATGAAAGCTTTTAAAGGTTCCAGGATAGCCATAGTGGACGACGACCCGCTCGTCTGCGATACTCTCACTGAGATGATTCAATCCTGGGGCCTTCACGCAGAAGGCTTTACCCAGCCGGAAGCCGCCCTGGCATACATCCGCGAGAATGAATGCGATGTTGTCCTGCTCGACGTTTTTATATCTGATGTCAGCGGACTGGACCTGATCACACAGATCAGTGACGAAGCGTCGGATGATCTCAAAATCATTACCATAACCGGGTTAGCCGATAAAGATACGGCTATCCGGGCACTCAAACTCGGCGCCTACGACTTGCTTGAGAAGCCCTTTCGCAATGGACTGCTGTACCATTCGATCTTGAGGGCCTTGAAGTCCCTCGCAAATGAGAGGGAATTAAAGAAGCTGGCATACGACCTCGATCAGAGTCGCTCGGAATTGCTTGCTCATCAGCAGCGGCTCGAAGACTTGAATACCCAACTTATAGAAACCAACAGCGCCCTTTCGATCTTTACCAAAAATATCGAGAGAGAGAGGGAGGGAATCGAGAAACAAATCGCCCTGAAACTAAGAAATCTCATGATGCCTGTAGTCGCGAAACTGAGAAATGATCAGGCCCTTCACAAGTATGCAGCCCAGCTTGATATGCTGACCACGCAGATTGAAGACTTGACTTCCATGGACTTCGGCGTAGCCAAGACCCTTTCATTCACCGAACTGAGGGTTGGGTCTCTTGTCAAAAGTGGCCTGACTAGTGAAGAAATAGCAAGGCAGTTGCATATCGCTGAGAGCACGGTGCGTGCCCACCGGAAAAATATCCGCAAAAAACTGAAGATAGACGACTCGCATTACACGTTGAGAAATTTCCTCAATTCAAGAACCTGACCTGTTTGGCAGAGTAGATCTGTTCAGCCGGTTTCCGTTTAGCCAACCATAGAATCTATATCTTCGTCCTCTGAGCTTCCCCGACGCCCCGGACACGGTCCCTAGCGTTATCACCAGCCTTGTGGTATAAACGCAACCAGTCCAATCATTCGATCCCAAAGTGCAAGATATTTTTGCCAAACCAATCTGCTGGAGAGTACCGTGAATCTCTCTTACGCAAGCTTCTTTAAGGAAGCTCTCGGCTGCACAAACGGTCCTTACGAATATCAGAGGCGCCTCGCGGACGGCCCCTGGCCTCAAGTGGTGAACGTACCCACCGGGATGGGCAAGACTGCCGCCATCGCTGTGGCATGGCTGTACAAGAGGTTTCTCAAGGCTCCCAGCACCCCCAGGCGACTTGTCTACTGCTTGCCAATGAGGGTCCTGGTCGAGCAGACGGCCACGAATATCAGGCAGTGGATAACACAGCTCAAACAGGCAGGCATTGATTTGCCGATTGATGCAGGCAACGTCCATGTACTCATGGGAGGAGAAGTCGACGTAGACTGGGATTTGTACCCCGACTTGGACACAGTGCTCATCGGTACCCAGGACCAATTGCTCTCACGCGCGCTTAACCGTGGTTATGGCATGAGCAGATTCCGTTGGCCTGTGCACTTCGGCCTGTGTAACAACGACTGCCTCTGGGTATTTGATGAGGTCCAGCTAATGGGATCGGGGCTGCTTACTTCAGTCCAACTGCAAGCCTTCCGCAACTCACTTGGCACCGCCTTGCCGGTTCAATCTATATGGATGAGTGCAACTCTTGCGAAGGGGTGGCTCAGCACCGTAGACTTCAACCCTCACACCCAAATCATTCACGAGGTCACACTATCCGATGCTGACCGAGATGACCCATCCCTCAAGAGACGGTTTGAAGCGGCCAAGCCCATCTCCAAAGTGGACATCACTCACGGCGACTTGGTCCGACTTGCAAACTTTATCATCCAGGAGCACCGACCCGGCACACGTACGCTGGTCATTGTCAACACAGTCAAAAGAGCAATAGCCCTGTACGAGGAAATCAAGGGCGGAGCACCCCCTGCTGAGCATGTGCTCCTCCATTCCAGGTTCCGGCCCCATGACCGCCTGAAGTCTCTTACTGCGCTCTTATCTCCGCCATCAGCCAATGGTACCATCTGCATAGCCACTCAGGTGATAGAAGCCGGTGTGGATGTATCGTCTACAACCTTGGTCACGGATCTCGCCCCATGGCCGTCCCTGGTTCAGAGATTCGGACGGTGCAACCGCGCGGGAGTTGAGGATCGGAGCAGGGTCTTCTGGCTCGATGCCGACTTTGAGAAGAGGTCCTCCAGCTTGCCATACACCGCAGAAGAACTCGCAAACTCGGTCACCATCCTGGAGCAACTGGGCGATGCAAGTCCCAAGAGCCTACCCCAGGTGGCTACCACCATGGATCAAAGGCATGTGCTCAGACGCAAGGACATTCTCGACCTGTTCGACACCACTCCTGATCTTGCTGGCGCGGACATAGACATCTCAAGATTCATCCGTGACACCGAGGACCACGATGTTCAGGTCTTCTGGCGGGACCTCACTGAGCCTCCTACTGCAGAGGAGCCTGCACCAAACCGCGAAGAGCTTTGCAACGTCTCTCTCGGTGGCCTTCGTGCAGTAAAGGCACTGGACCTCTGGCGATGGAATCATCTGGAGAAACACTGGGAACGCCCGAGTCCGACAAGCCTCTGCCCCGGCCAGATCATCCTGCTCAGCCGCAAGGTCGGGTGTTACAGTTCTGAGAAGGGCTGGACTGGGAACGGAAAAGACATCCCAGAGTCACTCCAGCTGTCAAAGGTGCCCGAGGAATCCAATGATGACGACTTCGACAGCGCGACCACCTGGCAAGTTCTTGCAGAACACAATGATCTTGTCTGTGGCGAGCTTGATGCGCTCCTGGCATCCTGTTCCCTCTTAGACGGGGCTGCGACGGAGTCCTTGCGCATTGCAGGTCGATGGCATGATGCCGGGAAAGCGCATCCAGTGTTCCAGAAGGCCATGCTTGGCGACCCCCCTCAAAACGATCCTGATCATATCTGGGGAAAGACAGCTCTTAAGAGTGTCCGGTATGAGCGCAAAGGGTTCAGACACGAATTGGCCTCCGCCCTTGCCATGATCGAGCAGGGCTTCCCTGACTTGTCAGTGTACCTTGCAGCCGCCCATCACGGCAAGGTGAGACTCTCCATAAGATCAATCCCGAAGGAATCAGCACCACCTGACCCTCACATCCGCTTCGCACGAGGAGTATGGGAAGGCGATGTCCTTAGCGAAGCCGACCTCGGTGACGGCCAGTACCTGATGCCAAAGACCATGAATCTCTCCTATATGGAGTTCGGTGAGGGGCCTCATGGACCTAGTTGGCTTGCAAGAATGCTGGGATTACGGGATGATCCGGAACTCGGTCCTTTCCGGCTGGGTCTCCTTGAAGCCATCCTACGTATTGCCGACTGGCGTGCCAGCAGAAAGGCTGCTCAGAATGATGCATGAACATCTCCTGACAAACTGTAAGCCGAAGCCCCTGTCGAGCTATCTCAAGGCGCTGGGGCTCCTACGGCTCCTCTCCGAACAGAAGGACCCCGCTACACAGGGCTGCTGGAGAGAGGAGTCGTTTCTCATAAGGACTGCCTTGAGTAAAGAAGAGCTTGAAGCGTTCTTCTGCCAGAAGTACACACCCACACCCATTGTATCTCCCTGGAACGGCGGCAGCGGCTTCTACCCTGGGGATACACCTGATGGCATCCAGGCTATCTCGGCCAGCATAGACCCACGGTTTGCTCCCTACCGGGAAGTCATTGAAAAGATCAAGCAATGGCCCGAGATGCCGACCACACCGGACCGTGTTGTGGATGTCGCCAATATCATCAGGTCTGCAGTAAGTCAGATGCGTCCAGGCAAGAGACGGGATGACACTGAGAAGCTCCTGCGGGACCTTGAGGAGAGCACTCCTGAGGGACAATGGAATGGAATGCCTTCCGGAGAAGTGAGGCTGGCTGAGCTTGAAGGGGCTGTCAAAAAGGGTAAATCTCCAGAACTTGCGATGCTCAGGATCTGGTGGAATGCTGCAAAGAAGGCGAGGGGCGAATGCACCCGGATGGAACGAGGCGGTAATAAAGAAGCCATCATCGCTGCATGCCGGTCCAGATTGCCAGAGGTCTGTCTGGCCTGGGTCGACGCAGTGTGCGCTCTGCACTCCGATGGGAAGGCTTCATACAATCCTGTGCTGGGAACTGGTGGAAACGAGTTGAGGCTGGACCTCAGCAACAACTTCATGCAGCGTGTAGCCGAACTGTTGATGAGAAGCGCTCCGGAGAACACGGCGCATCTCTTCGGCTCCGCTATTTACGGCACCGTTATCAGCGGTCTGGCTGCTGGAAAGATAGGCCAGTATGATCCGGGGCGTGCTGGAGGGTACAACCAGGGCACGGACATCGAAACCAAGGACTTCAAGATCAATCCCTGGGACTTTGTTCTGATGCTCGAAGGGACCCTGCTACTTTCAAGTGCGATGACCCGCCGCAATCAGACTGGTGAGGATGCCCAGCTCACCAGCCCATTCACGGTCTACTTCTCTCCGGTAGGGCTCTCAGCTGCTGAACCTACTCAGGAAAGACGCAAGGAGACCTGGTTTCCCCTGTGGCCAAATCCCGCGACAATTGCCGAGGTCAAGTACCTGTTCGGGGAAGGACGCTCGACCGTGGGAGTACGATCCGCAAGGACAGGGCTGGACTTCTCCCGCGCTATTGGCATGCTTGGTGTCGACAGGGGACTTTCCTCCTTTGAACGTTTCGCCTTCCTTGAAAGGCGTGGGAAAAGCTATGTGGCCCTCCCTGCGGGAAGACTTCCTGTCCACTACAACCCCAGCCTGGAGCTTCTTAATGAGTTGGACCGGTTGACTAGAGCGCTTGACCGATTCCTTGGAATGTTTGCGACCATCCCGGCTACATTCACAAGTCTCCGTCGGCAACTCGATGAAGCCGTGTTCAGTTGCTGCAAGCAACCCAACGCTCTGAAATTCAATGATCTCATACGGGCGCTCGGGAGGACGGAGCGGGCCATTGCGACCCGAGACCGAGCAAAGGACCCGGCATTACCAAGCCCCCTGTGTGGTCTTTCCCCTGGCTGGATCGCCAAAGGTGACGACGGAAGCAGTGAAACCCGCATTGCCGCCTCAATCGCCTCCATCGGCAGCACAGGTGAAATAGGTCCCATCAGGAGTACCCTTTCGGGTGTCGATAAGACGAAGCCATGGCTATGGGGGCAGGAAAAGAACCCGGATATCTGGCTTGGCAACACACTGCCTGAAAGACTTGGCCGTGTGCTGGCTCGCCGTGTCTTGGATGCCTCAAAACTGAGAGTTACCGGCGTGCCGATAGCGGCTCAAGTGACTGTTGCCCCGGAGGACCTAATGCCGTTCCTTTGGGGAGATACAGACGACAACAAGGTGGAGGACCTCCTGTGGGGATTTACGCTCATCGACTGGGGGAAGCCGGGGTTGAGGAAAATCGCCAAAGATTGGTCGACCGCGCTTTCGGACTACCCGATCTCCCGCACGTATGCTCTTTTGAAGCTCCTCCATACATCATCCCCGGCGAAGAGGGTTCACCTTCCCGTTGAGCCGAGGATCGTCCACCTACTGGAGGCTGGACGCGTGCGCGAGGCATGCGCTCAGGCTATCCATCGTCTGCGTGTATCGGAACTCAAGCCATTCAACGTCGATTATGAAGAGAATCTGGACCCCGGCAGATTACTGGCCTCCATGCTTGTACCGGTCAATCAACAATGGAAGCTGGAGTCTTTGGTCCTTGGAGCTTAACCCCAGGCTGCGAAATGGAGACGATGATGTTTGAACCACTGAAGGGTGTCAACAGAGTACTGATGGAAGTCGAACTTGAACCGGTTCAGGGTGACAGGTTTCAACCAACTGGATTCGCCGACCTGGGTGCGGCCACCTATCAACTTGCAGACGGCACCCGAATGCTCCTGGTTGAGACCGCACAGTCCATGGCAAATCGGCTGGAAAGTACGATCCTGGGGCCGGACAACGAAATTATAGACGAGCTTCGGGGCTTGCCTTACATTCACGTGGAACTGAGCGGAGACACTAAAACCACGACGAACTCTCTGCTGGAGCCGCACAGGATCAACTCGCCCTACATCATTTCCAACGACGACTTCAAGAACAAGTTCAAGGAAGCAGCCTCATACGACAGGTACACTCCCCTCAATTGGCAGAAGATTGCGCATGCCCTGTTCTTCTATGATGTAAACAGCATTCTGCACGGGGTGTTCCTTGCCAACCTGGAAGATGGGAGGATCAAAGTGTCCCGCGCAGTCACAGCGTTTATTGAAGCGAGGGGGGTGCGTGAGGCTGTGTCGGGCGGAGCCAAGCTCAACCCCATAGACCCCACAGGCAAGCTCAGGGCCAAGGAATATGACAAGGATGTGTACGGAAACGTCCCCTTTCAGCGGGTTGAGTTTGTCGCAGACGAGATCAAGGCATACTTCAATATCGACATCGGTTTGATAAGGAGCTACGCCTTGGGCGAGGACGCTTCTGAACTGATCGTAGCCCTTGCATTTTACAAGATTAGCTCCTTTCTCGATGGGGGAACGCGCCTAAGGACGGCATGCGACCTCAAGAAGAAGACTGCGGTCACCGTGACCGACCCGGCAGACTTCAAGATTTCTTCCAGGGAAGAGCTTCTGGTGTATCTGGGGGACAAGATCAAATCATGCAAAGCTATGTTTGCCGATCCTCCTGTAACCTTCATTAAAACCCCCGTGGTTCTGAAGAAGTCCAAAGAACAGGATGCCTGATTGCGAGAGGACGAACATGCTGATCATCGAACTGGAGTTCCCTGCGGGGCGCTACCATGCCAATCCGTGGGGCAGAAACGTCAATGAGGGTGAGGTGGAATGGCCCCCTTCGACCTATAGGTTGGGAAGAGCCTTGATCGATGTCTGGAAGAGGAGAAGGCCCGACTGGACAGATGAGCGCATGTATGCCGTGCTCAAAAGCCTAAGCGGCACCGCCTGGTATTCCCTTCCACCGGCGACCCCGGCCCATACTCGATCATTTCTGAGCAGCAACCAAACCGACCCCAGTGCCAAGCAGCTCATCTTCGATGCGTTCGTGGTAATCAGCCGTGCTGAGAAGGTGTACATAAGTCTGGATACCAACCCTGAACCATCGGTAGTTGAACACCTGGATGAACTCCTCAGTGAGGTCAACTATCTCGGAAGGTCGGAGTCCTGGGTAAAGGCATCTGTCAGGTCATCATCCTCAGGTATCGATTGGAACTGCATCCCTCGGTCTCCCGGCAATGTACATAACAGCACAGATATCGTCCGGGTTGCCTGCATGCTGCCGCCGGATGATTACGCCCAGTTGCCCTACAGGCCGGAGAGGATTGAAAGTAACGGCAAGAAGCTGGTCAAGACGGGGAAGGCTTGTTCGTGGTGTGAAGCTCTTTCACTATCCACAACGAGACTCCTGGACGAAGGCTGGAGCGACCCACCGGCTCTTCTCTGGAGAGATTACACTCGAAGCCCCGACGCGTTGACAATAAGACCCCCACGACCAGAATCCGGTTCCAGAGAGGTCCGATACGCCAAGTATGCGCTTGTCTCCAAGGTCTTGCCACGAGTTACTGAGACGGCCTCTTTTGCCGAGAAGATCCGCCGCCACCTCATGGGTATCCATGCCCGTGTCCAGAATGATCCGAACCTGGTATCGCAACGTTTCTCGGGGAAGACACCCGAAGGAAAGCCCCTGGATGGCCACAGCCATGCTTTCTATGTCCCTCTTGATGAAGACGATGACGGGAGGCTCGATCATCTCCTTGTCTATGCGAAGGAGCCCTTCGACGCGAGTGAGTTAAAGTCCCTGAATGTGTTGCGTTCAGTCTGGCAGTCGGACGGCCGACCTGACGTGCAAATGGTGCTTACCTCACTTGCGCCCAAAGTTCCCAGGTGCAAAAGTGTGCGCTGGATCAGCTCCACTCCTTTTGTCACCACCAGGCATTACAGGAAGGGACGAGGCACTTACCTAGAGTGGCTTCAAGGTGAAGTCTTGCATGAATGCCGGTTCCATGACTTGCCTGCGCCAGTCGAGATTGAATGGGTTCCGTCGACTCTTGGCAGCAAGCACCCAGTTCATTGGATGTACTTTATCCGGAGCAGGAAAGGGGAGAATCCGTTGAGGGGAAGTGGCTGCATCCTAACCTTTGAGGCTGAGGTCGAAGGGCCATTCGTGCTAGGTGCCCGCTGCCACTACGGGCTGGGTCTTTTCATGCCGTTCTCCGGATAGGGCAGTTTCCGCGAACATGCAGCACTCATAGCATCCCTAGAAGGTTCGCGGTCTAATGGTTTCAACAACTTGTCTCTCTTTAGCGGTGGGAATAGTGGCTTGGCAAATGGCGGAAGACAGGTTCGCGGAATCGAGCCGGTTTGTTCCACTGGATCAGAGACTTAGGGCCATAGCAGTTACACCGTGGTCTCGAACCACGGCTCCATTGAAGCTCAACGAGGTAGCAGATATAAAAATCGAGCGCCGTTACACCGTGGTCTCGAACCACGGCTCCATTGAAGCTCGATGCGATGGATATAACCGGTGCCTGGACGCGGTTACACCGTGGTCTCGAACCACGGCTCCATTGAAGCATCGAGAAGACGGCCGCGCTCGCGTTTGTTACCTGGTTACACCGTGGTCTCGAACCACGGCTCCATTGAAGCCTCAATCATCAGACAGCCGGTGCCGAAGACGCCCAGTTACACCGTGGTCTCGAACCACGGCTCCATTGAAGCTGCTTGCGGATTGCTCGCTGGAAAACTGTAGCCAGTTACACCGTGGTCTCGAACCACGGCTCCATTGAAGCCTAGTAGCGTCTACATCGTGGGCAAATTTGCCGGGTTACACCGTGGTCTCGAACCACGGCTCCATTGAAGCCAATTTACAACTTCTGGCCCTGTTTACAAATTGGGTTACACCGTGGTCTCGAACCACGGCTCCATTGAAGCTCGCAGCAGCGGCTTTGATTCCTGGTGCCGCTAGTTACACCGTGGTCTCGAACCACGGCTCCATTGAAGCTTTACCTGATCGAAAGCCTTGTTTCAGGTCTGCCGTTACACCGTGGTCTCGAACCACGGCTCCATTGAAGCGTACAGAATAACGGCGTGACGACAGTCGGCACGCGTTACACCGTGGTCTCGAACCACGGCTCCATTGAAGCTCGATATCCTTGATAGCGTACTGCCAGCATTTCTCGTTACACCGTGGTCTCGAACCACGGCTCCATTGAAGCATATTGCCGGAGGTACTTGAATAGATTGGTCCGGTTACACCGTGGTCTCGAACCACGGCTCCATTGAAGCTTGAGGTGAGCTATCCTCGAGTTGTTTCGTTCCTGTTACACCGTGGTCTCGAACCACGGCTCCATTGAAGCTGTTGATTTCTTTTTTGCCCATAATGACCTCCAGGTTACACCGTGGTCTCGAACCACGGCTCCATTGAAGCATTGTTACAACGCATCGGTCAATGTGGACAGGAAGTTACACCGTGGTCTCGAACCACGGCTCCATTGAAGCTTAACCTTTGGCTCGGCGTCACAGCCGAGAACCAGTTACACCGTGGTCTCGAACCACGGCTCCATTGAAGCTAAAGCTCTCGGCACCGCTTCTGCGTTCCTCCCTGGTTA
>JBKQLC010000251.1:0-24040 GCA_052147195.1 Syntrophobacteraceae bacterium
CGATCACAGCATCGTAGACGGCGGAGGCTAAGTCACTGCTGATCTGTTGCCAGTCATCGAACTGATCGGTCCATGCCCGAAGTTGGAAATTCATCGAGCTATCGCCGTAACCGATCAAGAGGCATCGAGGTGCCGGTTTCTGCAACACGTTCGGATGCCGGCGCGCCACCGCCTCGAGCAGTTGGATTGCTTTCCGGGGATCGGCGCCATAGTTGAGGCCTACTGGCAAATCGATCCGCCGCAACCGGTCACTAAGGGTCCAGTTTGTCACCTTTTCCGTAATCAGTTGCGCGTTGGGGACGATGATTTCAGCCCCTTGTCTTGTACGCACAGTGCTGGCACGGATGCCGATCCGGCGGACCTCAGCCAACATATCGCCTACCTGTATGGTGTCGCCCACGTGGATCGGACGCTCGAAAAGCAGGATCAGGCCGGAGACAAAATTGTTCACCACGCTCTGGAGCCCGAACCCAATGCCAACGCCGAACGCTCCAACCAAAATGCTCACCTGTGTGAAGTTTACCCCAAGCGCCGCCACGCCCAAAATAAACCCTAGACCCAGAATCGTGTAGTGCAGCAGCTTCGAGATGGCGTAGGACAAGCCGCGCTCGACCCCAATCCGTTGGTAAAGGTCCTCTTGGAGCACGAAGCGAATGAAGGCGGACAACAGGTAGGCCACCACCACCGTAAGGATGAAGGCAAGGACGTTTTCGATGGAGATGCCGATCGACCCGACTTGGAGCCTTGCCCCGAATACGGCTCGTCCAAGGTCAAGCACAGGTTCACGGAGGCCAACGAAGTCCAGCGAACGATTAACCCATGCGCCGATAAACACCCATACCAACACGCGATGTGTGCGGCGTTCGAAGATCTCGTGGAAGCGGCGGACGATCTGGAGCGATCCCAGCGGCCAACTGTTAAGGGCCAGCACTACCACCCCATCAAAGATCCGGACAAATGCATAGAGTCCAAAGGCAAAAACGCAGCCTCCGAGAATGCCTGAAGTCAAAAGCCACGCTAGAAAAGGGTAGCCAATGAGCCCTGCCAACAATCCGATGGCAAGGCCAACACGGTAGAGCATAACGATAATATGGAGCGCGCGGAAGCGGACATCAACGGTCCCCTTCGAGCGAGGGTGAAGCTGACCCCACAAAACATCCAGCTTCCAGAGCACAATCGATGCACCAAGAATTTCCAGCAGAAGGAATACATGATTGACCGATCTGGCGACACCGAAAAGCTGCAGAATGGTATCGAGAGCAAAAAGGCCCCCCAGCACCCAAAACAAACGCAACACCCTCGAATCAACCTCCGGCTGCACGAGCCGGAGCACGGGCACGAGCAACAAGATCGGGAACAGCACCCGAACAGTTGGAGGCGCCGGTGAAAAGACTACTGAGGCGGCAATTCCCATGGGGATGAGCAGCGCGGCTGCATAGGGACGGTCGAACACATTTGCGGCGGGCGGCAGGTCCCTCCCCTCTATCGCCCAACGACGGACCTGGCGTCTGGCGGCATTGAACAGAGCAGCCAATACCACGAACAGGCCGACGTGGAATGGCATCCCTTTTGTGGGGTCGCTGATATACTGCGATATATCGTACCAGCGGTCAGTGGCAATTTCACCAGCGCGCGCAAGCAGCGTACCTCGTGTAGGCGCCCACAGATCGGGGCTCCAGATCGGCAGGTCCCTGGTCATAATCCCGCTCACCGCCTTGCGTTGGGCTTCGGCGATCTCCGCAATTGTGTTGTCACAACGGATCTTTTGAGCAGAAATGCGGCTCTCGAGGTCGAAAATCGCATCGTATTGCGGCTGCAGGACACGCTGCATAGCCTCTATGGCAGTGAGGGTGGACTCAATCTGCTGTACAACCGGCCCGGATGCGTTCGCGGCCTGGACTGAGGCAAGAGTCTGGGTCCACATCTTCCGGAGTTCCTCGATACGGGTGAGTACGCCCCGAAGCTGCGTCGCCCACTCCGTAGTCACCTTCAGCCAGCCTGCTATCTTGAGCTGCAACTGTCGCCAGTGTGCCTCCCTGGCCTGCAGCGAAAAAAGCGTAGGCTGACTCTGAAGCATCGTCTTCGTCCACGCGAGTTGCTGTTCAATCTGTTTAATTGTTTCCGGAAGAGCGCTCTCGATCGCCTTGATCTCAGAGGTGGGGATCTCGTAGGTTTTCAGCGAGTAGAGGTAATCCAATGCTTCAGCGGCAAGCATTGGCACTTCCCCCAGCGGGACCACTTCTGCAGGCGGCCCCGAAACAGTCTTCTGCGGCTCGACCGTATTCTGGTCCAATGCACCGCTTTGAGCGGGCCACATCAAGAACAAAGCGGCGGTCAGGCCGATGGCGAGTTTGCGATGTATGGGAGGCAGTTTCATGGTAGTTCCCGGTTCATCGCTTCCGTGTTCCTTTCCCTTGGATCAAAATCAAAAAATCCGCACATAAACTCGGCATCGCTCCGGTTGGCTGTTTTGCCCGGGTTGTGATTCAAACGGCAACCGTAATTCAGAAATCAAGGGCGGCTTTGGACCATGCGCAGTTGTCATTGAAGCGTTTGCCGGGAGCGATTTCGGGTCCTTCTATTCAGTATGCGCACTTTAAGCACACTTTCATGCTGGTGCACGTGCAAAAAATGTAATGCCCCCCGTTCTTGTCGTCGTCTTCGAGGATCAATTCCGGATTAGATTGAGGGGCGAAAGCCCGCCCTCTCCGCTAATGGAAATTGGTGGGGAGCCGGGGTGAGCCCTACACGCCGGCCTAACCATAGCGATTGACAATCCGGCCTCTTCAGGTGACAATATAGAAAATACTTGCCTGAGTGTCTCCGCAACAAAGATCCCTGCGGAGTTGATCGAGAGCGTGAGGATCGGTGAGGCGCCCTGGTAGCCCCGCAAGGGCTGTTTCCGGTTTTGCAACGATCAGCAACCACACAGCGATTCGCGCCAGGTTATCAGCGAAAAGCTAGAGAGCGGCAAGATAATGACAAATTCTCCTCGGGGTGTGCCCAATTCATTTCGCAAACCCGTGAGGCAGGTAGGTGCATTGCCTCGAACCACCAAGAGTTCCATAGAAGTCTGGAGACCCAAGCTCAACGATAGAGTGCAGATACCCAACGGGGTCGGGATCGTGGTGGAGATCTCGGGGGACATGTATCTAATCGATCTGGAGAACCAGCTTGCAAAAGTGTGGGAGCGGCTGACTTCCATCAAACTTCTAAAATAGTACCAAATGTACTTTTGGGCGCCGGATAAGGCTCATACGGATCAGCTCCCTTTCCAGGTGAATAAGCCCGCGATTGATGTTTCAAAAAATGCGTACATAATGCATACATGGGGAGACTTATTATGGAGATTCCGCAGGCCATGGTGAAGGATTTGCGTTCCACTGGGTACTTTTTTGAAGAACTGAAGAGTTACTCTCAATCTCCGGAAATGCTCCTTACGACTTACTGTAACGATTTCGCAGCTCCATACCTGGCCAGACTATCGGAATCCTACGACAGATCCGGCCGGCCTGTTAGAAGTAGAATTTTGAGGCTTGCAATCAAACATTTATCAGATCCAAGCGAAAGCGAAGTAGTGGACTCCATTTTTGGACTCAAGAAAGTAGCTGAATCTGAAATCGGCAAAGCAGGTAAAGCAGTTCTTCAAGAGCCGCTGGATAAATCCGAGTCTTTGGCGATTCGTCAAAGGATGGAATCGGCGGAATTCCTTGTGAAGCTACTCGTGAACATCATTAAGTTGTTCCGGCTGGCTGAACCGAATGCCAAGCAGAGAAAAGCCGACGGGGTAGAGAACCCGGTTGGTGATGCCATAATCCAGAACTGGGAGATTTTGGAACCGACGGGCAATTAAAGCTGCCTTCCCGCGGTTCGCAGCGGGGTCCGCACACGGGAAGGGAGGGCATCTGAGAGAAAAAAGTGTAACATGCCTTGCTCTTTTCGCGAAGAGGCGTTACGATGACAAAGATTTACGAGTAGTGCTGTTGACTTGAGTTGTTTGGGGAGTCGGTCTTTCGCTTGGTTAGAACGATGCTTAAGTAGCTCCTAAGCCGCACCGAAAAAGAAAAAATCAGAAAAGGATCAAAGATGGCAGAAGGTAAAGTAAAGTGGTTCAACGAGAGCAAGGGTTTTGGATTTATTGAAAGAGACGGCGGGAGTGACTTATTTGTCCATTTCTCGGCTATTGAAGGCAGCGGATTTAAGTCTCTGAGCGAAGGCGATCTGGTGAGCTTTGTCGAGGAAAAGGGCACAAAAGGCCCCCAGGCGACTAAAGTTAGAAAGCTTTAGCCTATTTAGAGAATTTGTCGTCTATTATACGATGGAAGAAAGAGCCGGAGTAAATCTCCGGCTTTTATCTTTATAAGAGGAAGTAAATTTGCAAGCCGCAGATTAGCAGAATTCTGTTGCTCAAAGCGGAAACAGAGGAGAGCAAACTATGAATATTCATGTCGGCAACCTGGCCTACAATGTCACTGAAGATGATTTGAGAGCCCTTTTCACCGGTTTTGGAGAAGTATCTGCTGTGAACATTATAAAGGAAAGGTCCTCTGGGCAGTCAAAAGGGTTTGGGTTCGTGGAAATGCTAAACAATTCGGAAGCAGACAAAGCTATGAAAGGCCTGAACGGGACGAGGCTGAAAGACCAGCTTATAAAGCTAAGTCAAGCAAAGCCACCTGCCAAACGACCGCAGCGTGGGGGAAGGTATTAGTGTTTGCGACCCTTTTAACCATTTGGCGGCAGGCCAAGTTTTGTGGAGTTAAATAATGGCTCAAAGGTCAAAAGCCACCTTTCAGAAACGGGAAAGGGAAAAAGACAAGCAGCAGAAAAAAAGAGACAAGGAAGCTCGCCGCCTGGAAACCAAGAAGGTCAAGGCGGAACGCGAACCAATCATCAGTAATGAAGACCCGGATATTGCCGGAATCAAGCCAGGGCCACAGCCTCTCCCTGAGCAATGGCAATTGCCTGCACGGCGGGACGGCAGGTAGGCTGTACTCGAATCCCATCTGCCGTGAAATTCCTTGAGCGCCGTCGAGTGCCCGGGGAGCAAACCTGCCCTGCCCTTTGCCGGGTAGCGGACAAATGATGCGATCTCTGTCTTACGTGGTGGACCTCCTCCGAGTTTGAGGGTTGCTTTTTCATCCTTGGACCTCGTTCTACGCAGGTTTCGATAGTCAAGCGCTGCAAATTTCAGGTCGGTTTTGACATACAATTGTTTAGGCCCCTCCCGGGGAACCGGCAGCTTGATGTCCTGCAGTACCACAATTAAGCAGGCGCCTGCACAAAAAGCCTTTCGGATCTTTCAGCCAGCCAGCCGCAATCAGCATTGAAACAATCTTGTAATCCAGCCGCCCGTAGCTTAGATTATCTGCCGAACCGGCGGCCGCCATACTCGAATAAAGCAGCGGCGATTTACCGGCGGGACCTTTTGAAATCCCCGGCGTCTGAAAGAAATCTTCATCTCTCACCGAGTAGCGAACCATTACAAGGAGTGAGGTCATGAAAGTTGGATTTATAGGGCTTGGGCAGATGGGGTCAGGCATGGCGGCGAACCTGCTCAAGGCCGGCCATGAGGTCACCGTCTTCAATCGAACGGCAGGGAAGATGAAAGCGCTCTTGGAGCAAGGTGCGCTCCCGGCCGCTCGGGTAGCGGACGCCTGCCGTGGCGATGCCGTCATAACGATGCTGGCGAATGACGACGTCCTTGAAAGCGTGGTGTTCGGCGCTGAAGGCGTGATAAGCAACCTGGGCAAGGGCGCAATCCACATTTCCATGAGCACGATCAGCGTCGCGTTATCGGAAAGGCTCGCCGTTGCGCACGCGGAGGCCGACCGGCGTTTCGTCGCCGCGCCCGTCTTCGGGCGACCGGAAGCGGCGGCTGCAGCCAAGCTGTTCATAGTTGCCGCCGGTGCGCCGGATGCCCTTGACGCCTGCCTGCCTCTCTTCGACGCACTGGGCCAAAAGACTTTTCCCTTTGGCAATAATCCCCAAGCCGCTAACCTGGTCAAGCTCAGCGGTAATTTCCTGATCGCCTCGGTGATAGAGGCGCTGGGCGAGGCCATGGCGCTCGTCAGCAAGGCCGGCATCAATCGAGGCCAGTATCTCGATCTGCTGACCTCAACTCTTTTCTCCGCACCTGTTTATCAGACTTATGGCCGGCTGATTGCCGAGCAAAAGTTTGAGCCTGCCGGGTTTGCAGCACCATTGGGACAGAAGGATATCCGTCTGACCCTTGCCGCGGCTGAAACGCTTTGCGTGCCAATGCCTTTGGCGAGCCTGTTGCGTGACCGGTTCTTGACGCTGCTTGCTCACGGCGGCGGCGTGCTTGACTGGTCGGCGATCTCACAGCTCTCCGCGAAAGACTCGGGTCAGTAAGGCGGGCCGCATGCCTCGCGGAGCGTCGAGGTCCCCGGGCGCCGCCAGTCCCTCCGGCGAGGGGCAGAGTATCTAAGCGGCACTGGGATGCAGGGGGGGCTAATCGCCCAGCCCTCCACCGGATGGATCGGCACATCGTGGGAAATGGGACTTTTCTTCACAAGGCATTCATTGCGGGCATTGTGCTCAAGGGAGCAGACTCCGTACTGGAGATAATCGGAGGCATATTGCTCCTTCTGATCTCTCCCCAATCTTTGAGTAATGCGGTGTCGTTGCTCATCAGGCACGAAATCTCGGAAGATCCGGGCGACCTCGTGGCCGGCCATCTGGCACGCTGGGCGCAGGACTGGTCCGTTGGCTCTCAGCTCTTTGCCGCCTTCTACCTGTTTTCCCACGGGGTTGCGAAGCTTGCCGTTGCAGTGGCCCTCCTGAAAAGTAAAATCTGGGCCTATCACGCAGGCATCGTTTTTTTCCTTATATTCATCTTCTACCAGCTTTACCGATTCAGCCACACGCGTTCGGCATGGCTTATTGTTCTCACTGTGTTTGACATCGCCATCATTTATCTAACATGGGCGGAATACAGGCGGGTGAAACGAAACGGGATTTTAGGCAAATGAACACTGATGCCCTGTTGCTTCATGCAATGAAATCCTTGACCAACTCTTTGCTCCTGCCGGTTGCCATGCGAGGCAAGATTTTGTGTCTGGCAGCGGCCCTGGTTTTTGCTGCGCCAGGCTTTAGCGCTAATTCGGGCGCCGAGGTTTGCCATCACGATCTAAAGGTCGAACTGCAGCCTGAAAAACACTGGCTGCTCGTTCAGGACGATATCTGCGTCGACCGATGGAAGGGCGGAGATCTAAACTTTTTGCTCTCTGATAAGGGCAATATCAAATCTGTCCTGGTCGATGGGAACCCCTCGGACTATTCCTTCCGGTCGGGCAAGCTGACCTTGACTGCTGCCTCTTCTATGGACCGGCCTCTTTGCGTTTCAATCTCATTTGATGCGGTATTTAACGATACGATAGTTTCGGAACCTGCAAGCTTTGATAATCCCGGGTTCGGGGTAACCGGGTCGATAAGCGGCATGGGTACTTTTCTGCCGGCGGATGCCGGCTGGTATCCGAGCTTAGCGGAATACGGGCAGGATCTTACACTCAGGGTTACCGCTCCGCGGGGCATCTATGCGGTTACGGCCGGGGAGCTGGCAGGACATGAGGACCGGGACGCAAACAGCATATCGACCTGGAAAACAGGCCCGATCGGGCAGGGCCTGCCGCTCTCGGCGGGCAAATATATCGTTCGGTCGAAAAAGGACGGCAGAATCCCGGTTTACATATACTTCACCTCGGAAACCGATTCCCTTTCGAAAACCTACCTCGATGCAGCGGCTTCACACATCGAATTCTATGAACGTCTGCACGGACCGTATCCTTTCCCCAAATTCGCGATTGTCGAAAATTTCTTCCCGACCGGATTCGGATTTCCTTCTTACACACTTCTGGGCGCATCGGTTCTCCAACTTCCATTTATTCCCAAAACCAGTCTCAGGCACGAAATCGCCCACTCGTGGTGGGGCAACGGTGTGCTGGTAGATTATGCTTCCGGAAACTGGTGCGAGGGTTTGACCACCTATGTCGCGGACTACTTCTCACAGGAAATCGCATCTGCTGCGGACGCAAGGCTCTACCGGCAGCAGATTCTCCAGGACTACGCGACGCTTGTCGCATCGGGGGCCGATTTTCCGCTCAGGCTCTTCGAAAGCCGCGTAAGCCCTGCCACGAGAGCCGTCGGGTACGGGAAGGCCGCATTCGTTTTTCACATGATCCGGCAAAAGTTTTTAAGTTTAAAAGGGGGAGATGAGGCCTTCTGGCAATGCCTGCGGCAAATATATAAAGAGCGACTGTTTGTCAGGACCTCATGGGAGGATTTTCGCAATGTCTTTGTAGGAACCGGAGGCTGGGACCCTGAAGAGGCCAGGGTATTTTTCGATCAGTGGATTGCGAGAAGCGGCGCCCCTGTGCTGAAGCTTCAGGATGTGCAGCTCAAATCGGATGGCTCCGGCTGGCATGTAACGGGCTCTCTTCTCCAGAACCCTCCCTGGTATGCTCTCGACATAATTGTCGGCCTCAAGATTTCCCCAACTGAAAGGCTCGATACAAAAATCGGGATCAAAGACGGCTCCGCATCTTTTTCGATTCAATCGCCCGCAGCACCCGAAAAGCTGATCGTGGACCCGGACGTAAACGTCTTTCGCCTTCTCTACCCCGAGGAAATTCCCACGGTTGTAAATAGCGTCAAGGGGTCAAAAAGTCTGGCTGCCGTGCTGAGCGACGCCAGCCCTCCGGAGGCAGCAAAAGCTTTTGGGCTTTTGCTTGCGGGCCTCGACCAGGCAGACGTCCCGATCATGAGCGAAAAAGAGGCGGAGATGAAAATGAGTGAAGAAAGGGACTTGCTGTTTTTTGGTCTCCCCCGGTCAGAAAAACTTAGATCTCTTTTCTCATCCTCTCCGGAGGACGTGACACTTTCTTCCGAGAAATTTTCGGTGAAGGGTTTCTCAGGAGCCGACTGCCTTTTTCTGGTTTTTACTGACCCGGGCCGGAGAGGTGGAATCACGTCCCTTTTTCTGCCGGTTTCAGGAACAGATGCCGACTCGGTCCTGACGGCGGCCCGCAAGATCACTCATTACGGGAAATACAGCTACCTGGCCTTCTCGCGGGGGCTGATCCAGGAAAAAGGGGTATGGGAGGTTTTGCGCTCACCTCTTGAATTTGATTTCATGCGAAAATAAGTATTCGGCGCACCATTTTTATCCTCCGGTCCGCTAAACTCGTACTATACTTTTTCGGTCAGTATTGTTATCTATCCGTGCAACTGAAGGGTTTTCTCAGAAAATGAATGAAATTTGCTTGCTAAGAGGTGGATTATTCAGCTAATCTGCTGAATTCGAATAACCTGGTATAATTCAAACCGGATGTGAAACCTTAAAGTGAAACTAATTTCGGCTCGGGCCGGTATCCTGGAATGCCTCGGCAAAACCAGTCGAATACAGTTTCCCCCCGGGTTTCCATAAGTTACAATCCCTGACCGAAGCAACCTGCAATTGTGCTCGCTCGGAACGGGGGAGCATATTTTTTTAAGGAGAAAGAAGCCCAATGTGCCGTTTGTTCTCATTGACGAGTGAAGAGCCGCAGTCTCCCATGGTGGCTATGCGCGCCCTCGATGTGATGAGGGAGGGTCATGACGGCTCGGGAGTCGGCCTTTTTATGAGTGATCTCAGCGGGCCGTTCGAAGAGCTGAAAGGATTGCCGATCCTGTCCGGTATATTTACCGGTGAAGGAGTTAAGCGCCTCGATCATTACATGATGAACCTTGGGTTCATGACCAAACACAAGGTTTCCATGCGAGCTCTCAAAAAAACACCGCCGCAAGGCACTCCCAGGCGGGACGCTTATGTGATCCGCGCCTACGAGTATCCGCAATCATGGGAAGGCCTTGATAAGGCAGAGATTGATCATCGCTTTATGCTTACGCGCCTCCAGTTGAGGCAAATGGGCGAGGAGCAGGAGGACATGATCATCTACAGCTTCTGGCCGGACGTGATCATGGTAAAAGAAATCGGCGACCCGCTCCAGGTAGCCGAATACCTCCAACTCGACAACGAAGAACTCAGGGCCAGGGTCATTCTCGCCCAGGGCAGGCAGAATACCAACTACGCGATAAACCTCTACGCCTGCCATCCATTTTTCATCCAGGGCATAGCCTCGATGACCAACGGGGAAAACACGGCGTTCGTCCCTATCCGTGAGTATTTGACGTCGCGCGGCTTCCCCGGCTATGTGGGGTATCAGTCCGACTCCGAGGTTTTCACCCATATCGCCCACTATACGGTTAACAGCCTTGGGCTGGGGATCGAGGCGTACAAGCATGTAATCACTCCGCTCCAGGATGAAGATATGCAATCTCACCCGGACGGAGGATTCCTCACGCAACTGAAACGCTCGTGCCGGCGGCTCATTATCGACGGCCCGAACTGCGTCATGGGGCGCCTGCCCGATAATTCCCTCTTCCTGGTCCAGGACCGGAAGAAACTGCGGCCCGCCGTCGCGGGGGGCAGGAAAGGCATCTACGCGTTCTCTTCGGAAATGTGCGGTCTTGACGCCGCCATTCCCGACCGCGACAAAAGCAAAGATTTTCAGCCGATGCATCTTGATACGGTCATAATTCCTTCTGACCGCTCGGAGGTCCGGGTATGCTCTCAAATGGAACCCTTATCCCTTCTTCACTGAGCGTGAAGGACCTGCTTTGGCAGGTTGAATGGGACAAAGAAAAATGTACCCTGTGCGGCAAGTGCTGCGCAGTCTGCCCAGTTAATGCAATAGAGCTTGGCGTGCACAGGAAGAGGATCGTTCAGATCCCGTCACTGGCCGAAATCGGTCCGTCAACGTCCTCGTCCACTGTCAATCAGGTCTATCACGGGATTCGGCAGAAAACCGACCCCGCCTACGCTTGTATCGGGTGCGCCATGTGCAATCTGGTTTGTCCGAACGGGGCCATAACTCCGCTCAGGTCGGATGAAATCGACAAGCAGCGCTTCCACATCAACCGGGGGGGAATGGCAAGGAGCCGCGGCGGCAGGAGAAATGTGCCGGATTCTCTCAACGTAGGGACCCTCGACCGGATAAAGTTCACCCGGATCTCGATGCTCACTGACCCGGCGCTCGATGCGGGCCGCCATGAGTTCGAGCTGCGGACCCTGCTTGGCCGCGTTCTGCCTCCGGAGGAAAATCTCAGGCTCTACCGTGAGAACGGCTGGATTCCGCCCGTGCGGGAGATTTATCCTCTTATCATCGGCAGCATGTCATTCGGCGCGCTTTCCCCCAGCATGTGGGAAGGGCTGCAGATGGGAGTGAGTTACCTCAATGAAGAACTGGGAATGCCCGTGCGGATATGTACCGGCGAGGGCGGTTGCCCGCCCAGGCTGTTGCGGTCCCGGTTTCTCAAATACACGATCCTCCAGATCGCGAGCGGCTACTTCGGCTGGGACGAAATAATCCATGCCCTGCCCGAAATGAAAGAAGATCCCTGCGCGATCGAGATCAAGTACGGACAGGGGGCCAAGCCTGGCGATGGCGGTTTACTGATGTGGTACAAGGTAAACAAGCTGATTGCGAAGATTCGTGGAGTACCGGCCGGGGTGAGCCTGCCCAGCCCGCCAACGCATCAGACGAAGTATTCGATCGAAGAAGCAGTTGCCAAGATGATCCAGTCCATGTACATGGCATGGGGGTTCAGGGTCCCGGTCTATCCGAAGATTTCGGGAACTTCGACCGCCCTCGCCGTTCTGAATAACCTCACCCGGAACGCCTATGCCGGTGGGCTTGCAATTGACGGCGAAGACGGCGGAACGGGCGCGGCCTATTCGGTATCCATGGACCATATGGGGCATCCGATCGCCAGCAATATCCGGGACTGCTACCTCAACCTGGTTAAGCTTGGCAAGCAGAACGAGGTCCCGATTTTTGCGGGAGGGGGGGTCGGAAAGAACGGAAAACTCGCGGCAAACGCAGCCGCGCTCATAATGCTTGGCGCAAGCGGCGTACAGGTCGGAAAGTACATGATGCAGGCCGCGGCCGGGTGCGTCGGCTCAGAGTCGGACCGGTGCAACATATGCAATATTGGGTTGTGTCCGAAAGGGATCACGTCCCAGGACCCGCGCCTCTACAGGCGGCTTGATCCCGAGAAGGTCGCCGAGCGGGTCGTTGACATATTTCTCTCTTTCGATACTGAGCTAAGGAAGATCGTCGCTCCTCTAGGACGTTCGACTTCTCTTCCAATCGGCATGTCGGACGCTCTGGCCATAGATGATCGAAATGCGGCCGAGCGCCTTCAGATAAAATACGTCGTCTAGCTCAGAGAAATGGGTCGGACGTGACCTGAAAAGGCCTCAGGCCCTTGTGGAGTATTGAGTATGGAACAACAGCAGGTGATTCGCCTCTCCGGATTTGAAAACGGCCATCGCATTGAATCGCGTATCCTGGAAGAAAGGATACAGCAGGCCGTAGAGAACGGCTGCCGCACCTTCGACATTGAGGCTTTCGGACAGCATGGCCTCGGAGGCAGACTCTGGAAGGCCGGAAACGACAGGATTCATATCAGAATATCCGGTTCGCCCGGCCAGCGTGTGGGCTCTATGGGCTTTCCCAATACGCTGATCGAGGTCCTTGGTCCATCTTCAGACGATGTGGGCTGGCTAAACGGCGGAGCAGAGATCGTCGTCCACGGACATGCCACAAATGGCGTCGCAAACGCCATGGCACAGGGCAAGGTCTATGTGGCCGGAAACATCGGCGCGCGCGGCATGACCATGACCAAGCACAACCCGCGCTTCGCGCCCCCTGAGTTGTGGGTGCTCGGCTCAGCCGGCGACTACTTCGCTGAATTCATGGCGGGCGGCATCGCCGTAGTCTGCGGGTACGTGCCTCAGGACCCGGAAAATGTCCTTGGCTTTCGTCCGTGTGTCGGAATGGTCGGCGGAAGGATCTATTTTCGCGGACCCCAGAAAGGCTACCACAAGCAGGACGCCAAGCTGATCCCGATCGAAGACGGCGACTGGGAGTGGCTCACCGCCAATCTCAAAACATACCTTACAGCGATCGGAAAAGACGATCTCTACGCCCTTTTTGCCAATCGGGACGAATGGCAACTCCTGCAGGCTCGAGGTCCGCATGAGAAGCACGCCAAACCCAGGCGCTCCATGGAGGCATTTCACAAAGAAGTCTGGGACCCCGAACTGGGCCGCGGAGGTCTTATCGGAGACCTTGTAGATTTCGATAGAAGTCAGATTCCACTCATTACCACCGGCTTTCTCAGGCGCTATGTCCCGGTTTGGGAAAACAGGAAATTTGCCGCGCCTTGCGAGATGAGCTGCCCTACCGGAATGCCCGTCCACGAGCGGTGGCGCCTCATCCGTGAGGGACGAATGGACGAGGCCGTTGACCTTGCGTTGGCCTATACTCCATTTCCAGCTACGGTCTGCGGGTATCTGTGCCCGAACCCGTGCATGCAGGGCTGTACGAGGCAAACGGCGCGAATGATGCCATTGGACATCAGCCAATTGGGAAAAGCGAGCCTGCGGGCTAAACTTCCCGCACTGCCGGCCCTGACTGGAAAGAGAATTGCGGTAATCGGCGGCGGTCCCTCGGGTATATCTGTTGCCTGGCAATTGCGAAGGCAGGGACATGAGGCGGTTATCTACGATATGAGTCCGGAACTGGGCGGGAAAATTTCCGCCATGATTCCCAACTCCCGCATTCCCAACGATGTCGTGGAAGCCGAACTAGCCCGCGTGAGGGAAGCCCTTCCTCACTTGAACCTGCGTCAGCGGCTCGAAAAGTCCGATATAGAGGAACTAAGGGAGGAATTCGACTTCATCGTGGTCGCCTCAGGCGCGCAAAGGCCGAGACTGATACCCATCCCCGGGAAGGAAAAAATGATCCCGGCCCTGGAGTTCCTCCGATTGAGCAAGGCGGGCCAGGCGAAGGTGGGAAAACGCGTGGTGATCATAGGGGCCGGAAACGTCGGCTGCGATGCGGCGGCCGAAGCACACAGGTGCGGGGCCGAAGAAATTCTCCTGATAGACGTACAGGAACCGCTCTCGTTCGGGAAAGAGCGCAAGGAAGCCGAAGCCGTCGGCGCCAAATTCAGGTGGCCCTGTTTCAGCAAAGCGGTGACGGACGAAGGATTGGAACTTACTACCGGTGAAGTCCTCCCCGCCGATACGGTAATCATCTCGGTGGGCGATGTGCCCGACCTCGATTTCCTTCCGGAAAGCGTGGAGACGGAGCGGGGATTCATAAAAGTCAACGAGCATTATCGGACTAGCGACCCGAAGATATTCGCGATAGGCGACACGGTAAAGCTCGGCCTTCTTACGGACTCAATCGGGGCTGGGCGTAAGGCCGCTGAGAAGATAGGCGAAATCCTTTCCGGTAAAGAACTGCAGGGTTGCGCTTCGAGATCGAGGATCGACCATCACCGCGTGAAGCTCGAGTATTTCGATCCACGCCTTACGACCTTCAACGGAGTCGAATCGTGCGCCTCACAGTGTTCCTCGTGCGGAACCTGCCGTGACTGCGGAATATGCGTCACGATGTGCCCGGAGTCGGCCATTTCACGGCAAGACCGCGCAAACGGCACAGAATTCGAGATGGCCGTAGATCCGGAAAAGTGCATCGGCTGCGGGTTCTGTGCAGGCGCATGCCCCTGCGGCGTATGGAACCTTGTGGAGAACGAGCCGATAGAATAGATAGGTGAAGTAAGAGACTCGGTGGGCGTGGACTCCAGGATTTTCTACGGCCACAACCCATTGTTCCTGCAGGATCAATTTCGGTGCCGCCAATAGAATGGACGCCGATGTTGATGCATTACTGCAAGAATGCGAATCTCTTCTCCGACAACGGAGTACATAAGCGAGTAAGGGAATTTGCGCAGAGGCCTTTGTCGAACACGTCCCTTTACAATCGGTGCAATTTCTGGGTGAGATGCGACGAGATCGATTGCATGCCGTAGATCATCCAGAAAGACTTCTCCAAGGCCTGGGCTCTCACGATTCAGGTAGTCTGCAGCTTCGTTCATCTCCGCTTCTGCGTCTGTATGAAAGCGAACCAGATATGTCATCGAAGCCTTGACTTCGCTTCTTTCAGTACATCGTCTGCACGCCTCAACGGGACACTGCCGCTGTCAAATTCCTTATCCCGGCGAAGAGCCTCGTCGATCCATAGGCTCTCTATTTCAGCTTCCGACAAGTCCTCCAGGCTTTCCAGCAGAGCGTGGGCAAGCTTTGCTCGAGCCTCCGGCGCCAGTCTCAATGCTTTAGCTTTCAATTCTTCGGCGTTCATCAGTACCTCCATGAATGAACTGTGTTACAAACTCCACCACTGGAAGCTGCTGGGGTTCAATGCGTGTCGAAGTCATTGTAAAGCGTATTTAACACCACGGCCACGTAGATTTCAAGCAACGCTTGTCTGTCCGGAAGACTGCTTGCGGTCTGTGAGTCCGACACGATTTCGAGGTTGGGCAGTGCTCTCACGCATAACTATACACGGGAGTCTCGATCACTCTGTCCGGCCTTTTCCTGCTCTTGATAGTGCCTTGGACATGCTCTACCGTCTCAGGGGAGAAGAACTGCTCGCCGGTCTCCTTGCAGACGCGTGCAGGTACATTTTCGACGATGAAAAACTTACCACCATGTTCGATTGTATACGTTACTTTAGTTTCTACCATTGTCTCTTTCATTCCGAATGTCCCTTCATTTCACCTTCTGACCCTAAAATCGATCCACAGATGCTTTGAGAAACAGGTTTTACTCTCCGATCAGCAGCCGCGCGTCCAAAGCCACGGCGCCCTTTCCCTCATCGTCAAGGCTTACCGGGTTCAAATCCATCTCGCGGATTTGCGGGAAGTGGTGCATTAGCAGGGAGACCTGCACAAGGATGCTGGCCGCCGCTTTGAGGTCTGCCTCGCGCATGCCCCGGAACCGGCCCAGTATACGTCTTCCCGATAGCTCTCCGAGCATTTCCATGGCCGCATCAGTATCGATCGGGGCAAGACGCATACTTACATCTTTCATGACCTCAACCATAATCCCTCCCAATCCGGTGAGCACTACAGGGCCAAAAGACGGATCTCTTTTACCCCCGGCCACGAGTTCCCGCGAGGCTGTGGTCATTTTCTGCACCACGATGCCCACAATGTCATCGGAGACCTTCTGCAACCGATGCCATTCATTCCGGAGAGATTCGGCATCCCGCACATCCAATGCCAAGCCGCCCTTGTCGCTTTTGTGCAGAAGCGACGGCGAGACTGCTTTGAGCGCCACGGGGAAACCAAGATTTTCAGACGCTTCAAGAGCCTCAACCAGGCTCCCTGCCATGTGCCAGGGTAGGGTCGGTATGCCTGTCAGGTCCAGCAGATCGAGCGCCTCATGAAGCAGGGGCTGCCGATTTTGTCTTTCGATGTCAACGAACCACTTCTCGATCTCCTTAACGGGTATGGTCAAGGCGTCGTGAAAAGGCACGGCGGTCTCTGATCCGGGCTTCAGGCGGTCTGAGGCATCGGTTTTGCTCCACTCCGAAAGAACCGCAAGGGCCTTTACCGCTTCAGCAGGTTCCAGAAAAAAGGGAAAATTTGAGTTTTTTTCCAGGTACACCCGTTCTTCAAACGGGATATCCATAACCGTTGCGACAGGTTTTCCGGATTGCAAGGAGAGTGCGGCCATGTTTTCCACAAAACGCCGCGTTGCCTCCCGCTCAACCTCCATTTGGGACACAAAGATGAACACAACGCCGTCGATGTCATTCTGCCGAAGGACTTTTTCCACTACGCTGATATAGAAAGGGAAATCGAAGATATCCCCAAGGTCCAGCGGATTTCCCAAACGGATGACGCCGGCACGGCTGCGGCTTTGAGCTTCATCGAGAATATCGCGCTCCAAAGGAGGAAGGCGAAAGCCGTAACTTGCGCAAAGATCGGCGGCTAAGACGGCATGTCCGCCGGACCGTGATAAAACGGCGAGATTTTTCCCCTTGAGCGGCGGGAGACACAAACCTTTCGCAGCGGTTACCGCTTCTGAGATGGAATGGACCCTCAGGATGCCGCTCTCACGGCAGACGGCATCAACGACCTGGTCATCTGCGGCCAGTACAGCCGTGTGAGATTGGGCAATTGTGAGACTCATTGCACCGGTGTTGGACTTGTGCAGGATGATAGGCTTGGGGCATCGTCTCGCCAGGTCGGCAAAAGAGCGGCCCCTTTTGAAGCCTTCCAGGTATAAGTATATGACAGAGGTTTCCGGGTCATCCATGAGGTAGGCGAGGTAGTCGGCTTCATCGAGATCCAGTTTGTTTCCCATACTGACAAATTTGCTTATACCCGCTCCGGAGGTGCAGAGCCTCTCCACAAGGCAAAGACCAACTCCGCCGCTTTGAGCAAACACAGCGACTTTACCTCTCCTGAATTGGGCTCCAAAAGCAACGAATGCGGTGTAAAGCCCCTTAGCAGTGTTCGCCGTGCCTACGCAATTGGGGCCGACAAATCGGAGGCCGAACCTTTTGCTTGCTTTCAGGATTTCTCGTTCGAGCATTTCTCCCTCGGTTCCGAGTTCTCGAAAGCCCGCTGACTCGATAACAGCCCAAAGTGTTCCTTTCTCGCCACACTGGGTGAGCATATCGTGAACGACACGCGCGGGTGTCAGGATAACGGCCAGCTCCGGGTTTCCAGGCAATTCTGCGATTGAGCGATAAACCGGGTGTCCAAGAACCTCTCCACCTCGAGGCCCAACGGCGTAGATTTTTCCCTGGTATCCGAGGTTAACAAGATTTGCCATAACGTTTTTCGCGAGATTGTCCTCGGATTCGGAAACTCCAACTACCACGATTGATTCGGCACAGAATAAGCCATTCACGATTTTACCCCCACTTGATCACTGGGTTCGCAGGATAGGTCAGAGCTATGATCCCCATAAAAGAGACTCCATACAAGTAAAGCTGCTTAAAAAGCAAATACGAATTCGCTTACTATCACGGGGTTTTCAGAAAATTAAGGGTCAAGGCGGAGGGAGCAATTCTAAACTGATAGATATGGGACGGCCAAAAGCGGACCATTTGCTTCATAATTGAAGCGAGACCGGGGACCGCACCTCCATTGCCGCCACCTTCACCCGTGGCTGCAGGATGTACGGTCCGCCTCTGTGCCGCAGTGGGGGTAATTCCCCGGCAAGGTGGTAAGAGACGACCTTTCCGAAAATATTGGAACGAGGGTTAAAGCTGCGGCCGTGGAAGAAGGCCGGCCCTCTCTGTAATCTCTCTTATTTTTTCCTCCCACTCGATAGCCATTATATGCACGCCCGCAACACCGGGGATTTCGCGCACTTCCTGTATCTGCTCAAGGAGGAGCTTGATTCCTTCTTCGGACTGGTTCCCTTTGGGAACACCTCTGATGCGTTGGATGATCGTATCGGGAATGTTGATTCCAGACACGTTCCTGTTCATGTAGGCCGCCATACCGGCAGACTTGAGCGGGGTAAGACCGGCCAGGATGAAGCATTGCTTGTCCAACCCCATATCGCAGGCCATCTTCATGAACTCCCGGAATCGATCCATATCGTAGATGCACTGGGTCTGGACAAAATCAGCACCGGCCCGGATTTTTTTCCCCAACCTGATCACCCGGAACTCGAACGGATCGGCAAAAGGATTGGCCGCCGCTCCCAGAAACATCCTGATCCCCCCTTCGACCGGGTCGCCGCTGTTTACCTTGCCTTCATCCCTGATCGTGCGCACCACGTCCAGGAGCTGGATGGAGTCTAGGTCGAAGACGTTTTTCGCCATGGGATGATTGCCAAAGGTCTGATGGTCGCCGGTAAGGCAAAGCATATTCCTGATCCCAAGAGCGTATGCGCCGAAAATATCGCTCTGGGCGGCGATCCGGTTGCGGTCTCTGGTAACCATCTGCATGACCGGTTCCACACCGCTTTTCACCAGGATCGAGCTGGCCGCGATGCTCGACATGCGCACCACCGCCGTCTGGTTGTCGGTGACGTTTGCAGCGTCCACGCAGCCCTTGATGAGCTCTATCTTTTGTTGAAGATGCTCCATGTCTGCGCCCTTTGGCGGGCCGCACTCGCAGGTCACCGCAAAATGACCCGCCCTGAGTACACTCTCAAGGTTACTTCCCGATTTCATCACGCTTTCATCCATCATAATCGTCATTTTCCGGTGTGAATTGGGTTCGATTCGACGATCAGTACGCGCTCACGCGACAGACCTGTTAATAACGGGAAAATCCATTCCGCTATTTCGGACTGTAGAGATGTTCCCGAATGGTGCGGCGGACCCCACCATCTGAAGCAGTTCTCCAGTCTTTCGCGGGAAGGAGATTCTGAAGATCTTCAAGCTTCCCGAGCTTTTTCAGCCGGTCATATATGAGCTGCCAAACACAGTCTACATTTACAGGGTCAACTTCGCACTTGCCCTTTTCAGATCCGCCGCATGGCCCGTTCAAAAGGTGCTTCGAGCAGCGCGCGACAGGGCATATTCCGCCGGTAAGGGCCGTAATGCATTCTCCACAACCGGCGCACATCTCTGCCCATTGCCCCAGCCCAACCGCTGCGCCGTAAAAAGTAGTATTAAGACCTGGAAAGATTGGTATCTTCCCGAGCCGGTCGGCCAGAAAATTCAGCCCCACGCCGCAGGCAAGCGTAACAACCGCATCGATTTTTTCACTCTCCACGCGGCTGAGGATGGGCAGAATAAATTCCTCGTCGCATTGCCGCTGTACACAGTCTTCCAGGATTGTCTTGCTCCGGCCGTCTTTGCCGAAAGCGATCCGCAAGCCTGATGCGAGGATCTGCGCCTCGGCTTCTCCTCCAGCCAGGCAGACGGTTGTGCATGTACCACAGCCGACAATCAGGATTTTTTCAAAACTTTCAAGATAGCCCTTAACCTGTCCAAATGGTTTAGGATCGGCAATAATCATCGTGAATCTCCTTTATTGTGCCAGCTCGCTGCGGTCAACAGTTTTCTCCGAAGTCGAGCGGAATTCTTCCCATATCCGAGGCCAGTATTCCTCGGCACTGCCTTCTGTTTTGAAAAGCTGCAAATTGTTCTGTCCCACTCCTATCTGGTCCAGAAACTTCCTGGCCCGGTTGACGCGCTTCGCGAGCAATTCTTCAGCCCCGGGATAGAAGCAGCCGTTTTCGCTGCAGGCTATCACGCAGACCTTATCTGCGCCCAGCTCGAAAGGGCTGAGCAGATCGAGGGTACTGAGCCGGCTTACGCATGGGATCATCACGCGCAGGATGCCCGATTGCCGGATTTCCTCCTCGGTTTGCTCCATCAGAAATTTCCTGCTGGTAGTCTCGTTGAGACAACAATAGGAAACCACGAAGGGTCTAGCGATCTTAGCCGCATCCGACTTGGACAGAATCGCTCCCAGAGTATCCTTCATGCCGTTTGTGGCAAAACGTGACAACGCGATCCCGGCGGCGGGACATTCGGCGGCGCACAGCCCGCAAGTCTGGCACTGTTGAGCAGGCATAACTGCCGTCTTTTCCACCCGTGCCACCCCGAAGGGGCAGATCCGCACGCAAGTAAGGCAGCCGGCGCAGTGGGCCGCTGACTTTAGAACGGCGCCGGTGGCGCAGGCAAGACACCGCCTGGATTCGGCGAGCGCCTCCGCCTCGGTGTATCCCGGCTCGATAGGAGAAAAATCCTTGATTCGTTCGGCGGGGTCCGTAAGACTCACCTCAACGCGTTCGAACCGTTTGGCGAGGGCAGCGGTTGCCGCCGGGAGCTCACCAATAGTTGTGACCGTTCGCTGAGGCAGCTCCAGCGTCTCTCCCGTCTCTAGAAAGTGAGATATTACCTTGGCTGCGTCATGGCCGGTGGCAATGGCCTGGATGGCGGAGCCGGGGCCTGTCATGACTTCGCCGCACGCGAATACGCCACGTTCGGATGTAGTCATCGAGGTCCGGTTGCATATAAGCCGGCCACGCTCAGCGACAACGGGTGTTTTCGCCAGAAATCCCAGGTCGGCCTTCTGGCCGATTGCGATAATAACGCTGTCAACTTCGACGCTGGTAGTCACCGATTCATCGTAGCTGGGACTGAACCGGCGCTGATCGTCAAAAACGCTGACGCAGCGTTTAAACTCGATACCTGTCACTCTGCCGTTTTCCTCAAGAATCGACTTAGGTCCCCGGGAATTGAGAATTTCTATACCCTCTTGCTCGGCCTCATCGATTTCCCATTCCCACGCAGGCATTTCTTCACGTTTCTCAAGGCAGGCCATGTAGACTTTTGACGGCCCGAGGCGTTTGGCGGCCCTGGCGATATCGATAGCCACATTTCCCCCGCCTACCACAAGCGCGCGGTCTCCGAGTTCGGGGTTCATTCCATTCGCGATGTCCCACAGGAACGTGGTGCCCAGAAACACTCCCTGACTCTCAACTCCGGGGATGGGCAGCGAGTGGCTTTCGGAAAGACCTATTGCGATAAGAATTGCATTATTTTCTTTTTGCAGCTCGTCGAGAGAAATATCCCTGCCCACTTCGCAATTGGTCCGGACCTCGACGCCGGCAGCCAATATGTCCTCGATATCTTCCGCAAGTGCCTCAACTGGAAGTCTGTACCGTGGAATAGCATGTGCGAGCATGCCGCCGAGCCTCGAGTCCTTTTCATAAACCGTTACCCGGTATCCGAGAAGCGCAAGATCGAGAGCGGCGGTCAGGCCTCCAGGACCCGAACCTATTACGGCCACGGAACCCTCTCTGCTTACCGCTGGTTTCTTTCGCCTGGCGATGCGGTACTCTTTTGTATTCTCCACCAGGAAGCGTTTGAGCATCCTGAGGCTTACCGCCGAATCGATTGCCTTTCTGCGGCATTCGGATTCGCACGGATGGTGACAGATGCGGCCACATACGGAAGGAAAAGGGTTCACCTCGAGCAATATGTCGAGGGCGCCCTCATAATCCCCCCTGCTCAAACGCTGCACATATTCGCGGGTGTCCGTGTGTACCGGACAGGCAGCGGAGCACGTGGCCAGCATGTCTTCTGCTGAGATTTGCGGGGATTTTTTGTCCATCGTGTTGTTCATTCCTCTAGAGTCAGCTAATGATAACTTCTGCAAAACCGATTGTCGTGTCCTTGCAAAGGGAGCCTAAGACCGCCTGACCCTGTCAGATCAAGCAATGGCATGCACCGCAATGTAAAACCGAATGCATATATCGCAATCGAGCTTTTGTGCGTTCATGTTATAACCGATCAGACATCTAAGTGGCTATTATTTTTAAACTTCAAAGGCACAATTATCTGAGCGCAGGGGCGTTTTCGCCCGGTCACGGTTAATGCCTTCAATCACGGGCAAATATCTATTGTCGGGTATATCCCCTTCAAAATGCCTTCAGGATACGGTTGGATCGTGTTGAACGAGATGTGAAGCGCGTTTTGAGCATGACCACGGTTTGCAGATCCGTCAAAATAGGCCCCGTTGGCTTGAAGGATGTGCTCGATACGGTGGACAAAGGCTTCCACAAAACGCAATCCGCTTCCATCAAAGCACATTGCCCCCAGTTCAATTTTGTTTTTGGTCCCGGCCAGCTTTTCCAGCGGCAGACTGTGCTCCTCCAGATCCTTTCGGTTTCTTATGTAGCCCCAGACAAGACTGCCTTCAGCAATTTCCAGTGGTTCATCCAAATCGATGATCGTATGCGGCATTACGATGCCGTCGGCCCCGATATTGAGCTCGGATTTCGGGCTTCCACGCAGAAAGGAGTTGAAGCCGACGAAGACTTTCTCACCAAGTTTTGCATGGATCACCTTTGCGCCATGGGCCATGATGTTGCGGCCCTCAAGCCGCGAACCAATGATATAGCAGTTCTCCTGGGCGTTGGAGCCTTTGCCGAGCCAAGAGTCTTCAAGATAGGCCCTTTGAGCCACAAGCACGTTTTCACTGATCCGGGTCTCACCCCTGACGACTGCATACCGGCTGAGCGACGCCCCCTGGGGAACTGGAATGGGCAGAACCGAGTGGACCACCTCGAATACTTTCTCAAAATCGGTTTTGCGGCCTTCGACGAAATCCATGAATATGCCGGCCGGCTTTTTGCCGGGTTCAAAATAAATGTATCTTTTTAAGACATCCTCGGGAAAACGGTAACTGAAGTTGAAAGAATCGCCCGAATTAATCAATATCCGCCCGGTATCAATGAAGCTGTGAGCCAGTTCCCCGGCCTGAACGTAAGCATAGGCCCCGATCACACAGTCATGCAACCTTGTGAAGTCGACCGTCGAAAAAGGGCCGAGGAAGCTGCCTTCAACCGGGGAGCCATGAATATTGGCATATTGCATGGAAGCAGAATTTTTGATGAAAAACTCTTCCGGGCTCTCGGGGTCATGGGAGTGATTGTGTACCAGGTTCTGGATCAAATAGCTGTCCCTGATTCGAATGACTTCATCATCGCGAAGAGGGATTTCCAGGTTTTCGTACTTGAAAACATCCCCTCTTGCTTTCAGCTCATCCCCACGCACGTCGGTTTTATACAGGACGGAATGATCCACCATGCATTTGCCGAGGAAATAACTTCCGGCAACGCTGGAGTGCTTGAAGTGAAAATGAATCGGGTGATGCAGCGTCAGGCCGTAAGAGGCATAGAACCGGACAAACTGATCGATTGGGATCAAATGACGAATATAAGGGCCTACGTCAAATGCCGGCTTTCTCAGGTTGATGTTCACTCGATCTATAATTCGATCTATGAGCTTCTCCAATTGGTACATAGACAAACCTCCCATGGAAAAGTACCGGCAACAGTGCTAAGCCAGCCGGAATGACGAAATCGCTGATTGCCAGCTTATTTCTGGAGCCCCGGACGCCTTTTTAAATTTTTAAGTAAATCGCCAGGAACTCTTATAGCATAGAATAAACGACTTCAAAATCCTGACTCGCCAGGCGCTTCATTCAGTCCCGTCTATCACGGCAGATACAGGGTAAATTTGTTCTCATTCAAAAATGGACAGAATTACGGGACTTTTTACGGCGCGTCACACTTCCCCTCTCTCGCATTGGGGTGCATAACGCCCCATAACATGCAGTGCTAAGCCAGAACCGG
>JBKQLC010000252.1:0-14651 GCA_052147195.1 Syntrophobacteraceae bacterium
CTTCACGGTTCCCCTCCCAAGTGAGTTCTTGTGAGGTGACATAATGCCATGAATCCTAAACTATTACAAATACTTAAATAGGACACGACTAGAAAACTAATATTTATAAGCTCACGGATTCAGGTATATACCAGGTTAGTCCCAGCGCTGGCGCAAACGGCAGCATCAGTCCATCGTCCGTGGTGACGGTTAATCCCGGCAGTACGACCACTTTTACAGTTACCCCCAATGCCGGATACTATGCTTCGGTTGGCGGGACATGCGGAGGAACGCTTTCGGGAAGTACCTACATGACTGGGGAAATTATTGCACCTTGCACCGTTATGGCCAGTTTTAGTACGACCCCTTCAGGACCTTCGGCCACGGTACCGTACGCCCCGACGGATGTAACCGCAACTGCGGGCAACGGCCAGGCAACGGTGAGCTTTAAGCTGCCGGCAAATGGAGGGAGCACAATAACGGGTTACACTGTAACGTCGAGCCCCGGCGGCATAACAGCCTCAGGGGCAGGCAGCCCTATAAGGGTGAATGGGCTGACAAACGGCACTGCCTATACCTTCACAGTAACTGCGACGAACGCGATCGGGACCAGTCAGGCGTCAACACCTTCCAATAGCGTGACGCCCGAAGCCCCTCGGCATCGAAGGTAAAGCGTTGCCCACCCTTTATGAACGAAAGTGTGGCTACATGCGCCGGTTGTCGTCAGAATTTGGCGACGGCCGGCCCCTTTCGCCATCAAATAGCTGCAAGGGCGCTCAAGCAAGATCTCCGATAGCAAGAGAACCTGTCCGAGGACCAACTTGCGCGGACTTGCCATAATTGACTCGTCCGAGGATTTGGCATTCTCCCATAGTGCCCCTCTCATGCCGCAAGACGAATGGATGAGGCAAGAGTCGGGAGGATAGGCAAAATCAAAGTTTTATTTTACTCTGCTCTATACGTCGCCTTACCTGCCGCATTTAGTGTCGTTATTTCATTCAAACCAATTTATGATAGGGGATCATTTCAGCTCGGGACATAACGGCATGGAGCGGGTTCGATGAAAAACGACGGGGAAATTCAGCAAAGGGAACTGCGCAAGCTTCGGGAGCGGGCCGACAATTTCCAGAGTATTTTCGAGAACTCGACCCTGGGTATCTTCCAGTCTTCACTGAGGGGGCGTTTCCTTCTGGTTAATCTGGCTTTTGCCAGAATTCTCGGCTACGACTCACCGGAAGACCTCAAGAAATCGATCAAGGACATCGAGCGCCAATTCTACCACGATCCGGGGCGAAGGTCTGAGATTCTTGCGGCAATCCAGGCAAAGGAAGGAATATCCAAGTTCGAAACGGATGTATGCCGCAAGGACGGCAGTCTTATTGCATGCTCGATGAGCGTTCGGGCAATCAGGAACGATGAGGGCAAAGTCATTCACCTGGATGGCTTTATAGAAGACGTGACGGAGGCGAGGCTTCGGGAAAAGGACCTCAAGGAGCGCTCCGAAAACCTGAGCAGAGAAGTCCAGCAGCTTCGCGCCTCATTCAGGGACCGCTATCGGTTAGGAAAAATCATCGGCAAAAGCGCGGTGATGCAAGAAGTCTACGAGGATATGCTCGGGGCGGCGGGTTCGGACACCAGCGTTATTGTTTACGGCGAATCGGGGACCGGGAAGGAACTGGTCGCACACGGCATCCACGAACTCAGCCGCAGGCGAACTGCGGAATTTGTACCGGTCAACTGCGGAGCCATACCCGAGCATTTGCTGGAAAGCGAATTCTTCGGGCATAAGAAAGGCGCCTTTACCGGCGCGAACACGGATTCTCTCGGATACCTGGACCGCGCCAACCAAGGGACTCTTTTTCTCGATGAAGTAGGAGAATTGCGCCTGGACATGCAGGTCAAGCTGCTGCGGGCAATCGACGACGGCGTTTACTTTCCTGTGGGAGACAGCAAGCCCAGGAAATCCGATTTTCGGCTCATCACGGCCACCAACCGCAACCTCAGGGAAATGGTTAAAACCGGTAAAATTCGGGAAGATTTCTTCTTTCGGGTCGACGTCGTTCCGATCGATCTCCCCCCGCTGAGAATGCGCCGTGAGGACATACCGCTCCTGATAGATCATTTTTTGCGCGGCATCACCAAAAGCGAAAATCCTCCGGTCCTGCCGGGTCCGGTTCTGGAAGCCCTCTACAAGTACGATTACCCCGGCAACGTCCGTGAATTACAAAACATTTTGCAGCGTTACCTGGCCATCAGGAAGCTTGATTTTGTCGGATCCTTCGGGGAAGAGCAGGGACCACGCCCTTCCCCGACTGCCTATGAAGGGATGCCCTTGCAGGAAAGCGTCACCGAATATGAGAAAAGCATAATTGAAAAATGCCTTGCTTTTCACCAATGGAATAGAAGCCGCACAGCCAAGGTGCTTGGCATAAACCGAAAGACCCTGTACAGCAAGATGAAAGCCCACGGACTAATTTTGCCTCACTATGGGGTTTAGATGCCCCAACACCTAAACATCAGTGTTTTCAGTAACTTATTGCGATCAACTGCATTGATGCTGGGGCCAATTCTACACACTTGCTTGCCTCCCGAAATTGCCTGTTCACAATTTTAGCTGCAATAACGCTAAGTTAACTTGCTTACCCAAGTTGGCGCAATACTTGCTCAATAATAAGTTCATAAATCTTTGGCCGGTTGAGCTGGACTTGGTCGGAACCCCCCGGCGGCAGCAAGATGACCGTTTAGCCTGGATAAAAAGGAGAACAAATGGAATTTCGTGAACAGATCGAGGTGAGGAACCAGGTACAGGAAGCAATCGCTTTCTACCAGACCGCCGGGAAAGAGGCCACTCTAGCAGAAATCGATAACCCCGACGGGCAATTTGTCCAGAATGAGCGCTATCTTTTCGCCGTCGACCTGGAAGGAAACATGCTCGCCCATCCGATAAAAAAGGAGCTAACGGGCAGGAACCTGATTGATTTAAGAGACCTCTGCGGGAAAAGCTTTATCCGCAAAATAGTGAATATCGCCAAGACGCGAGGTTACGGCTTTACCGAGTACGAATGGCAGGTCCCGGGGCGCGAAATCGAGCGTTACAAGACGACTTTCATTGAGAGGGTGGACGGCATGGCCCTTTGCTGTGGCTTCTACAACACGAAGGAGCCTTCCTACGAAAGCATTTTCGACCGGCTCTTTGGGCCCCTCGAGTAAGAACCGGTTCACAGGCTATGGGCATCAGTCATGCGGTTGGGAACCGCCTGCAGCTGGCGCTCTACATAGTCGAATCATGACTTAAAGGACCCAATGGGTCAAAAGGAGATTGAAATGGAAGAGAAAAGAGAGATCTTGAAACAAGAAGTTGTGAAGCTGGTCAAGAACTTTGTCGAAACCGAAGGCGGGGTCACCAACTTTGATTTGCAGAAGCTTTTTGGCAGCCCTTGCGACTCGATTGGTTGTAATGAAGTTTTTACTGCGATACGAAGGAACGGCTTTAATCGAAATGGCTCAGATTAACAGAAATCTCGGTTAATTTAGATGGAGTTCACGGATCGAGTCCTGATAACAAGTTGCGTTCAAGATAACCGTTCGCCCTGAGGTATCGAAGGGCGAACATCCCGTTTATGCTTTGGACCTCAGCACGAACGGAGTGAGTTCATTATCTTCTTGAGCGCAACTTGACATGAGACCCCATTGGCAGGCTCCAGTACTTACTTGTAAAAGTTTGCGCAACACATTCTCAGTCCTCACCCCGGCTAACCCCGGATCAGGTCCGGGGCAGGCCCCGGGGGCTAGTGCCTTTCAATTTGTAACGCACTGGAAATACACTGTATTACGGCTTTTTCCGGAAGCTGGACCTGGCATCATTCAAATATCGATGTGTTTATGAAATGCTGCACTGGTACTAAATTTATGCAATTAAGTATTAGAGTCCACAAATGAACTGGACATGGAAAGGCTGTTCGTGCCTTTGCGGAATTAAGCTCAGGAGAGAAAGCATCATTTTAGCGGAGGGAATATGTCTGATCAAGTGAGTCTGAAAGGAGAGATAAAGAACTGAGGGCTTGTATTGGCGCTAATCTATTTGTCAGGATCGGATGCGTATAAAAATCGTTGCACTATCGCAATTGCTGCCCAAGCCAACGAAATTCCCATCAAGTCCCAAAGACAATATCGGTCAGCCTCGGCGTCCTGCCTGGAACGAACGCCTGATGGAATTCATCTGATGCGGCCAAAAGAACTCCGAGCAAGAATACTCTAATAGAAAATGCCAGAAGTCCCTTCTCCAAAAGGGCCGGGAGTGGCGCCAGAGAGATGAAAGCACTCAGATCGAGGTATTCTATTGGGTGAAAAACTTTAGTGCTAAAAATAGGTTGTGCATCAGGTAGGCACGGTTTGAAAGCGAGAAGATAAACAGGGCGTAAATCAGGGCAGAAACCACCATTGCCACTTACCCAATCGACTTGACTCAGATACCGCCCGGAAAATGGCGCTCAGGATGGCCCCGGCAGAAAGAATATGTATGGTGGGCTAATGTGCAGTCACGCTCTTAACCGCATTATGCCGGAGTTCTGGAAAGAAGCGCCGGTTGAGCGGCCAGTCGCCCAGGAGAGCATCACCTTTCTTAATGGCGATCAGAAGTCTTACCCAATGTTGTATTTTCTTAGTCTCTCGTAGAAAACGGATCTGTTCATGCGGAGCAATAACGCTGCCTTACTTTTGTTGCCGTCGGCGGCTGCCAGAGCTTTCATGATGGCCTTTTTTTCAATGTCTTGTTTGGCTTCGACCAAGTCGCTCCTGTGTATCTGCTCTTCCGCGCCATTGTATTTTGGCGTCAGAATCGCACGAGGCAGATGCTCCCTGAGGATACACACACCTTCATCCATGATGTTGACTGCTCGTTCTAATACGTTCTCCAATTCGCGAACATTGCCCGGCCAGGAATAGGCTGTGAGTTTAGTCATGCACTCTGGTGATATAGTGTCGACAAAGCATTCCAATTTAAGGTTGATTTTGCTCAACAGCATTTCACACAACAGAGGAATGTCATCTTTGCGTTCTCTTAACGGAGGAATATTAAGAGAAACAATGTTCAGACGATAGTATAAGTCAGAGCGGAACTGACCACCGGCACACAATTCCTCAAGGTCTTTGTTGGTGGCAGTGATGACCCGCGCGTCCAGCTTAATGGCCTTCGTGCCGCCGACGCGTTCTACTTCTCGTTCCTGAAGCACCCGAAGGAGTTTAGCCTGCATACTGAGCGGCATATCGCCAATTTCATCCAGAAAGAGCGTGCCACCGTTTGCCAATTCTATCTTTCCGGGCTTTCCGCCTCTCCGGGCTCCGGAGAAGGCTCCTTCCTCATATCCAAACAGTTCTGATTCCAGCAAGCCCTCCGGAATCGCGGCACAATTAACCTTGATGAATGGTCCGTGACAGCGAGGACTGGCGTTGTGGATGGCATGCGCAAAGAGTTCCTTCCCCGTGCCGCTTTCCCCCGAAATCAGTACGCTGGAAGATCCCTTGGCGGTTTTTAGGCCCATATTCTTAACACGTTGGAACTCTTCGTTGTTCCCAATTAAATCGTCAATAGTATACTTACCGCCCAGTGTTTTGCGTAGTTCTTCTTTGTAATAGTCAATTTCATGCTGAAGTTCGCTTAGTTTCTTAGCCAATCTCTTTAGGTCTTCGACGTCTTTGAAGACAACATTACCTATGGCGCAGATTATTTCCCCGTTTTTCACAACGGGGATCCTGGACACCACGCAGTTGTGTACGTGAATTTTCTGTATGACGTTAAATTCCGCCCTTCCGTCCTGGACCACTTCATGCAACCGGGTATTGGGAATGACTTCGGTCACAGGCTTACCGATGACTTCACTCGGCGTCTTGCCCAAAAAACGACAATACGCAGAATTCATCATGGTGACCATTGCCTGCTTGTCCACGACCACAATCCCCTCTTCGATACTCTCCAAAACGAATTCCAGCGTGCTTTTGAGCTTGGTAACCTCTTCCAGTTCTGCGGCGATTTCGTTGAGTTCGGTAATCTCATGAAACACTGACACCGCACCAATGATCTGTTTATCTTTCCAAATCGGTGTCCGGTTTGCAAGGACGTCGATATTACCGATGCGAAGACGTCGATTGAACTCTGAAACACCCGATTTCAGAACGCTTAACAGACTGGTACCGGGAACGACATGATCCACCATCTTGCCGATAACTTCATCAGCTTTAAGACCGGTGATTGTTTCCGCCCAGCGATTAATGAAAACAATGATTCCTTTTTCATCAGTCACGATTATGCTGATGTTTATAGAATCCAAAGTTGCATGAAGCACTTCAGCGTCGAGCAGAATACCCAAAATAGTCCTCTCGCACATCGTCGTGGATTTTAAGATGAACGCAAAAACATCTCCTGCATCCGAAAGCGAAGAATAAGTACAGCTTTTCGATTGAGTTTATGACAGCCATTCTTGAACAGATGCTTGGCTGCGAATGCAAGGATTGAGGGCGGTCCAGGATCTTTCGTGGGACCGTCTCCGTCTCCCTACCGGAAATGACCGCATTTTCGTATTTCAGGCATAGCTATCCCCTCCATGTCGTTTTCCTTGAAACAGCCTGGGTTCGAGTGGTTCCGCAGGGGTGTCAGGGGCAGGCAACACGTACCTATGCGCTTCCGACGAGAATTGGCAGAACATGGAGAGGTGACAATATGGCACACTTTAGCAACTATTCCCATTAATTATAATACAGTTCCCTTATAGCTTGACAGCTCCTCGCTCACGGATTCATGTGTCTCAAAATTGCCCACACGCCGTTGGTCGTCACTCCAGTAAACCGGTATCCATTTTCTTGAAACGCACTGGTCCACGGCTTGCTCTCGAGTAAGGATCTGAGCGAGTTTCAAGATAACCACCGCGCAACGATAAATTATAGCGGAGCCGATTGGAAAATGCGAGCAAAACTCATTGAGGGAGATGATCCCGAGTGCTTGCACGCCGGGTTCTCCCTCCGCCTTTGGGATGCCCGGTTGCCGAGTCTATCGCCATTTAGCAAAAAGGTCTTGATTGCACCCCGACCGAGGCGCCAGGCAAAGGGGCAGGCCTTTTTGGGGGCAGAAAGCTGCTCGGCCATGTGAGAATGCCGGTCCTACGGACTGCACGCGGAGACATGTGTCCGAACAACCATACACATGTCTGTTTTTTCACACAACCCCCAAACACAGTGACCAATGAAGATACCCGCGATTTGTTGCAATCAGGGCGCTTTGGCGAATGGCATGCATATTGCGTTTAACATCCTGACGCAAGCTGCTTCCAGCTGTAATGCCTAACTTAAGATAGTAAAATAGCAGACATTCTAACAAGTATTTTGGTGAAACAGCATAGTCTCATGCATTGGGTGTTCTACGCTTAATTATCACAATACAAAAGAGGAGGGTATAACAGATGAAAGTACCTATCATCATCGACAGTCTTATTTTAATGACTCAGTTCAAATCAACATTAACAACTTCTTTAGATTTAGAATGCAATTCGAATATAATGACTCTAATCAGCACGAACCATCGATTAACTTTACGATAATCATGGACCTAGCTGGCTCTAGGAAGGAGCGCCTGTATGGATGTATTGGGGATTGTACTCAGCCTGTTTCTCTTGATGTTCATGGCCTATATGGGGTTTTCGGTCATCCTGTTCGCACCTGTCTTCGCTCTTCTGGCGGCATCTCTCCAGGGGATGCCGATCATGCCTTCCTACACGGAACTCTTTATGGCCAAAGCCGTGGTCTACGTGAAGCTCTTTTTCCCAGTATTTCTGCTGGGCGCGGTGTTTGGGAAAGTTATGGAAGACACTCTTCTGGCAAAGGGCATTTCGCATGCGATCATGCAAAGGCTTGGACAAAAGCATGCCGTCCTTGCCGTGGTCTTGTCCACTGCCATATTGACCTACGGAGGCGTCAGCCTGTTCGTCGTGGTTTTTGCTGTCTACCCTTTTGCGGCGGCGCTGTTCAAAGAAGCCGGAATCCCCAAGCGGTTGATTCCCGGCTGTATCGTCCTGGGCGGCTTCACCTTCACTATGGACGCTTTTCCGGGAACGCCGCAGATCCAGAATATCATTCCAACCAGCTTCTATGGCACTAATGCCTACGCCGCCCCCGTGTTGGGTTTACTTGGCGGGACACTGATTTTTATCATTGGAATGGTCTGGTTGGAATACCGGCGCAGAAAAGCGGCTGCAAAGGGGGAGGGTTACGGCGACCACACCCTGAATGAACCGGCGGTTGCCGAGGATGCTGTACTGCCCAAATGGTACATTGGAGTATTGCCGCTGCTGACGGTCCTCGTTCTGAACTTTATACTCTCGCGGCTGGTGACATGGAATCCCGACTCGCTCGCACCCATTGCCGCCCTGAAGCCCCCTCTCATGGCTCCCGCCGTGAAAAACGTGATCGGCAACTGGTCGCTGATCATAGCTCTGGTGGCCGGCATCGTCATGACCGTGGCGCTGGGCTACAAGAACATCCCCAAGAAGAGCGGCGGATTGCGGAAAGCTTTGAACGTGGGCGCCATAGGGTCTCTTCTCGCCATCATGAATACCGCTTCGGAAGTGGGTTATGGCAATGTCATTGCGGCTTTGCCCGGGTTCAAATCTATCTCTGCTTTTCTTCTCGGGATCAAACTCGGAGTTACGCCGCTTTGGTCGGAAGCCGTGTCCGTAACCACTCTGGCGGGCATAACGGGTTCGGCTTCGGGCGGCATGTCAATCGCGCTCGATCTCATGTCCAAGAATTGGCTGGCATGGGCGAACTCGGTTGGACTTTCCCCGGACGTTCTCCACCGGATAGCTTCGATGGCCTCGGGCGGCTGCGACACTTTTCCGCACAACGGAGCGGTGATCACACTGCTTGCGGTATGCGGGCTCACCCACAAGCAATCCTATCCGGATATCGGGATGATGACCTTGATCAAAACGTCAATGGCCTTTGTGATGATCCTGTTCTACTCGCTCACGGGGATTTACTAGAAGCCCCTGTTTAAACCCGAGGAGAATAACGTGGCAAAAATCATTACTGCACAGGAAGCCGCCAAACTGATTAAGAACGGTGCAACGGTTGCCACCAGCGGGTTCGTGGGATGCGGACATCCGGACCCGATTACTGGTGCGCTCGAACAGAGATTCCTCCGCGAGAACCTTCCGGCCAATCTAACTTTGGTGCATTGCGCCGCGCAGGGAGATGGCAAGGATCGCGGTACAAATCATTTCGGACATGAGGGGATGGTAAAGCGCGCGATCGGCGGCCACTGGAATTTGTCGCCGAAGCTGGCGAAGCTGGCGCTGGAAAACAAAATCGAAGCCTACAACTTCCCCCAGGGCACCCTGACCCATTGGTTCCGCAGTGTTGCCGGCAACAAACCGGGCGTCATCACCAAGGTGGGTCTCAACACCTTCGTAGACCCGCGGGTTGAAGGCGGTAAAATGAACAGTGCTACCAGGGAAGACCTGGTTGAAGTGATCGAGTTGGGCGGAGAGGAATGGCTCTGGTATAAGCCGTTCCCGGTCGATATCAGTTTGATCCGCGGCACCAGCGCAGACGAGAAAGGCAACATTACCATTGAGCATGAGGCGGTGTCGCTGGAACTCCTGTCCTTGGCGCAGGCAGCGAAAAACTCGGGCGGTATTGTCATTGCCCAGGTATCCCGCATTGTTCAGAACGGCAACCTGCGCCCCATGTGCGTGAAAGTACCAGGCATCAACGTTGATTACATCGTGGTTGCGGAAGACCCGGCCGATCACATGCAAAGCTATTCGGAACTGTACAATCCGGCCTACTCCGGCGAAACCCGCGTGCCGCTCTCCTCGATCGCCCCCATGGTCCTCGACGAACGCAAGGTAATCGCCCGCCGTGCGGCAATGGAACTGATTCCCAACGCCATAGTGAATCTCGGTATTGGCGTGCCCGAAGGCGTTGCTTCAGTCGCCAATGAGGAAGGCATCGGCAACTCGATGACCATGACGACCGAGGCGGGTACCGTCGGCGGCGTCCCTGCTGGAGGGCTGAGTTTCGGTGCCTCGGCAAATCCCGATGCCATCATCGATCAGCCGTATCAATTTGACTTCTATGACGGCGGCGGACTCGATTTAGCCTTTCTCGGCTTAGCGGAAACCGATCGGCATGGAAACATTAATGTGAGCAGATTCAAGGGACGCGTCGCTGGATGCGGAGGTTTTATCAACATTACCCAGAATACAAAGAAAGTCGTTTTTTGTGGATCTTTCACTGCAGGCGGGCTGAAAGTCAAGGTAAGTGAAGAGAGATTGACGATTATCAACGAAGGAAAGGTCAAGAAATTTCTTGATTGCGTCGAGCAAATCACCTTCAGCGGCCGTTACGCTCAGAAGAGCGGACAGGATATCTCGTACATAACCGAGCGTGCGGTCTTCAAACTGGGTCGGGAAGGCATGGTGCTGACCGAGATCGCTCCCGGTGTCGAGCTCGAAAAAGACATCCTGGCGCAAATGGATTTCAAACCAGCCATATCGCCCAGCCTGAAAACCATGGATGAGCGGATTTTTCGCGAGGCAGGGATGGGTCTGAGTTTCGCAATCGAGTAACAGTTTAATAACAATCAGAATACCAGCAGGGGTAAAAAAATGAGCAACTATGAAAACATTCTTTTTGAAAAAGAGAACGGCATCGGCACTATCACCATCAACAGGCCAAAGGTATTGAACGCCCTGAATGCCGACACCATCCGCGAACTGGGCTGCCTGGTCGATGAGATTGCCGGGGACGATTCGATTCATGTTGTTATTGTCACGGGCAGTGGGGAAAAGGCCTTCGTGGCCGGCGCAGACATAGCCCAAATGGCGCCCATGTCGGCAATCGAAGGGCGCAACTGGGGCAAACTGGCGCAAGCCGTTTTTAATAAGCTCGAAAACCTGCCTCAACCCGTCATTGCAGCCGTAAACGGTTTTGCTTTGGGCGGCGGGTGTGAACTGGCGATGGCATGTGACATCCGGATTGCTTCGGAGAAAGCTAAGTTCGGCCAGCCTGAAGTGAGCCTCGGCGTCATCCCCGGTTTCGCCGGTACGCAGCGCTTGCCGAGACTGGTGGGTAAGGGACGGGCGAAAGAGCTGCTTTTCAGCGGCGCTATGATTGACGCCGCTGAGGCTCATCGCATCGGACTTGCCAACAAAGTAGTTGCCCCTGAAGAACTTATTGCTGCCGCCAGGGATATGGCGGGAATAATCATGTCTCGCGGTCCTGTCGCGGTGCGACTGTGCAAGGCGGCGGTAAATGAAGGGCTGGATATGGATCTTGAATCAGGCATGGCCTATGAAGCGGAAGTTTTCGGCCTGTGTTTCGCCACTGCCGATCAAAAAGAAGGCATGAGCGCCTTCCTCGGAAAAAGGAAAGCCAACTTCGTCGGCAAATAATGCCTTTCCTTTTCCCCTGGATCAATGGAGGACCGGCAAGCCGGCATCGGGATTTCCTTTTAGAGGCGGATTTTCGAAGATAGCGATGAATACGAGTGCCGTTCCCGACCGTTGGAGGAATACGAAAGAGATAGCAGGATGAGGATCAATTATTGTCAGAGATATATGCAGTAACAACGACGCAACTGCTATCGTTATGCGGTCAACCATCAAAGCAATTCACAAGATGAGGAGGTTAGTATGGATTTCAATCTGACCGAAGAGCATAAATTAATTCGTCAGGGTGTACGGGAATTCTGTGACAAATATGTCTGTCCGATTGCCGATGCAGTCGACCAGGAACCGAGGTTCCCGGCCGAAACGGTTCAAAAACTAGCCGAACAGGACTGGCTTGGCATCCCCTATCCGGAGGAGTACGGCGGAGCGGGGTCCGATCATTTAAGCTATATCATTGTTATCGAAGAGCTTTCCAGGGCATGTGCGACGACCGGTTTCACACTGGAATGTCACAGCTCCCTGGCTGAGTTTCCGCTGTTTAAGTTCGGTACGGAAGAGCAAAAGCAAAAATACCTTACCCCTTTGTGCAAAGGTGAGATGCTTGGCGCCTTTGCCTTGACCGAGCCGGGGGCAGGAACCGATGCCGCCGCCGGGACCACTACAGCGGTTCTCGAGGGGAATGAATGGGTGCTCAACGGAAGCAAGATATTTATCTCAAATGCACCCGTTGCCGGCGTAATCATTGTTTTTGCCATGACGGATAAATCCAAGGGAACGAAGGGGATCAGCGCTTTTATCGTCCCGGCCGGGACTCCCGGTCTCGAGATAGGAAAACACCTGAATAAGATGGGAATACGAGGCTCGCTTACGGCTGAAGTGTTCCTGAAAGATTGCCGGATTCCGAAAGAGAACCTGCTGGGTGGTGAGGGGCAGGGCTTCAAGATCGCCATGATGACGCTTGACGGCGGCCGGATGGGCATTGCCGCGCAGGCGCTTGGTATTGCTCAGGCTGCACTCGACGAATCGATAAAATACTCCAAGGAAAGAGTCCAGTTCGGAAAACCCATCAGCACCCTCCAGCCGATCCAGTGGATGATTGCCAACATGGCGACCGAGGTGGAGGCGTCGAGGTTTTTAACCTATCATGCCGCCTGGTGTTGCGACCAGGGACTGCCTTACAGCAGTCAGGCCGCCATGGCAAAGTTATTTGCTTCCGAAACGGCTTCCCGTCAAACAGACCGCGCTGTGCAGATCCATGGGGGTATCGGTTACATCAAGGGAACTAAAGTCGAGCGTCTCTACAGGGATGCCAAAATTACGGAGATCTACGAGGGGACCTCGGAAGTGATGAGGATGGTAATTGCGGGCGGATTGCTTCGTTAACCGGGAGCCGAAGATTATGCTCAAGATAGTGGCTTGTTTTAAATGGGTGGTCGATGATGCCGATATCAGGGTCGATACCGGTTCCCATAAATTGAACCTGGACAGGGCTGCCTACAAGATCAGCGCATACGACCGCAATGCGATCGAAGAGGCTGTTATTCTGCAGGAAAAACACGGTGGAAGCGTGGTGGCCATGACGGTTGCCCAGCCCGGCGCCAAGCCATGCCTGAAGGACTCACTGTCGCGTGGTCCGGCTAGCGCCTGTTTCATCAACGATCCTTGCTGCGCCGATCTCGAGCCTTCTCAAACGGTGGAAATTCTTGCCCGGGCGATCAGCGCAAAGATTGACTACGACCTCATCATCTGCGGGGAAGGCTCAGGGGATATTTACGCGCAACAGGTCGGGCCTGCCCTGGCAGAAAAGCTGGGCATACCTTGCGTTACCTGGGTGAATAAACTCAGCTACAACGAGGATGAAAAGCGAATCATCGCCGAGCGTAAACTGGAAGACGGCGTCGAAATTGTATCGGCGCCGCTTCCGGCCCTCGTTGTGGTTTTGCCGGACATCAACTCGCCGCGGATTCCCACCCTCAAACAGGTGTTGGGGGCCGCGAAAAAACCTGTTGAAAATGTCACCCCACAGGACCATGGCAGCATCCCGAGCCCACGGCTCCTGACTACTGATGTGGTTGCGGCCACCATGGAACGGCGGCGGATCAAACTTTCGGCCGACGCCGATGGGATACGCGAAGCTGTAAATGCCCTGCTCAGAGAGGGCGTAGTTTCATAGGAGTGCTTTGCATGGCAGGAATTTGGGTTTTTGCAGAAGGCCGGGACCAGACATTGGAGCTGCTTGGCGCCGGCAGGGATATCGCCGATAAGCTGTCTGCGAAATTGGCGGCATTTGCCACCACCGCTGAGCTTGCCCGCGACTACATCGAGTGCGGGGCGGACATCGTTTTTCAGATTCCTGAATTAGCCAAGGACCAGCCACTTGAATCTTTTGTGCCGGTTATCGCGGACATGGCGAGGGAGCTGAGTCCTGACGTTTTCCTGATCGGGGCGACTTGCCGCGGCAAGGAAATAGGGGCCAGGCTCGCGACCCGCCTCGATACGGGCCTTTGCAGCAGTTGTATCGGGTTGAAACTCGACGAGAAAGGCAAACTGCTGATGGACCGGTTGGTATACGGCGGGGCTGGTGTCCAGACGGTCGTTTGTACGGGAAGCCCTCAAATGGCGACCGTGCCCCCGAGAACATTCGAACCCGCTGAGCCACAGCCGGGCAGGAGCGGAGAGATACGGGAACTTCCACCTGCGCCGCCCTCGCCTGTTCAGGTAATGGGGAGGGCCCCCAGACGGACGGACGCGGTGGATATAACCGCGGCCAAAGTCGTTGTCTGCGTTGGGCGGGGTTTGGGTAAACAGGAGGACATCGATCTCGCGCGCCAACTCGCACAGGTGCTCGGAGGGGAAGTAGGGTGTTCCAGGCCGATTGCCGAGGAGTTGCAGTGGCTTCCCGAAGAAGTTTACATCGGCATCTCGGGCAAAAAAGTGAAACCCGCTCTCTACCTGGGTATCGGAGTCTCCGGTCAGGTCCAGCATATAACGGGCATAAGGGACAGCAAGGTGATCTTTGCGGTCAACCGTGATGAGAACGCCCCGATCTTCGAGGCGGCGGATTATGGGATCGTCGGGGACTTGTACTCGGTAGTGCCAATGTTAATCGATGAACTTAAAGCGGCCCTCAAGGCCTAAAGGCCCTACAATGTCGGAAGATAAGTTTACAGCCATAATCGTCGGCGCCGGCCCTGCGGGGTCCACCGCAGCTTATCTGCTCGCAAAGGATGG
>JBKQLC010000253.1:0-33062 GCA_052147195.1 Syntrophobacteraceae bacterium
CATAGAGCTTTACGCCAGTCCTCGACGAGGTAAGACCACTTACCGGAGAGCCGTGTGCGGGAGATCCGCCTGCACGGTTCGGAGGGAGGGGCGGTGCAAGCCAATGCGCCGTTCCTACCCCTATCCGTGGCGATGCGAACAACTAAGAGTCTGAGAAGAATCGAGAAGTGCACATTTTAATTCCAGTTTCGGTATTATTTCTGATTCTGATATGCGCTTTTGCAGCCTCCCGCCGATGGAAAAGGCTGGAGGAGGGAAATAGGCGCGTCGTGCTCTCAGGCGGCGGAACGGGCGGCCACGTCAACCCGGCGCTGGCTATCGCCGAAGGCTTAAAGTCACGTGAGCCCGAGACTCGTTTTCTTTACATCGGCGTCAAAAATAGAGCTGAAAGCATTATTGTGAACAAAGCGGGATATGAGCTTCGTTTTGTCCGTTCCGAGGGATATCCCGGCATTAGTCTCTCTTTTCGAACTTTCCGGTTTCTTTTCAATCTCAGCCTGGGAGTCGTTCAATCCATCATTATTCTGACCTCGTTTGCCCCAAAGTGGATAATTGCGACGGGCGGATATGTCAGCGCGCCCGTAATCATCGCTGCTGTTTTATTGAAAAAGCTGAGAATTGCGCGGATGCAGATTTTTCTGCACGAGCAGAACAGCATTCCAGGCCAATTGAACGGGCTCATGGGAAGGTGGGTTGACAGGGTCCTGCTCACATTCCCGCAGACCCTCTCTTTTTTCCCGAACGCAGCGGTCGTGGGCTATCCAATACGCCACTCAATAGTCCCGATCCCTCCGGAACAGGCAAGGGAAAGGCTTTCCTTCAAAATCCCGCAGGGCCGGCAGGTCATATTCGCCTTTGGAGGCTCACAGGGAGCGCGCACGATAAACCGCGCGATTATCGATGCGCTTCCTTTCCTTTTTCCGCACAAGCACAAGCTGTTCATAATTCACGGCAGCGGCCTCGCCAGCTCTTCGGATTACGATGCGGTCGCCGATACCGAAAAGCGGGTCGAAAAAGCTCTATCTCCCGAACAACGGGCTTTGCTCGACGAGTTCTATTACCGGCAGGACTACTTTCACAATATCGCCGAGATTTACTCGGTGAGTTCGTTGATAGTTTGCAGAAGCGGGGCGGGAAGCCTAAACGAGATTTCCCGCATCGGCAAACCCGTTCTGTTGATCCCGAAGGCCAATCTGCCAGGCGACCACCAGGTTATGAACGCCAGGGCCATGAAGAGCGCCGGGGCCGCCGAGGTACTTTTTGAAGATACGGTTATGGAAGACTCAAGGCTGCTGGAGAAGCTGGATGGACAGGTTCTGGCTGAAAAAATATTAGCCCTGATCGAAAACCCGGACCGGCTGCAGAAGATGGCTGAGAAGAGCAGGGACTTTCTCAGGCGCAAATCGATCGAGCGGATAATCAGCGAAATCTATGGCGATAAGCGCTTCTCGGACGGCAACGGCCACCAGGATACCCCTTTCAGAGACCTGGTCGGAAACGCCGGGCTCCTGCGGATGCTTTCCAAAGCCTACAGCCGCTCCGGGCTTAACTTCGACCCCACTGCCGAGGTGGGCGACCAGGACGATTTGACATACTATCGTCACAGGGCGGCGGGCCTGCTCAGCCATAGGCCCTGGCAGGACCGCAATCTGGGTGTTAAACTGATCGGCCTTACCAGGTACAGAGAAAAAATTCCGACTCTGCTTAAAATGCTCTCCGACAGGACCCCGGCCAGCCTTGTGAGGAGATTTTTCGGAGGCGATTTCGAGCAAGTCGGGTTCATACGAAGAAATATCATCCAGGCCATCGAAATTATGGACTATTTCGACCATGATGTGGAGCAGCATCTGCTTGCGGCCATGGATGACCCTTATTTTGAAGTGCGCGCTCAGGCCTGCCGCACCGCCGCTCATTTTGGCCCATTTCTCGCCGGAAAGCAGGAATGTGTAAACCGGATTCTCCGCCGTCTTGAAGATGATTGCTTCGAGGTATTGATCGAGGCCGCGAAGGCCCTGGGCGAAACGGGAACAGACTGGAAAGCCGCCGAGACGCTGCTTTCCATGAATGAATCGCATTACTGGCAGGTGCGTAACGCAGCTCTGCACGGATTGAAGCGAATGATCGAACGGGAGGTGCTCGAACCCAGCGCAGAGCTGCTCGCAATGACTTCTTCGTTCATTCTGACATCAACTGACTTCAGGCCCCATTTCCAGATAAAGGAAACATACGCGGCGCTCCGGAAGCGATCGAAAGACAACGACAAATCCGAGGCCTATCCATCGGGCGCACCCGCTTCTTCATACAAGGCCGCCAGGAAAATCCAATGATTTACGAAATCTGCAACTTTCTTCTCTCGCTCTCCGACGCTCTTCCGTTCCTCCGGCTCGTGAACTACATCAGCTTCAGGGCCATAATGTCGGCTCTTACCGCCGTCATCCTGGTCTTTCTTTTCAGCAGGCATTTTATTCTGTTCGTCCATAGACACTGCTTTCTGGACCAGGTCCGCGCAACCGGGGTTCATTCGGCATTCGACAAGAGCGGTACCCCGACGATGGGCGGAGTTCTCATAATCGGCGCCGTATTGGTTTCGATGGCTCTCTGGGGAAACTGGCGCAGCCCGTTTATGCTCTGCTCGGTTACCGGTATGGTCTGGTTCGGACTGCTCGGACTGTGGGACGACGTGACCAAGGTGCGGTTGAAAAGCGGAGACAGGGGTCTTTCAGAACGCACCAAGCTATTTCTGCAGGGTCTTTTCAGCCTTGTTTTCGCCTGGATTTGCGTTGGGCGTTATGCACCCCTCGGAAGTGCGCTTGCGACCAAAGTCTTTATTCCATTTTACAAGTACCCGCTCATCGACATTGGACCGTGGCTCTACGGCCTGTTTATATTCCTGTTCGTGATCTTTGTTTCGAACGCCGTGAACATAACCGACGGGCTCGACGGACTCGCCATCACGCCCTCTATTTTTGTAGTGGTAGTCCTTGGCATCTTTGCCTATGTGGAGGGCAACCGGATTTACTCAAGCTATCTCTATTATCCATTTTTGCGCGGGGCCGGCGAACTGACGATCTTCGGCGCCGCATTCATCGGGGCAGGCCTCGGCTTTTTGTGGTATAATGCCTATCCTGCCCAGATTTTTATGGGAGATACCGGATCGCTTGCCATCGGCGGAACGATGGCTGTGTTTTCGGTCCTGTTGAAGCAGGAAATGCTCTTTCCCCTGCTGGGCGCTTTGTTCATCACCGAGGCCATCAGCAGTCAGATCCAAGATAAAATAGGCGTAAAGTGGCTCGGGCGGCGGATTTTTTTCCGCGCCCCTCTGCACCATAACTTACAGCACAAGGGCATTGCCGAAACCAAGGTCGTCATCCGCCTGTGGATCGTTGCGGGTATTCTTGCTCTCCTTTCTCTTGCCACCCTTAAGCTGCGGTAATTTCTTTTGAAATCGTTTCACAATGCGGCCTTTTGCACGGAGAATCATCAAAATAAACCATATCCGGCTCGATCAAATTACCACAGCCTGGAGAAGACTGGAAAATGAGTACCGCTGTTTTTCGCGTCGTAAGTGACGCTCTCAGGAACTGCTGTTCGGGTCTCAAGTCATACGTCTTTACCCGTTTGCGCTTGGATGCGTCGGGCGCTATTAGTCACGACCTCTCGGACAAGAAAACGTTTTTCGCCTGGCAGCGTAATCATATGGCAAATGAGCGGACATTTCTCTCATGGTGCCGAACCGGGATTTCACTGATCGGATTCGGTTTTATTATCGAGCGTTTCGATATCCTGATCCGGGAAATGAGATTTCTTGCAATCCCAGGCCTGCAAGATCATCTGAAACTTGTGCCCAGCACCCGCTATATGGGAATGCTCGCCCTGGGGCTGGGGGTGGTGATAATAGTCCTTGCAGGCTGGCGCTTCTACTACATCCGGAAGCATATAAACAGTGGAGACACTGAATTTTCAGTGGTGCCGGACGCCTTCCTGTTGAGCTCGGTTCTGCTCATGGTGGCGTCGGCGTTTATCTTTTTTGCTTTTTATTTCTAGTGGCTCGAAGAGAGGGTTTTTCACGCGAAGACGCGTTTTTTGTCGTCGAAGAACGCGAAAGGTTGCAAGAGGGACGTGAAAAGGTGTTCCGAAAAGTTTCGGCGGGCTTCGCTGCGCTTAGCCCACCCTACACGCCTTTTCATGGTTTCAGGGTGTCCAAAAGGGACATGAGGAACTGTTCCGAAAAGACTTGATGGGTTGCGATACGCTCCACCCATCCTACGGGTTCACGGGTCTTTTCATGGTTTCCGGGTGTCCCGCGGGGACGTGAGGTGCTGTCAGATCAAGAGGATAAAGGGGTGGGCCATGAACATTCTTATCGTTGGAGCGGGAGCGCTGGGCAGCCTGCTGGGAGCGCGGCTTTCGAAGTCGAGCGCATCCGTTACGCTTTTCAGCACCGATCGGCAACACATGGAAGCCATCCGGCGGGACGGGCTTGTTATCGAGGAACTTGACGGGACAGCTCGGAATTATCCGCTTTCGGCTTATTACGACCCCGATGAACTACCCCGGGACCCCGGTCTCGCGCTCGTCCTGGTAAAGACATATGCGACGCAGAACGCCGTGTCGCACGTGCGTGACATCTGTTCTCCCTCAACGGTTTTTCTCACCCTCCAGAACGGAATAGGAAACTGGGAACGGATAGCTGAGATTTCAGGCCGGGAGGCCGTACTCGCAGGCAGCACCGCCCAGGGTTCAACCCTTCTCGGGCCCGGCGTGATACGCCACGGCGGCAACGGCCCCACCTATATCGGGGAGCCTGACGGCCCCGTATCCGAAAGGGTCAGGAGCATAGTTGAAATATTCCGGGAATCCGGACTGAAAACCGAGCCGAGCGACAATGTGGAGCGGCTCATCTGGGAAAAACTCATCGTAAACGTCGGAATAAACGCAATCACCGGGCTGACCGGCATCCGCAACGGCTTCATTGCTGAGATGCAGGAGGCAACCGAGCTGTGTAGCGCCGCCGTCGAGGAAGCCATAGCCGTCGCCAGGGCTAAAGGTTTTCCGATCGGTTTCGACATGGTCCAGCGCGTAATCGAAGTCGCAAAGGCTACGGCCCGAAACCGCTCCTCGATGGGGCAGGACGTCGATAAGAAAAAAAGGACCGAAATCGATGCAATAAACGGCGCAGTGGTACGCTTCGGGAAGGAAGCGGGGATTGCGACACCGGTCAACCAGACGCTCACATCACTGGTCAAGGTGCTCGAAGCGCAAAATACCGGCCAAAAGGCGCTGTAGTCCGGCGAGTACCTCCAATATTTTTCACGCCAAGGGTGAGTGGGTGAATAGGTGAGTGGGTGAATCGTGAAGGTTGAAGTTTTCACCCTTCTGACCTCACCCTTCGCATTTGGAGTGAGGGGACCTCCGGCTACTGCCTACGCAACTTCCCGGTAACGCATTTAATCTGATTTATCTTCTTCGCTTCTTCGCGGCTTCGCTTGCAAACCGTCCAGTTACGCGTTTACCGGAAGACCCGTTTTTTGCCTCGAAAGGCGTCATACTCCGGGACCGTTATCACTTGCGCTGAACTCCCGATAATATATAATTGGGTTAACCTTACGTATGAATTCGGCTTTTTGGCCGGACTTTTCCGGCATCAACCTACCGGGCAGGCGCTATGCCGCCCGAGTCAAAAGGAGAGAGCCAAAATGAGCAAGAAAGTAACCGTTCCCGAGATCATGGCCTCGAAGGGCCAGCGCAGAGTGAGTGAAATTACCGCATACGACTACCCTACCGCTCTGTGGGCGGACAAGAGTGGAGTCGATATGCTGCTCGTCGGCGATTCTCTTGCAATGGTCGTATTGGGCCAGGAGGACACTCTTTCAGTAGGAATGACGGAGATGCTCCACCACACCCTGGCGGTCAGCAGGGGTGCAAAACGGGCCCTGGTAATCGGCGATATGCCCTTCATGTCCTATCAGGCGAGTGTGGAACAGGCGCTCATCAATGCGGCCCGCTTTATGAAGGAAGCCAGGGCGAGCGCGGTAAAACTGGAGGGGGGAGCAAGGGTCGTCGCGCAGGTAAAAGCAATGGTAGAGGCCGGGATTCCGGTCCAGGGGCATCTTGGTCTTACTCCTCAGAGCGCTGCGCAATTTGGAGGTTTCAAGGTGCAGGGGAAAACCGCCGACGCGGCCAAGGTCCTGATCGAAGACGCTCAGGCGCTGGCTGAGGCCGGATGCTTCAGCATAGTCCTCGAAGCCATTCCTTCCTCAATCGCAGAGATGATTACCGAAGCCGTGCCGATACCCACTATCGGCATTGGGGCGGGACCGTCCTGTGATGGGCAGGTGCTTGTCATCCATGATGTGTTGGGCCTTTTCGACAGGTTTGTGCCCCGCTTCGTAAAGCGGTACGCCAAGCTTGACGAGACCATTATAGAAGCCCTGGTCAAATACAGGGAAGAGGTGGAACAGGGAATTTTCCCCGGACCCGAGCATGGGTTCACGATTGATGAAAAAGAAGTGGAGAAGCTGGGAAAAAACTAGAAATATACCAGGAGCGGGAGTTTACCGGCAACGATACCATGGAACCGGAAGGCTTCCGCTCTATTTCGTAAAATCCCTGTCCCCAAATACAGTCTTTCCTCCCGGGAATTACAGTTCATACCTGATTTGAAAAATCGGCTCCACCGCTTAAATTAGAATTGCTTGTCACGCCTTAAAGCCCCCATTAGTCTCCTCTTTTTTTACCTGAAAGCCGGGCCCCCCACCTGGCTTTCTTTTTTTATGGCATCCGGCCGGACCAGTGATTAAGAACCGGATTTGAATCATCTGAAAGCACCGGAAGAGACCGCAAGCGCGGTGGGACCCGCCTCGCGGGCTGGATGACGAGATCGCAAAGGGGACATCATGAAGGCTTTTTTTACAATTATTGTCTTCCTGGCTGTGGTTGCGGCTGCAGGCGCCGTCTTTGTCTGGTACGGGTTCTTTAACGTCTCGGCCCGTGTCCCGCACTGGGACATCACGATTGAAGCAATTGAAGTTCTGCGGGACCGGTCGATTATCGCCAACAGCCGGGATGTCAAAACACCTCCCATGGCGGACCCTGCGCTGGTACCCAAGGGGACTGCCTTATACAAAGAAGCATGCCTCCATTGCCACGGGGCCCCGGGGACTCCGGCCGACCCTTTTGCCCAGGGCCTTTACCCAGCCCCGGCTGACCTTCTTTCGGGGTCTATACAGAACGAATGGAAAGACGCTCAACTGTACTGGATTGTGGAAAACGGCCTCAAACTGACCGGAATGCCCGCTTTCGGCTCAAATTACGAAAAAGAGGAAATAGCAGCCGTAATAGCTTTTGTACGGCTGCTCCCAAAAATTTCTCCCGGTGAATACGAACGGATGGCGGGGGAATAGGTGAATGGGTGAGTGGGTGAATGGGTGAGTGGTGAAGAGTGAAGAGTGAAGAGTAAAGTTAGAAGGGTGAAGTTTTCACTCTTCACCCTTCACTCTTCACCCTTCAGGCTAATGCTACTTTTCCCGTTTGACGCTCTCAATAATCACCTGTTGTACAGGCACATCCTGAGACGCGGTCTTAACGCCCTTTATTTTATCCACGACGTCCATTCCGTCTATGACCTTGCCGAACACCGCGTACCCGAAACCGTTGGGTGAACTGTCCTTGTGGTTAAGAAACGCGTTGTCCACGACATTTATGAAAAACTGCGCGGTCGCGCTGTCAACGACGTTCGTTCTGGCCATTGCAATAGTCCCACGATCGTTTTTAACATCTGCGGCCGCTTCATTTTTGACAGGGGCATGGGTCGGCTTCTGTTTCATATCCGGTGTAAACCCGCCACCCTGGATCATGAAATTGCCAATGACCCGGTGGAAGATCGTACCGTCATAGAATCCCTCATCCACGTACGTCAGGAAGTTTTTCACCGTTTCAGGGGCTTTGCCCGGCCAGAGTTCGATCTTAATCAGACCCTCGGAAGTCTTCATCAAAACTACCGGATTTGCGGACTGCGGCTTTTCTCCAGCGTCTGCCGCCAGGGAAAGGCCATACAGCATGAGCACACTGCACGAGATCAGGACAATCAACAAAGCGTTATTAAAGTGAACCATTTTTTACTCCTTCAGATAAATGTTAATCATCGGCCGGCGTCAGGTCCGAGGCCCCCAACCACCGTCCACCCCGTAAACAGCCAGCCGCCACAGTCCAATTCATGCCGGCGGCGGAAATTGACATTAAAGCCGCACTCCTGCATATTCAAATTATGACAGGGAAAGAAATTGCGACGTTTGAGGCTGGAAGAATTTAATGACAAAAGACCGGAGCACAAGAGGCAGCGATGCCGATTATCTCAGCGCCGCCGCGCAGCGCTTCAACCCCGCCGGCGGGATTGCCGAAATCCGGCAATTCGGGGCCGGCAACGTAAATGATACCTTCCTTGTGTCCAGCAGCACGAATCGGGAAAAACACTTCATTTTGCAGCGCATAAACGGCCACGTCTTTTCCAGGCCGGAATTAATCATGCAAAACCTGCGCGTCTTTTCCGAACATGTCTCAAAACGCCTCGCGCGCAATCCGGTCCCCGGGCGCCGATGGGAAACGCCGCGCGTTCTTCTCACAGATGATTCCAACGATCACTGGATCGACCCGGGCGGTTCTTTCTGGCGCGCCATTAGCTTTATAGAGGACTCCAGATCATTCGATTCTGTCGCCGGCCTCGGCCATACAGCCGAGGTCGGGGTTGCAGTCGGGCTTTTCCACACCCTTGTAAGCGACCTGCCCGTGGAGAAGCTTACGGATACGCTCGAAGGCTTCCACATCACCCCGCTCTATGTAAGGCGCTATCTGGAGGTCCTCGAAAAAATCGGCGCACCCGCGTCCCCTCATACCACTTATTGCATGGATTGCATAGACAGGCGAAAGGGTTTCGCATCTATTCTGGAAGATGCCAAAGCGAACGGGAAGCTGCCGCTGCGGATAATACACGGCGATCCCAAAGTAAGCAATGTTATGATCGATACCAGGACAGGGCTGGCCGTCAGCATCGTGGACCTGGATACCGTAAAGCCGGGCCTGTTGCATTATGATATCGGCGACTGCCTCCGCTCCTGCTGCAATCCGCTGGGAGAAGACCCAGGCGCACCCGATGAAGTCAGGTTTGAGCCTGAACTCTGCCGTGCCCTTCTGCAGGGCTATTTTTCAGTGGCCAAAGGCTTTCTCACCGAAAACGATTTTGAATTTATATACGATTCGATTCGCCTGATAGCCTATGAACTGGGAGTCAGGTTTTTTTCCGACTACCTGGAAGGCGATGTTTATTTCAAGGTCAAGGACTGCGAGCAGAACCTCAGAAGAGCGCTGGTCCAGTTCCGCCTTGTCGAAAGTATCGAGTCGCAGGCCGGGGATTTGCGCGCCATCATAAGGGATGCAAAATGAGCTGCATGGACTTTCGCCTTCAGCCTTTTGCCGGGGAGTCCTTTGGAGACGGCCGTTCGTCATTTGCCTTGGAGATAACGGGAAAAATCGCTCGGCGGGATAATTCTTCGCTATGCCTTGATTTTCTTGTTGCGGGCGCAACAGCGAAAATCGACATTCCTGCGCCTGCCGGCCTGCCGGTGAGGAAAGAATCGCTCTGGGAAGAGACTTGTTTCGAGATGTTCGTTTCCTCCAAAGGTTCGAGCCAATACTGGGAATTCAACATGTCGCCTTCCGGCCACTGGAATGTTTACCGGTTCAGCGCGTACAGGGAAGGCATGCGCGAGGAAATGGCCTTTGAATCGCTTCCTTTTTCAATGAGCCGTGAGCGTGGTTTCTTTTCTCTCGGCGTGGAAATCGAACCGTCAAGGATTATCAAGGGCGGCGGGCGGCTTGTGGTGGCTGTAAGCGCCGTTATAAAAGGAAAAAACGGCGGGACATCTTTCTGGGCTTTAACGCATTGCGGGCCGAAGCCGGATTTTCATAACAGGGAGAGTTTTGTAATTGAGCTGTAGATGTGAAACTTGAAGCTGGAGCAAATCTCTAGCCGACTCGGAAGTTTATTGGAGGAGAAGTTTTTTGTTCCGGAAGACGCTGCCGGCGGATGTGAGCTGCGCGGCGCTGCTTAGCTACTGCATTGGCTAAACTAAGGATTGTCACTTGCCGCACGCCACTTCTCGGATGATTTTACGATGTGCGAAGCATATCTTGAAATATTGCAAAATCAACATAAGTGGTAGAGACTGTCGAAAAAGCCCATTTATACCGCTGTCATGAAAGTCAAGGTCAGTAAAATCAAAGGTTTGCAAGGGTCAAAAACCTCCGTTTAGAGTTTTTCGACAGTCTCGCAAGCTATTTTGAGTTCATCTCAGTTGAATGCGGTTCCAAGAAAAGAAACCACGAATAGGAGACTGGTAGCTTTCAAGCACAGAAAGTGGGGCTGCTGCAGGCCACCTCCGACGGGTTACGGTTGGACCCCTTCTTGCGCCCCTCGCGGCTGAGGCCACTGCGGGGAAGGGGGTGAATCAAAATCTAACTTTGAACTTGGCACAAGGATTCGGGACGGGTCCCTGAACTAATCCACTAAGTCAGGATAAGCCATGCGAAGCCTGCTTCTTTCTCTGCTCCAGTTTTTCGGGGAAAGATCACCCTGTTCCATTCCTGCTATTGCCGATCCTATTGATATTGGACGGCCGTCCAGCCGCTATAAGGGCCGTAGGTTGTCTTGGTTATAACATCACTGGAGCTGTCGAGGGTCCAGATGTATGCATATCCTCCCGTTCCCGCCCAGACCAGACTTCTTGTTCCATCGGAGTTAGAACTGTAGCTCACCGGTGTCCGGCCGCTGTAAGGGCCGTAGAGTTTGTAGGTTGTATAATTATTGGAGCCGTCGAGGGTCCAGATGGTCGCAGATCCTCCCGTTACCGCCCAGACCAGAGTCCTTGTCCCATCGGAGTTAGAGCTGTAGCTCACCGGTGTACAGCCGCTGTAAGGGCCGTACTCTTTGATGGCTGTCCTATTATTGGAGCCGTCGAGGGTCCAGATGGCTGCATATCCTCCCGTTCCCGCCCAGATCAGAGTCCTTGTTCCATCAGAATTAGAGCTGTAGCTCACCGGTGTCCAGCTGCTGTAAGGGCCGTACTCTTTGATGGCTGTCATATTATTGGAGCCGTCGAGGGTCCAGATGGCTGCAGATCCTCCCGTTACCGCCCAGACCAGAGTCCTTGTCCCATCGGAGTTAGAGCTGTAGCTCACCGGTGTACAGCCGCTGTAAGGGCCGTACTCTTTGATGGCTGTCATATTATTGGAGCTGTCAAGGGTCCAGATGGCTGCATATCCTCCCGTTCCAGACCAGACCACAGTGCTTGTTCCATCGGAGTTAGAGCTGTAGCTCACCGGTGTCCAGCCGCTGTAAGGGCCGTAGTCTTTGTCGGCCGTCATATTATTGGAGGCGTTGAGGGTCCAGATGTGTGCGTATCCTCCCGATCCCGCCCAGAGCATATTATGCGTGATGCTGCTTTTCTGGGTTGCGAAAGTGGCTGAGATTGTATGGTTGGCTGCGACACTGGAAAACGTATAGCTGGAGAGTGCGCCAGCCGAGGATCCATCTACCTGCACATTGGATACCTGGTAGCCGTTGTTCGCAGTAATGGCAAAAGTCTGGCTATTGCCGGATTTTACCGTCACAGCGCCTGCTGGCGACATCGTGCCGTTTGCTCCCGGCGAAGCTGTAATGGTGTAGGTGGTACTGTTTGCCGCAAAGCTGGCCGACACGGTGCAGGCGCTGGTGATCGGCCCTGTCGTGTAGGTGTTGCCCGCTAAGGTTCCGTTACAACCCGTTACCGTTCCGATGCTGTAACCGGTTTTCGGAGTTACGGTAAAGGATGTGGTCCCATCGTAATTGACTGTTTGTGCGGTCGAGGGATTTATGCTTCCGCCCGTCCCAGCAGAGGGCGTGACCGTGTAAGAGGTACTGTTTGCCGCAAAGCTGGCCGACACGGTGCAGGCGCTGGTGATCGGCCCTGTCGTGTAGGTGTTGCCCGATAATGTTCCATTACAACCCGTTACCGTGCCGATGCTGTAGCCGGTACTGGGAGTGACGGTGAAGGACTCTTTCGCACCTGAGTTTACACTCACAGCACCCGATGGCGAAATCGTGCCGTTCGCTCCCGCCGAAGCTGTAATTGTATAGTTGGTCGCGCCGGCTGTAAATGTTGCCGAAATGGTATGGTTAGCGGCGATATTAGAAAACGTGTAGCTGGAGACAGCGCCAACCGAGGTCCCGTCTACCAGCACACTTGCCGTTGTGTAGCCGGAAGAAGGAGCAATAGTAAAGGTTTGGCTTGCACCCTGGGTCTGGAAAAAAGTGCCGCTCGGGGATATCGTTCCGCCCGATCCAGCGGACGCAGTTAAGGAATCAACAACCAACTCCGGCGAGAAGCCGCTCTGAACATTGCTGCTGTTGTAAGCCGTGACCGCAATATAGTAGGTCTGGGCCGACAGATTTGTCAGCGTTGCGCTTGTGGTGTTGCCGGCGTTCAAGGTTGTGGTGTAGTTTCCGCTCGATGAACCGTAATACACATCGTAGCCCGTCACCTGGCCGGTGTCAGCATTCCATGCTACTGTGGCTTGGGCAGTAGCGTCGGCTTGTTGAGCAAAAAGCATTGAAACAAAAACCAGGGCTAGAATGCAACTCAAACCCAAGCTGTAGGATGTTCGAAGTGAACTGATTCTTGAGGTCGAACTCTTTAGCATAATTACCACCTTTAGTATTTTAGAAAGCCTTTTTTGATCCGCTCTCAACAAGCCTTCGGGGCCAGTTGCCCCCCCCCTTTCGACCTGAGGCCACACCTCACCGCGACCGGTTTTCGGGCCAGTTGCTCTGTGTTCCTTGTCTTTCAGATGTCCACTGGTTGTTTGGGTGTGTACCCCGCGCTCGGGTTTGTGCAAGATAAGTACCAATGACCGCCCGATAAGTTCACGCGCATGGATTGCCTCTCTGGAGAGGCCTCACAGAATAGCTCTGAGCCCCAAGAAGGCTATTTCAAATTGCAGAAGTCTTTAAGAAATTCGTTTGCGGAATTTCCGCCGCAGTTTCTTTGTGCATGTAGGCTTTTGGCTTCAGTAGTGTAGGCGTAAGACCTCACTCCTGATTTCCGCACTCGCGGCTTAAAGCATTACTTTACCTTGCCCAGACACGCTTTGTGTTTTCCTCAGGTGCTGAAAGACCGAAGTGTAGTAAAGGACATAAACCCTTGCCGGTGAAGCCTGGAAAGAGTCCCATCCTCACCACATAGATAATGGCCAGAGACTATTTCGAAGGTTGGCACGTTAGCTGCTTATTGTTTATTTTTACCCTAGAGACTCGGGTGCGCCTGCTAAACCGAGACCGGGGGTAATATTTGAGATCAATGAAATCGCTCAGGTAGATACACCGGTCAGTATCTCCCACGACCGAGCCGGATGCAGAAATACTCCGAAGCGCCTCATTACGTATCAGCGAGCTGCCGCCCCTCCCTTGTAAATTGTGAACCGGGATTGCTGTTCGCAATGAAAGGATAAAAAGCCATAGCTAGAATCCTGATAGTCGATGATGATGAGGGCTTTCTGCGCTTGATGAGTCAATATCTGGAATCAGTTGGCCTCGAACATGATCTGGCCATCAGTGCAGAACAGACTCGCAATCGTCTGAAAAGTTCCCGGTATGATGTGGTCGTTTCGGATTTCAGCATGCCGGGAGAATCCGGCCTCGATCTTTTCCGCTATGTCTCATATATGTATCCCGAAACTCGATTTGTCCTGATAACCGGATGTGATGATCTGCGGATCAAGCGGGAATCCATGAGGATGGGAGTTCAAGCGTACATTGAAAAACCTTTCTATTTTAATGAGCTGCTACAGACCATAATCAATCTAATGCGGCGCGACAATCAAAAGGAGGTTCCGGCGGCGTAGCCCACCATGTTTGCCATTGTCACAATTTGACCCTCAGGTTCCTACTTAATAAGTGCAATTCAGAATCGAATCGGATTTCTTAACACCCCTCTCCTCATCCTTAAGAAATGAGGCGCCAAAATCGTCGCCATTCGAATCATATCTAGAGACCCGGCCTAATCCACAAGTTGGCGAGCATCCTTGAACGCGCAGGCATTCTTTACAGCCGGTCAGAACGACTCGAATCTCAACATAGTACATTGTTAATTTCTCATAAGCCGCCCCAAAACCACCTTCTTCTGCGGTTCAGGTTCCGGAAGCCCCAGATGACGGCAGATCGCCGCTTCCACCTTATCTTGAGAGATGTCGGAACCCTCGACCACGATTTCCTCATCCACCATGATCGCCGGGGCGGCCGGAAGATCGAGTTCAAAGTACTCGTCGCACTGGTACTCGGCGATGGGTTGGGATATTATCTCAATTTCAACGTTGTATTTTCCGCCCAACCTGGGCATCATCGCGATGAAGTTCTTTCAGGGCTTTCCATTTGGTTCGTTGAGGAAAAATCTTACCTTCAGCATAGTCTTGTCTCCTTAATTATTTGCCCGATCTTTTGATTTCCGCCATGCATCCTATGAACTGAGCGGGAGGGAGATAGTCGACAAGGCGTAAATCGGGCCTCTCCTTTCCGTTCCGGTCCAAAAAAACTATTGTCGGGACCCCCTTAATCCTATATTGCTGCAGCAGTCGCTCATACAAAGGATTTCCGCCTTTTGTCACATCGACCTTGACCATGACGAAGTCCTTTTCAGTCTCTTTTACTATGGAAGTATCATGGAAAGTTACCTCTTCTAATGCTCTGCATGGAGTGCACCATGCAGCGTAGAAGTCAATGATGACAGGTTTGTTTAGTTCTTGTGCCTCTTGAAGGGTTTCGTCCGAGTATTGCGTCCAGGAAACTCCAGGTCCCCGCATGGCCCAGGATGTAACAAGAAAAGTGGCAAGAACAAGGCACGCCATACCTGCCCCTGTCTTCATCCACGGAAAAGCTCTAAAGCTTGCCTGATTCCTGTCGAACCAGCCCAGGTTAAGCCCTGCAGCCAACGCAACTGCAGCAAGCAGGAGCGTGCTTATAGATTCCGGCAGTATCGGCCGTAAGAAATGGGCTGCCATGCCAACCAGGACCCACCCCATCAGCTTTCGAACCCAGATCATCCAAACGCCCGAACGGGGGAGTTTTTCTAGTTGCCCTGAAAACATGGCGAGCAGGAAAAGAGGAAAACCCAAGCCAAGGCTTAGAGTGAAGAATATGAGAAATCCCAGCCAGGGGCTTCCCATGCCCGCAACCGATGTGAGAAGCCCCAAGACAAAGGGACCAATGCATGGGGCTGCGACAACCCCGAGGGTGAGGCCCATAAAAAGACTTCCGAAGTAACCGGAGTAGGATTTCGCAGCGGATTGTGTAAGGCCGCTCGGAAGGCGAAGCTCCCAGAGGCCAAAGAGGCTCGTTGCAAACAAGACAAGGACTGCTGCAACTATTATGAGAACTATTGGATTTTGCAGCATCGCTCCCATCAGACCACCGGTTAAAGCGGCAATTACCCCGAGCGCTGAATTCGTGAACGCTAAACCGGCCATGTAGCACAGGCCAAGAAAGAGGAGCCTGCTCTGACTTTTTGAGGCACCTGCCGCCTGTCCGCCAAAATAGGAAACAGTTATCGGAATCAGGGGGTAGACACAAGGAGTAAGGTTTAAAGCCATCCCACCCGCGAATATGCCCAGAAGAGTCCAAATAATTGCCCAGCCGGCAAGGGGGCCGGGAGCTTTTGGTTCTTCACCGGCCGCAGCAAGATCAGCGGGGGCGCTCTCGACAGGCATACCCATCCTCTGCCACTCAGGGTAGCCTTTGGGATCGCGGTAGACGTTCTTATAGCCCAGTTTTACGGCCACACGGGCCGCCGAGTCGCTGCGAACTCATGTAAGGCCGGCTCAGTAGAAAATGACGGTACGATCCTTATCGGGTCCCAGGAAAGTTTCAAGCGCGGATGAGTTGCTCCATCTTGACCACCATGTCGGCTCTATCGGGAAGTTGAGCGCCCCTTTAAAATGCCCGGTCCGGTATTCCCACTCCTGCCGGGTATCGATCAGTAGAAGTTTGTCAGGGTTACTCTGGTACTGCTCGGAAAGCTCGACCGTAGTGATCAACTTATAGCCGCCGTTCTTCGCCTCCGGCAAAACGTCTTCCCAAGTGGCATCTTTCGGAGCGACGACGCGGTTACTAAACCACATAACCCCGATTGTGATCAGTATGGGTAAAATAGCCGATAGAATGACTCTTCTTTTCTGCATGGATTTCCTCCAGCAGCAAGCCCTCAGTGTTATGCCCAGAGATGGGGAAGCGTTTTTATAAAGTTCTTGATTTCATCACGTATGTTTCGGTAGTGAACGAGGGCTTCTTCCTCATTTTTCGATGCGGCGGCCAGTTGCGGCGGTGCGCCGAACCCCATATGCAAGACTTTTGTTTTTTCCGGAAAAGCCGGGCAGGCTTGCTGGGCGTTACTGCAGAGAGTAATGATGTAATCGAATTGCATCCCATCATACTCTTTCAAGTGCTTTGACCTTTGAGCAGAAATATCGACTCCGGCCTCCGCCATAACCTTGATTATCCTGGGATCGACGAAACCATGCGGAGCCACTCCCGCCGAATAGGCTTCAATACGATCCGGCCAGAAAAACCGGCACCATCCTTCCGCAAGCTGACTCCGACAGGCATTGCCGGTGCATACAAAAAGAAACTTGGATTTTTTGTGACTTCTCACATGCGGTCTCCTGCTGAGGTTTGGGAGAATGTCACAAGCCTAACACTATAGATAGAATCTATCCAATTGGAAAATCAGATAGGAATAATAGATGGCTCACATCACAATTCCAGTTAGGAGATGAACCTTGAGAAGATCAACACACCTCTCTTATGCCTCGATCTGAGGAATACCTCTCAAGCTGTCCATATAATGGATCATATGGGAACTGAGGTCCGGTGCCTGTCAATTTGATGCCTTGCAAAAGTCGTGGTGCTTGTGGCTACTGTATTCATGATATCGACTGCTTTCGACATTATGGTATGATGAAAGCAGGAGCTAATGGGGAGAGCCGAAATTAAGTTGAGGGCGGAGGGAGCTGCGCCTTGGGCGTAAAAGACATTCTAAAATCCAAACGTGAAGATATTCTTCCCATTGCTGCCAAGTACGGAGCATGCAATGTACGGGTGTTTGGGTCGGTGCCGCGCGGAGAGGTGGGGCCGGAGAGTGATGTGGATTTGCTCATAGACCTCGAACCAGGCAGTAGTCTCCTGGGCCATGTAGCACTGCTCCAGGATTTAGAAGAGATCCTTTCCCTAAGAGTGGACGTCTTCAATGAGAAGGCCCTGCATCACTGCATCAGGGATCGAGTGCTCCGGGAGGCTAGCCCACTATGACAAAGCTTGATCCGCCAGCAGTTTTAGATTCCGCCCGAGTTCTCGCTTATGCGGTAGTTGATGAATCTGTAATTTACTCAGAGCGAGACTGCCTTTTTGTTGACGGCAAGTTACCTGGTCCGGTCCCACGATTAGCTATTTGCCAAAAGCTCGGAGAATCCGAAATAATGGTTTTCCACTGTGACAATGAATGGAACGTGCTGGGAGTTGTTGGAGGGTATTCTTCGGTACGGGATGCAAAAACTGCTGTTGAACTTGCTTATCGAGGTCTTTCCAATAAGTGGGTCGATACTTCCGTCACAGAGGATAAGGCAAGGGAGTTTCTAGAGTTGGAGTTTTCGGCAGAGAAATGCTCCTTCTGCGGTCGATTGCCAATCCACGATGAACAGATGATTTCTAAAGGAAATCTGCGAATCTGTTATAAGTGCGTCGAAAAATTCCACAAAATCGTTCACAACGAGTGATATGGCATAACGAGGCGAATGCGGCGGACGGCGGGGGCCGTGAATGACTTGCGGATGCGCACAATGTGCTCTCAAGCCCTCTTTCCATTTTGGCCTCACTCGACTTTTCATCGTTATGTAAAGCCGGGTATCTATCCCGAGCACTGGGGTGTGGTGGAATCGTTGAAGCCCCCTGACATCAATTTGGAGAATGATAAACGGTGGGCACGATAAAGCTGTGCCCACCCTACGGGGCTACTTACAGATTTTTCAAGCCCTTCTTGCTTTCGGCGCTGCGGCCTGGCCGCCCTTGCCAAAAAGCCAATACACCCATATCTGGTAGGCAATTACTATGGGCACGAAGACCAGGGCTACCCCGAGCATGATTTTCAAGGTCAGGGGACTCGACGATGAGTTGAACGCGCTCAGGCTGAATGCCGGATCGATGCTCGATATAAGCAGGTTCGGATACATTCCGGTTACCCCGAAAAGGGTGACCATGACGATGAAAACCGCCGAGGAGAACCACGCCTTGAGCCATTGAGCCTGCCGGATAAAAAATACTATCCCGAACAGCGCGCCGACTGCCGCAAGCGGAAGAACGAACAGGACCGGCGCTTTAATGTAGTTATCGTACAGACCGGTCGAGATGTAGGTAACTATCAGGAACACGACCGCGACCACCGCAAGCGCAAACCAGAGTTTGCCCGCAAGTTCTCCGGCCCGCTGCTTCATATCGCCTTCAGACTTGATCGCAAGCCAGAGCGACCCGTGCACCAAAAAGATCAGTACGAAGAAAATGCCCCCCGCAAGTCCGTAGGGGTTCAGCAGGGAAAAAAGCGTCCCCTGATAAACTCCGGCCTGATCGATCAAAATGCCGCGAAAGAGATTGGCGAAAGCCACGCCGAACAGCAATGCCGGACCGAAGTTTCCTATCCACAACAGGGCGTCCCAGAACTTTTTCCAGCCCCCGGATGAAAATTTCGACCTGAACTCCATCGCCACTCCGCGCACTATGAGGCAGAAAAGGATCAGGAGCAGGGCCGAATAGAGGCTGCTGAACATGACCGCGTAAGTTTTCGGGAATGCGGCGAAAGTAACTCCGCCTGCCGTTATCAGCCAGACCTCATTGCCGTTCCAGAAAGGTCCCATGCTGTTATAGACGGTGCGTTTCTCGTTTTCGTTCTTTGCGATAAAGGGCGCCAGCGTTCCAATCCCGAAATCGAAGCCATCGAGGACGAAATAGACGGCCCATAGAATTCCCCAGAGAGCAAACCAGATCGTCTCAAGCATATCCCACCTCCTCTTCGTCCGCACCAAGCAGGGTCTCATCTACCGGCCCTTTCCTCGCATGGCTCAACATCAGGTAGTAAGCCACGATTCCCAGAAAAGAATAGACGAGCACAAATGCGACAAGCGATATCCAAACCTGCGATGCCGCAATCGGAGATACCGCGGTCGAGGTCTTCATAACTCCGTAAACCACCCAGGGCTGCCGCCCGACTTCGGTGAGCATCCATCCCAGTTCACTTGCCACGTAGGGCAGTGGAACAGAATAGATAAACGCTTTGAGCAGCGCCGGGTGATCCTCGATGGAGTTGCGTTTGAGATAGCCGATGATTGCCATTAAGAGGAAAAAGAACCCGAGCGTCAACATGACCCTGAAGGAGATAAAGGAGATGGTTACCGGGGGCCGCTCCGAAGGTGGAAAGGATTTCAGGCCCCTCACTTCCGCCGAAAAATCATGGTATGCCAGCATGCTCAGAGCGCCTGGCATTGCACCAAATTCAAGCGTGTTGCGCTCGTTGTCCGGGTCCGGAATAACGAAAAGATACTGCGGGGCGGCTTTCTGGGTCTCCCAGAGCGATTCCATAGCAGCGAGCTTGGCCGGTTGCGCCTTAGCGACTTCACCGCCGTGCATATGGCCCTGCACTACCTCGACGATCGTAAATATCAGGGCGAATGCAACCGCCAGCCTGAACGATTTTTTGAAAAACGAAAGGTTCTGTTTCCTGAGTAAATGCCAGGCGCTGATGCCCATCACGAAAAAGGCTGAAACGATGTAGGCGGCTGAAAGCGTATGTACGATAGTATGCCATGCAAAGGACTGGGTAATGATATCGATGAAATTGTCCAACTCGGCCCGGCCATTCCTTATCACATACCCCACCGGGTGCTGCATCCACGCGTTGGCGATCAGAATCCAGAGCGCCGACAGGTTCGAAGCCAGCGCCACCAGCCACATGGTTACTGCGTGCGCCCTGGGCGAGAGCCTTTTCCAGCCGAAAGCCCATACGGCGATAAAAGTGGATTCCAGAAAGAAGGCGACCGTTGCTTCAATTGCCAGCAGCGAGCCAAAGATATCGCCAACGTATTGCGAGTAGCGCGACCAGTTTGTCCCGAACTGGAACTCGAGAGTTATGCCGGTGACCACCCCAATGGCGAAATTGATTAAAAATATCTTGCCCCAGAAACGGACCATTTTCTTGTACTCTTCGTTTCCGGTCCGCACGTAGGTGGTCTCCATTATCGCGAGCAGGACGGAAAGCCCGAGTGTAAGCGGAACGAACAGAAAATGAAACAATGTCGCTGCAGCAAACTGGAGTCTGGATAGCATAAGGACGTCCATACGCTTACTCCTTCAGGATGATAGGTTTCTTGATTTCGGCCCACGCGAACTGCCCACCGGAACCGGTGGACACGTACGCGTCCGGGCGCCAATAAGTGCTCTAACGATAAAAATAGCGTTCGCTTATTAAAATTGGACACTTGAACTGAAAACAAACTGGGATTACCTGCTCGCATTTACGCCCAAAAAAATTGGCGTAAATGCGAGGTATGTATCAATGTGGTATCTTGGCAAGGAGAAAAGCCTTCCCTTTAAGACTTACTCTCCCAGAGGCCATGGAGTGTGCAGTACTCTCTTACCCTTACCGGCTGCGAGTTAACCGGGAACACGGCTTCGGGCTTTGCGCCCGGGACCAGATAACGCCGATAGACGGTGTCCCTGTCTAAAATCTCGATCCATTCGATATAATGCTTATCCTCCATGGGATGCGCAATACTTCCCACGCTAACTTTTATTCCTTCGCCGAGTTTTTCTATAACGGGCACATGTTTTTCTTTGGCCGCATCGGTCGTGTTCTCGACGAGCAGCTTCATTGTCTGGCCGCAACAGACGAGCGCTCCCGGCCCCGCGTGAACTACTTCGATGATATTTCCGCAAACTTCGCACACAAAAACTTCGGCCTTTTTAGCCATTTCGGTCCCTCCTCTTTTGGTTTGAAAATCAGGTTTATCCGGCAAACGATTACTTCCAATATTTTTCACGCGAAGACGCGAAGACGCGAAAAAAGAGAAGGATGAGAACAGCCGTAGGGAGCAGCAAGGAACGGGGAGATGGCTTTCTTTGAAATTCGGCTCCTCGGTTCCCGCTACTGCCTATGCAAATTCCCGGTAACACATCTAACCTGTTTCCTCTTCTTTTCATCTTAGCGCAATCGGTTCATTCGATTTACCCGGACTTCAGGTCGTTCACCGTAAGCTCTTAGTCTGAAGCTCCGTGTCCAAACGACACAGGTACATGTTTGGCTAAAGACCCACGAAACCTGTTCTTTTGCGCTGCCGTGGAAGACGGCGCTACCGCTTCTTCGCGTTCTTCGACGTCAAAAAACGCGGCTTCGCGTGCAACTGTCCCGGTACGCAAAGGGAGCAGGGGGAATTTTGAACGCACCTTAGTATTAGTCCACCCTGGAGAAAGCCTTCGCGGCTGACCCGCAAACCGGGCAGTCTGAAGGCGCCTCACCTGCACAGGTGTACCCGCAAACCGAACAGACGTGATAATCAGTCTCTTTGAGGGCCCCCATCTGGTCGAGCGCCTGCTGATAAAGTGACGCATGCTCGATCTCCACGGCATTGGCGTAAGTGAAACTTTTCAAGGCTGCCTTGTGCTCTTCTTCTCTCGCTTTTTTAATCATCGGAGGATACATCTCCGTGTATTCAAATGTCTCACCCGCGATGGCCGCAGTGAGGTTCTCCGCTGTAGTACCGATATCGCCCAAAGCCCTGAGGTGCGCGATGGCATGAACGGTTTCGGCTTCGGCGGCGGCCCGAAAAAGCCTGGCTACCTGGGAGTACCCTTCCTTTTCCGCCTGTTTTGCAAAGGCGAGATATTTCCGGTTCGCCTGTGATTCGCCCGCGAAAGCCTGGAGCAGATTCATCTTTGTTTGAGTGCTATCCTTCGGTTGCATTCAGATCTCCTGTTTAAAGTTCGATTCGCTTCAAGACCGGCCGGACTTCGCTTTGGAAGCTTTGCCTTTGGCAGATCCTTTTTCTTCCGGCCACATGCCCTTCCTGATATGTTCTTCTTTCTCCTGTTCGGCGACTTTTCTAATCTTGTATGCCGCGTCCCTCAAGAACCCGTACAGCACTCCGCAACCGACGTCTTGCCTTGCCCCGTCACCCAGATCGGCAAGTTCGACCATGATTTCGGTCAACTTGAGTGTCCTGTTCAGCATTTCATTGCATGTCTTCATTATTGTCTCCCGAAAGCCATGTTGGTACTTTGTTATGGCAACGAGCGTACCAACTCCGGGGACATGCAAGCAAAAAGAATTGTTGTGTTAATTCATACACTTATAGCTTAAGAATTTGCGTGGCGAATGACCGCGCTGAAATATGAGACACTTGTGAGACAGTGGCGAGGAGGGCGATTTTATCCGAGAATCAAGGGATTAAAGGGAAACAAGCCATGCGAGGGGCGTGCAAGTGTCTCAAGAGACAACATGAGACACATTTGTATCATGAGACAGGTTCATGAGGTTGTTTTTCGAAAAACCGGTAAAGAGTCGCGCGGCCAACTCCGAGCAGCTTCGCCGCTTTGGACCTGTTGCCCCCGGTCTGCTGCATGGCCAATGAGACTGACTCGGGTGTGAGCCGGCACTCCGGCCCCCGCTTCAGACTCGTGCATGTCATCTGCCGGATTTCGAGCGGCAGGTGCTCGGCTTCTATATTGAGTCCGCGTGACTTGACCAGGCCGAAGTGGATGGCGTTTTGCAATTCGCGCACGTTTCCCGGCCAACCGTAGTCCATCATCAGCGAAAGGGCATCTTCGGAAAGCCCGGCGGCTTTCTGTCCCTGTTCGGCGGCCTGCTTGAGGCAATGGGAGCAGAGGAGCGGTATGTCGTTTTTGCGCTCGCGAAGGGCCGGGATGCGAATTGGGACCACGCTCAGGCGGTAATAGAGGTCTTCCCGGAAATTTTGCCGTTCCATCTCCCGCCTGAGATCCTTGTTAGTGGCGCTGATTATGCGGACGTTAACAGAAATCGTCCTCTCGCCGCCAACCCTTTCGAAGGTGCCCGACTGGAGCACGCGCAGGAGCTTCACCTGCATGTGCCTCGGAAGTTCGGACACCTCATCGAGAAAAAGGGTGCCTCCATCAGCCAGTTCGAATCGCCCCTTTTTGTCCCGAATCGCCCCAGAAAAAGCGCCTTTGACATGGCCGAAAAGTTCGCTCTCGAGCAGCCCTTCGGGCAGGGCCCCGCAGTTTACCGGCACGAACGGGCCTCCCGCCCTGGGACTTTCGTTGTGAATGGCGGCGGCGACCAACTCTTTTCCTGTCCCGGTCTCCCCTGTTATGTGTACGGGATAATCAGCCACGGCAAGATTTCTGATCTGCTCGTATACATCGAGCATCTTGCGGTCCGTGCCGACGATTCCCGAAAAACTCGTAAGCTCACCAAGGCGAAGCCGGAGGTTGATCACCTCGGTTACGTCGCGGAAAGCGGCGAGAACGCCGACAAACGCCCCCGCTTCATCGTACATGCCGGTCACCGACATTTCGATCTGGCGCGTATCGCCACTCCGGGTGGCAGCGTTTATGGTGTAAGTGTGATGTCCCAATTCGCCCGCGGGCTGGCCACAAAAGGAACATTTGTTCCCGCAGAACGGAGATCCGAATACGAGGTGGCAATCTCTACCCAGCACTTCTTCGCGCGAATACCCTGTGATCTTTTCAGCCGCCCGGTTAAAAAACAGGATCTGCCGATTGAGATCATGGGCAATTATGCCCTCCATCATGTTATCCAGCACATTCAGAAGGTTTTTTTGCTGAGCGACAAGATTTTCGAGAGTCACGCCCGTCATAATGCTCCCTGTGAGTACGAAGCGCGAAGCGGGGAGCGAGAAGCGAGAAGATTTTGCTCACTGCTCACTGCTCACTGTTCACTGCTCTACTGCTTTCCCTTCGCGCCAGCGGCCATTTCAGCCAGTGACTGATCCAGGCGTTTAGCGGCTTCGTATCGTATCGTCACCGCGCGGGCCGCTCCGTTTCTTTCCATCGAGACAGTGACAGGGTTTGCAGTGTCAGAGGGAAGTTTGTCCCAGGTAAGCGAGCTTTTTCCCCCAACGGCATCCACGAACTGAACCGTGTTGGGCGCAGCTTCGGGCGGATTGGGAGAAGGTTCCACAGCTTCGATGTATTCGGCATTGTCCATCTCGGCCAGGAAGACCCTGATAGGCCTGGAATTTTCAACAGCCGTGGGACCGGCATTGCCTTCCTTTGTCCCCCAACTGTTCCGATCAATCCAGACAAGGTTTCCGCTCCCGCCCTCCGTTTTCCACGTAATCTCCCTTATGTCCGCGGCATCTGACGAGATAAGGGAACGGTCGGCAAGTGAAGCGGCCGACTTTGGAATGGCGCTCAGGACATGGGGGGCAATGCGGACCGGGCCTTCAATTTCGGATGAGGCGGCAACTACCTGCTTTTTTACCTGGTCGGGATCGGCTACCTTCAACTCGGATGTTTGCCCGTCCTTTAATTTCAGCTTGACATCGACCAGCACACCGGACGGCATCGCATCCTTTTCGGCTTTTCCCTCGAAGTCGACAGCCCGCAGCCAATGCAATTCATCGAGCAGATTGCGGACCTTCCTGGCCTTGATCCGGACATCGGGCTGGTTTGCGGATTTCCACTCCGGGGCCCCGTCCTGCCGGTCGAGGCTCAATTCTTCTCCGCTCCGCCATTTCACATCCACAGCGCTGACATCGTCGGGCTGCCATGAGAAGAGTTCCTTCTTTCGCAGATCTCTCAGGCCCTTGTTCAGATTGTCATAAGTCCCGCTGGACAACATGAAAACGTCGCCGCCCTCCCCTGCCCTGGCGTATCGCGAGCTCTCGGAAGGGTTTTTCCCTCCCACCTGGAGTTCGAGCCAGTCGCTGCCCGCCAGCACACGGACCACCAAAGAAGGTTTATCAAGTCCGAATGCTCCCGGATTATCAGAGGACTTCGCAATTTTGCGCTCCAGCTCAATATTGCCAAGCGCCGTAAAAAAGTCGGAAAATGCCGACATGTCGACATCGGAGGAAATCGGCTGAGAAATTCTCCACTTCTCCCCTTTTTCAAGGTGAATCGCCTTGGCGTCCGGAAACCTGAGTTCAATTTCCTTAACCCCCTGAGCGTCGAAGGTAAAAACACGCTTGGATTCCTTTTCCTCCCTGGCGGCTTTTTCCTGTTTCTTTTCCTTCACCAGGTAGATCCCGCCTATCAGCAGCAGAACCAGGAAGTATATGGCAGTATTCCGCCATTTCATCTCTGCGACCTCCTGACCCTGTAGGCAGCGATCCCGGAAACCAGGACCGCGAGAGGAACTATTATAACGATCCAGAGGATCGTCATCCTCTGGGAGCTGGTGAGCAGCAGGGGTTTGTGGGTGTTTGGCCTCTCAAAGGCTATCAGGTTAGCTTCGTCAGCGAGGAAGTTGACCGTGTTGAGAAAAAAGTCCCCATTTCCATACTGATTAAAGTACGGATTAGAGACGAACTGGGAGTTGCCCGCAACAACAAGTATGCCGTCTTTTCCGTGGTCATTTTCCTCTTTTTGTCCCGCGTCAGGCTTTTTCTGCTGTCCCGCTATCGTAGCGAGCACCACCAGAGGGACCGGGCCGGGCACGTCCATATTTTTATCGAAGACAGCCTTGCCCTCCTGTAGCATTGCCAGGTTGCGCTCAGCCCACGCGTTTGGAGAAGTGGACGCAAGCACCAGCAAATCGATCCCCTCGGGGGGCTTCTCCGATGGGAACACGGACCTGGCGTCCGGGAAAAAAGTGGGCTGGCTGAAATTCTCGGTAATCTTGTGGTTTCCATATTCCATTATGACAGGCACTCGTTCGCTGGCTCCGAACAAACGGCTGAGGCGGTCGATTACAACGTCCTGGCCGATTTCAATCCCGTAGCCTTTAAGAAAATCGTTCATCCCCGTATTCGTCAGGGGATCGATCATCAGCATTACCTTGCCGCCACGGGCCAGGAAGTTTTTGAGCACCTGCTGTTCCCTTTCGGGAATCAGCTTCTGGGGTCCCGCGATTATCACCGCAGCGGCGTCAGCCGGTATATCTTCCTGCTGGAGCAGATTAAACTCCGCTATCGCGTAAGAATTTTTTTCGAGGGCGGCTTTAGCGTTGGAATAGCTGTCCCTTGCTTCGGACGAAAAAGAATGCTCTCCATGGCCGATAAGGAAGTAAACCTTTTTTTGCTCTTTGCGGGTTAGTTTCAGGAGCGCGTTCGTGATGTTTTCTTCATCTGCTGTCTGGACTGCCTGCTTTTTGTCATATCCTTCCAGAACAATGGTCCCGTAAGTCTTTATTTCGTACCGGCGTGTGATTTCCGGTTGCGTGTCGGGATCAATGAACTCGTATTTGATGTTCTTGTTGTAGTAGCAGTAAGTATCCAGAAGGTCCTTAATCTTATCCTTGTTTTGAGCGCTGGGACCGGCGGCCGAAATGAAGACCTTGACCTCTATCGGCTTGTCTACCTGGTTGAGAATATTGCGGGTCTGCCCCGAAAGGCTGAAAGACCGGGTCTCGGTAAGGTCCATCCGTAAGGGCTTCCGTTCGGCAATAAGAACGATCAGTACGAGGATGGCCAAAAAGATAACAGTTGAAACTATGGAATTAACACCGTAAGCCCATCTGGGGCTGCGCTTGTTTTTTGCCGGCATTTTCATGCCTCCGTTCTTCAAGACTGTTTTAACAAGTAATCGACGCACTGCGAGGCGTCGAGATCTTGGCTGTGCCGCCGCTGCAGGTTTGAGTGACTAACCTCTCCAGCGGTAAGAGCTCATCTGCCTGAGGGTCAGGAAAAGAAAAAAGACCGTGAAAACCAGGTAGAAAAGGATATCCCTGGAATCGATCAAGCCCTTGGACAGGCCCTCGAAATGTTTGGCTACCGACACATATTCCAGAACGCCTCCCCATACCGGGCCCGCCCATGACTTTGCCCCACCAGTAAACCAGAGCACCAGCAGCACGCCAAACGAGATGATGGCCGCGATAATCTGGTTGCGCGTAAGCGTCGAGGCGAATGTGCCCAGCGAGAGGAAGGCGCATCCGAGCAGAAACATTCCCGCGTATCCGGAGAAAATGACCTTCCAGGCCGGTGTTGAAATCAGCGCCACCGCGATGACACCCGGAAGAGTCGCAGCGAGCAAAATGGACAATGCGGTCAGGCAGGCGGCAAATTTGCCGGCTACGGCCGCAGCATCGGTCACCGGATAGGTGAACAGCAGTTCGATTGTGCCGCTTTTGCGTTCCTCCGCGTACAGCCTCATCGTTAAAAGAGGAGCAATGAAAAGCATGACCACACTGAGGTTGCCCAAAAAGTAGCGCAAGAGCAACTCCATCATGCTGAACTCTCCCATCAACTCGGGGTGTTCCGCCACTTGAAAGCTTACCATCACCAACTGGGCCAAAAGGAGTTCAAAAAAAATAGCCGAAATCACTAGGAAAATAAAACCCACTACATAAAAAATGGGGGACATGAACATCCCATAAAGCTCTTTTCTAAAAACAGGCCAAAAACCTTTCATTGTTCGGTTCCCTCCCCGGAAGGCTCTTCGGTTACAAGCTGCATGAATATGTCCTCAAGGCTGAGTTGGATCTTGCTCAACTCAAGCAGGCCGCATCCCTTCTCCACCGCCATGGAGGCGATCTGCGGGCGCATGTCCACGGACGGGTCCGTCTCTATCACAAACCTGCTGGTTCCGTTGCTTTCGACCGAGACTTTCTCGACGCCGGCCATATTTTCAATTTCCTGTAAAAGGGCCTGGCTCGGACCGCTGACTTCCAGAACGATTTTTACCGTTTTCTGAAGCTGGCTCGTAAGGTTGGCCGTACTGTCGGTAGCCACGATCTCGCCTTTGTTGATAATGATCACCCGCTGGCAAAGCTGGGCGACTTCGGGCAGAATGTGGCTGCTCAAAAGGATGGTCCGCTCCTCGCGCAGGTCCTGTATAAGGCGTCTTATTTCGATTATCTGTGACGGATCGAGGCCAATCGTCGGCTCGTCGAGAATCAGTACGCTGGGGTTGTTCAAAAGCGCCTGGGCGAGTCCGACCCGCTGGCGAAAACCCTTTGAGAGATTGCGGATAATCCTGTTCGCATTCTTTTCGAGCCCGCACGCCGAAATGACCCGGCTGATTTCCGCACTTATTCTTTTTGCCTCAACACCCTTGCAACTCGCCGCGAAGCGAAGAAACCGGTTCACGGTAAGGTCTTTATAAAGAGGAACACTCTCAGGCAGGTAGCCTATTTTTTGCCTGATCTGGAGGGAATTCTCAATAACGTCAAGGCCCTCCACCGTAGCCGTCCCCGATGTTGGAGGCATATAGCAGGTGAGAATGCGAATGGTGGTCGATTTGCCGGCCCCGTTGGGCCCGAGGAAGCCGACTACTTCACCCTTTTCGATTTGAAACGAAACATTTCTTACGGCCCCGATATGGCCATAAAATTTTGTCAGTCCTTCGGCTTCGATCATTTCTGGTCCTCGCTTAGTAACAATAATTCAAAAACAGCGCCGGCCCGAAAATACAGGCCGGCTTTTTTCCCTATTTCAACTCTTGACTGGTGTTTCGTCAACTAATTTTACAGCTCTCGAAGCAGGTACGGGGCAGCGCCAACCCCCGAATCAGGTCCGAGGCAGGCCTGGCAGACTACGGCTGCGGCCCTGCCGCCTCTTTCACTTTACGTTGACTGGATTTTTTCAGGGTTTTACAGGGGTTACGGAATGACAATCCGGGGCTGAATGTCCCGGACCGTTCTGGTCCCCAGGGAGGCTGCGCAGGCCTGACATAAATACTCGTGCAACTCCCCATTTGGAAGGACGAGCAAAAGCCTGCTTCGAACCGGCATAGCTCTTTTACACCTGGGACAATAAAGAGCCGATGCCCTGAATTCTTCAAACTGCTTTTGAGTGGCCGCCAGTGTCACGCTCAAGCTCCCAAGCCGCTGCTACTAAGAAGAACCGACCCCGGGCCGAACGTCCGGAATCGAGTCCTTAGTATTCTGTTTGCGCCGGTTCCAGGGCCACTTCTTACCCTTGTTCTCGCCCTTTTCCTTCTCTAACTCCATAAACTCGTGCAAAAGTTCTTCCTGACGCGGCGTAATGTCCTTCGGGATTCTTACCTCGATCTCGACAAAAAGATCACCGCGGCCGTATCCCCTCAATTTGGGGACCCCTTCCCCGGGGAACCGCACAACAGCCCCTGGCTGGGTTCCGGGCGGAATAGGGATGGATTTCGCCCCATTCAAAACGGGTACCTCGACACTGTCTCCGAGGATAGCCTGCATGAATGAGATGGAAATCTTCATATGAAGATTGTCGCCGTCTCGCTCGATGTGTGGATGCGGTGTTACTTCGATCCTGACGTAAAGGTCGCCCGGAGGGCCTCCGCGATAGCCGCTTTCACCTTCTCCCCTCAACCTTAACCTTGTCCCCGAATCGACCCCAGCAGGCACTTTGACCAGAACACGCTTCCTGTTTCTCATTCGCCCCTGCCCCTGGCATTTCCTGCAGGGAGAGACCAGCACCTTTCCGGTACCCTGGCACCGTGCGCAACTCGTACTAACTCTGAAAAATCCCTGTGCCTGAACTACCTGACCCGCACCCTGACAAGCGGGGCACGTGGTTTCCCTGGTCCCCGGCTCGGCCCCGCTACCGCTACAATTGGGGCAACCGGCGAAGGTGTCTATTTCCGCTTCCTTTTCAGTTCCGGAGACCGCCTCTTCAAAGCTGAGATCAAGAGAAAAGAGCAGATCGTCACCCGGCCTTGCCGCTGTGCGCTGGCGTGTCTGGCCGCTAAAGCCGCCGAATGAAAAGAAATCCTGGAAAATGTCTCCAAACGAACTGAAAATGTCCTCAAAACCGCTAAAGCCGCTGAAACCGGTCCCTCTCAACCCCTCATGACCGTATGCGTCATAGAGGCGCCTCTTTTGAGGGTCGTGCAAAACCTCGTAAGCCTCCGCGGCTTCCTTGAACATCTCCTCGGCTTCATTATTCCCCGGATTCCGGTCAGGATGGAATTTGAGCGCGAGCTGGCGGTAAGACTTTTTTATCTCTTCTTCACCCGAATCCCGCGGCACACCCAAGATGTCGTAATAATCTCTTTTCCCCATCTAGACCAGTTTCCTCCTACAGTCCTTAACGACTTTATGCATGGAACACATTATTGTGGCAGGCGATTAATTCGTAAACACGAAATCCGTCCTTGTCAAGCATGAACGGGTTTTGGACGGGGACCGGGAAGCGGCTGGAGAAACATCCTGCAAGCCCTCAGGGCGCCTGTATATCTTGAGATTCGGCAATTTCGGCCGTTTCCAAGCCGCCTCTCTTGAACGCCTCCCGGGCAAAAGCGTCTTTACCCAGTTCGGCGGCCCTTTTCCCAAGAGAGATCCATTCCTCGGCCGGAGCCTGGCGACCGAGCACCTTCATTATCCTCGCGTAATTAAAGGCGTCACCTTCCCGAAACGACAAAGAGAGCAGATCTTCAAGGGATTTCGAAGAATTAGCTTTTTCATAGAAATCAATTGCGTCGTTTATCTGCCATTCCTCTTCGTACAGTCTTCCCCACTTGAGAAGCTGGTCGACAGAGACCGCTGAACGATTGAGCATGTCCCGTTTTTCAAGACAAGTAAGCAAACGCGATTTTTCCAATTGAACACTCCCCGTCGGGGTTCTCACTACTCTTCCTGAGGACCCTCCGGCGGCTGATCTTCCTCGAATAACCGATCCGTGCCTTCGTATTCGATAACTGGTCCGAATGAAGTGGCTTCCTCCAAAATATCCTGGAGCTCCGCCCTCGCCATTTCCACCTCCGGCAGTGCAGGTTCGACCGCAACGGGCTCGGGTTCTTCAATACGGCCGATGTTCTCCGTATTTATTCTATTTGACGCAATCTCCCGCAGGGCCAGAACGACTTCCTTGTTACCCTTTACGTTTTCCAGTACCGCGGGCGCACCGTGGCGCAACTGCAGCACGCGGCGGACTGCAAGGTGCACCAGAGCAAAGCGGTTGTCCACATTTTTGAGACAATCCTCCACCGTCACTCGAGCCATCGGCAAACTCCCCTCTTTTTTTGGCCTTCAGGAACAGTAAAAATAAAAAGAGAGGCCGTCCGAAACCGCAATGGAAAAACGTAACCGGCCGGACAGCCTGAATTTTCGTATATTCTATCGTTACTTATATAAACCCGTCACAAGGAGTTGGCAACCCCAAAATCCGGACAACCTCTCCGCTACCGTTTTAATGAGGTTGCAAATTATTTCGGCAACCCGGGTCACATTCAATTTCGCTATGACCTACGCTTGTCCGAAATCCAGGGAAGCGCGGGAGGGAAATTATTTCCCGCCCCGCGTAACATCGAGTTTGAGAATTACCGGTTTAGCAGCCGGGGCTTAACTTTGTGCCACTTATTGCTCGAGTTTTATCGGCCCGAGTTCGATTTCTTCTTCCTGAGTCAGCTCCATCCCCTCATGCCGGGCAAAAGCAGGCGGAAGCCTGTCCGTGTATATATCACCACCGCCGCCAAGAAAATCGGCGTAATTCTCGATGTCGAGGTCGCTCATCCACAACGGTCTTTTCTGCCTTCTGAGCTCGGTTATGTTTAACTCTTGCTCTTTGAGGTCAATTTGCATCGTGAAATCCCCATCGTCTTTCTTGTTATGACAAACAAAAGCTTTAGTTTAATCATATGGCTATCCGCTAAGAAGCACTGGCTAGCCGCTAAGAACTATTCTCCTCAATTGAAGAATGTAAGCACGCAGGAGGTGCAAGTCGAGGGGTAGGTATCAGCCCCTCGACACGTGGCCGCAGGACAGCTATTTCGAGGTCTGGCGCCCTACTGTGATGATTCCATTCATCCCCAGGGTAGAATGAAAATGCTTGCCGCAGCAAAATTTATAAACCCCCGGGTCAGGCAATTCCACGTTGACGATGACCGTGCCGCCGGGGCTGATGTCTCTATTCTTCAGTACTTTGCCGCGTGGGTCTTTCAGCGTAAAGTTGTGTACCGAGCCCGAGCCATTTTTTATTTCGATAGCCAGAAGACCGGTTTTTTCCACCCGGATTTCATTTGGCGTGAATTTAAAGCTGCGGGCTTCGATGGCGATCATGCTCCCCCCGCTGCTCATCGGCGCGGCGGTCTGGACTTTCCTGCCGGCACACCCCGCAATTGCTGCAATCACAACCAGAATGACAAATACTGATTTCTTCGAACTCAGACTCATAATTTGACTCCGTGATGGTTAGGAACACGATGGCCGCGTTTGGGCCGACTTATCTGCCGGCGCGGCCTTCCAGTTTTCTGATCTAAACTGACGACTAGCCGCTCGCAATCGGAAATTCTCTCGCCGTTTTTATAACCTGAGAATCCGCGATATCCCGTGCCTTCCCTTACCCCATATGGAAACAACTGCCAACCGGAAAGCCCGAGAGAAGGGGTTCTCAGGGGCTCAATTAGGGCTTCACGTCTGCCCTTTGTCGCTTCTCAGTTTCAGTTAAGGTTATATATGCAAATCATATGTTGAAAAATCGCAAAATTCACCTGTTGGCAAGAAACAGAAACTCTCCATAAAACATGGAAAGTGCTGACTCTTGGTGTTTATTACGTAGCGTGGCAAGCTGGATTGAATATGTTAAATTACGCCTGACAGAGATTTTAGTACTGCGTGGCCAGGATACTCCTGTTATCCGGGCAACCCCCGGCGCTTATCAGTTTGTGGGAAATGAAGCGTTGTCGACCAGAGATCACGGTGCGGACGTGGTTTTAAAAGAATCGATGGATGGAATACCAATGAGAAATCCTGGTCACTTGCGCTCAAAACTTCTTTTCCTGGCGGCTGTGCTCGCTTTTGGCATGCATTGCATGCTGCCGGGTTTAAGCGCCGCCGTCGATGATGACCCAT
>JBKQLC010000254.1:0-9856 GCA_052147195.1 Syntrophobacteraceae bacterium
AGCATAGCCGCAACCAAAAGACGAAAAGCAATTCACCGCAGAGGCGCAGAGAACGCTGAGAAAACAACAACTTATACACAAAATCTTGTTCAAAAAACAAGAAGATGCGGGATAGTAGTACGAAGGAAAAAACCTCCTGTTAAAAATAAACGAAACTCCTGATAACAGTACCAGGAAAACTAATCTGTGCAGCAGCACACGAAGAGAACGAAGGCCACGAAGGGAGCCGCCCCTGGATCTTGACATTGGATCGCACACAGATAACCATATGTTTTAGAAGGAGAAAAGCTATGGCAAACCCGTTCGTACATGTAGAATTGCATACGCAGGACCCGGGGAAAGCTAAAAAATTCTACAAGGATTTGTTTGACTGGAAGTTCGAGGATGTGCCGGACATGGACTATACGATCATCAAAGTGGGAGAGGGGACTGGGGGAGGCATGATGAAGACCGATCATACCTTTTTGACTGTCTGCGCTTGCGGGTTTTACAGGTAAATTAGAAAAGGTTGCCTTGCCGGCCAGTCCTCCATATCAGAGGGCGAGCTGAAGTCGCGTTGACAAATTGTCTGCGCGATCCTTTCGATATTGTCGAATTCTCATTACGACCTTTCCGCAAACGTTTCGCACTCCTGACGCTAAGTACATTTAATCGGTAATCCGAAGTCTGGAAAAAGTTAGATATTCAAATCATATCTTGAAAAATCCAATAGTTACGACTTTGGCAAGCAGGGTGAACTTTCGTAAAGCCTGAGTGGATGTGGATTTTGAAGGATTTATTACGTACAGTGGCAATGCACAGCAACTTTCCGGGGAGCGGACTGATCGTGATTTTCGAAAATTCATAGTTCTCACTTGCAAATGAGTTGTCCGAATACAGACTTGAACCTATAAGAAAGTGTGGTCATGCAACCTCTTGGAGATCGTCTCTAAAAATGCAAAAGGACGCCCAGTGGCCGACCAGGAAAAATTAACCTTCTCAAAATCTTAAGATACCGTCAAGGTCCTCGTGAATCGGATTTTTCAAAAAAAAATTCAACAGGGTCCTTTTTCCTAAATCCTTTCCAGACGCCAGTTTAACCTTCATGAAAAGCAGGCCAGCTGTAACTTTTTTGAAACCTCCTGATGATATTAGGAGGTGTAGCATAATTCTATTCCGGAGAGATATTTGCAAAACGGCCTTCTGCAGTTGGGGTAAATCATGAAATTCACCAGCCCGGAAATGCCAATGTGGTGCCCCCAGAGGAATTTTCACGATCTAACAAGTTGGGAGCTGTTGCGACACGTTCCGCGTCAAACTGTGAGGAAAGTGGGTAAGAACGAACGAGAGACGAGTACCCGAGAAAGAAAGGATATGCCAAGGCTTATCTTCTATATGGTGCTGGCCAGAACATTGGCCGCTGCTCAACGTTGAGATCACCAGGATCTCAGAAGAATGGAGTTGTGTGTGGCATAACCAGAGTTCCTCTCAATCAGTATTGATTGGCCTCAATTCTATAGCGAAGGAGGTTGAGTGAAGTGTCTACCGAGAAACGATGGATGACGATTCCACCGAAACTAGGTGAGACCCAAATCGCGCGATAACCTCAAGCTGGAAGTACAAACGGAGGCTGATGGGTTGGTCGAATTCTACCTGAAGCCGACATTCATTCTCCCGATGCTCAAAGACCCCCAGTGCAATTTTGTGATCGATATTTTGACAAAATGGCACCAGCGATACTTTTACTTCTGCTATCCACATTGCCAGGGTTTTCCAGGGGCGAAAAAAACTTCACTGGTCAGAGCTTTTGGGGCAGAGGCTACTTCGTATCCACGGTGGGCAAAGACGAGAAGGTCATCTGGGAATATATCAAGAAACAAGAGGCCGAAGACAAATGCCTGGATCACCAACAAATATTCTAATGGTCGCCACCTTTAGGTGGCTAATGATCTACAACCGCTTTGAGCGGTCCATGTTTTTCTAGGCCTGGCTTTGCCGGAGCTGTCTGACTTTAGACAATCTCATAAGGTTGAACGTCATGGACTTTTTACGAATTCATCCACCTTCAGGAGGGAAATAATCATGAATCAAACTCCGCAATGGACCTGGTTGATCTACATGGCCGGAGATAACAATCTGGAGGGTGCTGGACGAGACAACCTTGAGGCAATGAAGCAGGTCGGTTCGACAGCCGATGTTAAGATTATTGTCCAGTTCGATACGGAAGAAAATAAGACTACCCGTTACCTCGTCGAGAAGAATAATTTGAGTATGATCGAGCAATTGCCCGGTGTAGATTGCGGCGATCCTAAAGTACTCACCGAGTTTATCCGTTGGGGGATTGAAAGCTATCCAGCTCAGCACTACCTCCTCGACGTGTGGAACCACGGTGGTGGCTGGGAAAACCTACCATCTGATTACCACTACGATGCTATTCGGCTGGCCAAGCCGCGCACCGCCGCAAAGCTCAAAAGGTTCAAACGTGCCCTGTTTCGTACCACAGTGAACAAAATCCACGAGCGCTCCCTCCTGCAGCGTGCCATTGCAATAGACTGTGGTTCGCAGGACTACCTGGATAACCTGGAGCTGCGGACTGGAGTCCTTGAGGCGCTACCGAATGGTCGGAAACTCGACATTCTCGGCTGCGACGCCTGCCTTATGAACATGTTGGAGATTGCTTATGAGATGAAAGACACGGCCAATTTTATGGTCGGCTCGGAAGAAAGCGAGCCAGAGGCGGGATGGCCGTACGCGGCAATCTTGGAGTCGCTGGTGGCTAATCCGAGAATGAGTCCATCGGACCTGGCCAAGACGATCGTCACCGAGTATGGGAGATACTACCAAGGGGCGCCGGGAAATGCTACCCAGTCCGCCCTGGACCTCGATCAGATTCAAGATGTGGCCGCAAGGGTGAACGAACTGGCCGACGTCCTTCTGACCGATCTGAACAATGTGGCCGGTGCAGCCGTGCTCGCCAGAGAGTGGGCACAGAAGTTCGAGTACCCCGAGTACATTGACTTGGGTGACTTCGCGAAGCAACTCGCCCGGCAACTACCTCAAAACACCGAAGTCAAGTCCGCCACTGACAATATCCTGAAAGCTTTGGATCTGACAACCCAATATGGTTTTGTGATTCAAAACGTCACATGCGGACCCAATGTACAGCGAGCCAGCGGTGTATCGATTTATTTCCCGGCCTCCGAGAATTACTCACCGGATTACAGTAATCTTACCTTCAGCAAGGAAGGGAGTTGGAGAAAGTTCCTAGAAGCATTATTAGAACAAAAATCACCAGCCGTCCAGGAAATCCCGGAAGAGAAGCCAACCCCGAAAGAGGAACTTGCACCAGTCGAACCAATCCAGGTAGAGATGACCCAGGCAGTCACGCCTTCTCAAGCTGGAACTCCTGTCACTCAGGCAGTCACGCCTTCTCAAACTGGAACTCTTGTCACCCAGGTAGCCACGCTTTCTGAAGCTGGAACTCCGTCTCAACTTGCGCGAAGAGAGACGGAAGGATGGATGCAATATCTGAAGGAAGGGGTGGCCGCCATACTGGCGCTTGCGGTGGTTGGTTTCACCTTGATCATTGCCCTTTATGCCATCATAAAAGTTGCCCAGCCTAACTTCGGTAGTGCCAAGGATATAATCATGTTACTCCTGGGTCCGTTCGGAACTGTGCTCGGCTATTATTTTGGCCGGCTGCCGGCCGATGCCCGGGCGGCCCAAGCGCAGCAGCAGACGGCCGAAGCTCAGAAGGATGCATCTGAGGCGAAGGCCAACGCCTATCAGGTTAGCGGTCAAGGTCTCAATGTCGCCAACTTGGCGAATGAGTTGGCTGCTAAAGCGTCGGGCACGGTTGCAGTTGCTCAACGCAGGGGAATTCGCGACGAAGATATCACCTTGGTAAGCGAGGGAGTTAATCGCCTGCGAGCCGAAACCATGAAGTTAATTGAACTGGCAAGAAGGCGCTGATCAGGAATCGGCGTTTTCTTATCCTCAGGAGAGTAGAATGTATCTGTTCCAGAGCGTGAATACCGACTTTGTCCTGGTCGATACTGAATGGCCAGTGGGCAAAGCACTAAAGCTGGTGAACAACCTGGGTCCCAAGCGTGTGATCGTGCAGTGTTTTTGCGGCGAATATGAAAAGTTCTACTATTTGTATGATAAAGATAAATTTGTGTGTCAGGTAGAGAATTCGACTCCGGAGATCTTACTGCGCAAGGTTCTGGATATGCATGAAGGTAATGCAATGGCAGCAGTTCCCGACGCCACTAGCGAGGCGGACGCTCCAAATGTGGCAGTGGTAATGTCTGGTGACCGTGTAATCGGCTATTGGGAGTCTCATCTCGAACGGGGAGGACTCCTGGTGGAACGATCGCTGATGGCGAGATTTCCTAGGACAGTACCCCTTAACGAGGAAAGAGATCTGAGAGTGTCGCTGACCGGCATCAATGATGGAAAGCCCTTCAAAGTGCCTGTCGGGGCCAAAGTGGACATCAAGGTCGAGGCCAAGAGAGGCTTCGATTTAGTTGGATCGGATAGAGATCAGTTGGCGGTTACCGGCGACGGCGACAATCCTGAAACGGCAAGCCTCACCTTCAGACTCAAAGCTACTGATATAGGAACTGGAGAGATTCAGGTTTGGGCCTCTTTCCAGGGCATCGATCTGGCCGGCGTGAGTATAACGCCAAGGGTGGAGGCTGGTCCACTGATCAAAGAGAGTATTGTCCAAAGCCATGCCCCCTTCGTTGAGCCTGCGTCACGGTATCCTGACCTCTTTCTGAAAATTTCGGAACAATGGAAAAATGGCAATCGAGGTTTCACTATGGAAGTCCATGGGCCGCAGTTCAAAGTATATATGCAGGACTATGGATTTATTCCCTTTGCAAGAGACCCGGGCAATTACTTTGAAGAGTTTTATAAAGACATCGAATCCTTTCAGATGGAAACCGCCCAGGATAGAGTTCATGCCCTGGAGAAACTGAAAAGCAAGGGTAACCATTTATCCGAAGTGCTGCTCCCCCCAGAGTTGCGTGAGCGCCTGTGGAGTTTGCGAAAAAGCATCGGCTCCATCTTCATCCATTCTGACGAACCCTGGATACCCTGGGAGCTATGCAGGCTTTCGGGTAAGGTGAACGGGATCATCGAAGAAGGGGATTTCTGGTGCGAAGCCTTTGCGCTGACCCGCTGGATTCGTTCTATCGACCACCAGGCCATCAAAGTTTCAGAGGACCTCACCCTGAATCGCATCGCCACCGTGGTCCCTGACAATTCGGGGTTGGCCTATGCGGAACAAGAGAAAAAATATCTGCTTTCCTTGAGAAATGGCGAGCGAACTGTCAAAGAAATCAGAGCCCGATTTGTGGAAACACTAAGAGCCCTGGAGTCTGGCATTTACGATGGGTGGCATTTTACCGGGCACGGGGGGGCTTGCCTTCCTAACCCTGACCTCTCGGTAATCCAGTTGGAAGATGAGCCTCTGAAACCGGAAAATCTAAGCGGTAAGGTGAAAAACTTGGGCAGCCGCTGCAATCCGCTTGTGTTCCTGAACGCTTGCCAGATCGGGCGGGGGGGTATGTCGCTTACGGGTATCGGAGGGTGGGCCTCGCGCTTTCTTGCTGCCGGGGCCGGAGCGTTCATAGGACCGTTGTGGTCGGTCTATGACTCGTCTGCCTGTGCATTCGCCAAAAAATTATACGGTGAGCTTATAAAGGGAAGTCCGATCGGCGAGGCTGTGAGAGCTGCCAGATGGGAAATTAAGGAGGCCGGAGACCCTACTTGGCTTGCGTATACAGTCTTTGCCTATCCCATGGCCGCAGTAAAGCCCTGAGTAACTGGTTCCGTCGTCTCACTTAACGTTTGCATAAGCGCAGGATTTGCAGTGAGTCTCAGGGGGATTGATGGCAATCAGAAAGAGGCAATCACCTTGGAGCTTTCATCGCCTCGATGGCAGATAATAGATTTACCTCACATAAAAGGAGGAGATCCAAGTGATCAGGACAGAATTCGACAATTCTTCGAGCAGAAAGCTATTCACCCTCCTGAGGTCTAACTTCCCTGAGATTTACGCCGTGTGGCAGTCCGCACTTAAGGAACGATGGGGGGCTGAGTCCAGCAGGCGAGAGCAGATGGTCACCCAGCAAAGAGTAGAGAAACGAGACCTCTTCTCTTTGATTTTAAAAGTCCTGGAATCAGGTGAATCAGTGAGTGGTGGATTCATAAAAGAATTCGTCCCCAAACCGGTCGATGATCTCCTTTGCGAAATCTCCCTTTTGGAAAGATCAGTCGAGGATGTGCTTCGGCGAACTGTCGGCATCTCAGACCAAGATGCGATACGCAATCTTACCGGATTTTTGAAGGAGACATTATCCGCTCTGGTTCAAAAAACAGTGCTTGCTAAGACAAAAATCTATGAACAGATTGTGGAGCATGGCCAAAGGGGATTCTGCCTGGTAGATGAAAGCGGCGCAATCATTCATGCGAACGAGGAAATGGAGAAGCTGCTTGGCCCCGGGCAACTTAATGGCAAATGCTTGCCTGATTTTTTCTGTAGAGACGACAGAGGTTCCGTCCTTCAGTCGTTCGTTGAAAGACAACCTCCTGTACGACTCCAAGTGACTAATCAGGCGGGGAAAGCCGTCCCCGTTGGGGTTGAAACCGGTCCCCTCAATGTCGAAGGCGGACACCCGTGGGCTTATGCTTGTCTCATTGGGCTCGCGGAACAGAAAAGAGTGGAAGACGAGACTTACGGCAAATTCCCTGAGGGGATCATAAGATGGAAGATGCCAGCTCCCCAGGAGCCCTATGAACGGGCAACTATAGTGTATGCCAATGCAAAGGCCTCCGAAATGGCCGGTTATGACTCTTTGGTTGGCAAGACCCTAAAGGCTCTTTTTCCGGATGAAAAGAACCTAAGAGAAATCAGGGCGCAAATTGCCAAAAGACAGCAAGGTAAGGGAGATGAATACAACTTATTCATGACGCGCGCAGATGGGAAACAAATCCCTATTCGGATTTCCTCAGTGCCCGAAATGGACTTTCAGGCTCAAAGAGTTGTTGGAGCAGTCACCATTATCAGAAGCCTGGAACGTGAGCAAGCCGTTGCTTCCATACACAATATTATTGAAACCAGTCGCAGCAGTGAAGAAATATTCAAAGGGATAGCCAACGTAATCGCGGAAGTGATTCCTTTCGAACATTTTGAAGTAATGATCTATAGCGATGATTTGAGTTACATTAAACGTCTTTTCCCGGGGCCGGAAATTGAACCTAAATGGCTGGTCAGATGGTATCCAACCCGTGATGAAGATATCGAGTGGATCAAAGCACACAATAAGCCAGAAGCTCTTGACAGATGGAAGTTAATGGAAGATGAAAAATTCAAAGAGCTAAAAGATACCGAGGAATTTAAATCGTTCCCTGATTTCCATTATATCCTACTCTGCCCTCTAATTATTGAAGAAAAGACTGTGGCGGCCATCCATCTTTACAGCAACCATATTTATTCTCAAAATCACGTCGACGTACTGAAGGATCTTCCTCTCAATGAAGCAATACTGCTAAGCCTTTATTATGAGGAAATAGCGAATGCGGAATTTAAACTGAATCTGATCAAAAACTTGACTTTAGCATGCGACGATATTTCATTAGTTTACAGGAACCTTCTAAAGGATCTTTCGTCTCATTACAAATGGCAGAGTGTCGCGTTATTTGAGGTGGACGAGAGAGCCGATAAAATTCGTCTCCTTGATCAAGTGCCTTGTGATGCATCATGGACATTAGCATCCGACTTCAACCAAAAATTATCCGGGAAAGGCATATTAGGATATGTGGGCCGTAGTAAAAAGCCATTCAATACTCCCGATGTTGACGAAGATCCTATCGCCAGGGAGCATTATGTTCCAGGCCTTAAGAAAACGAGGTCGGAATTATGCGTTCCCATCAAATCCGGATTTGGGTTATGGCTATTGAACATAGAGGATTCTCGAAAATGCGCATTTTCGCCGGAGGAGGAAAGGTCTCTGACACAGGAGGTCCTGCCCGAGTTAGAAGGTTTTTTGGAACGCCTCAGCCAACATTACATCGCTAACTTCATTCAGAATTCGACTTCCGACATGGTAGTCGTGACTGACAGTTTGAACCGGATCAAAAAAATCAACCCTGCGACAACCAAGAAGCTCGGTTTTGGCGAAAGCGAACTAACTAATGGTCCCATAACTACATTGTTTGCCAATCCCGAGCTTCACATAGACTGTTTCGAGGAAACCATAGAAAATAAGGAGGTGCTTTTTAGAAACAGTTCAGGAAACAACTTAAAAGTCCTGTTGTCCGGATCGAGATTCCCCGGGGGTATAAACGGGTGCTTTTATTTGGCCAAAGACATAACCATTTACGACTATGAGAAGGACATCAACTGTAGGAATGATCTCCTGGACGCAACGGCAGCAAGGACATCCTTGTCGCTTATCTTCAGCTGGTTGAATTCACTGCCAGACCCTTCTCCGCACACCACTGAAAAAATCAGGAAGCAACTTCGCAAGGTTGAAATGACCCTTGACCAGTTTGCTCTATATGGCAGGAGTACAGAAGTCACGACTACAAGAATAGTGCTGGAAGTCTCTGAAATTTTGGCAAATCTTGAAGAACAATTCCCCTGCAAAGAATATGAGAAAATAAGCATTGAACCATCTTCAGCAAAACTAGTGTTGTGGGGAGATCCATTCCAGGTACTTTTTTGCATTACATCTGTTTTGTCGTATCTGTTGCGTTATGTTCCGGAAGACAAGAAAATTCAACTGAGCGTTAAGCGGCAAGGTCGAAACCTTACGTTCGGTATATGCGGGTTCTGGCCCGAAGCGAAATGGGACAAACACTTCCACACCAGGTTTGAATTCGACTTGGGTAAAAGGGCTATTCAGCAGTTCATGGCCAATCACAATGGCCTCTTTGAATATCGGACTCATGATAGCAAAATAACATTCTATCTGACATTTCCGTTGGAGGGAGTGGATCATGCCACATAATATCCTTACCGTGTTTCCCTCTGCCAAGGACGAAGTAGCCGATCTTCTGATTCGCAGCCTAGTAAAGATTTTCGGAGGCGAAATTTCCATCCACCCAACCCACCATGGAGAAGGAGCGTGGAGCTACCTCATCGGTCCGCACTCAACATATCACCTGATTATCTCCGACCTTAATATTCCTGCAGATGGGAACAGCATCCTTAATCAAGAAGAACGACTCGGTTTAGTTTTCTTTGAGAGACTGGAAAGAGATAATAGATTTAAAGCGATTCCCAAGATTTTAGTTGTTCCGAGAAAAGAAGTAAGCCAATTTGAGGTCGTGCAGAGATTTCAGTCGACAAAGATCGTCTCTTACGAGAACGCTGAAAATTTTCTACCGGAATTTGAATATTGGGCTCAGCTGGCATTAGAGAAGAAAGGTCAGAAGGAAGATGGCCCAGGTGCCGGGAGATCGTTTGGAAAGGTAATTATCGAAATAGATCCCGAATTTGAAGTAGGCCCTTATGCTCTAGGCGGATTCGAAATTCGTTGTAAAGATAGAGCTTTTAACGGAAAAGAAAAATTGTACTTTAACCGAGCGAATATTACGAAGCTAATTAAAAGATCCGAAGAGTTGAAAGAAGAAGATGATTACCCGAAATGGGAAGATAAGCTAAAGGAGATAGGTGATAGCTTGAATAATGAGTTGTGTTCTAATGAAAATAAAAAGTTTGTCAGATTATTCAATAAATTAAAAGGTAAAGTAATGGGAGATCCAAATATAGATATGGAGCATATTTCCATGATGTTTATTATCAAAAGACAATGTCATTCTATACTATTTGAAGCATTTCATGAAGAAGAGGAACCTCTGT
>JBKQLC010000255.1:0-20202 GCA_052147195.1 Syntrophobacteraceae bacterium
CCCCTCCCAAGTGAGTTCTTGTGAGGTGACATAATGCCATGAATCCTAAACTATTACAAATACTTAAATAGGACACGACTAGAAAACTAATATTTATAAGCTCACGGATTCAGGATTATGTCAATAATGTCCACGTCTCGGTTAAGCCCCCACCTGAAAGGGCCAAAACCTACAAATGCAGCCTCATCGGCGTTGACGCCATCCTGGTGGAAGTCGAGCTGGACCTGGCTTCGGGTTTTCCCGAGCTGCGACCGAGGGAGTGCGAGGCAGGATAAATGCCCTTTGAATTTCATGATGAAATCGCTACCGCAGATGTTGCCTTCGAAGCATGGGGGCAAACCATCGAAGAGATGTTCATCGCGGCCGCCGAAGCCACAATGAACGTGATGGTCGCGGACCTTGAAAAGATCGAGCGCAGGGAGAGCCGCGAAATTGAAATCAGATCCGATGCCATCGATATGCTCCTTTTTAACCTGCTCCAGGAGGTTATCTTCCTTAAGGATGCCGAACAACTTCTGCTTCGAATCGAGAATATGGAAATCGGATATGAGGATGGGCTTTACTTCGTAAAAGCAATCGGCTGGGGTGAGCAGATCGACCCCGGGAAGCACGAGCTGATCGTTGACGTAAAAGCCGTAACCCTCCATATGTTCAAAGTCGAGCAGACCCCGCGCGGGTGGGATACGTTCATTATTCTCGACATATGATTTCGCAGCGCGGAGCAATAATCATGAATCGGCAATCGAGGTTTCAGCAGTCCCGGAAGTCTTGAATCCCGATTCTCCTCCCCGGCTTCCCGCTTCGGGGGGTGCCTTTTGCGCCCGCCCCCTTCTTCGTACGTATTTTCTCAAACCGTCACCATTACATTTCTCTATTAAATTAGTGACAATTTTGTTCAACTTTGTTAACTTAATCTACCTTAATCCATGATAAAGACAAAAGGGCTACTTGCAGGACTTAACAAAACCGTCACCCCGGTGAAATCATGGGTCCGGAAGACCTTGAAAACCTGGATTCCGGCTTTCGCCGCAATGACGGCTATTTTGAAACGGATTTCCGGTCTTTTGCCGGGATGACGTTAAGGACTTTTGCAAGAGGCTCAAAATACACAAAATAAATGAAACAGGTTAACGATGCCCGACGACTTTAATCTAATTGAACTGAGAGCGCTGCACGAAATAGCCAGGGTCCTTTCCCGTTCAAGCGAACTGAAGGACCAGTTACAGGAAACCCTTGACGTTCTCAGCACGCGCCTTGGAATGGAACGCGGGATGATCTCCGTTCTCGATTTGCAGACCGGTGAGGCATGGCTGGACGTCGCCCGCGGGGTCGATGTGGAAACCGGGCAAATCAGCTATCGGCCGGGCGAAGGAATAACCGGAAAAGTGGCTCAGACCGGGCGTCCCCTGGCAATAGCCAATCTGGGCAAGGAGACTCATTTCCTGGACCGGACCGGAGCGCGCAAATCTTTGAACAGGGCCGAGCTGGCCTTTTTGTGCGTCCCCATCTTCTACCAGGGGCGCTGCGTCGGCATTCTTTCCGCGGACAAGCTTGCTCACCAGGTCGAAGAGATCGGCGAAGAAGTCAAGACATTGAGTGCAGTTGCGGAATTGCTCGGCAAGGTGGTCCATTTCCGTGCGGTCGAGGAGGAGAACAGGCGCCTGAGGCGCATGCTTGCCGAGGCCAAGCGACCCACGACCAGCATAATCGGCCGTTCGAAGGTTATACAGGAAGTTCTTCGCCTGATCGACCAGGTTGCCGACACGAACACCACTGCGCTCATAAGTGGAGAAACCGGCACAGGGAAGGAACTCGTGGCGAAGGCGATACACGAGAACAGCCGCAGGGGAAACGGACCCATCGTCCAGGTGAATTGCGCGGCGATGCCGGACACTCTCCTGGAAAGCGAGCTGTTTGGCCACGAAAGGGGTGCATTCACCGGGGCTATAACACGACGGCGCGGACGGTTCGAGGAGGCGCAGGGGGGGACCATTTTCCTCGACGAAGTGGGAGAGCTTTCGCCGCTCGCCCAGGCAAAGCTCCTGCGCGTTTTGCAGGAGCGGGAGTTCCAACCGCTCGGATCGTCGAGGACCGTAAAGGTGGATGTCCGGGTTATAACCGCCTCCAACAAGGACCTCGAGTCCGAGATCTCCCAGGGGGCCTTTCGCCAGGACCTTTTCTACAGACTCAATGTGTTCCCCATCTATCTGCCGCCCCTGCGCGAGCGCGGACCCGACATTTTGCTGCTGGCCGACTATTTCGTCCTGAAGTACGCCCGCGAGTTCGGGAAAGACATAAAGCGAGTCACCACGAGCGCCATAGATATGCTGATGTCCTACCACTGGCCCGGAAACGTTCGGGAGCTGGAAAACTGTATAGAACGCGCAGTTCTGCTCTCGCAGGAAAACGCTATCGACTCCTGGCACCTGCCCCCGACTCTGCAAATGAAGCCCGAAGGCATGCAGAGCGTCAGCCGGGGAAAACTGGAAGCGCTTACCAGCGCCTTTGAGCGCGACCTTATTACCGACGCCCTCAAGGACGTGCGAGGTAACCAGTCCCAGGCCGCCCGCCTGCTTGGAACGACGAAAAGAATCGTTCAGTACAAGGTCGAAAAATACGGAATAGACCCCAGAAGATTTCGGGCAAAACAGTCGGCTTAACCGCATCGATGCAGTCTGAAAATAACCTGGATAACCCCGCTCCATCATACCGGATGTTGATACTTATCTCCTGCGCTCTCGGTTTGGGCTGTTACACCGGGGCCTACATGCGCATCCCTATTCTTCCCCTGTATGCGCGTTCGCTCGGGGTCGACACCATCGAGATTGGAGTAATAAACGCCCTGTTCATGCTGGTGGCCGGAGCGTTTGCGATTCCGCTCGGGATCATGTCCGATCTGCTTGGCCGAAAACGGATGGTTCTGACAGGCCTTCTAATCACTTCTATCAGCTCGTTTCTGCTGGCTTTGAGCCACACTTCCACTCAAATGATGGCAGTATATGTTTTTGCAGGGATTGGACTTGCCGCATTCGGTCCCACGATGATGTCTTTTGTCGCCGACTTTTCACCTGTAACCCACCTCGGGCGTTCTTACGGCTGGTATACTATGGCCATGTACGGAGGCATGAGCCTCGGCCCGTCGATCGGGGGGCTTTTCACGCAATTGATCGGCTACGCATGGGTTTTCACGATTTCGGGAATTCTGGGCCTGATCACGTTCTCGATCGCTCTGTTTTTCCTTCCCCGGCTACGAGCACATCCGCACGGGCCCCACAAAAGGGACAACCGCAGGATAATTCAGGGCCTTCTTGCAAACCGCGCCATTCTGGCCTGTTGGCTGGTGACCCTTTCCAGTTGCTTCGGACTTGGTGTCTTTATTACTTTCCAGCCTCTTCACGCAAGCGACCAGGGAATAGGGGTAGGAAAAATCGGGCTTATTTTTGCCGCGCAGGCCCTTGTGAACGCTCTAGGCCGCATCCCGTTCGGATTTCTCAGCGACTGGGTCTCAGACAGGAGCCGCGTCGCGGTGGCAGGGCTGCTCGGATATTCGGTTTCCATTGCCGGGATAGGCCTTTCCACCTCGCTTACGATGTTTCTCGTCAGTGCATTTATGATGGGGATCAGCATGGGGATTGCTTTCACGGCTATTGGAGCGCTGATTTCCGAAATGGCCCCGGCAGAGTCCAGGGGGCTTGCGATGGGAGGTTATAATACCTGTATCTATATCGGTATGATGCTGAGTTCGCTCATAATGGGAATAGTGGCCCGCGAGTTTGGCTTTCGCGCCTGCTTTCTGATTACCGCCTGCATTAACACCATTGGTGCTTTCGCGTTTAGCTTTATTTTCAAAACTATTTCGGTCCCCAAAAGGGCTTCCTGCGAAAACTTGTAAAGGTTACATGAGATTTTTTCCGATTGCTGGCTTGAGTGACTGGACATAAGTGCGGATATGAGTGATAATTTTTTGTTGTTCCGGTTGGTATCACATCAGCCTGGTTCGATTCACGAGCCCGCTGCATTGAAATTGTTAACCAGGAGGCTTCCTAATTGAGTCCATTTTATAAAAATCTGGCTCTCTGGCTGGTAATCAGCCTGATGGTGATTCTTCTTTTCAATATGTTTCACCAGCCACAGAAGACCAGCCTCGAGACCACTTACAGCCAATTCCTTACTTCCGTCCAGAAAGGCGAAGTCGCCCAGGTAACCATTCAGGGCGACCACGTATTCGGCACTCTCACGGATGGCAAGACATTCAAGACCTTCGTCCCCAGGGATTCGGACATGATCAAGATCCTGAGGGATAACGGGGTCAACATTCAGGCCAAGCCCGAGGAAGAATCGCCCTGGTACATGAACGTACTTGTCAGTTGGCTCCCCATGCTGCTTCTCGTAGGTGTTTGGATTTTCTTCATGCGCCAGATGCAAATGGGGGGTGGGAAGGCGATGAGCTTCGGGAAGAGCCGCGCGCGTCTTCTCAACGAGAGCTCCAAGAAGGTGCTTTTCAATGACGTGGCAGGGGTGGACGAGGCCAAGGAAGAATTGGAGGAAATCGTAGAATTTCTAAGGGACCCGAAGAAATTCACGAAGCTGGGTGGCAGAATCCCCAAAGGCGTCCTGCTGGTTGGGGCGCCTGGAACGGGCAAGACTCTTCTTGCTCGGGCCATCGCAGGCGAAGCCGGGGTCCCGTTTTTCTCGATAAGCGGCTCGGATTTTGTTGAAATGTTCGTCGGTGTAGGCGCATCGCGTGTGCGCGACCTGTTCCTTCAGGGCAAGAAAAATGCTCCCTGTATTATTTTTATCGATGAGATCGACGCTGTAGGAAGGCACCGCGGGGCTGGTCTTGGCGGCGGGCATGATGAGCGGGAACAGACCCTCAATCAGCTCCTGGTCGAAATGGACGGCTTCGAGTCCAACGAGGGCGTGATTCTCATAGCTGCGACGAACAGGCCTGACGTTCTTGACCCTGCCCTTCTTCGCCCGGGCAGGTTCGACAGGCAGGTTGTGGTCCCGGTGCCCGATATAAGGGGCAGGGAAGGCATCCTTAAAGTCCATTGCGCCGCAAAACCGCTTGCTCCCGATGTGGATGTACAGACAATTGCCAAGGGCACGCCGGGATTTTCGGGGGCTGACCTGGAAAACCTGGTAAATGAGGCCGCACTTCTGGCTGCCCGCAAAAACAGGGACCTCATCGCGATGTGCGACTTCGAAGATGCCAAGGATAAGGTCATGATGGGCATCGAGAGAAAGAGCATGATCCTTAGCGAAGAGGAAAGGCGCGTCACCGCTTACCACGAAGCGGGACACGCTCTGGTTGCCAGGCTGCTTCCCGGAGCAGACCCCCTGCACAAGGTCACCATCATCCCTCGCGGACGCGCTCTCGGACTTACACAGCAGTTGCCGCAGGATGACCGCCACACATATCCCAGGGACTTTCTGCTTGACAGCATAGCCATTCTCATGGGAGGCCGCGTTGCCGAGGAGATTTCATTCAATATGAATACCACCGGCGCTGCCAATGACATCGAGCGGGCTACCGGGATCGCGCGGCGCATGGTCTGCGAATGGGGAATGAGCGAAAAGATGGGACCGGTGAGTTTGGGCAGGCGCGACGAACAGCCTTTTCTTGGCCGCGAGTTGGGCCATCAGAGGGATTTCAGTGAGCAAACCGCGCTCAACATAGACAAGGAAGTGAGGCGAATCGTCGAGGAGAATTATCAGCGGGCACGAGTTATTTTATCTGAGCACGATGATATACTCGCAACCATCGCACAATCGCTCCTGGAACGCGAGACACTGGATCTAAAGGATGTCGACGCGATCATAGACCAGGTTGAGCCCGGCCTTCTGTCTTCTATTCCTGTTAAAATCCGAACCTACAAGCCACAGGCATCTGCGTGCCCGGTTAAAGATGCAGATGCCGTTCCGCCTGCGGATGGAGACGGTCAAGATGATACCCAGCCGCCGGTTAGCCCGGTTTCGAGCAGTACTAAAGCAAATTAGCCAACAGATTTGTTTGATAGATTGTCATCGCCCGGCCACTTGTGAAAGCAAGTGGCCGGTTCTTTTTTAGTCAGTTGCTGCGCGGACGCCCCGGATCAAATCCAGAAGCATGCGGTCGATCAGGTCGAAGAGAGCACCGCACAGTCCGCCGTGGTTCATCTTGTTCCCAAAGAGCGATATGCGGAGAGTATCCACTCTTTCATTCACTTTTCCGAGCTTGCTGACCGTTCCCGTCAAGGTGGCGATCTTTTCTTCAAAAAGCAGGCGCTCCGCCAGGGCGCAGAACTCCAGGGTTTTTTCTTCGAGTTCTTCAGTCCTCTCCGGCCAGTTTGCGCCGTAGACAGCCGGCCCCGACCCTGACGATTCGGCTGCTGATTTCTGTTCCAAGTCCGCCATATAGCAAAGCGCTACATATAGAGTGCCGTACTCAAGGCCCCGTATTCCCCGCTTCCAGTTGAGCAGCCACGGCTTTCTCCAGTTCCAGAGCAGGTTGGCTTCTCCAAAGGCTATAAGGTCCGCCGCCGCCTGCTTTGCTTTCAAAACCCCGGATGATGGACAACGGATGCCTTGTTGAGCGTGGAAATATTGGGTGCCGGGCAGCGCGCGGAGAGTGGAAATAGCGGAAGAATCATTTAAATAATTCAGTATATTAAAAAAAAGCCGGTTTCCCCAACTGTCCCCGGGGGTCTCCAGGTGAGCATACGAAAGGACCAGTCTGCCTTTTCCCTTCTTGACTTCGATTATAGCCGGATGGTCCTTGATCCGCGCCGGGTCGAGATTGATACCGTACGCTTTCTCGAGTTCCTCCCAACCGGCGCTTTCGTCTACGTCGCATACCCTGAGGTCCGCGACCTGAAAGCCGGCCCCGGGGGCAGAGTATGAAGCCAGGCAGGAGACTTCGGAGCCGGATTCCAGCAGGAATTGAGAGGGCCACCAGACAGAGACCGGGATCTCCTGAGGGATATTTTGCCAGGCGGGATGTGAGAGCGCGCCGGAGACATGGATCTCTCCGCTTGCGCTCGGAAGACGTTCGGAAAGGGGCATCCTTCGAACCGGGGTGAGGTAAAGAGCGGGGGGGCTCGACAGGGCCAGCCCGGCCCCCCCGCAAAATCCCATATAGGACCCGCCCTCCTCTATGAACCTGGCTATTTTGAGTCTGCCCGTTTCTCCAAGCGCACGAACTTTATGGGCCGCCCACCCGCCCGGTACGAGCAGAATGCGGAACGCGTCAAGGCAGTCTGCGCAAATTTCCGATGCGTTGAGCAACCGGAAGGGAACTCCCAACATTGACAGCGTATCAATGCAAAGAAGCCCCCATATGAGCGATTGGTCCCACAGAAGGGCTACCGGAGGGCCAGCCCAGCCATGAGCGCCGGAAAAATCAGTTTTTTTCATCTTTCTCAGTCTCGTGACTCAGTGCCGGTCCGTAAGCACCGCAAGCAAAGAAAACTAATCTCACAGCGGGTACGGCTAATCCTGGCCGGCTGTCCCACCGCCTTTTTCAGTTTTGAGCATCCCGGATTTCTTGAGCGCGGCGACTCCTCCCTGGACGTTTACCGTGTTTTCGATTCCCGCCCGATCCAGTTGACGCATTGCTTCATAGGATCGGACCCCCGAATTGCAAACCAAAAGAAGCCTCTTATCCCTGGGGACCTCCCCCATTCTTGCATTCAGGGTTTCCTGGGGAATATTCAGCCAACGCTCTCCATAGCGTTCCACAAACGGGGCGGCGTTGGCGGGGCCTCTCACATCGAGGCAGAGGCAGTCGGCGCTTTCATCGACGAGAAAACACCTCTGAAATTCATCGGGTGAGATCGGCCGGTTTAGACCATCCAGGATGTTCTCCGCCGTATTACCCGCAGCGTTGACTACGTCGAGGGCCGCTGCAAAAGGCGGGGAGTAGGCTATTTCGAGATTCGAAACATCTTCGACCGTGGGTTTGTACGGAAGGATGGCGGCAATGGCATTTATCCTGCCGATGACTGCATCGCCATTTGAGCCTAAGGCCTGGGCGCCGAGAACTCGGCGGGTCTTTCGGTCGACCGTGAGCTGAAAATACATGAGGTCCTGGGTCGGATAGAAGTGCGCCCTGTCGGCCTGAACAATCAGTACAGGCTCTGCCTCGAATCCGCTCTTCAGGGCCGCCTGGGGTGTTATGCCTGCAGAAGCGACGGCCAGATCGAAAATCTTTATCGCAAAGCTCCCCACCGTGCCATTGAACGTTGCAGACCCACCGGCAAGGTTGGTCCCGATTATCCGCCCCTGCCTGTTTGCAAGAGAGCCCTGGGGAAAGTTGACCGGCTTTCCGGTGATCAGGTGAGGAATTTCTATGCAGTCACCCCCTGCGTAGATGTCCGGGTCGGAAGTCTGAAGCATCTTGTTTACGACTATCGCCCCGGAGCGCGACACAAGAAGCCCGGCGCTCCGGGCAATCTCGGAGTTGGGGCGGACGCCTGCGGCCGTGATCACCAGTTCGGCCCGGATGGACCCAGTTGACATTTTCACTTCGAGGCCGCCCTCTTCTTCATTTTTTGTGATTTCGGTCACTTTGCGTCCAAGGTGGAGCTGCACGCCTTTTTCTTCCAGATGGGTCCCGACGATTTCGGCGAGCGCACGGTCGAGAATTCCGGGCAGGACCTGGTCTTCAATTTCTATCACGTGTGTCTCGATCCCCCAGAGATCGCCAAGCGCCTCCGCCATTTCACATCCAATTGCCCCGGCGCCTACGATTACGGCCCTGTTCACCTGCCCGCTGGAGATTCTGTCTTTCACTTCGATCGCGGAGTGAAGGTCCGATACCGCGATCACTCCGGGCAGGCCGACGCCCGGAATAGGCGGCTTGTTTGGAGTGCTTCCTGTTGCTATAACCAGGCGGTCGTAAGGGAGGTCTTCCTCAATCCCCGACGGCAGGTCCCGGACCCGCACAATCTTATTTGCCCTGTCGATCGCGAGCGCCCGTGTGAGGTTCCTTACCCGGATGTCCTTTGCGTCCTGGAAAAATTGCGGATTCCTCTGCATATGAAAGCTCGTGCTCATAAGTTCCCGCACGTCGCTTATATCTCCCGAAATGAAATAAGGGATTCCGCAGCCCCCGTAGGAAATATATTCGTCCTGATCGATTATCAGCACGTCTGTGTCAGGTTCGAGCCTTTTAAGGCGACACGCCGCTTTCGGCCCAAGAGCAACGCCACCGATTATTACCACACGTTTTCCACTCATTTTGCTTCCTCGATTCGGCGCAACGGCTCAGTCGTTTCCGAAACTGCGGATGGCCCCGCAGTCCGGGCATGTCCACTGGATTCCGTTGCAGGTCATTCCCCAGAAGTTTTCTTCCATGCAATCCGAACAGATCATGAAACCACAGGGGCAGGTCCAGCAAAAAGTTTGCTCCTGTGAACAGGCCGTGCAGATGTATTTTTCCGGCCGCCGCCATCTTCCCTTGCGTCCGGACTTTTCTTGACCGTTCATTTTTACGTTCCTTCAGTATCCTTCCAGCCAATCTTTTATTTTAATCCAGGAATTGCAGTGATGGCCATGAAAATCGGGCTAAAACCCGGCAGGTGGACAGATTTGCAAATCGATGATTGTGTTTTCACCGAAGAGTGAAAAGCCGCCGAGTTACCCTACGGGACACTCTTGCAACCGTCTAACGCAAGTTCGGGAGGAGGAGGGCACTGGATCTCGAAGGGCAATCCCGTTGCCGGATGACTAAAACAAAGACGTTCGGCATGCAGGAGATAGCCGGTATCTCCAGGCAGTGTCTCCGGATCATTGATGATTCCTCCCGCCGCGTAGAGACGGTCTCCCACCAGCGGGTGCCCTGCGAATGCAAGATGAATGCGGATCTGATGAGGCCTTCCCGTCTCGATCCCGACCTCCAATAGTGACGCACCGTCCCTGCGCTCCAGGACGCTTACCCTGCTCAAAGCGAATTTTCCGTCCGGAGAGGCGGCATAGACGGTTCCAAGCTTTGGATGTGGAACGGGTCCGATCTGCGCCTCGATAATAAAATTATCCTCAGCCGGGCAGCCGGTGGCCAGGCCCCGGTAGATTTTGCTCACTTCCTTGCGCCGCCAGGCCGCGCAAATACCCGATCTGGCCCGTGCGGTGCGTGCGAACAGGACGATCCCCGAGGTGCCACGTCCGAGGCGGTGTAATGGGCTGGCTTCAGGGTGGGTCTTGCGCACGAGTGCAAGAAGTGTGTGTTCAAGAAAACCGCCGGCGGGAAGCGTTGGAAGTCCACACGGCTTCGCCACAGCAAGCAGGTCTTCATCTTCGTGGAGGATGGAATAATCAAGCGGCGCATCCGGCTCATGCCAGGGCGGGCGGCGCCACAGAAGCAACTGCCCGGTTTTCAGGATGGCGCCGGACGCGACAGGTTGGTCATTGACAGATATCTGGCCGGCCTCCAGACGGCCCTGCCAATCGGTCCCCGAGGAATGGCGATGATTCCGGGTCAGGTAGGCCAGAACAGTAAGGCCGTTGCCTCGATTATCTATTTGCTCCCGATACTCGAATCCATTATTTAAAGCCAGTTTGTTTGCCTTTTCCACGAGTCATGTCGGTGAAGTTTTGAAATTTTTTGCCGGCCTCGCTTTTTCTACCCCGGCACGGACTAGGGGACAAGTTATAATCCGAAGGAGGTCTGAAATAATCGGCTTCCCCGGGGTTTTAATAAAGTGAGTTCGAAGGAACGGACAAGCTCCAATCGAAGCGGCTCGCAGCACACCGCTGAAAGGAAAACATGAACGAACAACACGTAGACTCCATATCCCGCGAAATCAATGTTCAGCCGCACCAGGTCCAGGCAACGGCCAGACTGTTGGAGGAGGGTGCGACTGTTCCTTTCATCGCCCGATACCGTAAGGAAGCCACCGGTTCCCTGGATGAGACCCTCATTGCCGCGGTTCGCGACCGGCTGGCGCAGCTCGAAGTTCTCGATAAGCGCAGGGCCGCTGTTTTAACGTCCCTTAAAGATCAGGGAAAGCTTACCGGCGAGTTGGAAGACCGGATACTTCGGGCGGAAACGCTGGCCGTAATTGAAGATATCTACCTTCCATTTCGGCCGAAACGCCGAACCAGGGCCGCCATGGCAAGAGAAAGAGGACTGGAGCCGCTGGCTTTTCTGCTCTTCGAGCAAGATCCGGCCATCGATCCTTTTGTGGAAGCCGTGAGCTTCATCAACCCGGAAAAGGACACTTCTTCTGCTGAAGACGCTCTTGCAGGGGCTCGCGATATAATTGCCGAATGGATAAACGAAAATACCGATGCCCGCGCAAAGCTCCGGAGTTTGTTTGTGAACAGAGGACTTCTCCAGTCCAGGGTTGCGCCCGGAAAAGAGGCGGAAGGCGTTAAGTACCGCGATTACTATGACAGGCAGGAACTGCTGGCGGGAGCGCCGTCACACAGGATACTGGCGGTACGCCGTGGTGAGAAGGAAGGTTTCCTTACGGTCCACATAAGGCCTCCTGAAGATGAAGCTATGTCCTTACTTGAATCCATTTTTGTAAAGAACGGGTCGGATGCCTCTCAGCAGGTCAGGTCCGCTGCTCGTGACAGCTATGGAAGGCTCCTCGCACCATCGCTTGAAACGGAAATGAAGCGCGAATCCGAACTCCGCGCGTCCACGGAGGCTATCCGGATATTTTCCGACAATCTACGCCACCTTTTGATGGAGCCTCCTCTGGGTTTCAAGAGGGTCATGGCGATAGACCCGGGCTTCCGCACCGGGTGTAAGCTGGTCTGTCTGGACCCCCATGGAAAACTGATCCATGACGAGGTCATTTACCCGCATTCGGGAGCGCAGTCTTCAGCGAAGGCTTCAGAGCGCATCCGCTCCCTTGCCGCACAGTTCGCCACCGAGGCCATCGCCATAGGAAACGGCACCGCCGGGAGGGAAACTGAATCGTTCATCCGGGGTCTTGGGCTGCCGGAAGAAATCAAGATAGTTATGGTCGATGAAAGCGGTGCATCCATCTACTCGGCTTCCGCCTCGGCCCGTGAAGAGTTCCCCGATCATGACCTGACCGTCCGGGGGGCGGTCTCGATAGGAAGGCGTCTTATCGATCCTCTTGCGGAACTGGTCAAAATCGACGCGAAATCAATCGGTGTCGGCCAGTATCAGCACGATGTCGATCAGACCGAGTTGAAGAAAGGCCTGGACGATGTGGTGGTAAGTTGCGTAAACGCGGTCGGGGTTGAAATCAATTCGGCAAGCCCTCATCTCCTTGCCTATGTCTCCGGGCTCGGGGCTCAACTTGCCGGAAACATCGTCGCGTACCGCGAGGACAAAGGGCCATTTAGATCAAGGGCGGCGTTGAAGAAAGTTCCCCGGCTGGGCCCTCGGGCATTCCAGCAGTCGGCGGGTTTCCTGCGGATATCCGGTGGAGAAAACCCGCTGGATGCGAGTGCAGTCCATCCGGAATCGTACCACATTGTGGAAAAAATGGCCGGCGACCTGGGGTGTTCTCCGGCCGATCTGATGCGCGACGCGTCCGTTCGGGATAAAATCGACCCCGCGTTGTATGTAACAGAGCAAGCAGGTATTCCGACCCTGCTTGACATCCTGTCGGAACTTTCAAAACCCGGCAGAGACCCTCGGAAGACTTTTGAATCATTTTCCTTTGCACCGGGGGTCGAAAAATTGGCCGATCTCGAGGTCGGCGCAAAACTGGCCGGAATTGTAACCAATGTTACTGCTTTCGGCGCTTTTGTAGACGTTGGGGTTCACAGGGACGGCCTGGTCCATGTTAGCGAACTCTCGGACAAGTTCGTAAACGATCCGCGGCAGGTAGTCCAGGTTCATCAAAAAGTTACCGTGACCGTTATCGGTGTGGATCTGGAAAGGGGCCGAGTTTCGCTTTCAATGAAATCGTCCCCAGTGCCCGAGGCCTCGAAACCGGGAAATGTAGAACCCCATTCTGCGAAGGTTAGACACGACAAAGGACCACGTGCTGAGAAAAAAGGCGCGTTCAACAATCCTTTTGAAAAAGCGTTCAGGAAGTCCTGATTGCTGGGCAACTTTCAGGAATCCCTGCTTTGCATGCATTTCGTAAGTACTCTGTCGAGCGTATCCGCAAAACGCTGCCTGTCTTTCTGGCCGAATTCTTTTGGGCCGGACGTAATGCCCCCTGCATCACGAATGTCCTGCATGAAGTTGCGGATTGAAAGCCGCTCCCCGATATTTTCCTCCGTGAAAAGTTCTCCCCTGGTGCTTATGACTATTACTCCCATCGCTACGAGGGTAGAAGCCAGCGGGATATCCTGTGTGACCACAACATCCCCCGCCCGGGCGTTTTCGGTTATGTGCATATCTACGGCTTCGGGGTCCGCCCCGATCCTGCGGCTCGCCACGTAGCTGGATTCGGGGGTGCTGATGTATTTATTGGCGACAAAGACGGCAGGAATCTTGAGCCGCCTTGCCGCGCGGATAATCAGCTCCTTAATTGTTCCAGGGCATGCGTCGGCATCCACCCAGAGCGTCATCATATCTCCAGTGATCCTGCAGGGCTTTCATGAAGGTGCTGGCGGTAATTGGAAAAACAGTACAGATGTCTAACCCGGTCCCATACTCACAAGGATAATAACAGAACAGCCGGCCGGTTGACTATCTCCGGTTAATCGAGCAGTATTCCGAGCTTTGATTCGCCTGAATTTTCTCCGCGATAACGCGCAGTAAGAATTAGCGGTGATTTTGGATTGCGGAAAGGAGAAGGAGAATCCCAATGATTTGAAACTTTTTTGAAAAGCGTACGTAAGAGGTACGCTTTTCAAAATCTTCCCAAAACAAAAAGGCCCTATTCCGACATATCGAAATCGAGCCTGTCTTATTGTCTGTGGCGGAGAGAGAGGGATTCGAACCCTCGGTAGAGCTTTACACCCTACACTCGCTTAGCAGGCGAGCGCCTTCAGCCGACTCGGCCATCTCTCCTCGTAAAATGGAATAAACGCTTCAATGCATTACACACTATACTTCAAAAAGCATGAATATTCTGCTGGCGGAGGGAGTAGGATTCGAACCCACGGTTCCGCTACAAACGGAACAACGGTTTTCAAGACCGCCGCCTTAAGCCACTCGGCCATCCCTCCAGGAGGGAAGGAAATTCCCGGTCAATCGAAAAAATTACTTTAGCGTGCCAACCTTGAACTGTCAAGACGCAGGAAGGGGGCGGAGTCCTCTTTGAGGAAGGAAAAGACCTACTTCCCTTCGGAGATAGCCGGTTATAGATAATCGTGCGCATGCCGCGCACCTGCATTTCCGATATTGACCTGAAACCACTGCCGCAATTAGAATTCTTTTCGGGTTCATTTTGAGAACCTGCTGCAACTCCCCAAACCCAAAAGGCAATCGCATGAATGTCGCCTACTTTGACTGTTTCTCGGGCGTGAGCGGGGATATGGCGCTTGGTGCGCTGATAGACCTCGGAGTTCCCCTCGAGGCGCTAACCGCCGGCATGAAGCAACTTCCGCTCAAAAACTGGTCAATCGAGACACGCAGGGAACTCCGTGGAGCAATCGAGGGGATGCGCGTCGTCATTTCGGCCGGCGAGCAGCCTCATCGCACGTTCTCTGACATTCAGACCATTTTCAACGAAAGCGGCCTCGATCCCGGGGTCCGGGAGAAGAGCCTGGCTATCTTCGAGCGTATTGCCGATGCCGAAGGGCGTGTCCACGGGGTCTCACCGCAAGATGTCCATTTTCATGAAGTCGGCGCGGTAGATTCCATCCTCGACATCGCGGGAGTCGTATTCTGCCTGGAATATCTCAAGGTAGAAAAGATTTACGCCTCCCCGGTTCCCCTGGGCAGGGGATTTGTCAAAACGGAGCACGGGACCATTCCGTTGCCGGGCCCCGCAACTTCGATTCTCCTCTCAGGCGTTCCTGTCTATGGAACGACCGTCGAGCACGAGCTTGTCACCCCGACCGGCGCTGCTATCCTCGCCACCCTGGCCGAATCTTATGGTCCGATTCCTAAAATGACGCTCGTCAACACCGGCTACGGAGCCGGGACCAATCCGGCGAGCGATCCGCCGAATCTTTTGCGCGTCTGGCTGGGGCGGGAGGAAGTCCCCTTTATTGTGCGCGACCTTATCATAATCGAAGCCAATATTGATGATATGAACCCGGAGCTTTATAATCATGTGTCCGGAAAGCTTTTTGCGCTGGGCGCTCTGGACGTAAGCCTGGTTGCCATTCAGATGAAGAAGAACCGGCCGGGCGTTTTGCTCCGGGTGCTGACTGATCCCATGATGGAGACGGCGGCCGCCGAGATCATCTTTTGCGAGACCACCACGCTCGGAATTCGGGTGCAGGGTGTGAAGAGGGTCGAGATTCCGCGCGAAGCAAAGACGGTTTCAACGGTTTTCGGCCCTTGCAAGGTGAAGCTGGTGCGGCTCCCGAACGGCAGCGAGCGGTTGATCCCGGAATACGAGGAATGCAGGCGGATTGCCGAGGAAACGGGGACCCCTCTTCCCGACGTATACAGCCGGATAGTAAGGAGCGCAAAATGACTCCCGGTTTTTTTCCCGGCGATGCTTAGATTGAAACCTGAGAGCTAAAATAAGGCTGCGACTTGCGGGAGGCGGGTTTTGCGGAGGGGGAGTGTATAAGAATATGTTCAATAAGCCTTCTCATGTGACAGGAGCCCTGCTCACAATCGGCGACGAGATTCTGCTCGGAGATATACCGAACGGAAACGCCCACCATATAGCGATCGAGTTGCGCGCTCGAGGTTTTCGCCTCGACAGGATCGTTACCGTCGGAGACACCGAAGAAGATATTATCGAGCATCTTGGCCAATGCCTGGACGGTTCTCGTTTCCTCATTGCAACCGGGGGGCTGGGCTCAACCGACGATGATCGGACGTGCTCCGCCGTATCCAAGGCTTTCGGAAGACCCCTCATCTGCAATCGCGATTACGCTTCCTGGCTCAAGGGCCGTCTCTCTCAATGGGGGGTGGAGTGGTCACGGGAAGTGGAACGAATGGCCGAACTGCCCGAGGGGGCGTTAAAATTAGGACGTAACATGGCCGGGTTCTTTCTGCTCCACAAGGACGTTCCTTGCTACTTTCTGCCCGGTGTGCCCAATGAAATGATGCACCTGCTGGAAAAAAACGTGATTCCCGACCTTGTGACCAGGTTTCCCAAACGGTGCACGTACCTCAAACACATCGTGCGCGTTCAGGGCCTTATGGAAGTCCAGGTGAACACGAGGCTTCGGGCCTTCGATCCCGATGTTGAGGGCGTGGACATCGGCTATTACCCCCAGGGAAGGGAAAACTGGGTATCCATATTCGCGTCCGGGCCAAACGAGGAGGCGTGCCGAGAGCTTGTGAATCGCGCTGAGGAGAAGATCACCGCTCTTATCGGCGCGCACCACATAAGCGGCCACAATGACGACCGCCTCGAGAAGGTGATCGGGCGCCATCTGCGCCAGCGCGGCTGGAGGCTTGCCATTGCTGAATCCTGCACGGGCGGGCTCCTGTCGAGAAAAATAACGGCAGTTCCCGGCGCATCGGATTACCTGGACCGTGCGCTTGTCACTTACAGCAACAGGGCTAAGACCGAACTCCTGGGCGTATCCGAAGAGCTGCTGCTAGCCCACGGCGCTGTAAGCGAGCAGGTGGCGCTGGCGATGGCCGAAGGCGCGCTCAGTTGCGCCGGAGTTGAGGTCGGCGTTGCAATAACCGGCATTGCGGGCCCTGATGGAGGTACCTATGAAAAACCCGTTGGGACTGTCTTTATCGCCTGCGTGACTCCTACCCAGAAAAAAGTCGAAAAATTCTCCTTCGGCGGAACGCGCGAACAAATCCAGGAAAGCGCAACCCAGGCTGCCCTGGTGATGGCATGGACCCTGTTGACCGGGGACGCTCAGCTCGTGTGCGATTGACAAAAATAGTTGCGATTCGGCCTCCAACAGGATGTCTGCTACGGAAAGACAGTCTTTCACGCGAAGACGCGAAGAAGTCCCAATGGGACATGAGAGACTGCAATGAAACCTGGTCCCCAAACTACTACCTGTTGGACTGAGGGTGTATTAAGAGTGTGAACAGGAGGCCTCTGTATATGAAGCAATCACGCGAACCTGCGGACAGGATCGAGTCGGTAATCAAGGAGTTCGTGGAAACATCTCCGGAAAACAGCCTCGAGAATCCGGCAAATGACAGGGCGTTTGACAGTCCGCTCGTCGGCTTTTCATCAGGCGACGATCAACTCTACCAGGATTACAAGGTCCATGTCGGCCCGTTTCACTGGACGCCAAAGGAAGTGTTTGCGCTTGCTTTCCCGAACCTGAAGATTGGGGCTGAAGAGATCTCCGTCATAAGCTGGGTCCTTCCTCAGACTGAGGCTACCAGGAAAGAAAATCGCAGACAGGATATCTATTTGTCAGAGAGCTGGGCCAGGGCCAGGATTTTTGGTGAAAAGTTCAACGACAAAGTGAGGAAACACCTGGTGGAGTATCTCATGGGGGAGGGCCACGAAGCAGTTGCCCCCGTGTTGCTCCCAAACTGGAAGAGGGAAGAATCCGAGCGGTTCACCTTTGCCTCAACGTGGTCCGAGCGTCATGCTGCGTACGCATCGGGACTTGGCACTTTCGGGCTTTGCGATGGACTGATTACCGCCAGGGGTAAGGCCATGCGCCTTGGTTCGGTGGCGGCTCGAATCAGGATTTCTCCCACCCCAAGGCCCTACAGCGACCATCATGAATATTGCCTTTTCTATTCAACCGGTGCGTGCGGGAAATGCATTGAACGCTGCCCGGTTCAGGCTATTTCAACTAACGGCCATGACAAACTCAAATGCCGCCGGCATACTGCTGTTAATGCGGCGAAATATGTAAAGTCGCACTATGGCTTTGACGGCTACGGATGCGGGCTGTGCCAGACCGGTGTGCCCTGTGAGTCGGGGATACCGGGCAAGGGCGATTGCTGAAATTTTCGCCGGGAAAAAATCCTTTCCGGACGGAAACCATCAAAAACCGGGTAAGATCCATGGGACCATCCATCCGAAGCTTTATTGCGATCGACTTGTCGGATTTGGTGCGGCGGCAGCTTGAGGCGCTCGCTCAAGAGCTCAGGAAATGCAATGCCCAGGTCGGATGGGTGAGGATCGAAGGGATTCACCTCACGCTCAGATTCCTGGGCGATGTTGCGCCCGAGTTGATCGAAGAAATAAAGCCCGCGCTTGCCGGGATAGCTTCGCAGACCGCGCCGATTCACATTGAACCGGCGGGGTGCGGCGCCTTTCCCACAATCAAGTCGCCCCGCGTGATCTGGGTAGGGCTCCGTGGGCAGACCGGCCCGCTTGCCGAACTTGCGCGGCGGGTGGAAGCAGCGATGGTCTCCTTAGGTTTCAAGCCGGAAGAGCGCCCGTTTAAACCTCACTTAACCCTTGGCCGCGTCAAAGGCCGGCAGGGTCTTCAGAACCTCCAGCAAATTCTTTTAGCGCATGGGGACTTTACAGCGGAACCCTTTGACGCTGCTGAAGTTGTATTGTATAAAAGCGAATTGAGGCCGGATGGCGCTCGATATACTCCTTTGTTTAAAGCGCCTCTCTCCGGGCGCTCCGCCCCAGCCGACGAATAAATCATATTCCATGCAAATTTCATATGTTATAGACGGGATGGGGGTTCGGTTGAAATCGCCCCAAGCCTGTTTCAGTAACCGGTGTCAATCATCCATATCCACACTTTGCGGTGCGTTGATATGGCCGGTTCGCAGTCTGTGCCAATCACTTCTTTCCTGATCGAAATGAGGAGGCCCGATTAATGGGACTTAACGATGACCGGCAAAGAGCCATCGATGCGGCGGTTTCCCAGATAGAACGCATGTGCGGGAAGGGCGCCATTATGCGCCTCGGGGAAGGCGCCATTGTGGAAGTACCCGTCATATCGAGCGGTTGTTTGTCGCTGGATATCGCGCTGGGGGTCGGCGGCATCCCACGGGGCCGCATTATCGAGATATTCGGCCCTGAGTCTTCCGGAAAAACCACGCTGGCGCTGCACATCATCGCCGAGGCGCAGAAGCTTGGGGGCCTGGCAGCCTTTGTGGACGCCGAACATGCCCTGGATATAGCGTATGCCCGAAAGCTGGGGGTCTTGGTGGAAGACCTCCTGGTCAGTCAGCCCGACTACGGCGAACAGGCGCTTGAAATCGCCGAAGTTCTGGTCCGAAGCAACGCCATTGACGTCATAGTGATCGATTCGGTTGCCGCACTTGTCCCGAAAGCCGAAATCGAAGGCGAGATGGGCGATCCGCACGTCGGGCTCCAGGCGCGGCTTATGAGCCAGGCGCTCCGCAAGCTCGTATCCGCTATCAGTAAGTCGAAGACCTGCGTTATTTTCACCAACCAGATCCGAATGAAAATAGGGGTCATGTACGGCTCCCCCGAAACTACGACGGGAGGCAACGCGCTCAAGTTCTACGCCACCATGCGGCTCGACATCCGGCGGGTCGGTCCGATCAAGGAAGGTCAGGACATTATCGGTAACCGTACCAGGGTAAAGGTCGTCAAGAATAAGATAGCGCCCCCGTTCCGCGAGGTCGAATTCGATATCATCTACGGACGCGGCATAGCCAGGGAAGGCGACATTCTGGACCTGGGCGTGGAGGCAAACTTTATAGAAAAGTCCGGCACCTGGTATTCGTATAATGGAGAAAGACTGGGACAGGGAAGGGAAAACGCGAAGAGTTTTCTGAGGGACCATCCCGAGCTGATTTCCGATCTACAATTGAAAATCAGCCAGACCCACAATATCAATCCGAATACTGGCGCTGCACCAGTGGCGGCCGACTAGCACACTCTTACGAAAAGTTCCGGTGGGCTGCGCTCCGCTTAGCCCACCCTACGGGTCTTTCCATTGTTCCGGGTGTCCCAACGGGACATGAAATGCTGCGGTGAATCACCGTTGGTCTTTGCGGCTATCCTGCCCCGGGACGACGTCTTTCTTCCAGTTTCCGGACTATATCGACGATATCGCTCAATTTGAACGGCTTGGCCACAAAATCATAGGCGCCCTTGCGGAAGGACTCCTTCGCGCTCTCCGGCGTAGCGAACCCGGTTATTACAATCACGCCCGTATCGGGCGCAATCTCCTTGACTCGCGCCAGGAAATGCATTCCGTCCGTTCCTTCCATCTTCAGGTCGGTAATGACAATATCGAAGACCTTCTCCTCGACCCTTGCCATTGCCGAAGCGCTGTCGG
>JBKQLC010000256.1:0-4324 GCA_052147195.1 Syntrophobacteraceae bacterium
GCTCTCGCGCCGGCAGCTGTCTTTCGCCGAGGGCCTGCGACTGAAGAAGCTTTGAAGATGGGCAATCCGATCTACAGCAATGTCATTTTTCTGGGAGCAATCGTGGGTGCAGGCATATTACCCTTGAGCAAAGAATCGTTTATACCTCTCCTGGAAGAACGATTCCCCGGGAAAATGCTCGATATCAACCTCAGGGCCTTCAATAAAGGCTTGGAGCTTATAGCCGGTGTGTAATCGAGTCTGCTTTAGGATTTTGAATTCCTGCCTGGTTGGGATAACTTTCCGGATTCCGCGGCAGCAGGTCAGTAGGCGGGAAAGGTGAAGAAAATCGGCTGTGGATGTGACTTAAGAAGCCATCTCGACCATTTCATTATGGCCATCATTGACGCCACTGAGCTATCACGACGAAGGCAGTCGATGTTGCTTGCGTAACAAATCCTGAGCATATATATCATAAGAATATTTACGCGCTCTGGGCCTGAAAACAGGCGCAGGGAGAACCGATCATAAGGAGGATAAAATTGAAAACTGCCTATGAATACTTAAAGGCTAATCCCGTTTTTCACCTCGCTACCGTAGACGAAGGCAAAGGAAGAGTCCGCCCGTTCGGTTTTGTCATGAAAAGGAATAATCTACTCTATTTCTGTACGAACACAACCAAGGATGTCTACAGGCAATTAGTCGCGAGCCCGGAGATCGAGATATCGGACAAAGGGACTGACGACACTTGGCTGAGAATACGGGGTAAGGTTGCCTTTGATGGCAGTAGAGAGGCGAAGGCCCAGGCTTTCGATGAGGCGCCCAATCTTCTGCGGATTTATCCCAAAGGGGTGGATGACGAGACCTTTATCACCTTCTATTTTGTCGATGCCAAGGCAACGTTGTTCTCTTTCAGCCAGGCTCCGAAAGCATTGCCGCTTTTGTAGAATGCAAGCAGAGTAGCGCGATGTTTTCTAAAAAGGGGGCCAAACCTACACTCCAAGCGAGTCTGTGATGGTCCCCAAAACCTCCTGCCGACTTCCCGCAATCCAGTCACGCGAGCACTCAATCATCGCATCTATTACGGTGCCCTCACTCTCCCCTGCCCCGCGGAAATCAGTCCTGACCCCGGTGATTTTCCGTTCGGGTGATTTTCCGGCGTAGAAGTACCCTATCTCCCATACAGTCCCGTCATCAACTTGTGGACCATCGAGTAACGCAATCACAATGTCACCGACATCCAGATGAGTTTACAACGAGACAAGATTTCGAATTTTGCATTTGAACCGCCCCCTGTGTTCTGAGTCCATTCCAGCTTGGATTGCGCCTTCTCGACTATTTAGTAGAGCATGCTCTGCACCTACCTGAAAACATTCAATGGAAGAAGTCATAAGGATGTCCTGTAGTAAACATCGGAGACGGAGAGGAAAACCACTGACAAACACTTGCCCGGCTACTGGCTTGACACTATTATCTCTGATATAGCGTTACCTCCACAACCGTCATTCCAACTAAAGGAGTCTGGTATGAATCTCACGAACAAGCTTGCGGCTGAATTCATAGGCACCTTCTGGCTCGTATTTGGAGGATGTGGGAGCGCAGTACTTGCTGCGGCATTTCCCAAAGTCGGCATCGGATTGCTCGGAGTTGCTTTTGCCTTTGGCCTCACGGTGCTGACAATGGCCTATGCCATCGGACACATCTCCGGCTGTCATCTCAACCCCGCCGTTTCCGTCGGTCTATGGGCTGGTAGACGCTTTCCTGCTTCCGACCTGCTGCCCTATATCCTGGCTCAGGTGGCGGGTGGTGTTTTTGCTGCATCGGTGCTTTACCTGATTGCAAGTGGAAACCCGGCCTTCAATCTCAGCAGTGGGTTTGCAGCCAATGGCTATGGCGAACATTCACCAGGAGGTTACTCTTTGCTTGCCGGCTTTGTCGCAGAAGTTGTGCTGACGTTTATGTTCCTGATAATTATTATGGGGTCGACGCATGGCAGGGCGCCACAAGGTTTCGCACCAATAGCGATAGGATTGGGTCTCACTCTCATCCATCTGATCGGGATTCCCGTGACCAATGTTTCGGTCAACCCAGCCCGCAGTACTGGCCCAGCCCTATTTGTAGGTGGATGGGCACTCATCCAGTTATGGCTCTTCTGGGTAGCTCCTCTAATCGGTGGGACACTCGGCGGGGTCGTGTATCGGATCTTGGCGCCGGAAGCTGTTGTCGAACCTGCGGTGACCGGCGACTGATCGTGGTCCGGGGCCTTTGGTCCTTTTTGGGAATGCACATAGGCTGTGTTTCTGATAAAAACGACTATAGCTTCTATTTTTCAGAACCAAATCTGCCGGCATTCACATGCTCTATTATTTTAGAAAGAATTGATTTACGCCGGTGAAGAAGAGAACCATCATAGATGGGCCAGCTTGCGCAACGAGATCTTCACCTCTCCATCAATACCCCTCTGTGACACTCAAAAAATGAATCTCTCCCTCAAGGACCCGGGCGGCCTTGCCTGCTTCCGTTCCTTCCGGGGCAGTTACAAATTTTCTGGCCTTCTCAATATCCGCTACCTCGAAAAGAAAGAATACATTGTTTTCGTCCTCAATGCTTTGCCATAAGTGAATCAGTCGCAAGCCGGCCTCGCGGTGAGCTTCAGCATGAGAATAGAAGATGCGTTTCCACTCTGAGAAATCAGCGACTCGATTGCGGACGATCATATGGAGCATGGTTAAGTCGCTCCCGCCCTCTTCCCCAATACGATTTGGGGCATGAGGCAGCTTTCGAATTTTCAGCCAATACCGGATTTGAGGGCTGAATCATTCCCGATGGTGATGTGCAAATCCGAATCAAAGTAAAAAGATCGGAAAACAAACTCCGATCTTTCGGGATTTCAACAGGGCTAAGTGAGATTAAATCTTTTTGACCTTGGCTGCCTGTGGGCCTTTTGTTCCTTGCTCAACAACGAATTCGACCTGATCGCCTTCTTGTAAACTCTTGAAGCCGGTGCCCTCGATTGCGCTATGATGAACAAAGCAGTCTTTTCCACCATCTTCAACTGTAATGAACCCATAACCCTTTTGATCATTGAACCATTTAACCGTACCTTGCGCCATCTTTTTTTAATTCCTTCTGTAGGTGTTTTCGTTTAGGTCCCTGTGTAAAAGTCGATCATAAAATAGCGGCCATACAGTATAAATTCGACTAAGAAAAGCTCCAATCCAAGCGTGATCGAGTTTTGATGCTCGCACAAACGGATCAATGCTGATCGGACCTCAGTTGCCTTTAGGAAATACTTGAAGAACCCAAAGGCGAAAGCGCCGGCTGCGAGAGGGCCGACGCCTTCTGGAAAGAGGAGAACCTATACTGTTGCTAAGGAACCTTTCACCGAATGAATCGGTTATTTAGGGCAAATACTTTAAGGAAAATTTCAAAGCTTAATCTTCCCCCCGTCATTGCTTACTTCAGATTATCAGGCAGAAGTTGTATACCTGAAGGTGGGTTGACTTCATAAACCGCAATGTTTAGGTAAAGTTGTTCCTGATAGGTCTCCTCCTTCAGGGATTCCTTACTAAGCCCCGGAGTCTTGGTCTTTGCCCCCCACGGCTCCGGGTTTTTTTAAGCTGTCTCCACCTGCAATCCAGTTTCCACACCAGAGGTTTTGAGGAAACAATTCTAGAATCCAAGCCTCCCATGCCCTGCCTTGGCCAATCTATTTCGTACATGGGGCCGGAGATGAAAAACCATGGGCCATTGATACCCCACATTTCTCCCACGGCTTCCCGGAAACATCCAGGGATTCCGGATGCATCCAGATACATGACAAAGGTCGTCCATCGGGTTGTCCAGCCAGAGATGCCCCGCCTGATCGATCCAATATTATTCTCTCACCTCCACGTTCCCGCACTCACCAATCTGGGCACTCATCCAGCAGTGCCCCGGGGAGCCATGCACGAAGGCATTCACTCCATCCCTGATTGCTCTATCCTTGCCTCTGGGCAGCAGGTACGAGTTTCCCAATAAGACCCGATGGCTCAAAACCATATTTTGAGGTCGGATTCTGCCCGCAAAACTTCTGGTTATCAAGGCAGCTTGGATGATGGCGGCAAAGAGGTGGCCTTTTCTTTGTCCGCGTGATATAGTCGGCTCATACCAAGGGATTTCATCTCTTCCAAATTACGCCTAAGACCGTATTCACCCGTAATTTGACCTATTTAAATTACGCCTGACCGAAACCTTAACCAGGAGTTTCTAACTCATGTTGTCAATGGCCATACCAAAAACTGGATGGTCGACAACACCAGATAAAGGAGCCGCGCCCAATGAGAGTTTTTCTCAAAAGGCTTAC
>JBKQLC010000257.1:0-24671 GCA_052147195.1 Syntrophobacteraceae bacterium
GAAGATAAACGCCTTGACCAACTACAAATGTTCTAAGGGTCGCCACCTTTTAGGTGGCCATTGTTTTACAACCGCTTTGAGCGGTCCAAGGTTTTCCAGGCCTCCGGCTTGGCCGGAGGTATCTGACTGCTCAGGCGTCCTGCGGACCGCAATGAATGGGGATGGGGATTGAAGACGGCGATTACATTACGGAGAGGCAGCATTTCCTCAAAGGTGGCCTGTTCGTGTCCGGAAAGCTCTACTTGGGTTGCAATTAATGTCTAAAACAGAGGGAGTTCACATGAAGAGATGGATCATATCTATTCTGTTTTCAATTCTTCTAACCTATTCGGCTGTATCTGTTTTAGCCGACGACACCTCCGGTTCCGGCAGCCCGTCACCGGGCTTTGGAACACACCATCATTCCAAGAAAAAAAAGGATGATGAATCAACTGAGAAGAAGAAGGAAAAAGAGCTTCAGGACAAAAAAGTCGATGATGCCATCAAAAAGGCGTGGCAATAAAAATGGCGACACTTCTATTTTTGTTCAACATGGCGATCCCATGGTCCCAACGCGATTTCAGAATACTTTGAGCTGAGGTTTGCCCTGTCGGAATACGCCGGGGATGAGAAGTTCAACATGGCATACATGCGGCACACCGGCCAGTAGTGGGAAATCTTTCAGGATCTTACATTGGACGAATGAATTAAGGAAATTAAGGGGAACTCATTCCTGCGGCCATAAATCAGAAGAACTGAGAAATCGTTGCTGGAAGCTCTTCTTTCGACCTCACAATCCAATCACACGAACATTCGATCATCGCGTTTACCATGGCGCCTTCACTCTGCCCCGCTCAGCGGAAATCGGTTCTGATCCCGATAATTTTCTGTTCGAGAGAGAGTTTGCCAGTCTGGCAGGGCCAAACAGTTGAAGAATTATTCCTCCAAGGAAATCTTAGTATAGATCTTTCCTGTGGGGGCTATGCGTAAAAGTGGGCCATTGGCTGCCGGTTCCTCGGCTGTTCCGGAGTTCCGGCCCTGAAAATCTCTGGACGATTTCTCGTTTACTGCTCTAATGAAATAGAAATACAGTAACGATACACGCTCGCTTGCGCTGCGATTCCAGACAAGTTGAACAAATAGTTTTTACCTTGATATGTAAAGTTCTCCGGCTTGCCTGTCCGGAGGCACAGTTTCTTTTTGTCTGAATCGCTGATGAGATAGCTGACAGCCGCCGAATCTTTTTGACACTCGTCCTTGTCGGAGGCTTTATTAAGAACGATGCGGAGGTTGCCGTCAAAGGCCGGCGTCGTTTCGCCTGAGCTGACCCATGTCGGTTTAAGAACCACCGTCTCCTCGAAGCTGTTATTTTTTTGTTCCGAGGTCTGCTGGTCGGCCTTCAGAGCTTGTATTTCCGACAATTGAGCGTTCAGCTTGCTGTATTCATCTTCCAATTTCTGTAATGAATTCCTCAATTCAATATTCTGATCTGTCAAATCTTTGTTATTTTTCTGAATGGTCTCTACCGCTTGATTTTTATTGTCCAATTGCCGTTGATGCTTAACGTGCGCAATCAAATAAGTCACTGCGGCAGACAACCCAATCAGGCACACGAAACATACAAGCAGAGCTATCGGGCGCATACTGCGGGTTTTTTTCGTTTCTTCTATCAACATAACGTCTCCTGGGGAAATACTGATTAAACCATAGTGGGCTCTGTTCTGCTGACAATACTACATAAATATTAAGAATAAAGTCGACTCTCGCTCATGCGATCAGGCCTGAATTAGACGACCTTCTTCTTCCGAAGTCTCGTCCGTTTCGGTTTCCCCGCTGTCACTGCCACTGCTGCTACCGATTTGGACGCTTGGGACTTCCCCTGCCTTCTAGCCTCAATGTATTTCTGCAGCTTCTCGGGCAGCCCCCTCTTTTTTGCAGACTTGCTCTTCGTTTTGGTCAATGACTTTGCAGCCAAGGGAGTCCGCATTGTGAAGCCGTATTTCTTCCTGTACTCTTTCTGGCTCATCCCATGCGACGACAAATGTCTCACTGTGAGCAGTCTCATCTCGGCGCCGCATTCGAGGCAGATTACTTTATCATTCTGGATCGAGTCTTGAGGTGTGAGCGCTCGAGCCGGCGCCGATTCTTGTGTCTTGGGTAGCTCGATCTCCCCAGACTCGGCCCTCTGCAGTTCATGGAGCGTACTGAAAACCTGCCGGAGAGACGAAGTGATATCGGTGGCCGACATTGATGTCAAGGAAACTTGTGTCTGGACGATTTCTGATGCGATCTCGATGAGGTTTTTTGGCATTAGCATCCTTTCGGCATGAGAAAGTATTGGAAGAAGCATTATATGATTGGATAGCGGGAATTCAATGCTTATTTGTGAATCCCGGGAAAAGTTCACAGCAAAGTGGACTATGCCAGAGCGGGGCAAATGCAGTTACAACGCGATGTGGGCCGCTGGAATGGGTTGGGATTGAGATTAAAGTTGGCGATAAGTATTGCGATTTTGAAGTGATAGACAACGGCTTTTCTCCGGTGAAGTTATCCTCCTATACCGGCAAAATAGTTGTTATTGTATTGGCGCTCACTCTGGACACTCAGATTTGCGATCTGGAAAATGGGCCAAATTATGAGGCCGTACTGGAGGCAGTGAATCAGTACCTTACCCAATGATGAGCGAAGTGGTTCCGGTTTTGGCGTCCGGGTAGCGCACATCTTTTTGGCGGAGACAGATCGAAAATTCAGAAAGAACTTATTTGCTTCCAGCGCAATTATTACCTAAAATAAGGATGCAGTGGATCAAATAATTTTTGTCTAAAGAGGAGTTCTTATTTATGGAAGATTTGGGAATTACAAAACAGCAGGCAGATAAGTTGGTTGAAGAGTATATCAAAGAGCCAATGACAGAATTACACCTCTTGGAAACAGAGGCGATCATGAGAGAATTAGCCAAGTATTTGAATGAGGATGAAGAGAAATGGGGTATCGTCGGATTGTTACACGATATCGATTGGGATTTGACAAAAAACAATCAAGAGCAGCATTGCACAAAGGCTCAAGAGATTTTGCGTGAAGCGGGAGCTAGTGATTTCTTGATTGAAGCAATCATATCTCATGGATACGATAATGAAACGATACCTAACCTTAAAGATAAAAAACGCAAAACATCCATCCAGCATTGTCTCGTGGCCGCAGAAACTTTAACTGGAATTATTGTTGCCTCAGCTCTGGTTCAACCGGATAAAAAGCTATCTAGCGTTCAATTGCCATCCTTGAAAAAGAAATTCAAAAGTAAATCATTTGCTGCTAATTGCAACAGGGATTTGGTCGCCGAATGCGAAGAGGCTGGAATTTCCATAGATAATTTTCTTGAAATAGGGCTTCGTGCTTTGCAAAAAATTAGTAGCAAATTGGGATTATAAAAAAGAGGCGATGTATACACCTGATGTTATGTCTGCAAAAAGATCTCGTGCGATGGATGGTGTGGATGGTTAAAAAACGGTCTATCGGAATTTGGAGCGGCTTCTGAAAGCCCGGAAAATTAGATCGGGCTGGGGTCAATGCCATAGTCTTCGGCAGGGGGGATCAAAAGCTCTGGACTCAAGGCTGATGAGGAGCTGAAAACCAATCTGCCCCCAACGTGATGCTTGAGGGGAGAGAGGCCCATTAGCCTTCCGGTTATTTCGTCGGAGCGAAGCGGCGCGTTGATTGCCAAGTCGAAAGGTGATACCTTGCTGAAGACCCCGAAAGGCGTGGAGATCGGTGGGCGTGCAGATGGTTCCCACACCATGAAAGGACAGAACAGATGAGCAGCCGCTACGGTTTAGTTTTTGTTTTAGCAGTTCTGCTGGTTTCCTGTGTGGCTGTTGTCTCCGCTGGCGAAGCCGAGACAACTCTCAGCCAACATTCTTTCGGGATCAGGTATGTAACTAATCAGCAGCAAATCAACTATATCGTTGATCAATTCAGAGGCCAACTTCGACATTTAGATTCGAACGCTAAGGTAATCGCGTGCAATAATGTAACCGAAGTTACTGAGGGAGGTGTTAAAGATTTTAGCTTCGGCGCAGTCTGTACCGTCGAAAACGGGAACAGTAGGTTGACCGTACTCATGTGTGACGATAGTTTGGCTGGAAAGTTCAGTTGGGGGGAATCGGGCAACCTGAAGCGAGAAGATGTTGTTCGTTTCATAAAAAGGAATTGTCTACCTGGCAGATAGTAATCCGTCAAAAGTACGGCCTTTTTCAGCCGATATCCCTAACGCCCGTTTTCTCGTCTGTCGGATCATTGTAGCGGTTTACCTGATCCTGAATCATCTTTGGAGTCACAACGACATCGTGTGGGTTGTTCGAATAATGATCGTGTGCCTCTTTATCCCCTGCCTTGATCTTGGCAATGTCAGGCCCTGCGGCATTGTACCATTTCTGGTATCCGGCCGCTTTGGCAATGGCAAGGTGGGTTTCATCATGCCAGGCCGATGAACTCGATGGGCAGATGAAAAAGAAAATCGTAGCGAGTACTGCAATAAATTCGGAGATTGAACTTTTAAACATCTATTGTAACTCACTGTCAGAGGTTAGCAAAACGTGGTTGACTTCCATCTCAATTTCTATGTACTCAAGCTGTTCGAGTTTTGCTGGAGCCAGGGCAAGATCAATTTTATTCCAGTGTCCTGGCTTCAAATGCTCCGTAAATCTTACTTCCTTGGACTTTAGAGATTCTTTCCAATCTGCATAGGTTACTTTTCCATTGGGATTAAACGCTTTTCCCCACTGCGCCTTTAAAATAAAGCCATTAAATTCAGACAGTGATGGGTTTCCTATGTCGAGATTGAGCTTGTGTCCATTGAGGTACGGCGTTAATCCATCAACCGCTACTAAAAATGAACCTAATTCAGTATCTAATCTCTGAAACCCTTTAGAAGTAGCATCAATCGTGATAGATTTATGTTTATTAATCATGGACTCTAACAAACTATACTTCCAAAGCAAAGTTTCCATATCGTTATGATGCTGCGATTGCAATTCAGATAAATTATGTTCCAATTCGTTACAATGCGACTTTATCCCGTCATAATTTAACTGCAAGTCGTTTAAGTGTTTTTCCAGATTCCCAATTTTACCATCCATAACCTTGAGTTCTTCGCCCTGTTTTTGGATAATCTCCGGCTGCTGAGCAATCTGGGTTAGCCTGTCACATCCATTAAGAAGCAAAAAACTTAGAATCAGTGCAGATACAAGCCGCATTTGGCCCTCCTTAAATTTCATCGAAAGCTAATCTGGGACGATTCTTTCACAACGATTTCTGGTCGGCCATTATGTTCACTTGGGATGCACCTGCATTCAAAATAAAATTCAGAGTAAGAACTCCGTTGATCCTTACAGGCAATTCGTAAACACCCCCCCAGTTTTTCGAGAGGAGTCTCCACTTTCTGCATGTCCACCCCTCCACGTGAGATAATACCAAAGGCACTTTGTGTCTATACCCGGTATGCAGCAAACTCCAAAGGGACATAGGACGGTTCACTCATGAATGTCGTATACCGCCGGAAAAGAGGTACCAATGGGTAGGGTGGATTTTGGCAAAATTACGGCAAAAATCAAAAAGGGCTACAGCCTCATCGCTGTAACCCTTTGATTTTCAGTATGGGCCGCCAGGGTCTCGAACCCCGAACCACCTGATTAAGAGTCATGTTCGGCGAGCTTCACGAACTCCTCAGCAGTACGTAAGTTGCGGAAATAACTCAGTTTGAAACAAAACCAGCGCTGAATCAACGGTCTCGGCCTTGAACCGTCAATTTAAAGTACGGGTTTTGAATATCGTTGCAAAATACAAGTATTTCCTTCTTAGTATTCCCATGACACGATAATGGGTAAAGCCGGATTGATACTTTTCCTTCCCCTCCCGGGGGAATTGACCGGTCAAAACCGGCCAGCGCGGTCCCTCACACAGTCAAGACTTTTCTTATTACCAAAACCCCCGTTCCTGTATTCCTGAATTTGAAAGCATGAACGTAGTCGTTTCCTTCACCTACTACCCCGAAATCGAAGACTGTCTCTGGAACTTCCGCTGTCGGCGTTCCAGTTGGTTGTGCCGCGGCAGCCTCCTGATGTTCAGGCGTGCTGCCGGGATTATCGGCAGCATATGCACAACCGAAGGAAACTAGAAAAAAGTAAACGACAAACCCAAAAGTTAACAAATTCTTCATTCATAAACTCCGTTTGCAAGAGAAAGGAATAAAGCAGGCAGAGCGTTGTAGACTCTGACTGAAAACCGCTTGACCGGACGTAGCAGCTTAGAATACTTACCCGGCTCAGTCAAGATAAGACGCACACCGAATTGGACAATCCTGGCGCCTATTGAGCCAGACTCCCGGGAGCCATGCTTTTTTGAGAGGCATTCACTCCATTCCTGTCTGCGCTGTGCCGGCCTCTAGAGCCCCAGTGCGGTATATTTTGTCTCACCCCGAACTTCCATCGAAAATATGATTCCCTTGCAAAACTGCCGCCTGCGTCTTCAATACAGTGGCACATTATTCCGCTTCCCGCAGAGTGATGAGCCATTGTCAAAAGGGGGTATGCCGGTTCGCCTGCTGGATTTGAAGAATATCGGGTGCAATCTTTTTTGCGCTAATCTTTTTCCCGTACTCGTCGATTATATAGATAAAAATGCATCAAAGCCGAAACGCCGAAATCCAAGGTGACATTGCGCAAAGGAGATCCAAATGGCGATAAGCAGTATTTCCAGAACGGTTTATACGTCATCGGCGGAGTCACAGACAAGCTGGACCAAACAACAAGTGGCGCAATTGAAAGCTCTTGTGAACCAGAACCTGCCCATAGATGAAATTGCTCAGAGATTGAAACGTTCGCCTGCCGCTATAAGATTCGAAGCTGCGACGTTAGGGTTGAGTCTGGACACAAAATAAGAATGCTGGCCGGAGTTCGAGTTGCTGACCCGTAGCCGCTTGAACATTCGAGCAAAAGCTGAGCTGGTGCGCGGCTTCAAATCAGCAAGGTTTTTTTCAGTCTTGAAAAGAGCCTCGGCATCCCCAATATCGGTGTGAGTGCTTATCGTTAACAATGGCCGAATACTCAATGATGTGGCCGGTGGAGCCGGGTGAGATGCTGAGTCAAGCCCATGGCCGGTATCCCGTTGTCGCAATTGTTGGCTTGATACGAGTATTTATGAAACCAGCCAAAACTTGAACTTACGATGCAGTGATGCCCTCAACCCTCACAGCGAGAAGACGAGGGATAACGGGAAGAGAGGAATACGATGGGAGATAAGAGCAAGAAAGATAAGGAAAAAGGGCAGAAACAGAACACCGAGAAACAACATCAGAAGGACAAAAAGAAGGCGGACAAGCAACCGAAAAGGACCTCTTGACACGTCTCATCAAAAAAATTGAGAAACCGTTCTCAGAAGCTCCTTTGCTGACCTCACAATCCAGTCATGCGAACACTCGATCATCGACCTGAGGGCCATCCAGCAGAGCAATCACAATATGGGTATTATCGAGATGAGTTTTACAGCGTGAGAAAATCTCCACCTTGGCGTGTTCGCCAAGGCGGTCGATCTCTTCCCGGGTAATCACATGATAAGGGGGGACAATCTCGGTCTTTGTTCCAAGCTGAGCGGCAAGGGATTCGATCTTAGTGATTATCGCACGTTACGCATCTCTTACCCTTGATATTAATTTAATAATGGTTATCTTCTCAAGCTGAAAATCCCGATCGGCTTCCTGAATTAGCCTGAGGTGCTCCGTTCGGGATGCAATCAAATATGGGTCTTGGAGATTGACATGGCGAACAAATTTGAAAAACACGAATTCGAGGCGACCTTTTCCCAGTTCGCCAGCGGCGGTATGAGCCAAAATCCTTTGGATGAACAGGCCACAAAAAGTTTCGAGCAGTACTCCCAAATTTTCGGAAAATACCTCTCGGACAAGGAAGAGGAGAAGAATTTTTCGGAAGAAGAAAAGCTGAGGAGAGAACGTGCCAAGAAGGCGAACGGAATTTACAAGCAGGTCTGCAAGGACCTTAGTTTAAGCGCCTTCTTTTTCAATAATTTCGGTGACTGGAGCGAATACGTTGACGGCAAGATGGGCGATGCGGAATTTTATGGCCACGCAATAACACGGGCTCAACAGATGATGGCGGATGAGAACTGAGGAGGGCATCATCCCGGATAGCAAAAAACTGGGCATAGTCCCGATCAGATAGAGGATGACATCATTATCCCGATTACCTCCTGGCGAATGAGCCGCATTTTGATAGAATGTAAATGCGGCTCATTACTTTTTGAGGGCAAGTCCCTCATGCAGCCATAAATCAGAAATTGTTTCCAGAAGCCGGTTTGTCGGCTTCACAATCGAATCACAGGAACACTCGATCATCGCATTTACCACGGGGTCTTCACTCTCCCTGCTCGACGGAAATCTGTCCTGATCTTCCCTTTACTCTCGATGGCGCCAATGATATCTAATTAAGCTTTAAACTTGGGAGCGGAGTTTTAATATGGATAAGGAAACTCAAGCATATTTCAAGGATCTGCTTCTTAAAAGACTCGATGAGCTCTATTTAGAAGCGGAAAAAACAGTGGCTCTCATGACCGATAAGGTGGAAAACTCCCCTGATCCAACAGATCGGGCGACTCTTGAATCCGACAGGAATTTCATGCTCGGCATACGGGACCGGGAACGAAAGCTGGTCCCCAAGATTCGTGAGGCGCTGCAAAGGATTGAGGAAGGTAATTTCGGGCAGTGCGAGCAATGTGGTGACGATATCGGAACAGAGCGCCTGAACGCCAGGCCTGTGACGACTTTGTGCATCGTGTGCAAGCGCAGGCAGGAAGCCAATGAGCGTGCCAGAGGGGCATAGGTTTTTAAATGTGATGAGGTGTAAGGTCAACAGTCTGTAATGGCAGTTCCGGCTAGTTCTTCAGAGGGATGATTTTCACGGGCCTGATTTGATTTGAAGCCTTCAGGCGAAGAGACTGTGCGCTAAACGGGTAATCAAAGGAGATGCCTTCGGTTAACCGATAATAATGTCCTCCAAGGATCGCTTAGGAACGTGATGTACCCCTTCATTATCACGCCAATACTTGGTATTGCCGGAGGCATCGACCCTTTCGATCATTACTCTCTCCTTGGGCTTGCCCAGGGCCAAAACAAGTAAGATTTCGAAGCGGGGCGCTATTTCTAAAGCTGTTCTTAAATTTTCTCTGTGTATTGTGCCGATGATACATCCGCCAAGACCTCTTGCAGAGGCGCCGAGAAGTATGGTCTGAGCGGCTATCCCATGATCACAGCCAAATGATTGGCTTATCTCACTATCCCCCAGGATGATGATGTAAGCGGATGGTCTCTCCCCATCATCCGGTCCTGGCCAATCTTTTAGGAAAGCAGCCCAGGTGAGGTGGGGAAAGATCAAGGCATTCATTTGAGGATCACAGGAGAGAACGTACTTGAGCGGCTGAACATTGCCTCCGGACGCTGACAGTCTAGCCAGGTTCACGAGATCTTTCAGAGTCTCCAGATCCACACTGTGTTTCTGATAAAACCGCCTATAGCTTCTATTTTTCAGAACTAATTCTGCCAGCATTATGCCTGCTACCTAAAATAGAAAGAAGACTTTTTACCCATCTTTTTTATCGGCATGGTAAAAGTGGCGCATTACCGGTTTTTCATAAGCAAAGATAAACGCCCTGTTCGAAAAGTTCCACCAAATCTTCATTGATGGCAGGATTGAAAACTGTCAAATATGCGATTCTACAACCATAAATCAAAAGGAGTGAAAAATTCTTGCCAGAAGCCCCTTTGTTGACCTCACAATCAAATCACACGAACACTCGATCATGGCATTCACAACTGCGCCTTCACGCTCACCTGCCCGGCGGAAATCAGTCCTGATACCGATAACTTTCTGTTCGGATGATTTTTTCGCGTAGAAATATCCAATTTCCCAGGCAGTTCCATCATCAACTTGTGGACCGTCGAGCAGTGCAACCACAATATCGGCATCATCGAGATGAGATTTACAGAGGGAGAAAATCTCTACTTTGGCCTGAGCGCCAAGGCGGTCTATCTCTTCCGGGGTGATCAAGTCGTAAGGGAAGATGATCTCAAGCTTTGTTCCACGCTGAGCAGCAATGGATTCGATCTTATTGATAGTGGCTCGTATCCAGTCTCTCTCAGCCTCCGAGAAAAGCGGGCCTGCAAAATAGATTTTCAAAATAAGCCTCCATCAGAAGCAGCTTCTCACGTTCCTTCGGGACACCCTGAAACCATGAAAAGACCCATAGGATGGGTGGAGCGAAGCGCAACCCATCAACTCTTTTCGAGACAGTTGCTCACGTCCCTCTCGGGACACCCTGAAACCATGAAAAGGCGTGTAGGGTGGGCTTAAGCGTAGCGAAGCCCACCGAAACTTTTCTCTACCTCAAGTTCTTGAGATCTCCTCTTTATACTTACCTTTTTACCATAAAACCGGGTAGGTCTGCCTCCAAGTTGACCGGATCGGAGGCGACAAGATGCACTTCCTTGAAAAGGAATCCCCTCCAAACTGCAACCAGGGAGAAACGAAGGACGCAGTTTTTGAGCAGGAGTAACGAGAGGTCGGGGTGCGCTTGCGTGAAATTGCCGCACCACGGGGAGATTCGGGAACCCGGGTGTGATTTGGGCCTTGGAGTATCGGGGAGCGTTTAAGACGAAATGCGCTTCCCCTGTCAGATGATGTTCATGGACTCGCGGATTATTGGAAGAAGCATTGCAACACCTCACAGGGTAATTTCCCTTTCCAATGCGTCCGTTTACACGTCGCATTATTGTGCGGACCGACGGCGCTCCGCTACTCCATCTGCTCGGCTCTCCTCACGATGCTCTCGATCATGTCCCTGAATATGAAGGCGTGGAAGGGCAGCATCGAGTACCAGTAGAGTCTGCCCAGCACGCTGCTCGGCACGTGATAGGCCGTCTGGGTCAGGGTCCTGTTGTCGATCCTGAACTCGAGCCAGGCCTTGCCGAAGACCTGCATCTGGGCCTCGAGCAGGAGCCTCTTGTCATCGATCAGATCCACGACCCGCCAGACGTCAAGCATGTCGCCGATGCGCAGATCCGTCTCGACCCTCCGCCCCACCGATGTGCCGAAACCGCCCATGAACTTGTCCATCAGCCCTCTGATCTGCCAGAGGACGTCGAAGGTGAACCACCCCCGCTGGCCCCCGACGGACTTCACGGCGCTGAATATCCGGCTGGCGGGCAGGTTTCCGAAATCAACGGTCTTGACATCGCGAAACACTGCACGTTCCACATCATCCTCACTGAACGTATAGGACACATCGATGAGGCTGTCCGTCCATCGGCTGGGCACCCGTTGATGTACGTCATCCCCCATTGCTTTCTCGATGATCTGTCTGAGAGGGGTGACGGAAGCGTGGTGGAAGTGCGATGCCGGCGGTCCCTCAGCGCCTGCTGCAGCCTCCGAGCCTGTCGCATCAAGGGCTTGCACGACTGTCGAGGCAAGCCGGTACGACAACGGTGTCAGCAGCATGAGGTACAGCGACGAAAGGCGGGGGAGCGTGAAGGGGATGTGGACAATTACCCTCTTCACCCCCATCACATCGGCGGTCACGCTCAACATGTCCTCCAGACTCACCGCCTCGGCGCCAATGTCGATTATGACGTTGCCCCCGGCACTGAGCAACCGGGCGCCGGACAGGAACTCGACCGCGTCCTCGATGCCGACAGGCCTGGCCCCTCGCCTCATCCATCGCGGCGAAAGGATCACCGGCGCATTTCGGACGAGGTGCCTCTGCATCTCGAAGAAGAGGCTTCCCGAGCCGATGACAGCGCCGGCCTTCAGCCAGACAGTCTGGATCTCCCCGGGTCTGGCGCTCAGGATTTCCCCTGTGCCGGCCATGCCCCTCAGCAGGCTGCTCGACGAGTCCCTGACTCCCTCCATGCCAAAATACACGATCTTCCGGACCCCGCGCTCGATGCACGCCTCCCGGAACCTTTCGGCGAAGGCCATGCTCAGATTAGCGAACCCTCTGTTCGTGCCTAGAGGACGAATGGGGTAGTACGCCACGTCCATGCCGTGGGCGGCCTGCCTCAGCACCTGCGGGTCCAGCGGATCGCCCTCGATGACCTCCGTGTGTTGTCGAAGCTGTTCAGGCAGCCTGCGGGCGTCGCGGACCAGCAGCCTCACCGGCCCGGTTCGTTCGTCAAGCAGACGGGCGACGAGCCTTTCCCCCATGTAGAGGAGTGCACCGCAGACGAGTATGTTCATTTCACCCCAAATAAACGGCACGAGACCGGCCGGCCCTGGCGGTGCCTGAATCATACCGGCTTGTACGGCAGGGGCGGGGGGGCCCAGGAGTTCACAAGAGCAGAGAATAATAATATTGCCTACGATACCATAATCATTATCATTCTCTACTCACTGCTTACCGTGGCAGTTCAAGCAGTTGGGAGGGCGTTCGCCCCTCAGTCCGGCCAGCAGGTTATCCGCGGCCATATTGGCCATTCGTGCGCGGGTCTCGACGGTGGCGCTTCCGACGTGCGGCAGAAGGACTACGTTGTCAAGTTCAGCTAGTCCCGGGCTGAGCAAGGGTTCGTTTTCATAGACGTCCAGGCCGGCTGCCCGGATGCGTCCCATTTTTAGAGCCTCAACTAATGAGCTTTGATCGACGATAGGGCCTCTGGCGGTGTTTATCAGGCAGGTCTTTGGCGTGACTTGAGGGCCAACTGATCCCACGGAGACGGCAGTGGCTCAAAAGATCTGACACCTCTGCTATATCGCGCAATGAGGGGTCTTCACTGAATTTTTCGTATAACTCTCCTCCGCCTTGAGAAATGACACGCCAAAATCTTCGTTGTTTTCGAATCATTTGTTTACCGAATCGCTGCAAACTTTCTCTTTCGACAGTGGCAAGGAGTGTGAACTTTCGCTATCCCCGAGCTGATGGTCATTTTGAAGAATTTTTTTGCGTACAACGATAAGGAATGGCAGCTGTCGGTTGCACCTATTCTGCCAAGGGATACTCCATGCTGGAAACCATCAGGGAGGTATCAGGGGGTTGCTGGATCACGATGATCATGTGATTCTCCCGAGGATACTCCCTGATGGAGACCACCTAGGACCATTCTTGGGGGTGGATCGAGATGCGGTGAATTTCGCCCGTGTGCTCTTCCTGCATTTTGATGCGGTTGAGGGACGAGCGCATTTGGCCCAAGCGGCCCTACTACTCGCCATGCTCAGTCGGATCGGTCAGCCGCCCCATGAAGAGAATGTCACCGGTGCGGTTGGATCGAATGATATAGACAAAAGGATGATCAGCCGCGAATCGAAAAGGTTCGGCTGGTCGCATGGCCGAATGGGCTTGAATACCAACAGCCGTAGCCGCAGCGGCTTCGGTTCCCTCTTCATTGACGTCTACGAACGCTTTGTGAATCACCAGGCCAATGTAGAGTGGTTCAGCCAGCACATTGGCTATACCGGTGAAGTCAGCCTCGACCACAAAAGCCTTCTTCATGCCCAAGGTAATCAAAGTGTTATTGAGGTTTAGCGTGCTGGTGTTCTTGAACTTTGGAAGTGATAAGGCCACTCGGACAGATCTGCTTTTTTCCAGCCAAGAAGCCAGGTTTTCCGCGCTCAAGGACCTCTCCAGGTCTGCCAATCCGTCCACCTTATCCGGGAGCAGGACAAGCATGGAGGCCTCACCACCCTTGTATGGCATGACGAGGAGCTTGAAGCCCTCTAGTTCGGCCAGGCCAAAAAAATGTGTCTGCTTCATCATTTCGGCGTCAACGTCTTTGTTGAGAGAAACGTGAAACTTCTCCTGTCTACTTGCTTCTTTCCTGAACTGCGCCTCCCAGGCGGCTTTGAAATAGATGGCGTTGGTCAGAACCAGGCGGGTATCGGACGTGATAGCATTTGGGCCGATCAGGTTCTGGATCTTATCGCTTGTCTGATCGGAGACCCATCCATTGATCTTCTTTCGGGCGGCAGGCTCGTTGCTGAAGTCGACCGGCTCAAGACTGCCCTTGAAACTCTCCGTAATGGCCTTGATAAACTCCGAATTGAGCGGGTAATTGGCCTTAACCCAAAGACCGTTTGTTAGATGGAGTTCCAGACCATCCTGCAGCGATTCATTGAAAAGCTTCCGTTGCTTTGCATATGCCTCCAGCACAAGACTTCGCAACGTAAGCGTTGTATTTTGATTGTCGGAACGGAGGTCCTGAAGGTGCAGCACTTTGGCCATCTCAGTAGAGGTATCCCCTTTGGCGCCGATGAAAGTCATGCTTAGGGCGGTGGCGATGCTTTGAGGCGAAAAGAATAAGTTACCGGGGTGTTGGTGAAGTTGAGCATAGAGGTCGGTTGCGAAAGCGTTTTGGGATTGGGCGAGCTTCTCGGCCTGAATGTAAGTTCCTTCATCTATTGATCCGGAGGCTGGAGTAGAGAGCAGAAAAACCAACAGTAGAGGGGCAGCAGCAATGATTGGGTTCATGGCATTCTCCTTCGGACTTTCAGCAAACACCACTACTCATCGTCATCTAAGTAGCGGTAGTTGAAATCGATCAATTTTGCAAGAAGCAAAATGATGGGATGCCGAGGAGGCTTATTTTGTCAGAGTTTCGGTTATAGTCGAAGTCACGATTGGGGAGACATGGGCAGAGAAGTAGACAAAGCCGGCCCCAGCTTCACGACGGCGTCGGTTGTAAAATGTGATCGCTTCAATTCAATCTTACTCGATTCACACCCCCAGTTTCCGATCTCATCCCACACGTTGCCGACTGCTGGTACCTCAGGGAACTTCACATATTAGAATCAAAGGCGTTATGCGCCTGTCTGTTCTTTGGGTTCATGGATTGGCAAGACAAGTTGTCATACCGGGTTGCGTTGAGGAACGCATCAAACGCGGCTAAAAGCGCGGGGAGCCGCGCACGCCACACCTCTCAGCCGCCAGGCGGAGCATCGATATCTACGTGACACTGCCGAAACCCTGCGGGGTGCGGCATCATTATACTGTGGTAGTAGAGGATTTTAATGAACTTGCCACCCGCCGGGCAGAAAGTCGAGAAGAGCGAAGTAAGAAGAGTGGAGAAGATCACTTCACTCGTCACCTTTCGCTCTTCTCTTACCTGTAAAAACACTGACGGCGGCAACGGAGGGGAATCATGATTATCTATTTCTTGTTAGCTGCCAGCGCCGCCAGTTTCATTTCATCATAAGCCTGTTGAAGGAGCCCTTTTGCCCTTGCTGCATGGCCGTCCATATCGAATTCATTGGCTGCCTGCGCCGCAGATACCTTGCCCATGGCTTTTTCTACGAATATCTGCGCCTTCGCAAGATTCGGGTGGCGCTCCATACTTACATTACGGGCATTAACTGCAAGACCAATGGACATAAGTCCGATCATAGCAACACTGATGATTAAAATCTTTGCGAACGATGATTTCATTTCTTCTCCTTTTTTTGAATTTCATTCACCATACCCCTATACGAAACCCTTGAACCTGAAACGAGATTCAGCCCGACAACAATAATTGTGCAACTGAGTCTTGGCTTACAATATTGGGAGCTTTTTAATCTGGAATATAAGGTGGAGTCAAATGGTTTATTTAGATTCTTTACTGCTCCAAAATCTTTTAAAAAAAAGCAGATTCTTACGCATCTTTTCACCCAAGTTCGACGGATTGCCCCAATAATTATTTTTCGCGTCCTTACAAGCACTTGAATTCGTTATCCTCGGTCAGTACTGTCCGGTTAATTTCGGAACAAATTCAACTGGTTCCCAGCGCGAACTGTTTCATTAGGTTGCTTAATAGCCTCGGAAACACCCGATATGATTGGCTTTTTCTCGAATATGTTGACCTCCAGGATTTGTAAAAAAGTGTAGAGGGAGCATTGAATACCGAGCCGTTTTTTCGCGATGGCCACGAGCAGATAAATGCACAACCCGACCCATATCTGGCTCTTCACTGCGTTCACGGAAGTGCCATAAAACGACTTGATCCGCAGGTGCTGCTTGATCCACTTGAAAAATAGCTCCACTCCCCAGCGCTGTTTGTAAATGTCGGCAACCGTTTTTGCCGGGATTTCAAAATTGTTCGTGAGAAACACCAGATGTTTCTTTCGTTCTTTGTCAACATAACTGACTCGGCGCAACCGCTCCGGGTATGCCTTTTGGGATTTCTGCGTTGCCAGGGCAATCACTTGGTCGGCCCTGACGCCTGCCTCTTCATTTTTCGGTGAAGAGTAAAGCCGCTTAAATTTCAAATTCTCTTTTGCCCGAATGACGAAGAAGGCACCCTGTTTATGTATGGCGTACAACCGGGCGAAGTCGACATAGCCGCGATCCAACGTGTATATGGCATCTTCGCTCATCGAGCATCCTGACATCATGGACCTTGCCGGTTGTAACCGCGACGAACGTCGGAATTGAGCCTCGCAGGTCAATTAGCGTGTGCATCTTAACTGCAGTCTTCGTTCTCCGAAATTCGGCCCATGGAAACAGGGAGAGACACAGATCGAGTGTTGTTGAATCGAAGGCATACAGCGGCTGCTTCAATTCGATAGCAAGAGGCTCATCCTGGTAAAGCTCCTGAGCGATGCCAATGAGCACGTGACCGAAGTCCTGGAAAATGCGGTAATCGCGCCGTTCATTCGCATCCGCAAGAGTCGTTCGGGAAACTGACCCGCGAAATCCGACATGGTAGAGTTTGTCCCGATGAGAATTCAGGCATGTTTCAATGTCCCGCAAACTTTCGCGTCCCGAAATCTGGGCGTATGCCAGACAAAGGAACTGATCGCACGTGGTAAAGGACTTGGCCCAATGCTCCCCTCGATATCGACGAACGCAGAGATTAAAGTCATGCCGGGGAAGAAACTGAAGCAATTGCCTGAAAACGTTTTTGCCGGAATTCATGGATACCCTCCCAAAGTACTGGAAAGGGTACCACCGGTCGAAATTCAAATCGAAAACGAAAAATTATGTCAAAGAACAATAAGGATCCACTAGTTACAGCTAAAGATCAAAATTTTACCGGACAGTAGTGACTTTGTATATGAAAAGGAAATTCGAGCAACAATCCACGTCAATCGCGAGGACCAGCCGATCGATCCGGGCTATAATCTTACGATTGGATCGCATGGTATCTGCACGTTAATCGAGTCAATTCATGTGCACCCAAATGCAACGACCGACCAACAAAAGCAGTTAAAGTTCCTACTTAATCAGTTTGGGTTCTGCGATATTCCTTTACAATCTTCAACCTTGAGGTGACGAAGCTGATAACTTTGGCATCCACCAGACCCGCAACCACGCTGGGAGCATTTGGTAGTGCTATCTCCAAGCCCATCGGACGCGTGTTTGCGGTCCGGTGGATGCCAGGAGTTATATATTGGGGCTCTGCAATGGCGAACAAAACGACACATTCGAAGCGGGAACTGTACGAGCGCCTTTATGTCTCCGCTCTTGACTTCGGACTCGCGCGACAGTACGCCGCTCACCTCCTCAAGAAAGGATGGCACTCAGCACCTTATGAGCGACGCGGTTCCATCTACATGCAACAAACAGCATTTACGACCGCGCTCGTCGTCAGTTATGCAAGGCCGTTCAAGGGGAGTCGTGGTTGGCCCCCGTTTCCAAAGGAGTTTTGGCAGTATGACCAAACCCAAAGCGCGCTTCATGAGCATCTCATAGGGCTTCGCGATCAGGTCTGTGCGCACTCCGACAGCTCGCGATACACCGTTAAGCCATGGAGAATAGATGCTGATTCACTGACAGATATCCAAAGCGTTCCCTTTCTTCGTCTATCAAAAGAAGAGTGCGAACTTGTCGTGTCGATGATCAATGGAATCCATCGACTACTAAGTCCGAGGTTAAAACTACTCCGAAGTGAGCTTGCTGATGGAAACGAAACCTAATCTGCGACAACCGGACGCGCGATCATTGGGGCCGTAAAATTTGGCTGTGCATAAAAGAAGCCCCTATCGGGTTTGGCGCGCCGGTTAACTCTTGGTTCGGGCAAATGAGCAATCCCGGAAAAGTTCAAACAGCTCTCCTGAATGTTAATCGCTGGCTTCCGATTAATAAGTTCAAGTTTTGTAATCATACTTTGAGCAAAAGGATTTCGAACCAAATTTGAAGCACGTTTCCACAGCTTGGATTGTCGGCGAGAATTCGAGTTCCAGGATACCGGCCTGCTCGATTTCGACAGTGGGAAGCCCCAGGATAGCCTATAATCCATTTTCTCAGGCAAATCCATGGTGAACAGCGTCCCGATTTTCGCCTCAAAACTAAGATCGGCTACCTTGGCCCGGATTACCCCCCCCTGGACTGACCCATAGGGGAAGACCTCACGGACAGTATCTGCAGTTGCATATCCGCCGGAGGTGATGTTTTGGGAAAATGGACGCAGGGAGATAATCGGTGACCTCTACTGCCCCGGTTCGTAAATCTCATTCCTACCTCTCCAGGATGCCTTACAATCGACTTTCTCCGCTCAACCCATACCCGAGAACCCATGCCAATTTGCGCTTTACGCCTTGATCCACTGTCCGAAATATTCTTGCGAAAGCGAAATATGGCTGTAAAATGGTTTCAGCACCTGGTTCACCCTCTTTGTCCGTGACCGTATCTCATCGAGTTCCATCTGTGCTCCTGGTGGAGGCTATCGCAGACGAGTGTGTTCATTTCATCCCAGACAAATAGCACGAGACCGGTCGGCCCTGGCGGCGCCTGAATCATACCAGCTTGTACGGCAGGGGCGGGGGGCCCAGGAGTTCACAAGAGCAGAGGATAATAATATTGCCTACAATACCATAATTGTTATCATTCGCAGTCAGTCAGCAAATTCAAAAGTATCCGCAGTTCTCCTCGTTCGAAAGAAACAGGGACGGCTAAAACCAGAAACTTCATGTCTATCTCTCCCTGAATTCAGGCATCCAGAGGATCCATGGAAAGCCGTTTGATGGCGGCGACGAGCGAGCGATAGAGGGCCGAGCACTCGGCGAGCTGAGGGGAGGCGGTAGCCTCGCCAGGCTCATTCGTGCAGACAGCTACGTGACGTTCCAAGGAGTCCATCATATCTTCGAGACTCGGCCCGGCTGGCTGGGAGTCAGAGGCTATGCGGGTTGACAGGGCCAGCAAGGCCGCCGCCATGGCTTCATCGAGTTCGACCGCGGCTGCCCGAACCTCATTCGGGGCCGTGACATCGCGCCTCTGGCGAGCGAGCGTGAGCAACAGTATGAAGATGATCTGCGCCTCACCCGTAAGCTTCTGGATCTCACTTAGATTGAAAGCACCCAACTCAAACTTGGACGACTCGATAAGCCCTTGGATGTCTTCCACCTTCTGCGAGATCAGTCGACGCCACGAATCCACATCCGCTCCTCACGGAGCGGCCGGCCGGCCGATCGTCATTCACCTTCGCCGTGGTAGGATGCTTCCACGGTTTTTCCCCGGAAGACCCAATGCTTGTATATGGTGTATATCAATATGACCGGAAGTGTGACGGTCATCGCTTCGAGCATGAATTCGAGGGTGTCTTTGGAGGCCGCGGCGGCATGAACGGTTACAGGGGAAGAGATCACGTTGGGGATCATGTCCGGATACATGCCCAGTGATAGTCCGATGAAGGAAAACAGGATGATGCCGGCATTCCAGAGCAGGGGGGCAAGTTCCCGCTTCCTGAGAAGGCTCACGAACAGCATGACGAAACAAAAGGCCGCCAGGACCATTGCCACCGGAACGTAATAGATGTCGGGAGGGGTAGTGAGCTTGCGGACCATCTGGGGGTATCTCGCATCAATGAACACGTGAACCAGCAGGGAAACGCCGAGGGTCAGCAGGGAAGCGGTGATTGAATATCGGTAACCACGGGCCTGAATCGGCCCAACTGTCTTGAAGATCAGGTAGTTCGCCCCAAGCATGACGTAACCGCATAGCACCCCGAGCGCGACGAGAAAGGAAAAGGGGTTGATCCAGCCCAGCACGCTACCCCTGAAGACATCCTGCTGCACGTCGAGACCGCTCAGCAACCCGCCGAGAGCAAAGCCCTGGGCGAGGGTAATGATGAGGCTTCCTGCCCCGAAGCAGCGGCTCCAGATAGCGGGACGCCGTGAATTCGCGCGAAATACGAAGGACACTCCCCTCAAAGCCAGTCCGAACAGCATGAAAAGGATCGGAATGTAGAGCGCCGGGAGGATTACGCTGTAGAAGACCGGGAAAGCCCCGAAAAGCATCCCGCCGAGAAGAACGAGCCATGTCTGGTTGTCGGCCCAGATGCTCCCGATCGAGCCCATGAGGATCGAGCGATCCCGTTCGTCCGGCGTGGCGAGCGAGATGATGCCGACGCCAAGATCTGCGCCGTCGTTGATCGCGTAGTACAGCAGAAAAAACCCGATGATGAACAACCATATCTCAGGAAGGTGAGATTCTATCGCTCCCATGGGAAATGTCCTTCGATTGTCAGGAAATGATGCCCAGCCTGTTATTCACCCTTGTGATTCACTTGCCGCCGCCGGTTTCCGCGTCGGGGCCGGTCACGATAATCCGGCGTGCGAATGCCAGGAACAGGATGAAGAGCAGCGGATAAACGACGGCAATCGTGAGCAGCGAGCCTACGACCGGTCCGGCCGCCATTGGAGTGGCCGAATCGGTGGTCCGTAAAAGGTTGTAGAGCACCCAGGGTTGCCGTCCGATTTCCCTTGTCATCCAGCCGGCCTCCATGGCCAGGTAACTCAGCGGCGCGGCGGCTATCCACGAATAAAGCAGCAATTTTCGGCCGGCGATGCGCTCTTCAGTGAGGTCGCCCTGTCTCCAGACCCACAGTGTCCAAACCATGAGGAAGAAAAGCAGAGCACCGATGCCCGCCATGATGCGAAAGGAGTAAAAAATCGGGAACACAGGCGGCTGATCGCGGCGGGGAAATTCCTTCAAACCCTTGACGGTTCCGGTAAAAGAGCGGGTTGCAATCAGGCTCAACCCGTCGGGAATGGAAATAGCCCAGTCGTTTTTCTGTTCCTCCTGGTTGGGCCAGGCAAGGAGTAATTCCGGCGCTCCCCGCCCGGGAGGGTTCGTCTCCCAGTGTGCTTCAATCGCCGCGAGCTTGGCCGGCTGATAATCGAACACGGCGATTCCCGACGCATCCCCGAGCCAGATCTGGATAGGAGTAGCGAGGACCGTTGCGAGGACGGCGATCTTGAACGATTTGAGAAAAAAAGTGGTGTGTCGCCCCTTGAGGATGTACCAGGCGCTGAGGCCGCCCACTACGAAGAGAGAGACTTCGATGCACGCCACCCACATGTGAGAGACGCCAAAGGGCATGTTCGGGTTGAAGATCGCGGCCAGTTGGCTGGTGATGACGAAACGTCCGTTCTGAAAGAGGCCGCCGGTGGGGGTGTGCATCCAGGAGTTGGCAACCATTATCCAGAACACGGAAAGCGAGCCCCCCAAGGCCACCATACAGGTTGCGAAAAGATGGAGGCGCGGGGAAACCCGCTTCCAGCCGAATATCATGATGCCCAGGAAGGTCGCTTCGAGCATGAATGCCATGGCGGCCTCAAAACCCAGCATGTGGCCGAAGAAGTCTCCGCCGGCGACTGAAAAGAGACTCCAGTTGGTTCCAAACTGGAACTCCATGGGTATTCCGGTGACGACGCCGACGCTGAAGTTCAGCACAAAGATCCTGGTCCAGAAGCGGCATTGGTCGAAATAGCGCTTGTCGCCGGTCTTGAGGTAAAGAGCCTCCATCAGCAGGAGAAAAAGGCTCAGGCCCACCGTCAAAACCGGCCACAGGATATGAAAATGGGCCGTTACCGCAAACTGTATCCGCGACAAGGTGACGTTATCGAACAGGCTGTCCATAAGAACTGACCTCTCCCCTGGAAACGGGCGCCGCTCCGCACGCCGGATCGACTCCGCAAACTGTGTTGACGGTGGTGTGCCGTAAGGTCCTGGTCCCTCCCGTGCTTTCGGGTTGCAGGGATTCGAACACCGCCATGATCGCGCGGGCGCCGTTAGCCCTGAAAAGCTGCATTGTCATACAAATGGCTTCCCGGTCTAAGCCGGTCGACTGTTGACAATCTTCGTTCGGTGATTCGGCCGCCCTCGGGTGGACCACTCGGGGGCGGATTCAACGGGCAAAAAAGGATAAACCGCGTCTTGAAAGTATCATTCATCAAGCATGCGCGGGCACACCGCTCCTCAGTTTCGGTTGCAATACACCTCACATGGAGAGAAGTATGGCGCTGGACCGGGGGCTCAGGCGGTAAGTTCGTGTATCTTCCCAAAGCGGTTCCTCGCCCGCAGCAAACAGATCTTGCGGCGCTTCGCGGGAGGTGTCGACGGCCAGATGCCACCGAGCCCCCGGCGCTGCGGCGGGTAAACTGAATTCGACCGCATCGGCGCCGGCATTGAACATCAGGTACAGTGCGCGCTGCTCGTCTTCATGGATCAGACAGGCAAACTGTTTTTCTTTCGGGTCAGCCCAGTTGGGCAATCCTCCTTGCGGGCCAAACCAATGGATCTCGGCGTCAGTGTAAAATTGCTCCTTACTCAAAATCGGATGGGCGCAACGAAAAGCAATCATGCCGTGGGTGAATCGGAAAATCTCCCTGTGCTGTTCCAGGCAGCTCCAGTCATACCAGCTCGTTTCGTTGTCCTGGCAATAGGCGTTGTTGTTGCCGCCTTGCGTGCGGCGGAATTCGTCCCCCCCGAGCAGCATCGGCACGCCCCGCGAGATCAGCAAAGTCAGAAGGAAGTTCTTGATCTGGCTTTTCCGCAAAGCCTCGATCCCGGCATCCGCCGTCGCGCCTTCAGAGCCGAAGTTTTGGCTGTAGTTGGCGTCGGTCCCGTCATGGTTGTTTTCTCCGTTTGCTTCATTGTGCTTGCAGCAATAGCTCACCAGGTCGTTCAAAGTGAAGCCGTCGTGGCAGGTGACGAAGTTTATGCTGGCCTCCGGGCCTTTGCCGGACTTGGCATAGATATCGGCACTGCCGCAGATGCGGCTGGCAAACAAACCGAGCATCACATCATCGCCGCTCCAGAAACGCCGGACATCATCCCGGTACCGGCCGTTCCACTCCGCCCATCGCCGCTCTGAAAAACTACCCACCTCGTATGCGCCGGCGGCGTCCCACGCCTCGGCGATAATTTTCACGTCTCTCAAGATCGGGTCCTCGGCGATCCGTTCGAGAAGAGGAGCATTGGCCAGCAGATTGCCGGAGCCGTCCCGGTCGAGAACCGACGCCAGGTCGAACCGGAATCCATCCACATGCATTTCGACCATCCAATAACGCAGAGCGTCCAAAATGTTGGTCCGCACCACCGGATGGTTGGCGTTGACGGTGTTGCCTGTGCCCGTGTAGTCCTTGTAATAGCGTTTATCGTCCGCCAGCGTGTAGAAGATCGAGTTGTCCAGCCCGCGGAAACAGATCGTAGGACCCAGTTCGTCTCCTTCCGCCGTGTGATTGAACACCACGTCAAGTATCACTTCGATGCCGGCATCGTGAAGGGCCCGGACCATTTCCTTGAACTCCAGCTTCTGCTGGCCCAAACCTCCGCAACTGCTGTAGGAAGCCTTGGGAGCAAAGAAAACCACCGGATCGTATCCCCAGTAATTCCTGAGCGGTTGGCCTGTTTGCGGATTCCTGCGCGTGATGGAAGTTTCATTGAACTCCTGCACGGGCATCAGTTCTACAGCGGTCACTCCCAGGGTTTTGAGGTAGGGAATCTTTTCTATCAGGCCCCGGTAAGTCCCTGGATGCTCCACGTTCGACGTGGGATGAATTGTAAAGCCGCGAACATGTGTTTCGTAAATGACTGTATTCGACCATGGATGCCGGGGCGGCTGGTCACCGTCCCAATCGAAGGGCTCGTTTACAAATACGCATTTAGGCATCGATCCGGCATTGTCCAGCTTCAAGAGAACCATGTCCCGCTCAGGCGCAGACGAGTCGTATCCGTACGCCGATGCAAAATCCCACGAGTGCAGTTGAGAAATCGCGGTGGCGCAGGGATCGAGGAGAAGCCTGTTGAAATTGAAACGATGTCCCTGGTGAGGCTCGTAAGGGCCATCCACGCGGTAGGCATAAAGTTGACCGGGACCTATTCCCTCCACCCAGACGTGCCACACGTCGCCGGTGCGGTTGCGTACCGGATCCAGATCGATTATCCGGGCGGGCGCCGCGTCTTCCGGATGGTCGAACAACTCCAGTCGAACGCGGCGGGCGTTGCGGCTGAAAATTGCGAAATTAACCCCTCCTCCCCTTTCGCTGGTCCCAAAAGGAAGAGGAAAGCCCGCCTGAACGTCAGTGCGCTCGGAGATCTCCGAGATATAATCGTGCAACTCGCGTTTGGGCGTGTTCATCATCGCTGCCACAGAATTCGAGCCGATTCCAACGGGACTGCCACCCCGGGGCGTCGAGGTATCACTCGCGCCGTGTAGTCTCCCGCTTGGCGCGTAGCAGGCACCGTTACCCAATAGACGCAACGGCTGGATGCGTCAGGCAGCGGTCGCGCGCACTTCATTTCCTCCCGTACGGGATCGCCGCCGTTAATTCCGTCCGCATAAAGCTCAACCCGCACATCATCAGGGTCGAGATCGTTCAGAAAGATTTCGACTTCAAACTCATGGTGGTCCGCATTGGTTTCGACCCGCAAGTCTCCGAAGCGAA
>JBKQLC010000258.1:0-12654 GCA_052147195.1 Syntrophobacteraceae bacterium
GGGATACTGATTCTCTACCACTTTGGGATTTCGGGACCTCACCGCTCGGCTATTGTAACGACTTTGAGAACTCGAAACTTATCAGACCTCCTCCCTGATTCGCACCACCTTTCGAAACAAGCCACCCAAATCCAGATATGATTTGAAAACCTTGCGCATTTCAGAACTTCGTTTTTTCAAGGATAGGAGAGGAGTGTTGACTTTTGCATTTGCCCAAAGGGTATTCAATGATGGAGACTTCGCTAAATATTATGACATTTTTTGAATGGGGGTTATCGCGCTATTCATATTCAACATAAGGCACTTATCTTGCCTGGACCAAGGCGGACCCCTCTGCCCATTGAGAACTTGAGGGAGCCGAACTTTCCTTAATATTGGGAGTACTCTCTTCCTACGATAGCAATACTGCATCCTCCCGTAATAAATACCCAATCCACCTACATTCGCTTTTTCGCATCAAACCTTAGATTTTACGTCACTATGAGGAGGTTGCAAGTGTAAGGGGCTGGCCCCAGGCTTTGCATGACTGTTCTTTCAAGGTGCAGCAGATTAGTACCAGTCCTAGTTGTATCGCGCCTCTGTGCCAGAGCCCGCCACGCTTTTATTGTTGGGCACCCGGTTCGCTGTGCTGGTCCCCGTGATGAGGAAGCGTATTAGACAGGCCTATACGCCATCAACATCATCCATCGCATAAGTAACCCACATCGTTAAGGAGGAGTATAATGAAAGCTTTTCAAACCGTCCGATTCTGCACTTGTGTAATACTTGGTTTGTTACTCGTGAGCGCCGCCGACCTCTTTATGCCCACAGCAATGATGGCCAAACCCAAACCCAAACCCCCTACGCCGGTAACGGTGGTCAACCCCACGACCTCACCCGTTCCTGTTGCGGTTACGGAGTACCATTTCGTAGGAAGCTCGGGGTCAACGATGGCATCCGGGGGCGGCCCACTCGCAATGAGCGGGGCGTGTTCGTCATACGGGACAGAAGCGCGCATGTGCACGGTGGATGAATTTTTCTCATCCGCGACCCTCACCATGGTCGGCACGGGCTCGACCTATCTATGGGCTAGCCCTAGCATCCACGACTGTGTTTATAATAGTTCGGTTGGCGCCACCCAGTGCTATGAACAAGGGCTCAACGAATTGGTCACCAACGACCCGAACTACATATCGTGCGCCGGCTGGAAGTTGCCCGGACCGAGCGGAGTATATGGTGTTACGTACGGCACTGTGGTGTACACGGACGGAGCGGCGTTGAGCCTCGCGGCGGTCGCGCCGTGCAGCACGAGCCTCCCCGTAGCATGTTGTGCCCCGTAAAAGTAGTGGGGCGGGGGGTTGTGCCACGTTTTGCGCATTGCAACGGATTCTACCCGTTGATTTCTCAGTTTACAGAGATCCGCACGGATATCGCCGCAAGCAATGGAATATCTTCTCATCACCTAGGCCCGCCCACAGCCACCGAAGCCAACGTTTAACATACAATCCAAGCCGGGAGGAGTCGTGAGGCTCCCCCAGCTCTTGCTCATAAAGCCGGGTTGCACGTGAAACGAACCGCTTTAGGGTTTCCCTTGCCGCAGTCAGTCCTTCCGGGCTGAAGTGATAGCCAAGGAAGTCAAATCCCCGCGCCGCCCTGCCGATGAAGGTCTTCTCCGGGTGTTTAACCAACTGCCGCTGTACGTAACAAACCTCTGAAGTTGCCGCCACCTCTGGCTCAGCAAAAGTTTACCCTTCTTGCCAACTTCGTAACCTTATGGTTCTTCAAGATATGATTTGCTTTTAGCAAGCTACCTGAGAATTTCAGCTCGGGAAAATCGGGTTGTAGAGCAACACCAAACTCGTGGAGGCTTTTTGCAGTGAGTCTTTTAGGGGGATCGATCAGAGGTTTGATTTCACGGATCACGGCGCCATCACCTGCTGAGGGCACTGAACCTGCAAGGACAAGCCTCCAGTTCTCATTCAGCCTTTGGGGTCACACTGTTGCATGCTTCCGAGGCAATCCCGGTCCCGACCGAATTGCTGGCGTCCACCGTAAAAGTATAGGTTCTTCCGTTAGTCAGCCCTTTCACGGTTATGGGCTTTGCTTGCCTGAGGCTTTGATCTTCCCGGGGTGAGATGTCACAGTATAGCAGGTTATGGGGCTCCCGCCGTCTGATTTCGGACGCTTGAAGCTGATGGTTGCCTCGCCGTTGCCTGCGGTTGCGGTTACGTTAGTTGGCGGGTCCGGCATGAGAAGGAACATGGGGTCCCCAAAACCTCCCCTTCCTATTCCGCCAAACGCCCAAGATACCGTTGCCGTAAGCAAGAGAGCGAAAATAGCGGTTATTATTCCTTTACCGGCCATCGTTCTACCTGCAGTTCGGTACGTTTTCCGTTTGGCTGCACCTGAAAGTCTAAGACATCAAAATAAGAGTTAGTCATGGGTAACACAAATCCTTAAGCGCCATATCCTTCTGAATAATGCGTAAACTTAATCACCAACGGATATTGAAGCGCATTTTGCCTCCGGATTTCACCGAAAAACTTCTTGGAACACCCGGAAACCCCATTCAATTATCCCAGATCCCTCCCAAACACGTAAGTGGTACGCCAATGAGACCGGTTTTTGCCAGTTCAGGAACACACACCACCATCCCCGAAGTCAATGGCCGCGTTTTAGTCCCATCATATTGGTGTGAGGCTCAGGCGAAAATGAGAGTTGAATCCAGAGTTCCCGAAACGGGTATGGATCAGAATCAATGTGCGACGGCCAACCTTCATGATTTCAATTGGTACATTAGTAGGCGAATTTTCGATGATTATCTTTTCGATATTGGTAATAGCTTTGTTTCGAGCCAGATGGTTTTGGGGCGGTGGCCGCCGCGGGTAGCGCGGGCGATTTCCGTTCATTGGGAGGGTGTCCATTGACCACGGCGTTTATAACACATCGCATCTTTAGAAGGATCTAATAATGCCTTTATTCAAAAGAAACAGGGAAAGGCATCTCGTGTTCCGCGTGGGGTTAGCCATCGGTATTATGGCTTCCCTGATTTCCATTTTGTTTTGCGAGAGCGCAGTAGCAAGAGGGGGGCCCTATATTTGGCCAAGCGACGCCCAGAAGAAAAGCCAGGCGACCTTCATGTCCCCCGAAGGTGCGGTCAATGCACTGATTGAGGCTCTGAGTGCAAATGACGAGAAGAAGCTGTTGGCCATCCTCGGACCCAAAGGTAAAAAACTCATCTTCTCGGGCGACAAAGTAGACGACAGAGACGCTCGCGAGCGTCTTGTCCAAGCATACCGGGAAAAAAATCGGATAATAAAGGTCAGCAGTAATGAGGCGGTTCTCGAAATAGGGAATGAGGACCGACCTTTTCCTATTCGAATTGAAAAAGTTGGCAAGCACTGGCGCTTTTCTGCAAATCAAAGCAAGGTTGAGCTTTTGAAACCACCGGATCAGCAAAAATGAGCCGGCACCATTCAGAGGGATAGAAGACTAGCCCTTTATTGTAGCCGTCTGCTCGATCGTTTATTCGCTGGACCCGCGTCTGGCTGGGGAGACCAAGCATCCATTTCGGAAGATGCTGCGCTTCGCTACGACCGGGCTCCTTTAGTTCTCCAGAAACCGCTGACGCTTGCGATCATGACGGGCTTTGCATGCATCTCGGCAGGGCTGTGAAGTAAAGATGCAAGCCCCGGAGCTTTATCGTGGTGGCGCAGTTTGTCCGGTATTTTGAATTAAAAAAGGGAGGAAGCTTGCCCATAACCAGGAATCAAACTCGCGGAGGCGTTTTCGGTGCGACATGTAACGGCCGACGGTTTCTCAGGATGTGTTGCCGTTGACATGGCATCGGCGTAATCTTATTGAATAACCATTTCCGAAGTTGCAATGTGAACCGATGAATGCGGTACATATCTTAATCCAGGTGACACTCTTAGACAACATTTAACCCAAGGAGCGCAACATGAGCGAAGACCTGAAACGCTTCGTATGTCTGGGGTGCGGCTTCCTGTACGACGAAGCCCTGGGCCTGCCCGAGCACGGCATCGCACCGGGCACCCGGTGGGCGGATATCCCTGAGAATTGGGCATGTCCGGACTGCCTCACGCCCAAACACAGGTTCGAAATGGTGGAGATTCCCTATGCTCCAGGTGGCCCCCATCTGCCGCGGGTGGGCCCCATCGCGCCGCCGCCTGACCCCTCACTCCATATCATCTAGAGGAGATCAACCGTGAAAACGTCCTTCGTAATGCGCGCCGATGCGCGCGGCTACAACAAGTTACGGTCGACGGGCCCGCTCGCGACCTACATCTCGGGACATCCCGAGGCAGTTCTGACTCGCCACTCGAGCTTCAACTTTGGCCCGTATCAGGCTGGCCGCGCAGGGTTCGGCCGACTGCGGGTATTCGGCGACGAGGTCTTTAGCGGACCCGGCTGCGGTTACAACATTCACCGTCATCACAACTTCATCATCTGCGCGTTCGTCCTGCAGGGTGAGCTTACGCACATCAACACGGTGGGCAACATCGATCAGTTGACATCGGGCGATTACTACGTCTTCTCCGCAGGCTCGGGGGGCAAGCACTGCGAGGTGAACCTGAAGAACGAGGACATGCACGCCATATATATGTGGTTCCTGCCCGACCAGCTCCTGCTTCCCCCGTCGTACAGCCGGAATCATTTCGACGCCCTGGCCAATCGCAATCAGCTCGTGACGCTGGTGGGCAATGCGGACGGCGCGCTGCGCCTCTCGCAGGATGTCACGGTATCGCGCCTGTCGAGTGACACAGAGATGGCGCTCGACTACGTGCCACGGTCGGCCTCGCACGGCGTTTACGTCTTCGTGCTGGAAGGTGAAGTCCATTGGAACGATGTCGCCCTTGCCCGGCGCGACAGCCGCGGAATCTGGGGTGCGGAGCAGATCAACCTCCGGACATGGCCGCAGGAAACCGACCTGATAATCGTAGAAACGGCCCCATAACCGGGCGAAGTGACCCGACCCGCTCGGCGTCCCCTCAATCGGCAACCAGACAGCCTCGCCTGGCGGCGATGCAATGGAGAACGCAAATGCCCATACTGCAAATCTATTACCCGCAAGGATCGCTGACCGGTGAACGCAAGGCGGCGCTCGCCCAACAATTAACCGACGTTTTGCTGCTGATGGAGGGCAACGCCAAGACGGCCGGCGGTCTCGGCTTCGCATCGGTTCTGTTCACCGAGGTCGCGCAATCGGACTGGTGGGTCGGTGGCCGTACCGATGCCACTTACGTCGCGCCGCCGGGCAAGTTTCTGGTTCGCGTGACCATCCCCGAAGGCTATATGAATCAGGTGCACAAGACCGAGGTCCATGCCGCGGTAACTGCCGCCATCGTGGCCGTCACCGGCAACCCCAACGATCCCGGGCAAGGAGGGAGCGTGCAGGTCATCATCGACGAGGTCACGGAGGGTAACTGGGGCTCCCATGGTAAGACCATCAGTCTTGCCAGCATCGCCGGCACGGTCGGGCTGCCCAAGGACGGGGAGCGATTCCAATGGGTCCGAGCTTATTTCGATGCCAAAGCAAGGCAGTTCGCGGCGGCGGGGTATCCTGCGGACGTTGGCGGCCTTCTGGGCGAGTCGAAATAATGACAGGTTCGAACGGCTTGCAGGCTGTTGCTGCACTCAGCAGCTCCAGCGGTTAGAACTCGCCGAGCTGAAGGCTTTAGCGCCTGGCCGCGACTTCGGCGACCGTGGCTCGATCGCGGCAATTCGCCGAGTGCGTGTTCGCTGGAGTGGTGGCACATGAGAGCACCCGGGCGCAAAGATCACCGGTGATCGAGCGGGCCGGCCATTTTACTCCGCTGGAAGAGCCGGAGGCAGTCACGGAGGCGCTACGCGGCTGGCTACAGATACCGATTTAGGACCGATTTAGCAAATCAATGAACCGGGGCTACGTTAAACCGCGTTTGCCTCCCGGTGAATTCTGGAAATATTTGGAAAAAGGAGAGGAAAAATGAAATCGTCATTAATAAAGATTTTAGTCGCCGGTTTTCTCGTGATCGGGCTTGTGTCCACCGATGTTGCGGTTAATGCCGTTGATGTGGGCCCACGTCACGGGAATCTTAGAGCAGCCCAGAAACTCATTGAAAGAGCGATCAATAAGATAGCTGCCGCGCAAGTGGCTAATGAATACGACATGAAAGGCCATGCAGCAAGGGCAAAGGAGTTACTTGACCAGGCTTATGATGAAATCAAAATGGCGGCGCTGGCAGCCAATAGAAATAGATGAATCAGATCTACCTGCAGAAGGTGGGATTGCGAGAAAGGAGCCGTTTTTTTCAACTTCAACCGCGCGGTTGAGGTTCAACCTGTGCTGAATTTGGACAGTTAGCCCGGTAGGATGGGCACAGCTTCACCCTGCCCGCCGGCCTTTTCGCTGCAGATGAAACAACGATGCAGAAATTGACGTGCGGCGCCGGGTGCTGTCGCATTATAGATAATCATCCTCGGAAAGGGCTTAGAATGATGAGGTTATTTCTCACGTTCCCGCGGAGCCCCTTTTTTCCGATTTATCTTATATTACGCATAACTTTCAAATGACGTCCAGCGCGTCTGCGCGAGGTGGACATGAACCTCTACGTCGGCACCAGCGGTTACTCTTACAAGGAATGGAAGGGGAATTTCTATCCCGAGGACATGTCCGCGAAAGGAATGCTCCACTATTACGGTGAGCGTTTTAGAACGGTTGAGATAAACAACACCTTTTACCGGATGCCCAGCGTGTCGGTCCTTGAAACATGGGCTGGCGATGTCCCCGCCGATTTCAAATTCGTGCTCAAAGCATCGCGGCAAATCACCCACATAAAGCGGCTAAAGGACTCGGCTGATTCGGTATCCTATCTGCTCGAAGCCGCCGGGACACTGAAAGAGCGCCTGGGGCCGCTGCTTTTTCAGTTGCCGCCGAACTTGAAAAAGGATGTACCAAGGCTGAGTGAGTTTCTAGCTTTGCTGCCGTCGCAGCGTAGAGTTGCGCTTGAATTTCGCCATCAAACGTGGTTTGACGAAGAGGTGTTCGGGCTGCTGCGCGATCACCGGGCCGCGCTGTGCATCGCTGAGGCGGACAACGATCTTGAGGTCCCTTTCGTTTCGACCGCGGATTGGGGCTATTTACGGTTGCGCCGGCTCGATTATGGCGATGCGGAGCTGAAGGATCGGCTGAAGCTGGTGCGGGAACAGGGCTGGCGGGATGTGTTCGTGTTCTTCAAGCACGAAGATGAAGGAACGGCCCCTCAGATGGCGAAAAGATTTCTTGAACTGGCTGCGTGAATTGAGTTTCCTGGGGGCTTTGCACGGCGAATTGTCCGGTTTTCGAAATTTGGTCAATCCGCAAATCCAGGCGCAGCGCATGTACATTCCAGGTCAGCCGTTGACAACATCTCAAATACGGGCTTACAATGTAATTACATATTATGGAGAGGATGAGGAGATGAAGACCCGTTTGGTCCGTATTGGAAATTCCCGCGGCATTCGTCTGCCAAAGCCACTCATCGCTCAAGCCGGTCTGACCGATGAGGTAGAGCTGCATGTCAGAGACGGAGCCATAGTGATTGAGCGTTCTTCCACACCACGGGCGGGGTGGGCTCTGGCTGCCAGGGAAATGCATGAACGTAATGAGGATTCATTGCTGGATTCACCTTCTGCTACGCATTTTGATGAAAAGGAATGGGAATGGTAGTGGCTGAACAGATTGGCAGAGGTGACGTCTTTCTGGTCAGTCTGAATCCGACCCGCGGGGATGAGATCCAGAAGACGCGCCCTTGCGTTATCGTCTCGCCGGATGAGCTAAATACTAATTTGCGAACATTCATTGTCGCACCTCTGACGACTGGAGGGCATCGCTACCCTTTTCGTGTGCCCTGCAAGTTCCAAGGCCGTTCAGGCTGCATAGTCCTTGATCAGATTCGCACCGTCGATCGTGACCGATTGGTGCGGCGACTTGGAAACCTTTCCTCATCCACACTCGGCCGTGCCCTGGCAATTTTACAAGAGATGTTTACCCCTTAGCCAAGAGGCACATCCAAGCGCACGCGCACACGACGCCGGCCCGTGTGACATGGGCGGACCGGGGGCGGTGGTGTAGACTAACCTGAGTGGCGAGGGCTCGCCCCCGAACCTGTTCTTCTTCGGTAAGGATTTCCTTGGGGAGGGGGATGTCAGAAGGTGACCATCCATCTTGGGACGAATTGAACGAAGCCCGAATGATGAATTCATCGCCGGAGGGCCCCCAATTCATCTCAGTCGTGCAATACCCCTCGGATGGCGAGGCCGGACTGAAGAGGGGATGTATTATGGTTACGGAAAGACAGTAAACTCTGCTCACCTGCTTGAAGCGATTCAATATCGGTCTTTGGATGGAAGGCTCTTTTGACCATTCGGTTTTCTTAAGTAAGGGTGAGGGGTGAAGGGTGAAAGCGTTTCCATCACTCATCATCAATGTTTCCATAAACTCGAAAAGTATTTCCATGAATTTCTGAAAGTGTTTCCATAAAGCACAGAAATCTTTCCATGAATGTTTCCATGAGTGTTTCCATCGACAGAATGTTTCCATCAGTAAGGGTTTGTGATGATTATGCTTTTTGTTTGTAATGGAAACATTATGGAAACACCTGGAAAACCGTGAATAGTGAATAGTGAATGGTGAATGGTGAATGGTGAATGGTGAATGGTGAATGGTGAATAGTGAATAGTGAATAGTGAATAGTGAATGGTGAATAGTGAATAGTGAGGAATGAGCGGCGCGAAGCGCCTGGAGTAAAGACTGAGGGCTGAGTATCGGATATTCATTTGTCAAAGATCTTGGCTTCGCGTTGAGCCGTGAACCGAGGACGGCAAAAGCCGAAACGTCTCGATTCAAATCCGGGCGACATTTTAACATGAACAGATTGAGCCATGCCAAACGGCAACCAGAAGCGGCAACCAGAAACGGCAACCAAAAGCGGCAACCAGAAACGGCAAAAAGGCGGTGATGAGTGAAGGGTGAAGGGTGAAGAGAAAGGACTGGAGAGCCGGTTGAATGGGTGAATCGGTGGAGGAGTGACTCGAAACGGCTCTGGCCCGGTCCGTCAGAGACTAAGGAGAAGCTTCAGTTGCCATCGGCGATCCGCCGCTAAGCTGCTGGAAGAAGTTGTGGATTAGGAGTCGTGTGACGCCCAAGCTTTAGGACTTCGTATCAATTCTGCCCCCCTGCCGAATGGACATTTTCGGGTTAAAAAGCAGGTTTTAAGGCCAAAAAATGGGCGTCTGCGACACCCATTTTCGCTTCCAGCAGGCTTTTAGCCCGGCCCGACCCCGAACCGCAATACCATTGTTTTTCCCCTCACCTTTTGACAACTGAAAAATAACAATGATAACTGCATTTCGATGATATCCCTCTAAGCTTGTGATGTTGTGATGCCAAAATGTCACCGCTCGCCCGGAGGGCAACGCTGTGGAGCTGGCCGACGATTCTAGAGCTTCTTCGCGGGAGAACCTGCATCTTCGGGCAACAACCCCTTGAACCGGGAACCGCTTTGCAGACTGCTGCTGAAACGATTTTAATCAACAAATTTGGACAATTGCGGAAGACTATGCTACCCTGCACTGCTACGAATGTAATTTTGCCTTTTTCATTAATAGCTTACGGTAATTCCAGTATGCCACAAAATCGGAGCTCACGTCTTCCTTATTTCCGGAATCGGACAGCAGTGTACGGAAAGCAAGCAGTGCCCTCGACAGCAATTGACGGATGTTGTTATGGCCCCAAAACCGTCTTATGAAGAATTGAAACAAAAGTTGGCAGATCTGCAAAGTGAAATTCTTGAAAGAAGACAGGTAGAGACGGATCTGGAAAACGAGCTGATGAAGTTCCGGGCACTGTATGACCTGGCTTTAGCCATGCATAGTGATCGGAGCCTCGATGAGTATCTCCAGCACATTGTTGATAAATGCAGAGAAATATTGCGTTCTGAAATATCCTATATTGCGCTGCATGATGAGGTCCGGGATGATTTTTACAAGCATACCTTCTCCGGTATCCAGACGGAAGCCTTCAGAAACCTGCGACTCCCTTCCGGCAGGGGCTCGGGTGGGCTGATCTCAAGAATGCGGCAAGGTTATATCGTCAATGACTATTTAACGGAGCAGAGCTTCGACCGAAAAGATGAGCAAATCATCTCGGATGAGGGAATAATCTCGGGAATGGCGGTGTCCATCCAGATGGGCACAAAAGATCTGGGCGTGCTCTACGTCTTTAATCGAACGAAGACCGCTTTCTTACAGCGCGACCTGAATACGCTATTCCTCATCGCCAATCTTGCATCTGTCGAGATCAGCCGCAGACAAGCCGAGGAATTGCTGCGGGTGAGCGAAGAGCGTTTCCGTTTTATGGTGGAAACCACCGGCGATGTAATCTATCACCTGCGCTATGACACGATGACTTACGATTATTTGAGTCCGGGGATCGGCAAGCTTACTGGATACTCCCCGGAAGAGATAAAAACTATTGGATTTTCCAGCCTGGTCACCAGGATTGACCTTCCTTTGCAAGAAGACGTCTCTACCAAAGTGATTCTCGAAGATCGTCTTGCGGGGAAGACCGGCGAGTACAGGGCAGATTATCTGATAACCACAAAGACCGGGACCTCCAAATGGTTGCGCGACCATTCTTTTCCCTGGTACGATGATTCTGGCAAGAATATAGGGTCAGTCGGGATTCTCAGCGACTTAACCGACTACAAAAAGGCCGAAGCGCTCGTGCGGCAGCGTACAGCCGAGTTGCAGCGAAGCAATCAGGCCCTCCAGGATTTCGCCTTCATAGCCTCACACGATATGCAAGAGCCTCTTCGCAAGGTCGTCTCTTTTGGCAACATGCTCCAGCAAAAGTATAAAGATTCGCTCGAACAGACGGGCAATGACTATCTGAACCGGATGCTCGATGCAACTAAGCGCATGCACTCCCTGCTCACGGGGCTTCTTGAATACTCAAGGGTAACGACAAATCCTGAGCCTTTCAGGGAAGTCGACGTCTATGCCATTATTCATGAAGTCCTCTCCGATTTGGAAATTACAATCAAACAGACGGGAGGAGAAGTAAAGGTTGGAGAACTCCCCTCCATTCAAGCCGATCCTACACAGATTCGGCAGCTATTCCAAAATCTGATTGGCAATGCTCTCAAGTTTCACAAGGAGGGGGAGAGACCGGTCGTCGATTTGTTCAGCACCACAACAGACGATGGCACTCTTCAAATTTACGTTAAAGACAACGGTATCGGCTTTGAAGAGCAGTACCTCGACAGGATTTTTGCCCCTTTCAAGAGGCTTCACGGCAGAGGAAGCCAATATGAGGGAACTGGCATTGGCCTGGCTATCTGCAAGAAAATAGTCGAGAGGCACGGCGGTAGTATTACAGCGAAAAGCACGACGGGACATGGCGCAACGTTTATTATCGCGTTGCCCTCAAAACAACTTGATTAGACATGACAATCACACATAAGAGAAGGTCAAGGACATCGGCTATCGGCAGCCATACTATGCATTCTGTCCTTCAAGCACTCTCCGAAAAGAGATAATCAACCTGTCTTGCCACCGTACGTAATAAATCTTTGAAGTGACCGCCTTCTCAGGCCCAGCGAAAGTTTTCATAGCTTGCCACTGGTGAATTTTGCGATTTCTCAATATATGATTTATTATTTTAAACATAGTGTTGAGATGGTATTTTAGCTTGTACCATCCTTCGCAATGTTAAGGCGAATGAGGACCATATGAACCTCTACGTCGGCACCAGCGGCTACTCCTACAAGGAGTGGAAGGGAAGTTTCTATCCCGATGACCTGCCCGCGAAAGGAATGCTCCACTATTACGGTGAGCGTTTTCGAACGGTTGAGATCAACAACACGTTTTACCGCATGCCCAGCGTGTCGGTCCTTGAAACATGGGCTGGCGATGTCCCCGCCGATTTCAAGTTCGTGCTGAAAGCATCGCGGCAAATTACCCACATGAAGCGGCTAAAGGGCGCCGGCGATTCGGTGTCGTATCTGCTCGAAGCTGCTGGGGCGTTGAAAGAGCGCCTGGGGCCGATTCTGTTTCAACTACCGCCGAACTTGAAGAAGGACGTGCCACGGCTGCGCGACTTTCTTGCTTTGCTGCCGCCGAAGCGTAGAGTTGCGTTTGAATTTCGCCATCAATCGTGGTTCGACGAAGAGGTCTTCGGGCTGCTGCGCGATCACCAGGCCGCGCTGTGCATCGCCGAAGCGGAGAACGACCTTGAGGTACCCTTTGTTGCGACTGCGGATTGGGGCTATTTGCGGTTGCGGCGGCTCGACTATGGCGATGCGGAGCTCAGGAAGTGGGTAAATCTTGTGCGGGAACAGGGCGGGCGGGATGTCTTCGTGTTCTCTACTACTATTTTCAGACCCTTCTAGAGCTTGCTTCTTGAGATTTTGACTTTGATCATAAAGTAGATGCGGGGATACTGATTCTCTACCACTTTGGGATTTCGGGACCTCACCGCTCGGCTATTGTAACGACTTTGAGAACTCGAAAACTTATATGACAATCACGGACCTCCCCTCCTGATTCACACCACCTTCCGAAACAAGCCACCCTAATCCAGATATGATTTGAAAACCTTGCGCATTTCACAGCTTCGTTTTTTCAAGGATA
>JBKQLC010000259.1:0-26654 GCA_052147195.1 Syntrophobacteraceae bacterium
GAAGATAAACGCCTTGACCAACTACAAATGTTCTAAGGGTCGCCACCTTTTAGGTGGCCATTGTTTTACAACCGCTTTGAGCGGTCCAAGGTTTTCCAGGCCTCCGGCTTGGCCGGAGGTATCTGACCCAACACCAAAACGATAGAAACAAGCGCCGATTTTCGTTCTTGGAATGCCAATTTGAACGGTAAAATGGGCACTCGTACAGAATTGAGGGACTCCGAATTCAGGAATTCAGGGATTAAAACCAATTCCTCAATTCTCAATCCCTCAATTCTCAATCCCTAAAATCCATTCACCCATTCACCTTCCGATTCCTTTTGCATCATTGAGCAGGAGCAGAAAAGGTGGTTCTCGAAAAGAGAGAAACGTTGAAGTATACTCCCCCGAAGATATAATTCTGCACGTTGCACTTGTTGGTGATCGAAACCTCTCAAGATAAGAATTTCCGTTTCTTGAACTTAAAAGATGCCAAGCGAAAAAAAATCCGCCAATCCGGCAAATAACATCCGCAGGCTGAGGGAGGGCCTCCTCTCGTGGTTTGACGCCAACGGCCGCAAGCTTCCGTGGCGTGTGAGCTATTCTCCCTACCAGGTCTGGATCTCCGAAATCATGCTCCAGCAGACCCAGGTAAAGACTATGCTGCCCTATTTTCATCGTTGGATGGCGCGCTTTCCCGATGCTCCATCAATTGTGAAAGCTCCCGAGGACGAGATACTGCGGTTCTGGGAAGGGCTTGGCTACTATGCCCGCGCAAAGAATATCAGGAAGGCGGCGCAGATGATGGTTGCCGAATATGGCGGTGAGGTTCCGGACGATTTTGATTCGGTTCGAAAACTACCCGGGATCGGGCTCTACACGGCGGGCGCGATCATGAGCGTCGCTTTCAATGCTGATTATCCCGCCCCTGACGCTAACGCGGGGCGGATTTTGGCCCGGGTTTTCGATATCGCGCACCCATCCGGCTCGAAAGAGTTTGCCGAAACTGTCTGGCGCGTGGCTTCGAACATCCTGCCCCCCGGGAGGGCGCGGGATTTCAACCAGGCGCTCATGGATCTCGGGTCCATAGTGTGCCTGTCCAATGAACCCTCGTGCGCCAAATGCCCCGTATCCTTCTGCTGCGCCGCATTCCGGCAGGGACTCGTCGCGGACCGGCCCGTAAAGGCCCGCAGGAAAACGACTGCGCAGATAGTCAGGGCGGCCGCCCTTATGGTTTCGGAGGGCAGGGTCCTTATTCGAAAAAGGCCGGCAACCGGTCTTATGCCCAACTTATGGGAACTGCCGGGCGGTGAGGTTCCGGAGGGCAAGTCCCCGGAACAGGCGCTTCGGCATATATGGCTCGATGAACTCGGCATCCGTTTGGGGCCGATGGAGAGCCTATGCGTAATAAAGCACTCCCACACATCATTTCGAGTGACGCTTTATGCATTTTGGTGTGACGGCTGCAAGCCCGCTCCCGGTAAGGCTAACAAGGCCACGCAGCTTAGGTGGGCATCAATGAATGAGCTTGAAAAACTCGCCTTTTCTTCTGCCCATCGAAGGATCATCAGGGTTGCCTTCGAAAGGCTCAGAGGGGGGCATTGAGCAGGCGCTTCATCTGGAATGTAGAACGCTGCTGTGGGTGCGAGATGCCCGCATATCGCTTGTGTGTTACTTTGGGATAGTTAATAATTAATCCATGTGGTTGGCCATTCAGGCGGTATCCGGTAGATTAGGAAAAACCAGGATACTCGGCTGGCCGGAATCAAACCGGTACCCTCAGCGCCGGCGAAGAGAGGAAGCGTCGTGGAAACAAGAGCCGGGCACTCGGCGAGTCCGATTGCTCCCGAGGTGAAAAAACCGGTACGCTCCGCAATAGCGAAAATCGCCGTGGATGTTAATGATCCGGGGATGGCATCCCTTGTCGTTACTCTACGGGAAGAAGAATACCGTAAGGCCTTGCTGGTCCAGACCGTGGTGAACGTTGCACCGGAACTCGTGTCTCAAGAAGCCATAAAGGAGGCAGAGTTCGAACTGAAAGGGGAAGATCCGCCGGAGCGCTCTATTATTCCCATTTCCGAGGTGCTGCTGGACCACTTGCCTTCCGCCTATAGACGCCTTGCAATGAAGCCGTTGCCATGGCCCAGGCTGCAGTGGATCGTGCCGCTGCTGGCGTTTCTTATCGGGGTCTTGAGCAATGTCCTTTCACCTCTCGGCCTGGAGAAGGTCCTCGATCCTCGGCGGACCATTCACGTTTTCGTAAACCCGATCGTGATGCTCATTCTCTGGAACATCACGGTGGTTGGTTGTTTGATGGTATTCCATCGTCGATCCGGCGCCGCTCGATCCCCGGATCGCACATCTTCGTCACAATCCACTATAACGTCTCGACGCAAGGAGTGGCAGGCGGCGGAACTCGATTTGCCGTTCTTGGCCCAGATTGTATTGAGGCCGCTTCTGAGGCTCTGGGCGATGTTTGTGGACCCGGCTGCCGGGGAAATTGTAACGACGGCTGCTCACGCACGGGTTGCGGGCCTGTTCCTGTCCCGCTACTTCAGGGTGTATCGTCGCCCTGTAATTGCGCGGGTTGAGGCGATTGTAAACCTCTCGGCAATTTGCCTTGCCGCGGGGGCTATCGCTGGAATGTATATTCAGGCGGTCGTGTGGGATTACTCCTTCTTCTGGAAAAGCACGCTGGTTGAGTCTCCCGAAGCCCGGCTGATTATTGCTAAGATTCTCTTCTGGCCTGCAGCCTTAATTCTCGGTCAAAGTTTTCCGAACAGCGAAGCGGTCGCAGCAATGGCTCAAGGTGCAGGCGTACCCGGAGCAATCTGGATTCACGTGTTCGCCATCACCGCGATGGTATATATTTTTCTCCCCCGTCTGCTGTTGATTTACCGTTCCGCCTCTGAAGCGCGCAAGTCATCCGCCGACCGTGCGATCACAATTGACTTCATTTGCATCCGGGAGCAGGAAACTCCCAGGCACTCCGGCAGTTATCGACCCGGTGAATTTTTCGAGCGATCCGGAGATGAAACTTTTCAGCAGACGGTGACACTCGATTATTTCTCGTTGGATGCCAATGCGATGTCGGTCATGGTGTCCCTGCAGTCGGCAGTGATCGAACAGGACATCGGGAACACCAGGGCGGGTGATTTTTTCGGTGACAGTCTAACGCCGAAGAGAACCTGGTACCTGGAATGGCTCGGATTGTTAAAGGCGGGATTCGCCAACCTGCCGGAGGCGGTGCGGCCCGCACTATACCCGGTCGAGTCCGGCAGCTTTCATTCAGCACTGGAAAGACTGTCACAATGCTCGAATCCTTTTGCCCGGGAGCTGATCGTATTGGAGTTGGCCTCTTTTGAAGCCTACTGGCCACTGACTGCAGGAGAAAAAGGATGGGCTCAAAAGGTGCGTGATCTAACTAAAAGCACGCCGTCAATTTCCAGTGAATTGCTGGCCCGGTCATTGGAGAATGCCTCGCACCAGCTTGGTTTGCCTGAAAACAAAGGATCTCTTCTTCGGTCCGAACTTCACAGTGTGAACAGATCGCTCTCCGGCTATTGGAAAAACATTGCCATAATCGCAGGGGTCGGCACTGTAGCGGGAGCCCTGACATTTGGCATTGCCGCGCCGATTATCGGAGGCCTGATCGGTCATTCAATGGGGCTTGCCGGCGCGGCTGCCGTCAAGGCAGGTCTGGCTGCGATGGGCGGCGGAGCCATCGCCTGCGGGGGAATGGGGGTAGCCGGGGGTACCGCGGTGATCTTTGGAGGGGGCGCTTTGCTTGGGATGGGAGTTGGTGACTCGGTTGCAGCAACGATGAATCCTGCGAGCGTTTTGATCCAGGCCGCGAAGATAGAGGTTTTTCTAAGATGTGTCGTCGCCGGACACGAAAACGCAAAACAGGTCGTCAAAGATGTGCTCTGCCAACTCCAAACCTCGATCACGAGCATGGACGACGAGCTTAAAAGTGTTCACCTGAATCCGGATACCGAGAAAGAACGTATTGCTGAACGAGAGGAGATCATCAAAATCCTTGGAACGTGCTCAAAGCGCTGTGCCGTTTGGGCGAAAGAAAGAGGCCTCCTGTCTCCAACAGACTATGAAACCGTTTAAGATATTTAAGCTGAATAAGCCTCAGCACATAACGGCCATTTTTATTCCATAAGTCGCCGTTCTTGGAAAAACCGAGGTGGACCAGCCGGCAGATCCGGCAAAGAGCGTAACTGTCAAGTAGACTCAACCTCTGTGCTTAACTGCCCGCCTTGAGCCCTCGGAGGCGCAGCGATTGCCGCCGGCGTGGATATAAACCAGACTACCACCCTTTATCCGGTTGATTACCGATTCTGCCACTTCGGCCGGGATGGCTGGACACCCCAGGCTTCGCCCCAGTCGGCCACCGTTCAGCCTCACCGAACGCGCGCTGACGTAATTGGCCCCATGCATCACGATCCCGCGTCTGAGCGCGTTGTCGTTGACTCCTTTTTGAAGCCCATGAAGCTGGAGCGCGGTTCCGTGCTTTCCGTAATATTTTTGGCCCGTGACGAAGAATCCACGGCAGCTCCGACACGATCCGCGACGGTTTGAAAACGCGGTCGTATACGCCCAGCCTGAATTCTTGCCATGCGAGACAAGGTATTTTTCAACTCTACCCGTCTTAATGTCTATCAGGTACATTCTTTTCACATTCGAAGGTTTGCTGTAATCGATAATGGTCAGGTAACGCTTATTTCTGATTGCTTTCCGGTAAGACCGCAAGTGGACCAAAACATTCGAGAATGCGTCATTGGCTCTGATAGCTCCCTTGCGCACGGTTTTTTTATGGACCGGAAGTCTCCCAAACTTTGTATTGGAAGAATGGCCGCCACAATCAGCATGCCACGGAAGTAGCACTAGGAAAAGAGCGATAACTCCGGCAAAAAGAAATCGTGGATCGGCCAGAGGAAACGATTGAAAGTTTCCGGCCGCGCTCGACCCCTTATGTTTTTGCCTTACCGGGTAAAGAGTAAACATGAGAATCTCTGCTCCATCAAAATCTGATGACCTTCCCTCACCGGTAGGACTATACAATAAAGCGAATTGGGTTAGCAACATCGCCGTATTGACGTGCTTTCATCCCCCCGAATCGGCGGCCACTCCTTGCCGGGTCCTATTGCCGGTTACCGGAGACAATGGATGTATCACTTGCATGTCCGATTGGAAAAGCCTAAGGTTTTGCGGGCCCTTGGGGGTCGTTTTAGCGTTTCTTCATGGCAGAATCCGATTCCAAAATGCGGATCGGATGCATCGCGCCTGACGTGTTGCATTATTTCAGTTGAAGGCTATTTTGTAGTAAGTGCATTAAAAAGAAATTTAAGAACGGACCGCCAGTGCGGTTTTTATTTCCTTTTAGGATTGAGTCCGGAACTGATTTTCAATAAGGTGTCCACAGTGAGACAATTTATTGCTTCTTGTAGACAAGACCAGCAACCAATACGTCTGATAGGGTGAAAAATGAGTTGCGAAGTTGATCCAGTTATCTGTGCACCTGTCCCATGCCGGTTTAAGGAGCAAAGCTATGAAGAAATTAATTAAAACCTTTTCGGTGGTCCTGGTAGTGGCTGCTGTGTTGATGCTGCTGGCATCTCCAGGGTATGCATTCAGAGGTGGCGGTGGTGGTGGATTCCACGGCGGTGGTGGATTCCACGGCGGCCATGGATTCCACGGGGGGTATGGATTTCGAGGGGGATATGGATTTCGCGGGGGGCCCTGGTGGTGGGGCGCTGGAGCATGGCCATATTACGCTGGCGCCTGGGGTTACCCCTACTATGGTTACCCCGGCTATGGTTACCCCTCCTATGGTTATTCGTACTATACGGGTTACCGGCGTGAGGTAGTCCAAAGGCAACCACAGGCTGCGCCACGCCAACCGGCTCCTGCGTATAGGCAGGACCGCAACTAGATTGGTTCCGGCCCCCCCTGCCTTGGCGTTGATAAAACTCGAGGCAGGGCCGCCTGCAGTTATTCCAGGACAATAGGAACATGCCGATCAGGCACGGACAATCGTTGAAAACAATAGAAAAGATCAGGCTATGCCTTTTGCCAGCACTCGGGCGCACAAAGCGTTCGAGGAGCGCGTGCTCGCTCGCGGCGAGTATCGCAAAAGGGGTTTGCCTCGGCCTGATGGCCGTCAGTTTCAACCTCCACCAGGTTGCCGCTGCGGAGAATAACGCCCAATTCCCCAACCCGGTCAGCTTATTGTCTGCGAGTCAGGCCGCAGGGACCCGCCTGACTGTTAAGACGCAACCTGCCGTGGCGCCTCACCCTGAACGGGCGAACTTCGGAGGGGAGCATAAGTCCGACCAAACCCGGCACATGGCCGATTGGGTCATGGACTCAGGCGACAATCGCGGCACGCCGTTCGCGATCATAGACAAGATGGACGCCAAGGTCTTTGTATTCGATGCCAATGGACGGCTTCGCGGCGCTGCCCCAGCCCTGCTGGGCCTCACACGGGGTGATTACGACGTCCCCGGTATCGGTGACCGGAAATTGTCGGACATTCGCCCTGAGGAGCGCACCACGCCGGCGGGCCGCTTTGTGGCCTCGCTGGGATACAATTTCAAGGGAAAAGACGTCCTTTGGGTAGACCGCAAAAATGCTGTTTCTCTGCACCGGGTGATTACGAACAATCCCAAGGAGCGCCGCCTGGAGCGCCTGGCCTCTCCAACGCCGCTCGAAAGGCGTATTTCCTATGGTTGCATCAATGTTCCTGCAAAGTTCTTTGATAACGTCGTAAAACCGGCTTTTACCGGAAGGAGTGGCATAGTCTATGTGCTGCCGGAAACCCTGTCGATCAGCGAAATCTTCAAGTCATACTATGACGTCGAGTTGGGTCGGGGAAGAGGCGCAACTGCGAATCTTTACGAGCATACAAGGCCAAGATTTCAGTAGCAGGGTCTCAGGTTTGGCCGCGATATATACATCGAAAAATGACGTAGTTTCAGCTCTTACTGAAAACTGGTAACTAAAAAACTACCCCAACGAAACTCCATCAAGTGGCAAGGCTGCCGCTGCATCCTGCTTGAGCAGCGACAGCCATCAGGTTTTCAACCGCACGCTATCCCGGCATCACCCCGGAGCCGTCGTTTACTCAGAGCACGCCGGACTACAGAACTGAGGGGTCGGGACAACAGTGTCACTGCAAGCGCCGGCTATAGGTTGCGGGCTCATCGCAACATTCCATAGCGATCGATTCCTATATTTCCACGCTGATAATCCCAGTGTGGCCCTGTGTCAATCGTGTGCGTTGACTTTGCTGCACAAGGTCACTATCCGGCCCGAGCCGCTATTCACCCACTCACCCATTCGATCCATCCCCCGATTGACGCTATTTCGAGATAGTCGTTGGGGGTGGCCTCGTCATTGGCAATCCTATCTATTCTTTGTACAGAAGGATTCATCGGAAGGTAACTCAACCCGCAGCTCAAGATATCCATATCATACTGCCCACAAAACAACCTGATTCTGATCTCAATGGTTTGGCAAGTGAGAATATTTTTTGCATTGTCGGCGAGCTTGCCGGCAAGGAGAGGCCCGCGGTTTTCAATCGCGATTCACACCATCCTTTAGCCAAATATCGGGAAGCCCGCGGCGCTTTTGCTTGACCTCGAAAAAAAAGTGACCTAGGGTCATACTTGTCCACAGGTCACAAAAAGGAGGTATATCTTGAAAATCAAAATTAACAATAAAGCCGGCATTTGCCCCGGGGAGTCAAGGAAGCATATCGGCAGGCGTGAAAGACGCAGTGAGGAGACCCGCGAAAATATCTTTCGCGCCGCGCTTCAGCTATTTGCCGAGCGTGGATTCAATGCCACAACGATAGAGGCGATTACCGAAGCGGCCGACGTGGGTAAGGGTACTTTTTTCAATTATTTCGAAAACAAGGAAAGCTTGTTGTTGGAATACGGGGAACTGCAGATGGGCAAGGTCAGGACCTTTGTGACAGACGGAATGAACTCAAAAGCATCACTGGCAACGCTCATGTTCGAGCTTGCAATGAAAATGACCGAAGAAGAGCGCAAGAGACCGGCATTATTCCACAGTTTAATCACTGCGGTCTTTTCAAACGAAACTGTAACAAAGCGCATGTCAGTGGGGCTTAGCCTCGACAGCCAGGTGATCGGGAAGTTGATTGCCCTTCGGCAACAATGCGGTGAAATCCGTTCCGATATTGCACCGGATGCAGTGGCCCAATATTTCCATCGGATGATTTTCGGCTCCATGCTCATCTGGTCACTGTCGCCGGATACTCCACTGGAGGAGAATCTGGAAAACATGACGGATATACTCATCCACGGCATCCAATCCGGGCAGCGAAGAAGTGTCACAGAGGCGACCAAACAGTGAAATTATCAAGTACAGCGAAGGAAGTCGTTTTAAATGGAAAGAGAAGCGAGGAAATTATTTCATTGTTTGCAACGCAGCCTGCTAACCGCGTTTATCGGCATTTCTTTAAGCGGTTGCATGGTTGGTCCCGATTTTCTAAAACCGGAAGCGCCATCCGTGATGGACTATACTTCAACCGCCCTTCCTCGGGAGACCGCAGGCGCGGACGTATCCGGCGGAGCAGCCCAGTATTTCGCGGTGGGCAAGGAGATATCCGCCCAGTGGTGGCAGTTGTTCAATAATCCGGCCATCGATCAACTGATCCGCCAGGCCCTTGCCGACAGTCCGACTCCGGCCGCAGCGAAGGCAACACTGCGCAAGGCACGTGAAAATCTGCGCGCGCGGAGCGGTACGGAATACTTTCCGCAGGCAGATGCATCGCTTTCGGCTTCTCGCCAGAAGGTCTCAAGCGCTGAATACGGCCTGCCAAATTCTCCTCCCGTTACCTACGGTCTTTTCAACGCATCGGTATCGGTTTCTTACACCCTTGACATTTTCGGAGGCGGCAGACGGGAACTGGAGGCGCTTCAATCTCAGGTCGATTACCAGCAGTACCAGTTGGAAGCGGCTTACCTTGCCCTCAGCGCCAACATAGTCACCGCAGCAGTACAGGAGGCCTCCCTGCGGTCGCAACTGAAAGCCACGGAGGAAATCATCGTCCTGTCTGAAAAATTGTTAAAGCTGGTGGAACGCCATAACGAGCTGGGCGGAGCCTCACGCGCCGAAGTTCTGACGCAGCAGGCGCAAGCGGCCCAGTTCCGGGCCAACCTGCCGCCGCTGGAAAAAGAATTGGCCCGGACTCGCAACCAACTGGCGTTGTATGTCGGAACATTTCCCGGAGAGGCGCGTCTTCCTGAATTCACTCTCGATCAATTGAATCTGCCGCAGGAATTGCCGATTAGCCTGCCGTCGTCTCTGGTGCGTCAGCGGCCGGACATTCGCGCGGCCCAAGCGCTGCTGCACGCGGCCAGTGCCCGGGTGGGCGTTGCAACCGCAAATCTCTATCCCCAGATCACCCTGACCGGGAGTTTGGGGTCCCAAGCGCTTACGCTCGCCGAGGTGGTCAGCAACAACGCCTCGGTCTGGAGTATCGGCGCCGGCCTTGTGCAGCCGGTTTTCCGGGGTGGCGAACTGACCGCCAAGCGAAGGGCTGCCATTGCGGACTATGATGCGGCCGCGGCGCAGTATCGTGAAACCCTGTTGGAAGCGTTTCAGAATGTGGCTGACGTTCTGGAGGCGCTGGACGCGGATGCGGTCAGACTCGCGGCGCAGGTCGAGGCGGAACGGGCCGCCCGAGGCTCTCTTGAGCTTACGCAGCGTCAATTCGAGTGCGGCACGGGGAATTACCTGCTCCTGCTGATTGCCCAACGTCAGGAGCAGCAGGCACGGATCAACCTGGCCCAAGCTCAGGCAGCCCGTTTCGCCGATACGGCGGCGCTCTTCCAGTCGCTGGGCGGCGGCTGGTGGAATCGCGAGGAGTCGGAACGTCATCAGGCAGTGGTGAAGAAAGAGAAGAAATAGGCCTTCCACGCCGGACACGAGGGATAAGGATACAGTCCCTGTCAAGCGGTATGAACAGGTAAAGGGAGATTTTCTCTTATGAAAAAACGCGTCATTTTGGTCATACTTGGCCTTGTTATTGTCATTGCCGTCCTGGCGGGAGTCAAATGGCTGCAGATCGCGGCGATGATCAAACAGGGCAAATCGTACGTTCCGCCACCCGAGACCGTCACCGCGGTCCTGGTCAAGGCCGAATCGTGGACATCCGATCTGACCGCGGTCGGTTCGTTGACCGCGGTCCAGGGGGTCACCGTGGCATCTGATTTGTCCGGGAAGGTGGTAAAGATCGCTTTTGAGCCGGGCGGCCAGGTGAAAAACGGCGACTTGCTGGTACAGCAGGACACCTCATCGGAAGAGGCCCAGCTTCCGGGTGCCGTTGCCCTGGCAAAACAGGCTCGCAGCGAGTTGGAGCGTTCCAAAAAATTGGTGGCGGAAAATATAATTTCCCAATCCGATTACGATAAGGCCCAGTCAACTTACGAGCAGGCCTTGGCACAAGTCAACAGTATACAAGCCACCATCAGCAAGAAGACGATTCGCGCACCTTTCAGCGGTCGTCTGGGTATCCGCCAGGTAAACCTGGGGCAGCTGCTCCGTGAAGGCGATCCCATTGTCACTCTGCAGACCCTTAGCCCGATTTTCGTGGATTTCAGCCTGCCCCAGCAGCAGCTTGCTCAGTTACATACCGGACAGCCCGTGCGAGTGACCTGTGACGCCCTGCCCGGAGAGGCGATCGAGGGGAAAATCACGGCCCTCAACCCCTTGGTCGACAGTGACACCCGCAATATCAAAATCCAGGCAACCATTACCAACCATAGCGAAAAGCTGCGCCCGGGCATGTTCGTCAACGTGGCGGTCGTCCTGCCTGCTCGCCGGAACGTGCTGACCATTCCGGCCACTTCGGTGCTGTATGCTTCCTACAGCGATTCGGTTTTCGTCATCGAGAAGGACCAGGACGAAAAGTCATTCAAGCTGCGCCAGCAGTTCGTGCGTCTCGGCGAAAAGCGTGGCGATTTCGTCGCCGTTGCCGGCGGTCTCAAGGAAGGGGAAATGGTTGTCAGCACAGGGGTTTTCAAGCTCCGCAACGGCCAGACGGCGGTGGTCGACAACAACCTCGCTCCGGATTTCAAACAGTCACCCCAGCCGGAGAATAATTAACCGATGAAAATCACCGATCTCTTCATACGCCGTCCTGTTTTGGCGCTGGTCGTCAACCTGATCATCATTATCGCCGGTCTGCAGGCGATCCACAGCCTCAATGTACGCCAGTATCCGCGCAGCGAAAACGCGGCGATAACCGTCACCACGGTCTATATCGGCGCCAGCGCCGACCTGGTGCGCGGCTTCGTCACTACAACGTTGGAACGAGCCATCGCAGCCGCGGACGGCATCGAGTACATGGAGTCCCAGAGCACCCTCGGCGCCTCGACCATCAAGGTGCGTCTCAAGCTCAATTACGATGCCACCAAAGCGCTGGCCGAAATCAGCTCCAAGGTCGAACAGGTGCGCCGCGACCTACCCCCGGAGGCGGAGACGCCGGTGATCAACGTCGAATCGGCTGAGAGCGAGTTCGCCTCGGCTTACCTCAGTTTCAACTCGGACGTACTCGAGCAGAACGAGATCACCGAATACCTGGTGCGCGTCGTTCAGCCGCGTCTTTCAGCCATCCAGGGGGTGCAGAGGGCCGATATCCTCGGCGCGCGCACTTTCGCCATGCGCATCTGGCTCAACCCGGAGCGGATGGCGGCCCTCAACGTCAGTCCGATCCAGGTTCGCGCCGCTTTGGCAGCCAACAACTTCTTGTCGGCGCTGGGCAATAGCAAAGGTTCGTACATCCAGGTCAACCTGACCGCCAACACCAACCTCAATACGGTTGAAGAATTCAAGCAATTGGCGGTGCGCGACCAGAATGGCGTCATCGTGCGCATTGGCGATATAGCCCAAGTGGCCCTGGGGGCGGAGGACTACAACGTCGAAGTGCATTTCTCCGGACAGACTGCCGTATTCATGGGGATTTGGCCGCTCCCCAACGCCAACTCTTTGGACGTCATTAAACGGGTCCGGACCGAGATGGAGGCGATTCAAAAGGAACTGCCCAGCGGCATGCAGTCCCGCGTGGCCTACGATGCGACCAACTACATCACCAACGCGATCTACGAGGTGCTCAATACCCTCGGGGATACGTTGTTGATTGTCGTTGTAGTCATCTTTCTGTTCCTGGGATCGTTCCGCGCGGTGCTGATACCGGTTGTGGCTATACCGATTTCGCTGATCGGCGCCGTGTTCCTTATGCAGATTTTTGGTTTTACCGTCAACCTGCTGACCATACTGGCGGTGGTGCTCTCGGTCGGTCTGGTGGTCGACGACGCCATTGTGGTGGTGGAGAACAGCGAACGGCATCTGAGCGAGGGGAAATCGCCGCTGGAAGCCGCTTTGTTGGGCGCACGCGAACTGGTCGGGCCGATCATTGCCATGACCGTCACTCTCGCGGCGGTTTATCTGCCCATCGGCCTGCAAGGGGGGCTGACCGGTTCGCTGTTTTGCGAGTTCGCATTCACCCTGGCCGGTGCGGTAATAATCTCCGGCATCGTGGCCCTGACCCTGACGCCGGTCATGTGTTCAAGACTGTTGAAACCGGGCATGGACGAACATGGCCTGGCCGGACGTATTTCCCGAGGCTTCAAGCGTCTCAGAAATGTCTACGGGCGCTTGCTTGACTTCACCTTAAACGCCCGGCCCGCCGTTTACACGGTCTGGATCGTGATCAGCCTGCTGACCATTCCAATGTTCACCATGTCGGCCAAGGAACTGGCTCCGGTCGAGGATCAGGGGGTTATTTTCGGCATAGTCGACGCCGCCGCCAACTCGACCATCGACCAGACCAGCAATTTTGCCACAGCGGTCAATAATGTCTTTATGAGTGTTCCGGAAACCGATTTTACTTTTCAGGCCACCATGCCTAATTCAGGTTTCAGCGGCATGCAGGTCAAACCGTGGAAAGAGCGCAAGCGCAACGTCTTTCAGATCATGCCCGAGGTACAGCGGAAACTGCAGCAGCTCCCCGGCATACAGGTCTTCCCGGTGACTCCTCCGGCCTTGCCCGGCGGGGGACAGTTTCCGGTGGAATTTATTCTGGCCTCCACGGCCAACACTCCGCAGATTCTGGAATTTGCCCAAAAATTACAGATGAAGGCCATGCAAAGCGGCATGTTTGCCTTCCCGCCGCTGATCGACGTCAAGATAGACCAGCCCCAGTCCGAATTCGTCATCGATCGTGACAAGGTCGCGGCCCTGGGCCTCACGCTCGGACAGGTCGGCGGTGATCTGAGCGCCATGGTGGGAGGCAACTTCGTCAACCGCTTCGACATCTCCGGCCGCAGCTACAAGGTCATTCCCCAGATCCAGCGGGTCGGCCGCCTCAATCCGGACCAGCTCAAGGATATCTTCGTCACCGGTCCCAATGGCAAACTGATCTCGCTCAGCACCATCGCCACTCTGCGTGACTCGGTCGTGGCTCGCTCCCTGAACCGCTTCCAGCAGTTGAACGCGGTCAAGATCAGCGGTGTGGCTATTCGCCCGCTGGACGAGGCCTTGCGGTACCTTGAGGACGAGGCGGCCAAAATTCTGCCCGAGGGCTATAAACTGGACTACACTGGGGAATCGCGCCAGATGCGCGTCGAGGGGAATAAATTCCTGCCCGCGTTCGGGCTGGCTGTTATCCTGATATTCCTGGTGCTGGCAGCCCAGTTCAACAGTTTCCGCGATCCCTTCGTGATCCTGGCCGGTTCAGTTCCGCTGGCCATGTTCGGCGCGCTGATCTTCACCTTCCTGAAAATGCCCGATCCCAATCTCCAATTCTGGACCCGCGGCTGGACCACCACGCTCAATATCTACTCCCAGGTCGGCCTGGTAACCCTGGTAGGTCTGGTGGCTAAGAACGGCATCCTGATCGTTGAATTTGCCAACCACCTGCAGGTGCAGGGATACTCAAAGCTGGAGGCGGTTCGTAATTCCGCCATGATTCGTCTGAGGCCGATCCTGATGACAACGGCCGCCACAATCGCCGGCCATTTTCCGCTGACCTTGGTCACCGGCGCAGGAGCCGCCGCCCGAAACTCCATCGGTCTGGTGCTGGTTGGGGGCATGTTCATCGGCACACTCTTTACCCTGTTTGTCGTCCCGTCCATCTACATGCTCATCGCCCGCGAGCATGGCGAGGACCGCGAGAGGGAGGGTTTGATGCCTGCGACTAAAGTCTAATCCGATCATTTGCGAGCGCCATTTCGGGTGGGTGCCCAAATACAGTTATCGAGTCTTGGTAAAACTTAAGCCAAGACTCAAGGAAAGACAAAGGCGACTGATATGACATTGTAAGGTGCCTTTGTCCAGGGTCCCAAAGCCACCGGCGAAGTCGGTTGTAGCTCACACCTCGGCGTGAACATTGTTTGATTCCCGGATTTCATAACAGAGGTGCCGGAGATTGTGATGGGACCGGGCCTTCCTATACTGATCCTGTTAGAGTTGCGACACCCCTTCTCGGACTTGAAAAATGCCACGCTGAAATCCTTAAGAAGTCCAGATTGTATTTTGAGCCTTTGTCGGCCAGACTCATTTGGATATATCCCGGATTAATTTGAGGACAACCAGGATTGTGGGGAACAGGTGCAAGAAGAGATAGAAGATGTCGATCGGCTTCTTAAGGGTCCCCTCTTTTAGCATGATGAGCTTCTCTAGTATGTGAGGCATTGGCTTGAAAGGGGCGAGAAGCATCTCACAGAACCTTCTTGAGGGCGAAGCCGAAGCTCTCGTCAGAAAAGTGGTCCAATTGGCCCTGGAGGGCGATTTGACCTGCCTTCGAATTTGCCTCGAACGCCTTGTTCCTCCGAAAAAGGAAGCCCCGATCGAAATCGACCTCCCAGAGATCGGCGCCATAGCCGACATGCCAAAATTCTTTGCGGTTCTGATGGCAAAGCTAGGCGAAGGGATCACCCCTTCCGAGGCCCGGACCGTAATCGATTTAGCAGAAGTTGTTTGCAAGTCGCTTGGGATGAAGGAATTGGAACAGCGTATCAGCGCCCTGGAAGAAAAAGCGATAGCGATAGGGAGTTTTTAGTTTTGAGTTTTTAGTTTTGAGTAAGAACTGAAGTTTGTGATACGTATGGCATGATTTCGCAGATGCGCAGGGCTGGGGTATCCGTACCCTCCAATATCGCTGAAGGTTAGGGCAGGAACAATTCTGGGGAATTCCGCCAGTTTCTCGGAATAGCCGGAGAATCTGTGCCGGAGAATCGGTTGCGGGTGCTGGAGACCTGGATTATGCTATGTGAACGGCTGGGCTATCTCGACTCAGATGGACCGGAGAAGCTGTTGGCGAACTGCGGGGAAATTCAGAAACTCCTCGCAGGCTTGAAAAGCTCGCTCAAATCAAAATAGTTTCTAGTTTTGAGTTTTTAGTTTTCAATTTTGAGCTGAGGACAGATGGGCAGAGTTGGGGGCATTCCCACCCCAACTAAAAACTCAAAACTAGGAACTAAAAACTCCAAAGGATTTCCTGTTGGCAATATCTGACCGCAAACAATACACCATGAACCTTGGCGCCAAAACCCTGGAGCTGGGCCGCCGCCCGCTCATAATGGGTATTCTCAATGTTACGACCGATTCTTTTTCTGATGGAGGCCGGTTCGCCGACTATGACCGGGCGCTGGCCCGAGCCTTCGAGCTTATCTCGGCGGGTGCGGACATCCTGGATGTGGGGGGCGAATCGACAAGGCCCGGTTCGGACCCCGTGCCGCTCGCGGTGGAGATCGAGCGGGTTACTCCCATTATCCGTGCAGTGCGTGAAAGCAGCGACATTGCGATATCGATAGATACGACCAAGTCCGAAGTGGCCCTCCAGGCGCTTTCGGCTGGCGCCGATATAATCAACGACATCAGTTCGCTGCAGTTCGACCCCGGTATGGCGCGGGTCGCCGCTGAATCGGGAGCGCCGCTCGTCCTTATGCACATGCTGGGCACCCCTCGTACCATGCAGATCAATCCGGTTTACGAAAGCGTAATCTCCGAGATAATAGAATTTCTGGAAGAACGGATGCGGTTTGCCGCCAGGAACGGTGTAGAGCGAAGCCAGATAATAATTGATCCGGGTATAGGTTTTGGCAAGACAGTTGCACACAACCTCCACATAATAAGAAACCTTGATACCTTTTCATGTATGGATCGCCCTATACTGCTTGCGGTCTCGCGCAAGAGATTTATCGGCTCGGTTATTGGCCGCACAGAGGGTGAAAGGGAGGTGGGGACCGCTATCGCGAATGCTTTTGGTATTGCGGCCGGAGCCCATATCCTCAGGGTGCACGATGTTGCTTTTCATAATGAAGCGATTCGAATGGCCGAAGCTGTGCGAAACGGTTATGCTCCCCAAAACTGAGAAATCCTTGAGTAAATGACGTGATTTCCCTTGAATCCCCTTTTTGGGGGGTGTTATGGAGGATATATGGGAAAGCTTTTCGGGACAGACGGAATCAGAGGCATTGCAAACGTCCATCCAATGACAACGGACCTTGCGATGAAGGTCGGGCTTAGCACGGCCTATATTTTCAAAAGAAACCACCGCCGCCCAAAGATCATCATCGGAAAAGATACTCGCCTTTCAGGTTACATGATCGAGAATGCCATCACTTCGGGAATCTGCTCCATGGGCGTCGATGTGCTTCTGGTCGGACCGCTGCCTACTCCCGGCATAGCGTTCATTACGTGCAGCATGCGCGCAGACGCGGGCATAGTCATTTCCGCCTCGCATAACCCTTACGAGTATAACGGCATCAAGATATTCGGAAACGACGGTTACAAACTCCCCGACGATACCGAAAAATACATGGAAGATCTTATCCTGAGCGGCGAAATCGAAAGGTTGCCCAAACCCTCGGCATCCGACATCGGCCGGGCGCGACGCATAGACGATGCTCAGGGGCGCTATATCGTCTATCTCAAGAACACCTTTCCAAGGGACCTTACCCTGGAGGGGCTCAAAATTGTAATCGACTGCGCCCACGGGGCCGCATACCGAGTTGCGCCGACTGTTTTTGAAGAGCTCGGGGCCGAAGTGATCCTTATTGGAGACAGACCCAACGGCAAAAACATAAACAAGAACTGCGGCGCTCTTTATCCCGAGTTTATGGCCTCGGTTGTTCGCGAGAACGGAGCCAACGTGGGTCTTGCCCTTGACGGCGACGCGGACCGGTTGATTCTGGCCGATGAGAAAGGCGAAATACTCGATGGCGATCAGATCCTGGCCATTTGCGCCAAGCACCTCATCGAGCGCAATACGCTGAGAGACAATACCGTTGTCGCAACGGTCATGAGCAATCTTGGTTTCGAGGTGGCCCTGCGCAGGATGGGTGCGCGCCTTGTAAGGACGCCGGTCGGCGACAGGTACGTAGTGGAGAATATGCGCCAGAATGGGTACAACCTCGGAGGCGAACAGTCCGGGCATATGGTCTTTCTCGATCACGGCACGACCGGTGACGGTGTGCTCTCGGCGCTCCAGGTGCTTGCCGTTATGCTTCGTGAGGGGCGCCCTCTGTCCGAACTCAAGAAAATCATGGATCACTACCCTCAAAAGCTGGTAAATGTTCCGGTCGGCGGCAAAAAACTTATGAACGCGGTCCCTGAGATAGCGAAGCTCCAGCATGACCTGGAACAGCGGCTGGGAGAGGAAGGCCGGATGGTTATTCGCCCCTCGGGGACGGAGCCGGTGATCCGTGTAATGGTCGAAGGGGCCAACCGTGAGATCATAGAGGAAGTCGCATACGCTATGGCCTCGTGCATCGAGAAACACATGGGCTGATAAGGATGTCCATAACAGTCATTCATGTCCCTTCGGGACACCCTGAAGCTATGAAAAGGCGTGTAGGATGGGTGGAGCGAAGCGCAACCCATCAAAACCATGAAAAGACCCGAAGGGTGGACTAAGCAGAGCCCAGCCCACCAGGCCTTTTCGAAACAATTGCCCGAGGAACCGCAGTCTAGCCCCTAAACTTGTGGGCGGCCTTTTAGGAGCAACGGTTCATGTCCCATTGGGAGTTCTTCGCGCCTTCGCGTGAAAGACCGTCTCTTCAAAACAGCGAAAAGGGGAACCGGCAGTGAACACGGAACCGGAAAAGAGCGAAGAAAGCTCGGCTTTTGCTGAGCAATGGAGTGTTCGATGCTCCTGGCAATAGATATCGGCAATACCAACACCGTGCTCGGCCTTTTCGAAGATGGCAGCCTGGTGCATGACTGGCGCATTCGCACGGAAGTCAACATCACTATCGACGAATACGCGATAATTCTCAGAAGCCTGTTTGCGGTGCATGAAATTCCCCTGGACAGCGTAAGTGACGTGATCATTTCGTGTGTTGTCCCGCCTGTTTTGAATTCTGCCGAACGGTTTTGCCAGAGGTACTTTAGAACCGCTCCCCTGGTGGTGGGGCCTGGAATTAGAACGGGCATGCCTATCCTCTACGACAATCCAAAGGAAGTCGGGGCGGACAGGATCGTAAACGCCGTGGCGGCCTACGATCAGCGGAAAAACTCGGTAATTGTGGTCGATTTCGGGACGGCGACAACCTTCGATTATGTTTCTGAGCGTGGCGAGTATATGGGTGGGGTCATCAGCCCCGGAATCATGATTTCGTGCGAAGCTCTTTTCCAGAAGGCCTCCAAGCTCCCCAGGGTCGAGATATTCGCCCGCCCGCCCTCTATAATGGCCAAGAATACCATTGCTTCGATGAACGCGGGAATCGTATACGGCTATGCGGGCCTGGTCGAAGGAATCATCTCTCGAATGAAAAGGGAGGTAAACCGCGAAGTTTACGTGGTCGCGACCGGCGGTCTGGCCCCGCTTATCGCAAGCGAATGTCCCATCATAGATGCGGTTGACGACTACCTCACCCTCAATGGCCTGAGAATAATTTTCGACATGAACAAAAAGCCGGCGTGATCCATAGATGAGCAGCAAACCAGGATACCAGGGCCTTACTCCGGGAAGTTCGATCGCGCTCGTGGCGCCGTCGAGTCCCTTTGAAGCCGATTCGTACGAAAAGGGCGTGCAAATCCTCCGGTCGGCCGGGTACGAAGTGGTTCCCGGAAAGAATATTTTCAAAAAGGATGGATATCTTGCCGGAACGGATGTGGAGCGGCTCCAGGACTTGACGGAAGCCGTTCTCGATCCGAAGATCGAGGCGATCATCTGCATACGGGGCGGTTACGGCAGCGGACGGCTCCTGCCCCGAATTCCGTTTTCCACCTTCCGCCTGAACCCGAAACTTTTCATCGGGCACAGCGACATCACTTTCCTGCATCTTGGGCTGATGAGCCGCGCCGGGTGGACCACTTTCCACGGTCCCAACCTCATCGGCATGAGCGAGGCGCCGGACAGCGTCCTTGAGGTGCTCTCGGGAAAGGCGTCATATCAATGGGCACTGGAGCCGGGACAGGTCCTCAGGCCAGGCGCCGCCGAAGGCCGTGTCCTGGGGGGAAACCTGAGCTGCCTCGCCCACCTGGTGGGAACACCTTATATGCCGGACATGACCGGAGCGCTGCTGCTGATCGAAGACTGCGGAGAAGCCCTCTACCGGCTCGACCGGATGATGAATCACCTCAAGCTGGCCGGAATACTGCCTTCGATCGGTGCAATTCTTCTGGGTGAGTTTACGAGCTGCGCTGAAAACAATGATATTTGCCGGATGGTAATGGATCATGTGAGCGAATATGATTTTCCTGTCGTACACGGTTTGCCCTTCGGCCATGGCAGCCGCAATGAGGTGATTCCGTTCGGCGCGCCCTTTGTGCTGGATACAAATGAAGGTTTGCTCGGAATACTCAAAACTCCGGTTGAACGCTGATTCAGAATCTCTTCTGGATACCGAATTCAAGGCGGCCATTTGTCGAGGCGTCTTTCCCGGGGCTTCTCTTCTCATTTCGCACGGCCTGACGCCGATTTTTGAGCGGACGTGGGGAAGCGTGGAATCTGACGGAGCTGCCGTAACCCCATCCACTCGCTTCGATCTTGCTTCCTTGACAAAACCCCTGGTTACCGCCCCCCTTTGCATGGCTGCAATTCAACGGGGGGTTCTCAACATTGACGATCCCCTTTGCCGGTTCTTTCCGGGTTCAGTCCCCGGGGACAAAATGGAAATCACGGTGCGGCGCCTGCTCTCTCATAGCTCCGGGCTTCCGGCATACAGACCTTTTTATACCGAACTGATCAAACTGCCGTCCGAAGCCAGGCGGAACGCGCTTTTGTCAATGATTTTGCAAACGCCCCTCGATGCTCCTCCCGGCAAGGCGGCCAATTACAGCGACCTCGGGTTCATGCTGCTGGGGCTGATTCTCGAACGGCAAATGGGTGAGAGGCTCGACAGCCTTGCCCGCGATTTTCTGTTCGCCGGGCTCCGAATAGATGAACTTCATTTTTGTCCAATCAAATCAGAAGGTGTTATAAAGGAGAACGGTCCAATTCAGAAGCGGGAAGCGGGAAGCGGCAAGCGGGAAGTTTTTTGCTCCTCGCTCCGTCCATCGCCGGGCATCGAGTTTGCGGCCACCCAGATTTGCAGTTGGAGAAAGCGGCTGCTTTTCGGTGAAGTCGATGATGAAAACGCCTGGACTCTCAACGGAGTGGCGGGGCATGCGGGGCTCTTCGGGACGGCCCGGGGGGTCTTTGAGCTGCTTTCCTTCCTCTTGAATATCTATGAAGGTAATCTGACCGACCCGCTCTGGCCCCGGGACCTCGTGCGGCTGTTCTGGACCCGGACCGGAATCTCCGAAGGTTTGAGTGACTGGTGTCTGGGTTACGACACCCCGAGCCGAAAGGGTTACTCGAGCGCCGGGCGGCATTTTTCAAGCAACACCATCGGGCACCTCGGATTTACCGGGGTCTCTTTCTGGTTGGACCTGGAAAAACGGATCATGGTAATTCTTCTCACCAATCGTGTTCATCCAACACGGCAAAACGATGAAATCAGGCAGTTACGGCCCGTCTTGCACGATATCATTATGGAAACGCTCATACATGGAAAATGACGGAATAAAGAAAATATACCTGGTGGGGATCGGAGGAATCGCCATGGGGACCCTGGCGACGATGCTCAAACAGAGCGGCTTCGAGGTGGCCGGATCTGACCGGAACCTCTATCCTCCAATGAGTACGCATCTGCAGACCCTGGGTATTCCGCTCTATGAGGGGTTCTCGCCGGAAAACCCTCAGAAGTTCGATCCCGATCTGTTTATCATGGGCAATGTCATACGGCGTGAAAATCCCGAAGCCCAATTCGTCATGGCGCAGGACCGGCCATGCCTGTCGATGCCCCAGGCAATTTCCCGGCTCTTTCTCCCGGGGCGAAGAAGCATGGTTGTAGCAGGTACTCACGGAAAGAGCACGGTCTCCTCTCTTCTCGCATGGGTACTCGAGCGTGGGGGGATGGACCCCGCAGCCTTTATCGGGGCCTTCATCAAGGATTGGGGCAGGAGCTACCGGCTGGGCGCGGGCCAATACATGGTGCTGGAAGGCGATGAATACGATACGGCCTTCTTCGATAAGGGGCCGAAATTCCTGCATTATCAGCCCTATATCGGGATAATCACAGGCATCGAGTTCGATCATGCGGACATCTTCGCCGACCTCGAGGCTGTCTTGAAGGCGTTCAGGGACTTTGTCAGAATAATCCCGGAGCGCGGATACCTTATTCTCAACGCCGACGACCCCAACTGCACCGGGCTCGCCTCCGAATGCAAGGGGCAGGTGATCACCTACGGCCGCTCTCACCGCGCGGACTGGCATATCAAGTGGGTTGATTTCCAGCAGGGCGAGGTCTCCTTTCGGCTTCGCAGCCCCAGGACGTTCCGGGAAGAGACCTTTCGGTCCAAACTGCCGGGAAGGCACAATGTCTGGAACCTCGCAGCCGTAATCGCGGCCGCAAGCATTGCCGGAATGTCTATGGAGAGCATCCAGGAGGCGGTTCTGGCTTTCAATGGAGTAAAGCGGCGCCAGGACGTCATAGGTGAGTTCGGAGGGGTTCTCGTAATTGACGATTTCGCTCATCATCCGACCGCTGTGCATGAAACGCTGCTGGCTCTAAAGCTCTACCATCCCAAACGCCGTCTAATCGCCGCCTTTGAGCCCAGGAGCAACTCGAGCAGGCGAAACGTCTTCCAGGATCTCTACTCACGCGCATTTTCCGCTGCGGACATCATCTGTATCAAACAGCCCCCGGGGATGGAGGCCGTTCCCGAATCCGAACGCCTCGACGCGCAACGGCTCGTAGATGATATTTGCAGGCGGGAAAAGGATGCGCGCTTTTTCCCGACTACCGATGAGCTGCTGGGATTTCTACTTGGGTCAACCCGGCCGGGCGACCTGATCGTGTGCATGAGCAACGGGAGCTTCGACGGGCTTACGAATAGACTGGCCGCTGATCTTGCGCGCGACTGAGAAGAAGCAGGTAGCGGGAAGCGGGTAGCAGGAAGCAGGAAGCGGGAAGCGGGAAGCGGGTAGCGGTAAGCAAAAAACTTCCCGCTCCCCGCTCCCCGCTCCAGGATTTAACTTATGTCACGAATTCTTCTACATATTTGCTGCGGTCCTTGCGCAATCCATCCTCTGGAGGTTCTGCGCGGTGAGAATTTCGCCGTACACGGATTTTTCTATAATCCACACATTCAACCTTACCAGGAATTCGAAAAACGGCTGAAAACGCTTCAACTCTACGCGCAAAACGAGAATCTGCCGCTGATCGTCAGGACTGACTACGATCCGCAGACTTTTTTCCGGGAGGTTGCGTTTCGTGAGACCAATCGCTGCCTCTACTGCTATTCTCTGAGGCTGAACGCGGCGGCAAGTCTGGCAAAAAGGAGCCGCTTCGACGCTTTCACTACCACGCTTCTCTACAGCAGGCGCCAGCAGCACCAGTTGATAGTATCCATTGCTGAAGAAGCCTCCGTCAAACATGGCATCCCTTTTTTCTACAGGGATTTCAGGTCCGGATGGAGGGAGGGACAGCAGAGGGCAAAGGCGCTCGGAATGTATAGACAGCAGTATTGTGGATGCATATACTCCGAGATGGAAAGATTCTGCGCAAAGGCCGCCGGGCGTAAAAAAGGTGGCGTTGATGCGTTACCCGAATTAGACGAGGACGCCATTTCGATATGACAGGACCGGACCCCGACAGGCCAGACGTTCGTAAGACAGGTGCAATTGAAGAGCTTCAACCCAGCGGGATTCTGGTCGATGAAAACGGCGACTGGTTTCACTACGGGAACAAGATTTTTCGGCCCGAAATCCTGGAAACCCTCTATTCAAAACTGGACCAGATGCCCACCGGCCAATTTGTCCTGGCAGATTCGATGGGACCTTGCCCCATCGATGTAGCGGATACTCCCTTCGTGGTTTCGAGGGTAGATATCGACACGGATGGGTCGGACAGGGAGCGGATATTAATTTGTATGAAAAATATTCCTGGCTCCGAAGTCCTCGACCTCGATACCCTGGCAGTCGGAAGGGACAACATTCTCTACTGCAAAGTGCTGCAGCGGCGCTTTTTAGCCAGGTTCTCCCGCCCTGCCTATTACCAGCTCGCAGAGTTCGTACGTGAAGATGATGGAGGGCAAGACTTTTATATCGAGCTTAGCGGGAAAAAATACCCTATATCAGAGTTGAAATAATTATCTTGTTGTTCGCCGCCGGCTGCCTGTGCGTCAAAAAAACGGCCCGGCCACTGTGTCAAAATTCCAGTGCCGGGCTGCTGAAGGCTGCGTCAATTAAATAACGCTTTTCAAACTATTTCATCGAGCATTTTCCCCGCTATTTCATCGGGTTTGATCTGGTACGTCCCGCTGTTCAACTGGTTTACGATCTGCTGGACCTTTTCGGTGCGGACTTCCTCGGGCCCCGAGGCCGCTTTTTGCGCCTGAGCCATGTCCTGGTAATCCTTCGAGAGTTGCACACGGTCCGAAGAAGCGCCGTTTCCAACCGAGGCTTTCTCTTCCGTGGCAGGTTTTGCTGTTGTTGCCGTGGTACTCTGCACGGCATCTGTCAAATATGGCGGAATTGTCTTTATGTTCATATGTTTCCTTCCGTTACCGGTCCGTCGATCACGGATGTGTTTCCTGCCGGTCCAGAATCATCCTGTTTGGGGCACATCTTTTCCAAAACCTGACTGGTCACTCGATCCATCATAAGTCTGTTCTTGCCTTCTCCTGAGATTGACACTTTCTCCCCGCTGCCCGCTGCCCGGTCGGCTTTTGCTGTAAGATTCGACCGTTGCAACTGTCGAGTATAGGTGCGCAAAACGCTTTGGACCCGATAGTTGGTTATAACCATTACATGTTCCTCCAGCTATTATATCGGCAACGAGTAATTAATTCTTGAGGAAAAAACGCCCGGCACAGAAATATACACGGTGTCGATAATAGTTGCGCAAACCCTCACTGCCCGCTGCCCGGGCGCATCCAGCTCTCGTCTGGCATCGAACTTGCTTCCCTTTGAGTCGGCGGGAGCATTCGGATACTTGAAGCATTTCCAGGAGCACTGCATGGATAAGGTCAACTGCACTCTTTGCCGCTTCTTCTTCATAACCTGGGTAACGGGGGCCCCTTACGGTTGCTCTGCGTGGAGTATCAAGACGCGTTTGCACCCCAGTGGCGCCGTCTACGCTTCATCGGGCATCGAGTGCCAGCTCTTCAAGCCCAAAACCAGGGTGGATACGGGTTTGAAGGGTCGTAAGTCAACATGAGAGATACGGAGATCAGGTGATGAGATACGCTGATGACGCGCAGCAGCCGGGGAGCAAATCAGCCGAGCCCGGGAAAAATGTGCCTGCAGAGGCTGCAAGAATTTCCGGTAACGGCATCAGAGAGGCCGTTGAGGACAAGGAATCGGCAATAAAGATGCGCGATCTGCTGAAGCGCGCCGTGGTTGCCCTTTCGGCCCTGGCAAGCAACGAGAGTGCGGCTGTATGTGAGAGGCTCGCCCATTTCAAAAACTCGGTCCAGAAAGCAACTGCAATCGAGGAGATGGAAGAAAGCCTGCGCGCCCTAAGAGACACGATAGGAAAAAGCGAACAATTGCTCGCCGGCGACACTGTCGACAAGCGTGGGGAGCAGGCGCCGGTAGGCGTTTCGAATATCCACTGCAAAGAACTCCAGTCGATTTTTGTCGGCTTGATCACCGAATTTGACCAGGACTTCGGTGAAGATTACTCACTGCGTCTGGCAAAACTGCGGCAAAAAATCGAGCAAAGCTTCCAGATCGAAGATATCGTTGGGCTCAAGGATGATATCATCTCTCTCGTCCAGGCCTACAACCAGATGATAAATGAGGAACGGAGCCTGGTCACCGAGTTCATATCGGAGATTGGCGCAGGCCTGTTGGAGGTCGAGCGCCAGTACCTGGATTCGATCACTCAGACGGGGCAGAGCCAAAGCGAAAATACAAAGTTCAACAGGTTCCTCGAAAATCATGTGGAAGACATGAAAAAATCGGCGCAGCTCAGCACCACGCTCGCCGAGTTCAGGGGCCTCGTCATGTCCAGGCTCGCCACCATACGGACGGCCCTGGAGGAAAAGCGCCGCTCTGAGGTGATCCGCCAGGAGAGACTCAGTGAGGAGATGGAATCTCTGAATGAAAACCTGAGCAGGATGAAAAAAGAAGTAGACCAGGTTCATGAGAAGCGTAAGGCGCTCGAAAAGGAAGTACTGGTCGATCCTTTGACAGGTATAGCTAACCGGCGTGCTTTGAGGGAACGCCTCAAGAACGAATTGCACCGCTTCCAACGGTATCGACAGTTTTTTTCGATTCTCCTGTTTGACATCGACAATTTCAAGGCGATAAACGATCAATACGGCCACTGGGCTGGAGATAGATGCCTCAAGGAGATCATAAAACGCGTCAGGGCCATTCTCCGCGAAACTGATTTTATCGCCCGTTGGGGTGGAGACGAATTCGTCCTGATCTTTCCAGGTACCGACCTGGAAAGCGCGGGCGCGGTTGCCGAAAGACTGCGCAAATTAATCCAGAACACCCGGTTCGTTTACCACAAGCAGGAAATCAGCCTTACCGTGAGCTGCGGCGTTACTGAAATTGCTGATTCTGATCAAAATCAGGAAACGATCTTCAACCGTGTTGACAAAGCCATGTACAAAGCGAAGAAAAATGGCAGGAACAGGGTGACTATCGTCTAATCTAAACTGCAGGGGGCAGGGAGCAAAAGCTCCCCGCTCCTGGCTTCCCATGCCTGGCTCTGAATCTATACCATCATGATTTCTCAGCGATCTCTGAATTGCTAACATCTAAATTCTTGAAATTTTGGCAAGCATACGGGCTGAGCTTATGTTTTTTCTCCGCGTTTTGCTCAGCGATCTCTAAAGATCGACCCTGGCCCCCCGGAGCAGGCCACCGGGTTTTTGGAATTATCGAACGCCCTCTGCGCTCGAAAAGAGTTGGTGGGCTGCGCTCCGGGGGCTGTCGCCTAAATGCACTTTCTGACCATAAGCGCCATACGCGATAGTTCTAACCATAAACACCATACCCGATAGTTCTAACCATAAACACCATACCCGATAGTTTTTGGCTGGCCGAGAGATTTCCATAACCGTCATTCCGGCAGGGCTTTTGGGCTGGAATCCAGAGGCATTAGGAAAATTGCTTGTCAATC
>JBKQLC010000260.1:0-33794 GCA_052147195.1 Syntrophobacteraceae bacterium
CCGGTTCTGGCTTAGCACTGCATGTTATGGGGCGTTATGCACCCCAATGCGAGAGAGGGGAAGTGTGACGCGCCGTAAAAAGTCCCGTAATTCTGTCCATTTTTGAATGAGAACAAATTTACCCTGCAGGCGCGATGCCGGCGCCGGGCCTGAAGTGTGAAGGGCGAAGCCGGAAGGTGACGGTTTCACCCTTCAGCCTTCAAGCCTGGAACCGTGTCCTGAAATCCGGTGTAATCACGCGCACTTGAAGACAAACAACGAAAAATAACGCATTATCGAGATACATCGCATAAGAAAGAGATTGAGTGAACAACAGTCTCCAAAACGATACAGTTCAGGCCAAGGCCGGGCAGATTTAACCCAATCGGTCAGGATATCTTTCTAAGGGCGGATTAATCAGGCTATTTCCGGGATAATCCGGTCTAACCGCGAATAATCCCGGATAACCCGGTTTGCGTTTTGTTGGGGAACCTAGTAGAAATGCTTTCAATCCTATTAACTCTTGCGGGTATCCGTGAGGGCCATGGGGCTTCTTTGAAAAATGTGAGGAGAACCAGTATGGCGCCTGATTCAAGCCTCCAATGGCACCATGCGGCGGGATCCGAAGCCGGCTTTGGCAGATGTTTTGCGAAGGTCACGGCTTTACTTCTACTTTCCCTGTTCGTTTTCAACTTCCAGGCTCAGGCTGGAGCAGCGGGTGTGGAGATTCCTGGAGGGCTGGCAGCGTTATCGTTGCCCGGCGACCTCCCGAAAAAGGATATTTCCATAGTGCCGCTCACTCAGCCAACTCCTACGGATGCTCTTACGGGGACCCCCGCAGTGTCATGGAGAAACGGAATCCAGATACCCATCAATGAACCACTTATTCAGAAGTACATTCGCTTCTATCGGGGAGAAGGCCGAACGACTTTTTCGGCAGCCATGGAAAAGGCGAAGATTTGTCTCCCCCAAATGACCGAAATTCTGGAAAGCCAGGGCGTACCGGCGGAAATGGTCTCCATTGTGTTTGTGGAGAGTCGTTTCGAGAAGACCGCGTCATATAGAGGAGCGGGTGGTTATTGGCAGATGATGGCGGTAACAGCCAGGAAAATGGGATTACGTGTCGATCGTTCGGTGGACGAAAGGCGAGATCCGATCAAATCGACCAAGGCAGCCGCCAAGTACCTGAAAAAACTTTACGAACAGTACGACTCATGGTTGTTGGCCCTTGCCGCCTACAATGCGGGGAGCAGGCCGATTAATTGCGTGGCTAGAACGTGCCGCGTTAAGGACGGGGAGCTTTATGGGCGAAGGATGCCCGCGCATTCAGCAGTTTACGTTTCAAAAGTCCTGGCCGCGATGAATATCATGCGCGAGCCGGAAAAGTACGGGTTCGAGTATCCCAACTTTTGCAAGCCTACGGACTTCGATCCGGTTTTGGTCAACACGCCTCTGAAACTGGAGGAGATAGCACAATGGATCGGTGTACCTGTCAGTCATTTACAGGAACTCAACCCGTCACTGCGAGAGGATGCGATGTCCCCCGGTTCCGGATTTGCACTGCGTTTACCCCCGGGTTCGAGAGAAAAATTCGACCTCGCCTACGAGGTATATACCCGAAGGTAAACCTCTAAAAAGTAACTGTGGCGCCTCACGAAACATTCTTCACAATTGGGACAAAGTTACCCGTATGAGTATTAGGATGGTTGCTGTCGAGCTTTATCGGGTCATGAAGGAAATTGCAGGACTCGAGAAGAAGCTGGAGAGTCCGGGGGCCGGATCGAAAGAGACAGAACAAATCGGGGAGAAACTCAGGAAAGCCAGGGCCGAAAAGGTCAGGCTTGAAAAGATGATCGAGGGAGCCAAAGGCGATTAGCCGGGACCCTTTCCCGATTCGGTTTCTCTGGCCGGCAGTTTGAGACTTTAAAAGCGACCGCAAAAAGATTGAAGGCCCTCTACCCCTTGGAGGGCCTTTTCTTTTTTGGGCCTTGCCCGGAAAGCAGAGATTTCATCAAGGTCCGTTTTTTTCGGGAAGACTCACTTCGAAGATGTCCAGGTCTCTTCCAATTCTGACGGAGTTAAGTTCTTTGCGGGCCTCATCTTCGAGTTTCCCGAGTTCGCTGTTTTCGTACCGGGGGCTTATATGAACGAGGACCGCCCTGGCAGCGCCGGACTTTCTGGCGATCCTTGCGGCTTCGGAGACCGTCATGTGGCCTTTTACATCCGCGTGTTCGGAGTGCTCGGGGAGAAACATGCCTTCCAGAAAAGCCAGGTCAGCTTTCTCGCACAGAGAATAAACGCCGGGGGCGGGTCTGGTGTCCACCACGAAGGCAATATGCCGGCCTCGTCTGGCAGGCCCTAACACTTCCGAAGGTTGTACAGTCTTTTTTGGAGTATTTACGCTTTCTCCTTTTTGAAGCTTACCCCAGAGCGGCCCCACCGGCACCCCCAGTGCCCGTGCCCTCGCGCTGTCGAATTTTCCCGGCCTGTCCAGCTCTTCGAACCTGTATCCCAGGCAAAAGCGGGTGTGCTTGACCGGTTGCCACAATATCCTGGCCTGGTCGTCCTGGTATGCCAAACCCGAGTTGTCTGAAGCCCATTCGATGATATGGATCGGGAAGTTGACCTGGTATTCGAGGGTTCTCTGAGACTGAGTTATGAACTCTCGCGTTCCGGGGGGACCGAGAATTGTGAGGGGGTCCGGATTCTCCATTTGTCCCCTGAGCATGATCATGCCTGGTATCCCCAGGCAGTGGTCGGCATGCAGGTGAGTTACGGCGATAAGCTTCAGCCCACGCACTCCAAGCCGCGCTCTTTTCCAGTTGATTTGTGTCCCCTCCCCGGCGTCGAAGAGATACAATTGGCCGTTGAGCCTTACTGCCAGTGAAGTAAGCATCCTGTAAGACATCGGCATCATCCCGCCGGTTCCGATCAATATGCATTCCAATTTGCAATCCTCACCGCATGCCTGGAGAAGGTAAGTAGAAGGGATCTTTTTTTGTCTTGCCTGGACCGGTCGTATGTCCTAGTTTGAGTTTCAAGATGGCCCTCCGGGATCGGTAAAGTGCCCGGCAGACCACCTGATTCCGTCCACTTTGAGACAAAGACAATGCCGCAGATCCAAATTTATTCCGAAACATTGCGCGTGTCCACGGAAAGAGGGCCCGATATTGTGAATATTACCCCTCTTTTGGATGACATACTTTCCCGCCTCAACTTCGAGACGGGTCTGATGGGACTTTTTGTCGCGGGGTCAACAGCGTCGCTGACGACGATCGAATACGAACCGGGGGCCGTGGAGGACCTGAAGCGAGTAATAAACAGACTTGCCGAACCAGGTGCTGTCTATGAGCATGAAAAGGCATGGCATGACGGAAACGGTCACAGCCACGTTCAGGCAGCTCTTCTCGGACCATCGTTGAGCGTTCCGGTACGAAGAGGTAAACTCCTTATCGGAAGCTGGCAGCAGATAGTGCTCATAAATCATGACGTTCGGGCACGAGAGCGCCGGGTGGAAGCAACTTTGATAGGAAACAAATCTCCGGCGGCAGAAAATCGTTGAAAGCACGGTTGAAGGGTACGGCATTGCCCGAGTATCATCATTGAAGGCCGATCCAACGAAAAGAGGCTTTTGATGGAAATTTTCCCTCCGGTAAAGTATCATTAAACCAAGCGGGATAAAAAACCGAAAAACCGAGCACTCAGAAGGGAGCATTGAAATGGCCGATGAAAGCGCGGTTTGCAGTGGTTATGCGAAAATACCGGTCAACCGGCCCGGACCGGGAGAGATGGGAGTCCTCCTGGCCCGGGCCGGGGCTGGCAAAACAGCCTGCCTCACTCAACTTGCTATAGGATACCTGCTCGACAAGGAGCCGGTTCTCCATGTCTGCGTAGATGTGGTCCCGGACAAGGTGAAGCTCTGGTATCATGAACTGCTCAAAGATATTTTTTCTAACCGGCCCGAATGCAAGGCCTCCGATCTGCAGCACGCCATAGAACCTCTGCGGTTCATAATGTCGTTCCTCAACCAGACATTCAGTCCGGAAAAACTGGAGATTAGCATCGACAATCTGAAACAGCAGGCCAAGTTCGAACCCTCGCTGATCATTCTGGACGGTCTCGACTTCGACCGAAGCGCGCGCCCGCTTTTCGAAAAAATTGGCGATCTGGCCCGTAGGCACTCGACCTCGGTCTGGGTTTCGGCCAGATCCCACCGGCATATGCCCGATGTAAATGAAAGAGGCATCCCTTATCCGATCGACGCAATGGACGATCTTTTCAGCTCCATTCTCGTGCTGCTGCCTGAAAATGACAGCATCAAGCTTAAGGCGCTGAAGGAAAAAGGCAATTACAATCCTGCCGTGTCCGAATTTGAACTCGATCCCAGTACTTTTCTGCTGCTGAAAAAGTAGCATCTGCTGGAGCGTGGAGATCTATGAACGGAAATACTCTGCAAGGGGCTCGTAGATCTCGATTTTTGTTTCCTCTTTCTTGTGATTGTTCCTTCGGAGGTTTGCCCATCGTTGACGGAAGATGATCTGGTCGCCTCTCTGACCAGACAGGTCAAAGAAGAGGTGATCGAAAACTACTTGTTGGAGCGTCGCCTGATCGACCTTCAAATCGAACACCTCAACATGCAGGCTGATGAAACCCGGAGGCACGCCTGGATGGTTGAAAGAAGGCTGGCGAGGCTTTCTTTTCTCATGATTCATTCGGACATGCAAAGCCGGCTCCGGGAAATGCTTGGAATAGGGGCCGGCTTCTGGAACGCCTGCTTGAATGTTATTTTCACGCGGCAAGTGCCGCTGATTCGGGTCAGGGCGCTGACCCAAAAACGAAAATTCCGGAAGCTGCTGCTCGAATCCTACTCGCGCCTTCATTATTGGATGGAAAAATATAAACAGCACTACGAGGACCTCGCAAGCGAGCGCTCAGCCGTCAACAGGAACATCGACTCCTTCCAGAAAAATTTCGACCTTCTTTCGATACTCAATTTTCTCAGGAACCTGGATATGCAAGGGATCGAAAAGAAGAAGATCCTGGGGGATAACTTTACGGCAAAAGAAATGGCCGAGTTGGATAACAATCTCTACATAAGGCCTATATCGATGGAAATACTAAACGTCCCCGCCCCTCTCGACATTCCGGCGCTCGATTCGATCCGGGGAAAACTCTCGAACCTGGCCGAGGAAATATTTCAGAGGTACGGGGAAGAGGTAAAAAAGATTCTGAAATAAACGTTTCAGCGTTGCCAAAATCTCGAAGCCTAACCCCCACGGCTCCGGTTTATATTCGGTACGGCAATTTGTGTGTGACCCTAAGAGTCAAACCTCTGCCATCCGAGCGCCGAAATCCGATTTGCTGCTTCCGATTTGACGCACCAGCCGTTTCGGTATATCTCTCCGGCTTGCGCTTTTGGTGATCTGCATTAAACTCTAAGACAAGGCGCCTTTTTGGGGCAGATACCACGTTGCATTCAGGGGAGTGATTCTCAAGATTTCATGCTCCCCCGGAGTTATCCGGTACTTTTTTGGGCACCCTGGCATGAGTTCCCGCCGCAAGGCAATAATTTTGCGCCTCGGCACGGCATCTCGGCTGAGAGCCAAAATTAGGCGCTAAGAGCTCGGTTTTGGAGGAGAGTTGGTAAGTATAGCCACTCGGAAGAGATTCTGGTTTGCCGCTATCTTCGGCATGATCATCCTTTTCTATACCATCAAGCAGGCCAACCTTCAAAAGTTTGCTGAGCATCTGGGAGACATAAACCCCCTTTGGGCTTTGGCGGTGGTCGCTTCGGCCTTTATAAGCTATGCCTGCGTTGCCGGCGTTCTTCAAAAACTGCTGGTCGGAATCGGCCTGCCGCTTTCTTTTTCTTCCTGTTTCAAAATCTCGCTCATATCGAACACCCTCAACTATCTTATGTCGGTAGCAGGACTGAGCGGAGTGGCCGCAAAGGTCTACCTGCTCTCGCGCGAAGACATCCCGCCCAGCAACACGCTCTCGGTCTCGATCATACATGGCTTTCTCACCAACACTATTGCGGTCCTGTTCATCTATCTCGGGTTTTTCTATCTTTACAGCCAGCACCAGATAACAGACCGCGACCAGGAAGTGTTCGGGGTCATGGTCCTGCTCGTTGCCTTCTTGATGACCTGGTTAACTATTCAGACAATCGTTCATGAGGCTTTCAGAAAGAAAATATGGCAAATCGGTCTCAGGGCGGTAATTGCTTTTACCAAGAAGATCGGAAGGCCGCATTGGATCAGGCCTGAAAGGGCCGAGGTTTTCTTCGAAAACTTCAATGACAGCCTGAACATGATAATGAGAAACAGGAGTGTACTGCTGTTTCCGGCATCCCTGGCCCTTCTCGATTGGCTGTTTATGTTCCTCTGCCTGAAGTTTTCGTTCATCGCGATAAACTACCCGGTGAGTAATAAAGTTCTGATGGTAGGGTTCTCGGTTGGTCTTTTTACGAGCCTGTTCTCGCTGACCCCGGCATCGATAGGACTCATGGAAGGCTCGATGGCGTGGTCTTTTTACATGATGGATCTCGATTACGACTTTTGCCTGCTGGCGATCCTCATCTACCGGATAGCCTACTATTTCGCCCCTATCGCAACCAGCGTTTTCTTCTTCAAACGATTTTTCCCGCCGGCTCCCGAACGTGCAAAGCCAGGCGGGGGATACAAAAAGACATAGCCGCCCGGAACCCGGTTCCCCACGGGCGTTTCCATTCTGAAACTCCGGCATGGGAATCGATACGGGGAGGGGCGAGGTTCATCCCCGCGCGGTCTTGAACGATACTTGGCATTAGACCTATTCCCTGCCCTTTATTCATTGCGGCACAAACAAAGCCCACCAAAAATTTATATATGAATTTTTATTAATAATTATAAATATTTGTAAATATTATTACCCAACATGCCCTCGTGCTGCCTGTCAGATCTACTATTCTATCGATAACATCGTGATTAAACTTACTACAGATTTGCTGCTGTGCTCTTTTGCTGATGCTGAAATCACAACGCCGCTGATGCCGAGTTTACCACGATTTCGAGCAATGCCACTTTCGCTTCCACGCGCAAGTTGAATATCGGGTGAAATTTCAAATCCAGCGCGCATCCTGAGTTCCAGTTTCTTTGACTAATGTTCAAAAGATCATTCCTTAATGCCCGATGAGCTTAGGGGGTGTTGCGGGGTTGAAAAAGCCCCGGGGATAATCGTGCAATTCCGGGTAGACGTATATTTCAACTGCTACGTCTATTGATAAGGCACGGGAATCATAGTGCAATTTAGGAAAGTCCAGGAAGAGGTGCTCTCATGGATACAAAAAAAGATGAGTTTTTGAAGTCGATGGAGATGTTGATTCGAAAATCCGGGTCAGCAAGTGCAAATTGGGAAGGAACCATGAAAGGATATCTCGCGCTGGTCGCGGAAGACCCGAAAATTGCTCAATCTGCCCCGGCTCGAATATACGACATGATTGCGTCGAAAAAAGTAACTGAGCTGCCGGAATCTGAAAAACTCCCTCACTACGAGGACCTGGTGCGCTACAATTTTTTTTCCAGCGAGATTTTCGGAATCGAGGAGTCTCTTCATGACCTGGTCCGCTTCCTCAGGGCAGGCGCCAACCGTACCGAGACGGGTAAGCGGATATTGATACTGGTAGGCCCGGTATCGTCCGGTAAGTCTACAATAGCAACTCTGCTTCGGTCCGGACTCGAGCGGGAGCCGACTCCGATGTACGCCATTAAGGGCTGCCCGATTCATGAAGACCCGCTCCATCTGATTCCACGCTCGCTTCGGCCCGAATTTGAAAATCTGCTCGGGGTCAAGATAGAAGGGGATCTTTGCCCGGTCTGCAAATGCAAGCTGGAGGATGATTCTCAATGCCGCGACCAGGTCGGACAATTTACCTGGGAGAACATGCCGGTCGTTCAGATCAGGCTCAGCGAGCGCGACCGGGTAGGCATAGGCACGTTTCAGCCTTCCGATCCCAAGAACCAGGACATCTCCGAGCTGATTGGCCACGTCGACCTCGGAAAAATAACTAAGTTCGGCGAAGCTCATCCGTTGGGATACAAGTTCGATGGAGAGATAGAGATCGCGAACAGGGGTCTTATCGAGTACATCGAAATCCTGAAATGCGACATCAAATTCCATTATGTCCTGATCACGGTGGCCCAGGAGCAATTGATCAAGGCCCCCGGGTTTCCCCAGATTTATATCGATACGGTAATCCTCAGTCATACTAACCAGACCGAGTTCGACAAGTTCAAGGCCAGCAAGGAAAACGAAGCCCTGCATGACAGAATGTATCCGATATACGTTCCCTACAACCTGCGCATCAAAGATGAGGTCTCGATTTACAGGAAGCTGACCGAAAAAAGCGAGTTCCATAATAAAGTGCACATCGCTCCGCTCACCTTCGATACGGCCGCCATGTTCGCCGTGCTGACCCGTCTCATCCCAACGAACCTTTGTCCTGAGCCGGTAAAAAAGGCAAGGTATTACGACGGGCAGGTCATCATGGAGAAGGAGAAGGACCCGGTAAACGTTAAGAAGATGCGTTTGGAAGGCAGGGAAAAAGGGGAAGGCATGAGCGGGATAAGCCCCAGGTTCGTAATGAACGCCATCAATATCGCCCTTGGGGCCGCAGTGGAAGGCGCGGGCTGCATAAATCCGGTCGATATAATCCGCTCCCTCACGCACCAGTTCGAACACCATATCGGCTTCTCGGATGAAGAAAGAAAAAGGTACATCGAACTCCTGAAGGGCGAGAAAGGCAGCACGCTCTCAGAGTATCGCGACGAAGCCAGACGGGAGGTAAACCGGGCTTTTCTCTTTGCTTACGAAGATCAGGCTCAGGCTCTTTTTGACAATTACATGAAGAACGCGACGGCCTATTGTCTTAAACGGAAGACAATCGACCCCGTAACCCAGGAAGAGCAGGAACCGGACGAAAAGCTGATGCGCTCGATCGAAGAGATGATCGGGATATCCGAAATAGCTAAAAGGGAGTTCCGGCAGGGCCTGTTCGTATTCAAATCGGACGCCTTCGATCGCGGAGAGCATTTCAGCTTCGACACATACCTGCCGCTCCAGGAGGCTATCGAGAAGAAGCTTATGTCTGACCTGAAGAATCTTGTCTCTCTCACTATTGCGGATAAAAACGTGAGGGACCCAAAAACGATTAAGCGCAAAGATGACGCCGTGTCGAAGCTGCTCGAGAAGGGGTACTGCCCTGTTTGCGCTAACAATCTACTCCATTTTGTGGGGGAGATGTTGAGAAAGGAGGGGTAGCCTGATGGCAGTGCTTATCCCGGACTACGATTTGAGCCAGCGGGGACTTGCTGACGCCGTCAGGCACCGCGACAAGATCAAGGAAGCCATCAAGCGCAACCTGCCCGACATCATAAGCGATGAGGCGATAATCACGCGAAGCGGCGACCAGATTGTACGTGTACCTGTTCGTGGAATTAAGAGCTACAGGTTTATCCACAAGTATGCGGATGGAGCGCAAGGAGGCTTTGGCAGCGGGGAGTCGGAAGACGGGAAGGTTATCGGGCAGCGTCCCAAACCCGGGAGCGGGCAGCCCGGCAGACCGGGAGAAGAGCCGGGAGAAGATTACCTGGAAACCGAAATCGAGCTCGCCGAGTTGGTCGAAATGATGCTCGAAGATATCGGACTACCGAATCTGCGTCAGAAAGAAATCCGGGAGGCGGTGATTGCGAAGGGCTGGAAGTACGACTCCATAGAAAAGCACGGGATCTTGCCGCGACTGGACAAAAAACGCAGCATCAAAGAGGCGATAAAAAGAACGGAAGTCATAGTGCAGGGCCTGATGATGAGCACCGGAATGAGTGAGGAAGATTGCCGGGCGGCCCTGGATGCGGCGCAGGGAGACCCCGATTTTGCCCTCAGGCTCCTTACGGCCACAAGCGATCCGGATTTTTCTAAAGTGGGGCAGGAGGGTTTTTCCGAGCCTGGCCGCCTCTATCTCGATTCATCCGATCTGCGCTTTCGCACAATTGTCGAGGATACGGAATACCAGTCCAATGCTGTGGTCATCGCAATGATGGACGTCTCAGGCAGTATGGGGACAATGAAAAAGTATCTCGCGCGCTCGTTCTACTTCTGGATGACCTCTTTTCTCAGGGTCATTTACAAGCGCGTCGCAATACGGTTCATCGCCCATACAACTGAGGCCCGGCTTGTGGACGAGTACGAGTTTTTACACCGGGGAGAGTCTGGAGGGACCTCATGCCATTCGGCTTATGAGCTTGCCACCGACCTGATCGATACGGAGTACCCCACCAGCAAATGGAATGTCTACCCCTTCCATTTTTCAGATGGTGAAGACTGGGACGTGGACCGGACCGTCAAGTCGCTTGAAAAGATGCTCGACAGGGGAGTTGCAAATTTCGGATACGGGGAACTCCAGACCGAACACTCCTCCTCGGTCCTCATGGATGCCTACAGAGCGAGAATAGGACTGGAACCTGATACGGTTGAGAACCTTTCCTACTATCGGGGGATGCGGGGCCGGTCCCCGGTGATGGGAGTAATAATCAAGGACAAGTCCGACATTTACCCTGCCCTGCGGGTATTTCTCCATTCGGGGCAATAGGGGAGTGGTTGACATTATGAACAGCGCCGATATCAAAAAGCTCAACGAGGCCGACGAGCTGATACGAAAAATAGGTTCCGAATTCGGGCTTGATTTCATGCAGCAGGAATTCGACGTTGTTCCCGCCCAGAAGATGCTTGAAATTATGGCCTACCGCCTGCCCGTAAACTACTCGCACTGGAGCTTCGGGCGAGATTACGAAATAGAGCGCACCAAGTACGAACATGGCTATTCGGTCCCCTACGAGGTGGTGTTCAACAGCGACCCCGCCCGTGCGTATCTGATGGAGACGAACCCGCTTCCCATCCAGGTCCTGGTAATGGCGCACGTCTATGCGCACAATGATTTCATGAAAAACAGCAGGCACTTCCAGATAACGCGGCGGGACATGATAACCTCGGCCTCGGAGGCGGCGCGGCGCTTTAGGCAATACGAGGAGGACTACGGCCGGGAGGCCGTCGAAAAGCTTATCGACGCTGCACTGTCAATCGAGTGGAACATCGACCCCGATGAGCTGATTCGCCCGGAAACGGCGCAGGAAGCGCGCGATAGGCTCTATGGCTGGTCCGCGGCTGTACCCCATGGAGGCAAGTTCGATGACCTCCTGCCGGAGAAAAAGGTAATCCCCCACGATCAAAAGCGGGAACTGCGGAAAAAGACCCCTCCCGAACCCACTATAGACCTTTTCAAATATGTGATCGAAAACTCGCCGTCTCTTTTCCGGGAATGGGAAAAGGACATTCTAAGCTCCATCCGGGGACAGGCGCTCTACTTTCTGCCCTACAGGCGGACCAAGATCATGAACGAAGGATGGGCTACTTACTGGCACGAAAAGATCATGAACCGGCTCTTTGCCGAAAAGTTTCTGAGCGCGGAGGAACACGGCTATTACAACCTGTATAATTCAAGAGTCAAAGCGCATAGCCCGCGATCCATAAACCCTTACCTGCTTGGAAGCGCCCTTTTCGAGAATATCGAAATGCGGTGGAACACCGGGCGATTCGGACCGGAATTCGAAGCTTGCTCGGATGCGGTTGAAAAGGCGAACTGGGACCTCCGCCTCGTTAAGGGCCGGGACAAGATCATGGAGGTGCGGCGAACGCACATGGACTGGTTTTTCGTAGACGAATTTTTGAACGGCGAAGTAGCCGAGGACCTGCAGCTTTATATCTTCCTGGAATCCGACAAGGGCTCGTACGTGGATCTCGAAGTAAAGGAGACGTATTGGAAAAAGGTGAAGCGGATGCTGGTGCAGAGCCTCATGAACTGGGGAATACCCAGGATTCTGGTCGTGGACGGAAATTACCACAACAGCTCCCAGTTGTATCTGCAGCACGAATTCGAAGGCCTGCCGCTTGATGACCAGTATTGTAAAAAGACCCTGGAGCACATCTATTTTCTCTGGGGCCGGCCGGTTTACCTCGAAACCCGCAATGCGAACAATACCAGGAAACTGGTCTACGTTATCGATCAAAATGGCCTAAGGGCTCAAGTGGATGATTAAGGGCTCATCCGTAGATAAAACCTTTCCGCTCGCATCCGGCTTTCGGCCTGCTTTGGCCGCTCCTCAATCACAAAATCAGCGGGCGCAGTCCAGTTGCGCCTGAGGTTTTGCTCAATCTTCGCAACCGAATCAGTCTCAAAATACGGCGCAATCCCCAAGAGACTTATTTACGGACAAGCCCTGAGGCGCGGCGACGTAAGGCTCGCTCTTGCAACAACGCGAGTTGACATATTACAATCATTTTCGTTATGCACCACGGCTACATCTGGATTTCTTACAGTGGCAAGGGATGGTGATCTCACGCTACTCTATCGCAGGCAATGTTTTCTTGCTCTGAAAAGCATCCCCGGACCCCATGCAACCATCACAACAAAATACATCGAATCGGGCATTTCGATTGACGCCAATTCGGCACAGTCATATTCTAAATAAATCGGGCAACCGTGTTAAACCGGATTGGAGGTTTCGGAATGCTGTTGGAATATATTCAGGCGGCACTTCGCCATGCAAAGTACGAGATCTTGCCGGATGATGGCAGCTACTATGGAGAGGTTCGCGAATGCAACGGTGTTTACGCGAATGCAAAGACACTCGAAGAATGTCGAGAAGAACTCCGAGAAGTGCTGGAAGAATGGGTTCTTTTTCGGGTTCACAAGAACCTCCGATTGCCGACGATTGACGGGATTGAACTTCTTATAAAAGAAGTCGCCTGATGCCTCCCTTTGGTCCGGTCAAAAGAAAAGATCTCGTCAGGTATCTCGGGCAGTTGGGATTTAAAGGCCCTTATTCAGGCGGCAAACATCGGTTCATGGTCAAGGACGATATCACCATACGGATTCCCAATCCTCATCAGGCTGACAGCGGTGGAGAACTTCTGCTCAGAATCTTACGCCAGGCCGGAATCAGCAGGGATGACTGGGAGAAGCTTTAGGCGTCAGCCATAACGGTGTTCGGGCTCCCATTTCTTCTGAGAGCGTTACAGTTGGAACGACAAAGGGGTCGGACCCCCGACCCCCAGCCCGCGATCCATAAATCCTTACCTGGTAGATAAAACCTTTGCGCTCGCATCCGGCTTTCGGCCTGCTTTGGCCGCTCCTCAAGCGCAAAATCCCCGGGCGTAGTCCAGTTGCGCCTGAGGTTTTGCTCAACCTTCGCAACCGAATCAGTCTCAAAATACGGCGCAATCCCCAAGAGAGGGTTCATCCTCCAGGAGTCAGGACGACGGCGCCCATGGTCTGCCGGTTTTCGATTCGACTATGGGCTTTAGACGCTTGACTTAGCGGGAACGCTTCGATGGCGGGGATGATGGTGCGGCTTTGAATTTTTGCGAACAATTGATGGACAAGGCGGAGAAAGTAGGAACGATCGTCGAAGTAGTCAAAACACACCGGGGCCGACACGGTCAGGGACCGCTGCTTTAACACGCTAACGTCCAGAGGCATAACCTGTCCGTTGCGGTCGCCGATGACGGCGCAGTGGCCGAAGCGGGACAGGCAGGCGAGAGCGGCATCGAGCCCCCGCGCGCCGCTGCTGTGGACCCAACAGTCGACCCCGAGACCATTGGTGATGCGCATCACTTCGGATGTTGCTGAGGTGTCGTCTGCGGCCACGATGGGGTAGTCGCAGCCGCGGTCTCGGCTGAACTTGGCCTTATCGGCAGTAGATACCGTGCCAATGACCGTGAGGTCCATGGATTTGGCCCATTGGCTGAGCAAGTGACCCAGGCCGCCGGCTACCGCCTGGATCAGGATCGTCGCGCCCGGGGCGGCCCTGAACACCCGGCTGAGCAGTAACCCAGCCGTAACGCCCTTGAGCAAGGTGGAAGCGTCAATATCAGATACGCCAGCGGGCACGGGTATGCAGTCGTCGGCATTGACACAACGGATTTCGGCATATGATCCGGGTTTTCGGCTCATATAGGCGACGCGGTCGCCCTGGAATAATCCGTTGACCTGGTCTCCCACGTCGATGATCTCACCCACACCTTCCACACCCGGGGTCCCCGGCAAATCAAAACCTGCCGAGATTCCTCGGCGATGCTGGATGTCTATGTAATTGACTGCAATCGCCGTCTGGCGGATACGCACCTGCCGGGGGCCTGGTGCAGGAACCGTCACATCCCCAAGGGTCATGACCTCTGGACCTCCGGCGGACGCCACCACCAGTGCCTTGGACGGCAGGTACTCGTCGCGAGCGGTCGCAAGAGCGGCGGTCGCCTCCCTATGGCCGGGAGGCTGCGCGCGCCCCTCTTTTTCGGCCAGAAACCTCCGCAGCCCCGAAAATCCGTCCTCATAGATTTTCTGGCCAACCATCTTTTCCAGCTCCGCGGCGCGATGGTCCGGTGCACGAAACTGCGAGCGCCAGTCCCAGAAGGTCCGGCCGCCGTCGGTCACCGGCCTGAGTCGAACCGTGGCCACGTAGTCAAAAAGCGGCAGGGATGAGTCGAGGATACAGTAACTAAATGTGTGCTCGCGGTCGCTGAGGCGCAGCAGTTGCTCACGAAACTCGGCGCCGTCGGTGAGGCTGAATTGTCGCACACCTCCGACGACGTCGCCGTCGAGATCGTTTTCCATCCGGCTGCGGGCCACGGCTGGATGCCACCGGTCGTGACTTTTGAAATCACGCAGCGCCGCCCATACCTCATCGATTCGGGCGTCAATTACTGCCGATCGAATGACGGAGACTTTCATCTTTTTCCATAACTTTTCTTCAATGCGTCGAGCCCGGTCTGAAACAGACCGTTGCCGACGGTCTCAGATAGCTCAGCCACCTTTTCCAGCGGGCAATCGAATTCCGCAGACCACTCGATGAAGCAGCGGTTACCCTCGGTGACGGGAAACAGCCGTAAAGAAGAAATATAATCGCTCAGTTCCAGAGGACTGTCCAGGATGGCAGAGGTGCAGGTGTAGTCGTAATCCGATAGGGCCAGCAGTTTTTCCCTGACCCGGGCACCGTCCTTGAGCTGGAAGTTTCGCACGCATCCGACCTTGTCACCCGGCTGGCCATTTTCGATGCGGCTCGATAGGATCGACGGGTGCCAATTGGCCATCCCGTTGAAATCTCGAAGGTCCCGCCACACCCTGTCTGCCGGGGTGTCCAAGACCGTAGACCGATACACCTTGACCATGGATTACTTCTCCTTGGCCCCCTCGGGGCGGTCCTTCTGCAGTTTGTCCAGCAGTTGCGCCAGCTTGCTTGGATCGCTGATATTGATACCAATTTCACTCAACAACTGATCCACGATAGGCGCCTGTACTCGGTAGCGCAAGGCGCTGCTGACAAGCCGATCGGTGAGACCACCTTCGCCTTCTGGTGATCCGCCGCCGGCCGGCGCGGTCAGGCCGTCGAGGTGGACCACCTTTATCCCCTCGATCTTCTCCAAGGGTTTGACGCTCTCGCGGATGATCGCGTCGAGTTTTTCCACCAGGCGCAACCGCAGAGCTGAAGTCCGGGCTTCCGGACTGGCGATGTTGTTAGCCTCGGCCATGAGCCTGACACCCTCGGATTCGACCTGATGCCGAATCCGATAGGCCTTGGAGCGGGTCTCCTCGGCCAAGGCAAAGGCATCGGCATCGATGCGCGCGATTTCCGCCCGACCGGCGGCCACCGTTTTTTCAGTAGCGATCCGGGTTTTTTGCCGAAGTTGATCTTTTTCCACCTCCAGGGTCGTCATGATCAGCTCCACTTCCTTTTTTCGATCCGCCTGGGCCCTGTCCCGTGCGGTAAAGATGGCCTCCTCCGCAGAAATGGCGGCCGCACGCTTCTCATCGGCCTTGGCACGCGCCGCTGTTTCGGCCTCGGAGGATTCGGCCACGGCAACGGTCCGGGCGTGCTCGGCCAGTTCAATCAATTTGCGCCGCTCGATCTCCATGGCCTCGATGTCGCGCTGTTGTTCGATGCGGTCCTGCTTCAGCTCGCGTTCGGAAGCAATTCGGGCCTTCTCGATCTGCTCGCTGGAAATAATGTCAGCCACCTGTGCGTCGCGCTTGCGCTCGGCACGCTCGCGGGCCACCTCAGCCTGTTGCCAAGCCCGGCGGAACTCCAGATCTTTTTCCTGGGACAGGCGGGCGTATTCGCTCTCGCGTTCGATATCCAGGCCCAGTTTATCGGTTTCCAGGTTCTTGGAACGGATCTGGATCAGGGTGTCCTGTTCTATGTCGTTGCGCGTTTTCTTGCGTCTTTCGATCTCGTCCGTCAAACGGGTCAACCCCTCGGCATCAAAGGCATTGGAAGGGTTGAAGTACTCCATGTCGGTCTGGTCCAGGTCGACCAAGCTGGCGGATTCAAGTTCGAACCCATTCTTAATCAAAGACTCGGCCACCGCCTGTCCCACGGCCTTAATGAACTGGCTGCGTTGCTCGTGGAGCATTTCCAAGGTCAAGCCGGCGGCCGAGGCCCTGAGGGCATCGACGAATTTGCCCTTCATCATCTCGCGCAGTTCGTCGGGCTTTCCCGTTTTGCGCCCGAGGGTCTGAGCGGCGATGGTGACGGATTCGACATCTTTTCGGACACGAATGTAAAAATCCACGGCCACGTCCACGCGCATGCGGTCCTTGGAAATCAACGCTTGCTCCTTGTCGCATGTCACCGACAGGCGCAGGGTGCTGAGATAGACTTCTGTGACATCGTGAAAAATTGGAATAACGAAGGCGGCGCCATCGATGATGACCTTCTGCCCCCCCAGTCCGGTGCGAACAAAAGCGATCTCCTTGGACGATCGACGATAAAAGGACCGGACAAACCAGATCCCCACCGCGATAAGGATTATGGCGATGATGAGCGCCCAAATAACCCACGCGTAGATGGTCATGGCATTCCTCCTATTGGCTACACTCTTACTCTCACCGGTTAATCCTACGACTCTGCATCAGCGCTATTTCTATCGAACGCTCTCTCCGGGCGGCCCTCAGCGGCGCTTGATGTTGAGAAATTCCCTTGTTTGTGCGGTGAGGGCCTTCTCGGTGGGCAGCCGTTCCATCGAGGAGGCGCCGTAGAACCCGTCGCACTCCGGACAGCGCTTCAGAACGTACTCGGCATCCTCGGGCATGGAGATCGGCCCACCGTGGCACAGGATGATAATGTCCCGGCGCTTTTTCAGCGCCGCTTCGCTCCACGCATTGATTAGATCCGCACAATCGGCCAAGGTCTTGGCCGTTCCGGCTCCGATGTTGCCGCCGGTGGTCAGCCCCATATGGCAGACGATAACATCGGCGCCAGCCTCCGTCATGGCGATGGCATCATCTTCAGAGAACACATACGGAGTGGTCAACATGTCTTTTGCGTGCGCCATCCGGATCATGTCCACCTCAAGCGCAAAGCCCATCCCGGTCTCCTCCAGGTTTTGCCGGAAGATGCCGTCGATGAGACCCACCGTGGGAAAATTCTGCACTCCGGCGAACCCAACGGCCTTGAGCTGGTCAAGAAAGGAGTCGAAGATGCAAAAGGGGTCGGTTCCGTTCACGCCCGCCAGAACCGGGGTGTTACGGGTGACCGGCAGCACTTCGCGGGCCATCTCCATCACGATTTCGTTGGCGTTGCCATACGCCAAGAGCCCGGCAAGCGACCCCCGGCCGGCCATGCGGTAGCGGCCTGAATTGTAGATCACGATCAGGTCGATGCCGCCGGCCTCCTCGCACTTGGCCGAAAGCCCGGTGCCGGCGCCGCCGCCGACGATGAGCTGTCCGCTACGGATTTTGGCGTTGAGTCGATCCAGGATCTGTTGTCGAGTAAAGCGGGCCATGGAAATCTCCTGAAAATCAGTGTCCGGAAGAACCGGAAGAAATAATTTCCAAAAAGTGATCGACCAGCGCCTCAGCGAAGGCCGGATCGTTGATGTTCATGTCGAGTTTGATCAGCCGGCGATTGGGCCCCGGCCGAAATTCGCTTTCCAGGGTGTCGAACAGCATGCGGTCGGCCGCCGGGTCGTGGAAGGGTTTGCCGGGAGCATCGATTAACGAGACTCCCTTCAAGGGCAGCAGGAACCGCACGGGCCCCTCCATCTGGTTGAGCTTGGCGGCGATGAAGCGCCCAATTGACTGGTTTTCCTCCGCAGTCGTGCGCATTAGGGTGACTTGGGGATTGTGTTGATAAAGGTTACGGTTCTCATATTTCTGCGGCACGGTGTCGATGGCTTCGAAATTGACCATGTCCAGCGCCCCGCAGGAACCGACGTAAGGGATCTGACTGCGGATGATTGCCCCCATGCGATCCTCACCGGCGCTCATGACACCCCCCATCAGGAAATCAGCCACTTCGGTGGTGGTCACGTCGATGACGCCTGCCAGCATGCCGGATTCGGCCAGTTTCTCCATGGATTGGCCACCCGTGCCGGTGGCATGGAAGACCAGGCAGTCGAAGCGCATTTTCAGCGCTTGGGTGACCGCCTGGACGCAAGGGGTGGTGACTCCGAACATGGTCAGTCCGATAGCCGGCAGACGGGAGCTCTCCACATCTTGCCGAAACCCGATCATGCCAGCCAGAGCGTGGGCCGCGTTGGACAACACACTGGCTGAAATGCGGTTGATGCCGGCCACGTCGGTGACCGAATACATCATACAAATGTCCGAAGGGCCCACATATTGTCGGACATTGCCGGAAGCGACCGTGGAAACCATCACCTTGGGTACGCCCACCGGCAGGCTTCTCATCGCCGGGGTCACCAGGGCGGTGCCGCCGCTGCCCCCCGCCGAGATGATGCCGCCCACGTCGCGGCGCCCCGCCATGAAGCGGGTGAAGGCATGGGCCATTTCAGCCACTGCCGTGCCACGGTCGCCGGTAAACACGGCCCCGGCGCCTCCCGGATGGTGCCGGGCCACTTCTGTGGGACCGATGGCCGCAGGCGATGGTTTCCGCGAAGTGGACAAATCCACCGTGATGGTTCGCACGCGCAACCGATCCAGGCAGGATTTAATGAACAGAAGGTCCTGGGACTTGGTGTCGAAGGTCCCGACGACGTAGGCGGCCCTGTCGATCGTGTCGGCCACTGACACCTGCATCAAGGTCGATCGCGTTTTGCTCACGGGTGGAGCGGACGAACTCCCTTGCAGCGTCTGAACGTCCGGAAGTCTGGCGCCGCTCCAAAACGTCGGGGCCGAGGCCCCGACAACGGTTTCGGGGATCTCTTCCGCTGCGGGCTTCTCCGGTTTTGCTTCTGCTTCCGGCTCCACGGGCTGCTCCGCGGGGAGTTCGCCGCTGCCGGCGGTCACCCCCAGCAGTTGCTGCAGCAGGTGCTGGTCGGCCGCCAGGGCGCCGGCCGGCAATTCCCGGGCGATTCGGCCGTTGACGAAAATGTAGGCGCGGTGCGCCAACGATCGAGCCATCTCCAGATTCTGCTCCACCAGCAGGATGGCCATGCCGCTGGAACTTAGTTGGCGGCAAACCTCCTCCACCCGTCGGATGACCAACGCGGACAGGCCTTCGGAAGGTTCGTCCATGAGGAGCAGCAGCGGATTGGTGACCAGCGCGCGGCCGATGGTCAGCATCTGCTGTTCGCCGCCGCTGAGGAGGGTGCCGGAGATATGGGTTCTCTCTTTTAATTCCGGGAACAGATCGTAGACCGTCTCGGGCGACCACGAAGAGTTCGCCCCGCTTTGGCGCCAAGAGAAAAGCAGGTGCTCATCCACTGTCAAAGAGGGAAAAAGTATCCGCCCTTGAGGAACATATCCAATGCCCAGGTTGGTAATTTCATGGGTGGGCATATGGACTGTTTCCTGGTCTTCGAAAAGGATCGATCCGGTCCTGGATACCGGCGGCAGCCCCACGATCGATTTCAGCAAAGTGGTTTTGCCCATGCCGTTGCGTCCGACGACGACGACCAGCTCACCTGGATTGACGTATAGATCGACTCCCTGAAGGATATGGCTTTTGCCATAGTAGGCATCGAGGCGTTCTATTTTCAACAGGGGCTCAGGCATACTTGGAATCTTCATGAATGCCGGCTCAGGGTGTAAATCTCCTGAACCTTGGGATTGGCTTCGATCTGCTCAGGGGTGCCCTCGGCAATGATGGCGCCATGGTGGAGCACCGAGACCCGGTCGGCAATGCTGAATGCCACATCGATGTCGTGCTCGATGATCACCACCGTAATCTCTGATTTCAGGCTCATGATCAAATCGGTCATAAACCTCCGTTCAGCTACGGAAAGCCCCGCCATGGGTTCATCCAGCAGCAGTATCCTGGGTTCATGAGCCAGGGTGATGCCCAACTCCAACTGGCGGTGCTCACCGTGGGAAAGCTCATCGACCACGATATCGAGCTTGTTCTCCAATCCAACCCGATGGGCAATCCCGGCGATGTGTCGGCTTTGGTTCCGAAATTTTTGCCAGGCACGAAACAGCGTGGCGGCGATAGAGGCCTTTCTTTTCCACGTGTGCCAAGAAGCCAGAAAAAGATTCTCCCGGACGGTCAACTGCCGGAAAAGGTTAGAGGTCTGATAGGTTCTGCCCAGTTGGGAGTCAATTCGTTTCCGGACGGGCTCATCGGTGATGTCCTTGCCGAAGAGCAAAATCTGGCCCTCGTCCAGAGAGAGCTCACCAGTGACCAAATTAAAAAGGGTCGACTTGCCGGCTCCGTTGGGCCCGATCAATGCGCGGTTTTCCCCCGTCATGACGGTGAGGTCGACCTTGTCGACCGCAACGATCCCGCCGAAGGACTTGGATATCCTCTTCAGTACGAGAGCCTGCATATGATCGAGCCCTAAGGAGAGTCCTTTTTTCCGGTCGAGGTGGAGATCAGTCCGTCCAGCCTTTGTTCTTCTCAAGTTTGTCGACGTACTCCTTCCCGAACCATTTTTCGATCTCCTTAAAGTAGGAGGCCTTGTCTCCGGGCGGGTAGTCGCGGGTCGTCTCAGGAGCTGCCATGTATTTCTCCGGCATGTCCTTATAAGGCCCGAACTGTGAAACATCCTTGTAGGTTTTCACCGCGATGTTCATAAGCCGCCCGTCCTGCTTGACGACTTTCTTGATGTAAATGTTCTGCACCGGGTTCCCGAATTTGTCGAAGTAGAAGGGGCCTCGGGGGGACTCATCCGCGGTCATTTTTACGTTTCGGACAGCCGCGATAAAGGCCTTGGGGTCATCGACCTTGCCGTCAATCGCCTCCATCGCCTTGAAGGCCACGTTCACGCAATCGTATCCCTGGACGGATATGACGCTGGGATAATACCCGAAGGCTTTGTTGTAGCTCTCTCTGAACTTCACATTCGCCGGCGAGGGGTCACCATCGTAGTAATGGAGGGAAGAGTAGACCCCGAGCAGCGCGTCGCCCATTTCCGCCAACATGGGGGTGAGGGGAACGTTGGCCTGCCCCAGGATCTGCGGATAAAGCTTGTCCAGGCCGAATTGCTGCCACTGCTTGAAAAAGGCCACCACCTGAGCCCCGCCGCAATTGCAGAGCACGGCGTCATATTCCTTGGACATTCCCGCAAGTTTGGCCATGATGGAACTGAAGTCCACAGCCTCAACCGGACTCCAGATCCGTTCAACCTTTTCGCCGCCGTTCTCCAGAAATCCTCTGATGAAACCTGCGGCCTGATCCCACGGATAAGCATAATCCTGCCCCACGATGATGATTTTCTTATACTTTAGATCCTTCGCGCAGTACTTCCCGAAGTCAAAAATGACCTGCGCTCCGGTCCAGCCAGGGCGAACGAGGCTGTTGGTGGCTTTCCGCATGGTCATGTCCTCGGGCGCGGAGTACCCCACCAGGACGGGCACATCTGGATTGCGGGCCGCCCAATCCACCGCGGCCATTCCCTCGTGGCCGAGGCAGGGTCCGATGATCATATGCACCTTGTCCCGGTTCTTCAAGGAATCCAGCTTGGTCCTCATCACTTCAACGTCAGCCTTGGTGTCCTCAGTGAAAAGCTTGATTGGTATCCCTTTGAATTTGTAACCCTTCTCGGAAAGCGCCAGTTTGACCCCATCGAGATTGTTTTGGCCGAACATGGTCGCCCATCCAGTGGTGGGGCCGATCACCCCGATGCGAATTTCGGTGACTCCTTGCGCCGGGCCGAATGCCCAAAGGACTACGAAGAAAGCCACCATCAACTGAATAATCCTTTTTCTCGCCATCGCGCTCCTCCTTTGGTGATTAGGGGTTTCTAACGACGTCAGGCTTCTTCGAGAAGCCTCCGGGCCTCCGCTCCGGCTCCCGGTTTCGGGATGGGAAAAGCCGGTTATTCCAGTACTTCATCAGGGTTCCCACGATACCCTGCGGGGCGAACATGATCACAAGCATAAACAAAACGCCCATGATCAGCATGTAGCGCTCGGTTATTCCGCTGAGCACCACATCCAGGGTCTTCAGAATGGCGGTGCCAACGACTGCCCCGAGCAGGCTGTTGATGCCCCCCAGAATTCCTGCCAGAAGAGCCTCCACGTTCGCGGGCAGGGAAACCGTGTTGGGGTTGATCAGTCCAGTGAAATACGTGAAAAACACACCTCCAATGGCAGCCACGAGCGACGCGAAAACGAAGGCTGCGTACCGCAACAGGTGCACGCGAAATCCCAACATCGCCATTCGGGACTCACTGTCTCGCACACCCCGCAGCATGAGACCAAAGGGCGACCGCTTCAGCGCCGCCAGAAAAGACGCAGCCCCGCAAAAGAAGGGGAGCTGGAAAAAGTAGAAGGCCGTCTTTGACTTTTCAGTCGATATTCCAAAAACGGTCGGTGCGTAAATGTTCGTGATTCCGGTGTCCCCCCTGGTGACCGAGGACCACTGGTTGGCCAGCGCCCAGACCAGTTGGCCGAGGACCAGAGTGAGCATCAGGAAGTAGATCCCGCGCACCCTGACGACCAGCAACCCGAAAAGCCCCGCTGCAAGGACTGCAATGACAAGCCCTGCCAAAGGGGGAATGGGAAACGGGAATCCATAGCGGGACTGCAAAAGAGCAACCGAATACCCTGAAATCCCAAAAAATGAGGCCTGCATGAGAGAAACCGCTCCCAGCTCACCAGCCAGGTAGGTCAGACTCATCGTGAGCATCCCAAAAAACATCACCCGTACGGACATCATCACGAAGTACTCGGAGGTGATCCAGGGAATGGCGACGACGATTCCGCCGGCAAGGGTGCTGAGGAGCGCCCTCCTGAAATGATAGCCGCGTTCTTTTGTCATCTTTCCTTGCCGAAAAGCCCCCGAGGCCTTATGGACAGAACGATGGCCACTGGGAGAAAAAGTACAAAAAGAGAGAACTGCGGGATGAAGGCTGTCGAGAAGCTGTAAATCAACCCGGTGATCAGGGATCCGAGAATGGTGCCGCCCAGGCTTCCCATGCCGCCGATGATGATGACAATGAGGGTCAGCGTGAGGATTCTCCAATCTTCTCCCACGACCAGGACGAGGAAGGTCCCCCCCACCACCCCGGACACGCCCGCCAGGAAACCGGAAAGCGTGAAGACAAAAGAAAAAAGGCGCTTGACGTTAATGCCAAGCGCCGACACCATTTCAAAGTTGTCCACACCGGCGCGGATGGTGACGCCCAGTCGGGTCTTCTTGAGGAAAACCCACAAGGCCCCGATAATGAACAGGGCCAGGCCCACCGTGAAGATGCGGTATACTGGATAGATCGTGCCGAGCAGAGGAATTGAAACCGCGCCGCTCAGGGCTTCGGGAATGCTGATCGTTCTGGGGTAGCCCCCCCAGACGACGAGAACCAGGTCCCCCACGATGATGGCGACCGACAGCGATATCAACGTCTCGATGAGGTCGTTGCCTCTCGCCCAACGCAGCAGAAACCGCTCTTCAATGAAAGCCAGCGCCGCCGTCACCACCCCGCCCGCAAGCACCGCCAGCAACCAGCTTCCGCTGAACTTCATAACGGACAGGCCGATGAATCCGCCCGCCATGTAAAAGGCCCCATGGGTCAGATTGACCACCCTCATGAGACTGAAGGAAAGGGTCAGGCCGCTGGCCGTTATAAACAACAGTGACCCGAGGGTCAGACCGTTGAGTAGCGACATGAGGATGAGGAAGGACATGCAACCTCTTTATATGTCTACGGAATTATGCTGCGGTCTCGCAATTTTGACTGTCTTGGGACCCTTGAGCGGCAGACAGGTCGTCCCGCTGACCCCAAGAAGATCTCCGTGGGGAGTCCCAAGCGACCTGACAGAGGCAAAACGGTCGTCATGTTGATGAAAATGCCCCTTTTTTCCCCTCTTCCAAGGTACCATGCCCTTCGCTGCTGCGTCAACCACTTCTTCCATTGCGCGCCGTCCTCCGGACACAGCGCGGTAGTACTTAGCCAAGGGAAAGGCCGACGCCATATGGACTTACCAGTTCCTCGCATGGTGAACGACTCTGGCTCCAACCTTGATAAGCCGCCCGATGATCGAGTCTATGGATTGGTCCGAGGATTACCGAAGTTTTAAACACCTCACCGATGTGGCGTTACGGAGGAGGCCGGTTGACTGATTAACATATTGGTATCATTGTCGTTATGCACCTCGGCCTGAACAGGGTTCTGCACAGTGGCAAGGAGTCGAAAATCCACGGTTGGCTAAAATCTTTCAGGGAGGAAAATAGAATGGGACCGTGTTCAGAATGGCGGTAACTTTCACCCACGAGTGATCTTAACGACAATATTTTCAGGGTGGGTCAAAATTTTGTCTCATGTTTGTGGGGCAGGAGTGTTCATAAACCAGCGCCTCGCCACAGCATCGTTTGAGGGCATGAGACAAAATAATTCTAATTGTGTGCAGGGTCTTAGTCAGCTTGCGACTGCAATTCGCGAATGAATTTCCCCTTTTTCTGTGGACAGGGAGTTGAGCATCAGAACGGAGCATCGCACCGCACACCAAATAATTCTAAATGTTTAGCGTCTGCGGGGGTCAGAGCTTCTGCTCCAGAAATGACAGAACGGGTTCAGAAGCAGTGACATAAAACGAACAGGAAAAGTAATGTACCAGTACTTCCTTCTAAAAAAATAAAGTGTCAATCGCTCTCCCCATTTTTCGGCTACGTCTTCGCGTTCTCTGTGCTCCGGTGCCTGAGTCCGATGGATATGATGTCCAATTTCGTGAAAGAGAACTTCTGCAAAAGCAAAATCCCGGAAAAATGGAAATGCTAGCGTCCAGGAAGGCCAATCTCTGATAGTATTGTCCACGAAGATCTCAATCCATGCAGCCTGCCCCTGCCACTTCTGATGGTACAATCCACGAGACTCCCTAATGGCGACTTTTCTCTTTCGCCAGAGTGTTTTCCGCCTTTTTCTCTCATGGTTTAGGTTATCTGCATTTGTAAGCACTATCGATTTGAGCCCCGATAGGTACTTATGCGGAGTACCGGAAAGAAGGTGGTCAATTGACTTTTGGGCACGGACGAACGGCTTGAAATTCCTGTGAGCTTCCTCAATGATTACGCTGGGTTTGTCCTTCATGCCCAACTGATTCCCTTCGAAGAGTTAGCTGTCAAAGATTAAATTAAGAGAAGCATAACCAACATTGGACACACTTTGCTTCAAAGTGTGCTGTCTCGTTGAAGTAAACGCGACACGGTAGAAGGATGGATGTTAAATAGCCTGGCGACATCCGCCGCAGTCTTCTGTCCGGAAGTCACCAAGTGGACAATCTCCTCCTGTTGGTGCGCTTTGAGTTTGGGGCGGCGACCGCCAACACGACCTTGCTTGCGCGCCGCATCGAGGCCATTGCGTGTGCGTTCGCGCAGCATAGCACGCTCGAACTCCGCGAAGGTTCCTACGATTTGCATCATCATGCGGCCACCGGGCGAAGTGGTGTCAATCACTTCCGTCAGACTGCGAAAACCAGCCCCGGCCTGAACAATTTTCTCCATCAGGGTCAACACGTCCTTTAGAGAGCGTGATAGCCGGTCGAGCTTCCAGACCACCAGCACATCACCCTTGCCCAGTTGCCCTAACAGGCGATGCAACTCCGGCCTGTCCCAGCGCCCGCCCGAAACCTTTTCCTGAAAAATCCTGTCGCACCCGGCGTTTTTTAGTGCGGCAATTTGTGGCGCTGCGTCCTGATCCTGGGTCGAAACACGCGCGTAACCAATATGCATTATTCTCCTCCGGTTGCACAAACCTATTGCTAATGCATATTATTTTGCAATACCTTTTTGCAACACGCAACGCCTTAATTTACGGTAGCCCAATAATCGTTGCACAAACGAACGTTTGCGCAACAAAGGAGGAAACTCCCCGTGAGCCATTCCGCCTTTTCTTCGTCGTCTCCGCAAGGCCTCCGTGCCCAAGCAGTGCTTGACTTGTTTCGCGGCGACCCCGCCGCGCAAGTATCCGAGCGTTACGGGATCGGTCGCAGCTCCTTGTACAAGTTTCGACGCCGGGCGCTTGCCGCCATTCAAAACGCCATGAAGGATCAACCGCGCGGCCCGAAGCGTCCGCACAACCATGTGAGCGATGCCCTGGAACAGAAAACCATTTCTCTTTGTCAGCTGCGCCCGACGTTCAGTTCCTACCGGATTGCCCGCCATCTCGACCGCGACGCTCTAAGTCCCCGCACGATTCAGCGGATCAGGAAACGGCACCACCTGACACGCATGACCAAGCGAGCCAAGCCACTTGCCCGCGCCCGCAAACTCTCTCAGAACGCCGACAGGCAGGCCAGGGCGCTTCTGTGCGAAAAAATATGGCTTGGACCGGATCGCCTGGCGTGGGAGTTGTGGAACATAAAGAGAATCCGCGTAAGCCCATCCACCTTCAAGCGCCGCAAAAGAAAATGGCTAGGGCTGGCCAATTTCTTCGCTGACGCGCCGCCGCCCGCACCGGCATGGCGGTTCTATGAAAGGCACCATCCTCACAGCCTTTGGCACGGCGATTTTTTGGAGAAGGTCACGCTCTCCGACATCGACCAAACGGCCTATCACCTGGCGATTATGGATGACTATTCGCGCGGCTATGTGTTCTGCGATCTTTTTCTCAACCCGGACATCCGTACTACGATCCGTGCGATCATCGCCGCCATGCGTCAATGGCAAGTCATTCCGGAAGCGATCATTTTTGATAACGGTTCACCCTTCAAGGGCAATCTTCTCTCCTCATTCTGCCAGCGAGCTGGCATCCGACTAATTCACACGGCGGTGAACCATCCGCAAACCAACGGAAAGCTCGAACGGGCGTTCCGTGACGATATGCGTGATTTCTACAAGCAGCACAAGCCGTGGCTCTTTGAACCTCTGCGCCGCGAGCTGCCCACCTATGTCCATTACAGAAACTACGTTCGAGGGCATCGAGCCCTGGGCGGGAAGCCTTCAATCACCAGGCTCAACGAAGAACATTCCCGCGCCGCTCGTCCTCATGTGCTCGATCATCTCGAAAGCTGTGCATGTTATGAAATGGAGCGCCGGACACTATCTGCTACGGGCGGTTTTCGGATGTTCAACCGTGAGGCTCATATGGACGCGGCGCTTGCCAACAAAGAGATCATTTTCTTCGAGAGTTTGGAAGGACTGGAAGCAAGGATCGACGGTCAGGGAGTTGCCATCCTTCGGGATTATCGCACCTACAGACATCTGTCATGGTACGATCTCAGGAAGCTTCCTCCGGTGCTGAATTTTGAGCTTTGCGCCACCTTCGAGAGTCCGCGAATTGCTGTCGCAAATTAACCGTACCTTGCGAACGGCCTTGCAAAAATCGTCAAATTCGCTGAATCTTTCTTCGAGACGATCAAACATGCGTGCCTCCAACGCGTCTGATTGCATCGTCTCACTTGAATCTATCATGATTCACAAATGGTTAAAGCCTTCCAAACCCGTAGCTCGGGTTAATTTATTGGTTAGGGGGCAAATGAGTATGACGAACGCCCAGAGGGTATGGAACCGCGCAGCCTTGGAATCAGGGGGTAATTCCCCGGGTCCTGGTGATCTCGCGCTCGCTTCGCTTCTATTTGTGCACGGGATCGTCGTGAACGGCGGGGTTCACCATGCGCTCGAGTGCATCGAACCGGCGGAATTGTTCGCCGCGGCAGACGGTTACTCATTCTTCGGATTCGATGATGTCGCTGCCTTCTTCCGTGGGGCAGCTGACGATCCAGTACTGTCCGTGTGGACCGACGATACCGAAGTGGCGGCGAACCGCCGATACGCGGAGATGGTTCCGGATGACTCGCGCTTGGGCGCGCGCTTCGAGGACGTCTTCCGCGAGCGAGGCGATCAGTTCGCCCCATTAGACGATGCCTGATCGGCCGTCTAACGAGGCGAACGCAGCGGACGTTGGAACTGCGGGTGGCCCGGAATAATTTCCGGGTGCGAAGCGCAAGAGGGTCGATCAAGAGTCTAAAAACTCCACACGTCTCTCCTCTGGTGTGCCGGAGCTGCATTTCGCACCCCTCAACCCGCCCGGGAGTCCGCGAATTGCTGTCGCAAATTGACTATGACCCGGCACACAAAACAAAATAATTCTAATTGTGCCGTTTCACTCCTCAGACAACGGGGCAACAATCCTTCCTTGCGAAGGAAAACGATAGCGGTCTCGCGGCTGTTATTGCTACCAACTCGATGTGCGATCGACTTTCAAATCAAAAAGTGGTTGGGCCGGTTAAGGAGCGGGGGAATTGCCGCCATGGAATTTTCCAAAATGACGCGCCGAATAAAGGGCAATCAGGAAACCGCCCATTCCCATGGTAAGAATATCGGGGGTTGAATGCAGGTCGAAGTCCCCAACATGGACGATAAGCAGATACGCCACCATCGCATTGAAAAAGCCCCAAACGATATTGACGGTCGATGACGAAAGCCCTTCACCGGGCGGCTTTGCGAAAGGACTTTGAAAAGAACGCCCCATCATTCCGCTGACAATATGCGGAATGGCGTTGACGAGAAAAACGCCGCCGAAAAAATAAGAGATATAGTTTGTCCAGTTCATGTTGAGTCCCCCCTTGGTTATTCCTGCTCAGAGATAAACGCGTCCGTAGTGACAACTGTTCCGCGTTTTGGAAATATCTTTTCCGTCAGAACGCGATGAACCTCGGCATCTGCATCGAGGCAGGCATCGTGAATTATGGTAATCTTGAAATCCAGATCGAACGCTCTGGTGACAGTCGCAAGGACGATGCCGCTGGTGGAAATGCCGAAAAGAACCAGATTTTCAATGCCGCGCGCGCGAAGCGTCAGGGCCTTCTTTCGCGCGGACAGTACGAGTTCACGATTCAATGCCGCGCGCGCGAAGCGTCAGGTTTAGGTGGTTCTCGGAGAACGCGCCGATGCGTTGTTTATAGATAATCAGGTCGCCGGGTTGAACAATCGCGCCATGAAATTCGGCGGAAGGGCTCCCTTTGACAAAGAGATTGTTTTGTTTTGCTTTTAGAAAGGGGGTGTCCAAATCGGCGACTTCCGGGTGGCCTTCGGAAAATCCCAGCCCTACATGGATAAGCTGATAATTTTTCTTTCGGGCCAAACCCACGATTTTGGATGCGTTGGGGATAATACTTTCGTAGCCGTCCCCCATCGCCAATATCCCTTTTTGAAGGTCAAGCGTTAGTACGGCGGTTTTGAACGGCTCAAGTTTCATTTCATTGTTCCTTGTTTGGGTTATTTGGGCAAAAGCCCCATTTCTTGATAGATCGGGCGCATAACCGTTCTGATTTGGGGCATTTGCAGTGAGAACCACAGCGAGCCCAAAAGACAGAATGTCCCGGTGATGATGATCGTGTTGGAGGCACCAATTCTTTGAGCCAAAGCGCCTGCCAGCAGGCTACCAATTGGAGCTGAACCGAAATATGCCATTGCGTAATAGCTGATGACGCGAGCGCGCTTATCCTCAGGCACAAGGGTTTGCATAATCGTATTGCTCGCGGAAGCACTCTGCATCATGCCGAAACCCGCAAAGCCCATGAGCAAAAGTGACAGAGCGAACTGGTGCGAGAGGCCGAATAGGACCAACGCAAGCCCAAGGATACCCGAACTCATCTGGATCATACGCGTCAAGCCAACGACCGATTTTCGAAACGCAAGAGAAAGCGCGGAAATGAGCGCTCCCGACCCGGAAGCAGCCGTAAGCCAGCCCAATGTATAGGGGCCCCCATGGAAAACCTGACCTGCAAAGATAGGCAGCAAAACCATATATGGGTAACCCATCAGCGAGACGATGGAGAAAAGCACAAGGATCGTCCTGATAGGGGAAAAACTGCGGACATAATCCCAGCCCTCTCGCATTTGCCTGAACAAATTGTCTGCCGTATGCGCTACTTCCACCGGCTTGATCTTCATCATGAGAAGCGATGCGACGACGGCTACATAGCTTATGCCGTCGATCAGAAAACATCCGCCCTCTCCTACGAGCCCGATTGTGACCCCGGCAAGGGCAGGTCCCAGCAGGCGCGCGCCATTGACCATTGTTGAGTTCAGGGCAATGGCGTTTCCAAGATCGTTCCGATCCCTGATCATTTGAATAAAAAATGAATGACGTCCCGGCACATCAAACGCATTGACCAGCCCCTGCAGGGCGCTGAGCGCGATGACCTCCCAGATCGTAACGATGTGGCTGAGGGTAAGGGCTGCAAGCATAAAAGATTGGATGGCTGCTGCGACTTGCGTCCAGATCAAGAGTTTCTGGCGATCCATTCTTTCGACCCACGCTCCCGCCAAGGGTTGCAGAATGAAGGGAACAATTTGGCTTGCAAAGCCGACAATACCGAGAAGGAGCGCCGATCCGGTCAGTCGGTAGACCAACCAACTGGTCGCCATTCGCGTCATCCATGTGCCGATGACAGAAATGCCTTGCCCCATAAAGAAGAGCCGGAAATTTCGGTCCTTTAATGCGCGCCACGCATGAGAAAAGGAGACTTTCATAGATCGACGAGTTTCTTTATGACTTCGGCAGCCGCAAATAGCTTTTCCTGCTCTTTCTTGTCGAGTTTTTCTATGGCGTTAGCCAACCAAGTATGTTTGGCCTCTCGCGTATCTTTGCGCATGGTCTTGCCTTTGGCGGTCAAAACGATGTTCATCTGGCGACCGTCAGTAGGATGTGCTTTGCGTTCGACCAACCCCATTTTCTCAAGCGTTGCGACAGCAGTTCCCATAGACTGCGACTTTACTCCCTCGGCGCGCGCAAGGTCTGCGGCGGTTGTTGGGCCATATTTGTCAAGGCGAACGATGACGGACTTTTGAGTCCAAGACAGTTCGTGCAATTCCGACGGGGCTGCTGCTCGAACGCGCCGGATGAGCGAACCCAAGGCAAGCGTCAGTTCGGCAGCAGCCGTTTCAATGTGTTTGGATGATGACATAGATACATTATGCCATATTAACAGCTAAACTGTCAAGTTTAACTGTTGGTATACACACGGCATAAAGGTCCGGCTGCGTGGATCTGTCCTCGATGTAGTCCATACGGTTCTAAAGTTCCGCACGGTTCATTGCCAATGACGCCGCATTTTTCGGGAGTGCTATTTCATCATGGAGCACCCCTTGTTTGCGCGTGTAGTCGTGTCTTTCCCCGGTGTGCTGGTGGTCTGGAAACTAGATCGACTGTCACGCTCTCTTAAAGACGTGTTGACCCTGATGGAGAAAATCGCCCTGGCCGGGGCAGGATTTCGCAGCCTGACCGAGGTGGTCGACACCACGTCGCCGGGCGGTCGCATGATGATGCAGTTGGTCGGAACCTTCGGGGAGTTCGAGCGGGCGATGCTGCGCGAACGCACGCACAACGGCCTCGATGCGGCGCGCAAACAAGGTCGCGCGGAGGTCGCCGTTCGAAACTGAAGGCATACCAGCAGGAGGAGATTGTTCAGTTGGTCAATTCAGGCCAGAAGACGGGGCGGATGCTGCTGGACTATTCAACGTTCATCCGTCCACCGTCTCGCGGTTACTGCAACGCAACAAGAGGGCTTAGAGGAGGTTCGATGGCCCAATTTCTTCACTGGCTGGATTACCCGTGCTAATCATGTGCCACCCCTCTGGGTGGCATTTTTTGCAAAAACCTCAATTGTTAAAGTGTTTGCGTGATCGAAGTGACAGTAACCTCAAGAACACGTGTTAGAAAGGAGAACTTGGATTTCATCATATCAAATTCCGATCCTGAAGATATGTATCTTGCCGTTCCTTCAATAAGGAAACCACAACCAAGTCCCATCCGTCCAGTTACTTCCTTGCTGCCAACAGTGAGTAATACCTTGTTATTTTTAATTATTTTCTTTTCAGTTTTTCTCATTTTCCAGGCAGGAATCAAGAGTCTTCCATCGTTTGGGTTTACAAGGTAGGTGTTCCAGGTGTTTACTACATGGGCCTCGTTATCAGCGCACGATACTATAGAAACTACCCCTTCTTTGCCGATTACTTCCAAAAATTTGTCTGTGAACATAATTTTTACTCCTTTTTAGAATTTATTTGTGGATATTATGTATCCATGTTATCTTTTATACGGTGCCGGCTGAAAAGTCAACCCACTTTTTTAAAAATAGGTCATTGTGGGCTACAGCAATTCTCGATGAGATCATAATAAGTACTTGAAATCACAATATTTCTATCTGAAGTGCTGCTGATTTCGTCCGAAATCAACCTTGTGAATTGAGTAAATCCAGCGGGAATTGCTGTGTAGGCTATCAAAATCATGAAAGGAGATAAAAGATGCAATTCAGTATAGGGGTCGAATACGCGTTTCATTCGCTTTTTTACATGGTCGACCTACCAGAGCATAAAACTATCGGAATTAGAGAATTGGCAAGATTAAATGGAATTACAGAAAGTTATCTCTCGAAGATATTCGCAAAGCTGCGAAAAGCTGGCATTGTCCGATCAATTGCGGGAGTTAAAGGGGGATACGAACTCGCGAGAAGAGCAGAAAACATTTCCTTTTGGGATGTTATTGAGGCCCTTGAAGGGGCTTCTTGTTTTTTTCAATGTGCCGAAATTCGCAAAAAAAACATTTTCGTCGACGATCCAAGTATATTTACAGATAAATGTCCTTGTCTGATCAAGGTGGTAATCCAGGAAGCAGAGGAGTTAATGCGAAACCAGTTAAGAAAGAAGTCGCTCTTTTGGTTGTACGAACAGGTATATAAAGATTTTTCAGTGGAGAAAAAAACGGCAATAGCCAAATGGTTGGAAGACTTATAATTCAAAAGGACGACAAAAAATGCACTTGATAGATTCGGATTTTGCATCATTTTTGAGACAATATAAAAAAGTGTGTACCCGATCATGCTCCGTCCGCGAATTGCTGTCGCAAACTGACTATGACCCGGCACTAAAGTTAGTATAGTGTTTTAATATCTGGTTCCTCAATTTTCGGTCTCTGTTCATCCGGAACTGCGTCTTTTTGCTTTGAAGCTGTTCGGTCGATTATTTCGCCGGGCGCTCCAATTTGCTTTGAAGCTGTTCGGTTGATTATTTCGCCAGGCGTTCCGACGTTTGCCCAATTGTACACGAAAACGCCATTTTCATAGATCATTCGGATGCATCCATGGGAAGCGGCATAGCTCGGGAGAATGCCGCCGTGGAGAAAATAATCTCCAAAGAGTCTCATTGAATACGGCATCCAGGCATTGTCGTATTTTGTCGAGTAGTGGTCATGTTCTTTGGATAAGATGACGAACTTTCTCGTCGGTGTTCCGTTTATGCCGGATGAAATTGGAAACTGGTCAATCAATCTTCCGTAGGCATAAAGTCCCAGGCACTGCTGGCCTACATCGATCAGTATGAATTGCGGCAGTTGAGAAATACTGCTGATCCGATCCGGCAGGATCTGTGGGCGTATGGAAAAATTGAGCG
>JBKQLC010000261.1:0-34772 GCA_052147195.1 Syntrophobacteraceae bacterium
TCGGATTTTTGCCCCGAGGGGCTGCATATAATAGCCCAGGGTCAGAGAAGCGCCCCCCTGGGGTTGCGACGCCAACAAGAACCAGTTCTTACCCTGTAGGGGTTGCATAGCCGATCCTTTGATGTTCGAGCACCTGTGATTTAATCCTGAATTCTCTTTTTATGTAACCCTTTCAGGGTATTACAACTAATTTGTGGCCATGTTCCCCCCAGGGTGGCGCGACGCTGACCCTGGGCTACCCTATGCAGCCCTTTCAGGGCAAGAAACTCAAAAAGCCCCCCACAGGGCGAGTTCACGGAAGACAGATGATGTCCTTTCTCGTCTTGCCGGTACTCGTTTGCCGGATGAACCCTTTTTCTTCGCGTTCTTCGACGTCAAAAACCGCGGCTTCGCGTGAAAAACATTGGAAATATTCGTTTGCCGGATAGACCTTGTTATGAATACATCCCCGTTTTTGTCCATCGATTGAATTGTTATCTCTGAATATTCATCCATGCACTTTTGCTGATCTTTACATTTGCCATACTCATATGAAAATGGCGATTTCTTATTATTATTCTAATTCTTATTCTAAAGTCCGGCACTATTCCTGCCGATTTTCAATCTGTTAGACAATCTTGCTCGTCCACAAATTCATCGATGAGATCCGGCGAGCCGCAACTCACTACGTTTTCCGGAGAAGACTATGGCCGGGGCTTATTTTTCCAGATTGCGCACGCGACTGATCCTGCTTGTCTTTGTGGCCATCATTCCACCTCTGGTTTTGACGCTATACTCCGATATGCAGCAACGCAGCAAGGCACTCGCAACCGCCGAAGACAGCGCCATGGATCTGGCCCTGAAGGTATCACGATCTCAGAGAATCGTAATCGAAGGCATACGGGAAACCCTTCTTACCCTCTCACTGCTTCCACAGGTACAAGCGCTGGATGAGGCGGGGAGCTCAGCTATTTTTGCCAGGCTGCTTAATAGAACCGTTGGGCTGACCACCCTTATAACCTGTGAGGATACGGGCGAAATTTGCGCAAGTGCGCTCCCTTTCACTAAACCCGTCGATATTTCGGATCGCCCATGGTTTCAACGGGCCATTGAGACCCATGACTTTTCAATGGGTGAGTATCAGGTTGGCCGTGTAACGGGTAAGGCGCAGATCAACTTTGGCTATCCTGTAGTCGATGATGAGGGTCGGGTAAAAGCTGTTCTCAGTACGGCACTCGATATCGAGTGGTTGAATTGTCAATTAGCAGAAACCAATCTGCCGCAGGGCGCGCGATGCACTATTCTGGACCGCAAGGGCAGGGTCCTGGCGCACTTTCCCGATCAGGAGGCCCTCATTGGTAAAACAATATCCGAGTCGCCCGTTGTCAACAAGGTCTTGCACCAGGGTGAGGGGGTTACCCAGGGAATCGGGCCGGACAGCGTTGAGTCCGTATTCGGATTCGCATCTATAGGCTTTGGCCCGGAAGCGATGCATTTCCTCGTGGCCATTCCCAAAGAGATTGCTTTTGCCAAGGCAAACCGGGACACATTGCATGATCTTGGTTTTCTGGGCGGCGTAGCGCTTCTGGCGCTCTTAGCAACAATGTTTGGCGGCGAGAGATTCATCCTTCGCCATGTCCGCGCCCTCCTGGAGGCGACCGAAGAAGTCGCCGCCGGCAATCTCGGGGCGCGCACCCGTCTGCCCAATATCGAAGGCGAACTGGGCGGGCTCGCGCATGCTTTTGACCAGATGGCCGCATCGCTGCAACGGCGCGAATCTGAGCGCCGGAATGCTGAAGACCGGCTCAGGCAAGCCAATGAATACCTCGAAAATATTTTTGATAATTCACCGGACGGCATAGGCATCGTGGACCGGCACGGGAAGTTTATTAGATGGAACAAAATGGCGGCCGAGCAATACGGGTACCAGTTTGAAGAACTTAGAGGGAAGTCTGCTTTCGATCACTATGTGGACAAAGATGAACTCGACAGGATGCTGGCCGAATTGCGGCGTGAGGGTAGGGTCAGGGAATATGAAATCAGGATGAAGAAAAAGGACGGGACCGCTTGCAGTTTCGAAATCTCCATCAGCCAGCTAAAGGATGGTGCCGACGACGTGATCGGCAGCATTTGTGTGGCAAGAGATTTGAGCGGCATCAAAAAGGCATTAAATGAACTCGCAGTTTCCCATGAGCAATTGAATCGGGAAATTACCATTCGCGAGCGTGCACAAAGCGCGCTGAAAGAGTCTGAGCAAAGACTTGCGAATATCATTGATTTCCTGCCCGATGCGACCTTCGTGATCGACGATCAGGGAAAAGTCATTGCCTGGAACAAGGCGATCGAAGTAATGACCGGGATCAAGGCATCGCATATGCTCGGCAAGAGCAATTACGAATACTCGCTTCCCTTTCACGGGGAAAGAAGGCCCATACTCATAGATCTTGCTCTTAAGCCTCAGGAAGAAATCGAAGCGAAATATATGAGGGTGCAAAGAGGCGATACCGTCCTGACAGGCGAGACGTACACACCCGCACTAAAGAAAGAGAATGCGTGTCTTGTTGGCAGGGCAAGTGTTTTGCGCGACTCAAACGGTACTATCACGGGGGCGATCGAATCGATACGCGACCGTACCGATATGAGAAAAGCAGAGGATGAGTTGCGCGGGACTAATGTCGAGATGGCGCAATTGCTAGCTTCCATTCCATCCTTCCTGATCGGTTTGACACCCGAGCATCGAATAACAAGGTGGAACCCCGCAGCGGAGAAGATACTTGGAATAAGTGGTGAAAAAGTTATGGGAGAGCTGATCGATCATTGCAGAATCAATTGGGAATGGCAGCAAATAAGCGAGGCCGTTTCACTCTCTCAGAGGGAAGATACAACCGTTAGACTCGATGACTTCCATTTCGTTCATCCGAATGGCCACGAAGGCTTTTTGGATATTACGGTAAGCTTTATTAAAGGATCATCCGATTCGGGTTCGGGCATACTTCTGCAGGGCAGCGATATTACCGGGCGAAAGCACTTGGAAGAGCAACGGGACCGAGCAGAAACGCAGCTCAGGCAGGCTCAGAAACTGGAAGCACTCGGCACGCTGGCTGGAGGAGTGGCCCATGATTTCAACAATATCCTCGGCATTATCATGGGCTACACTGAACTTTCCCAGATACAACTGGGGGAAGAAAAGGCGGTAGGAAGGAACCTGCAGGAAGTGCTCAAAGCATGCAGGAGGGCCAAAGAACTGGTGCAGCAAATCCTTGCCTTCTGCCGCAGGTCCGAGCAGAAAATAGTGCCGATACAGATCGGGTTGATCCTGAAAGATGCCATGAGAATGATCCGGTCGTCGCTGCCGTCAATTATTGAAGTGAAAACGGATATACAGACCAAAGCCCTTGCCATGGCCAATCCGACCCAGATTCATCAAGTCCTGATGAATCTGTGCACCAATGCTGCTCATGCAATGCAGGACGGTGGCGTCCTCGATGTAAGCCTTACCGATTTCCACCTCGGGCCGCAATCCATTGCGCCTCATTCAGGCGCACAACCCGGACAATACCTGAAGCTTACCGTTACGGATACGGGACATGGCGTCCCTCCCGCTATTTTGGACCGGATATTCGATCCTTTTTTTACTACCAAGAAAACGGGCGAAGGGACCGGGCTGGGACTCTCGGTCGTTCACGGGATTGTGGAAAGCCATGGAGGAACAATCGAGGTGAATAGCCGCCTGGGGGTGGGAACCACGTTTACGGTGCTCATACCTGCCTGTGAAAGCCCATTGACGTCCCAATCCGTAGATGTCGCAAGTATAATCTATTGCGGCAAAGAGCGGGTTCTTGTGGTTGATGACGAGCCCCTGTTGGCTGAAATGGTGCAGCAGATGCTCACGATGCTGGGATACGACGCGGTTTTCCGCACAGAGGGAAAAGAGGCGCTCGAGGCCTTTCGTCATCAGCCGAGAGAAAAAGCTTTCGACCTGGTTATCACTGACATGACCATGCCCCATTTTACAGGTGAGGACCTTGTTCGTGAGCTTTCCGGGCTTCAACCTCCAGTCCCCGTAATACTCATGACCGGATTCAGCAGCAAAATCGATGCGGAAAAAGCCAGGGAACTCGGAATTCAGGGGTTCCTGATGAAGCCGGTGGCTATGGAGGAACTGGCCAGAACGGTCAGGACGGTACTGGACCAGGGAGCAGTAAGGGGCTGTGTTTCCGGTGACCGGGGAGCACAATGAGAAACATGGATATCATAAAAGTTCTGATCGTCGATGCTGAAGAATCAGTGTGCGATCTGATCGCCGATTTTCTCGAAATGAACGGCTATAGCTGCCGGGGCGCCACCGACCCGCTTAAGGCATTGGATATGCTTAAGCACCACGATTTCAATCTGGTGATTTCCGGTATACGTATGAAAGGCATGGATGGGCTCGAACTGACCCGTGAAATCCGCAAAACATACCCTTCCATAGACACTATAGTAATGTCAGGTTTCACGGGTGATTACGAATACAGCGACATTATAGAAGCCGGTGCAATAGATTTTATTGGAGAACCGCTCTCACTGCTGGAATTGAAGGCGAAGATAGCCAGGGTGAATCAGGAACGCGGAATGCTTGCAGAATTAAGAGAGGCGAATGAAAAGATACAGCTTTCGCTCGCGGAAATGACGGACGTAAATGAACGGCTGAGACTCGAGATTGCCGAACGTGCCGGCATGCAGACGGAACTATATGAGGCGCATAAGGAAATTGAATCACTTTTATCATCGCTGCCTTGTATTCTGATCGAAATCTCAAAGGATGGGACCATTAAGAGGTGGAATGCCGTCGCTGAGAGTATCCTGCAAATCGAAGCGGAGGAGGTGCTCGGGAGAAGGATTTTTGAATGTCCGATAGCCTGGGAAACCGAGAAGGTAAACAGCGCTATTCAAGCCTGCGCTACAGAATACCTGTCAATGCGGTTAAATGAGATTCGGTTTACCCGAAAAGATGGGAAGGATGGAATACTTGATCTCATTATCAATCTCGTGCGTGAGGGGGTCGCCCGGTTCTCCGGTTTCATCATTCTGGGGACTGACATAACCGAATACAAATTGATGGAAAGGCAACTTGCCCAGGCCCAAAAGCTGGAGTCAATCGGGCAGCTTGCGGCCGGAATTGCTCACGAGATAAACAGCCCTGCGCAGTACGTAGGAGATAACGTCCGTTTTCTCGAGGAAGCCTACCGCGGTCTGGAAGGCGTTCATGTTCTTTATGATCAGCTCCTGGGGGCACTCAGGTCCGGAAACCCGACGGAAGATCTGGTTCGAAAAATTGAAGCGGAGGTCGATGAGGTCGATTTGGAATACCTCAGGCAAGAAGCCCCGAAGGCCGTTCTGCAGTCACTCGACGGGATCGGCCGCATAAACGGGATTGTACGGGCCATGAAGGATTTCTCGCACCCCGGAACCAATGTCAAAACCGACATAGACTTGAACAAGGCAATAGAAAACACGATCACGGTCGCCAGAAACGAATGGAAATATGTCGCTGAAATGGTAACCGACTTCGATCCATGCCTGCCGCTTGTCCCCTGCCTTCCAGCGGAGATCAACCAAGTCATTTTGAACATTATAATCAACGCCGGTCACGCGATTTCAGACGCCCTGAAGCAAAGCGGATCGGATGAAAAGGGAACCATAACCATAGGGACCCGCACTCTGGGCGAATATGCCGAAATCCGCATCAGCGACACAGGGACCGGAATTCCGGAAAACATCAGGGCCAAAATCTTCGATCCCTTCTTTACGACCAAGGGGGTGGGGAAAGGCACAGGCCAGGGTCTGGCCATTTCTCATTCGGTTGTCGTGGACAAACACGGCGGAACGATCGCATTTGACTCCGAGGTCGGCAAAGGCGCCACCTTTGTCATCAGACTGCCGCTAAACCAAAGCGGTCTCTAGAAGTCAGCGAAAAGCATCTCACGCGGAGACGTTCGATAATTCCAAAAACCCGGTGGCACGCTTCGAGGGGCTAGGGTCTATCTTTAGAGGCGCGGAGAAAATCAGTTTGGCGAACGAACTGAAAGTCACGTCCCTGTTTACTTCCGGTTTTTCCTGCATGCCCGTTTTCTTTTCTCTATGCAACTAACATCGAGTTTCTTGAAATTTTGTGAAGCTTTTTATCTAAGTTGTTGTTATCTCTGCGACTCTAAAGATAGACCCTAGCCCCTCGAAGCGTGCCGCCGGGTTTTTGGAATTATCGAACGTCTCCGCGTGATACGGTTTTCGCCCTTTGGTTGCGGCCTTCACTTGCTCTGTGCTCTCCGTGTCTCTGTGGTGAGTAGCGTTTGCGGTACCGCCGCCCCCGCATTAAATTGATAACAGGCTTATTGAATAAATAGTTCATGCAGATAGTGTCCATCCGGGAAAAGGAGAGGATTTCATGCCTGTTAAACCGAGACCTGAAGGTTACCACACCGTGACGCCAATGATGTCCGTCAAGGGTGCGGCGAGGCTGATCGATTTTATGAAGAAAGCGTTCGGGGCCACGGAGAATTATAGATTTCCGGCCCCGGACGGCAGCGTGATGCATGCGGAGCTAAAGATCGGCGATTCGTTTGTGATGCTGGGCGAGGCGAGGCAGGACTGTTCTCCCGAATCCGCAACGTTCTATGTCTACGTGCAGGATGCCGACGCGACGTACAAAGAGGCCCTTAGTGCAGGAGGCGAATCGCTGGAAGGACCGACCAATCAGTTCTGGGGTGACCGGGTAGCCACCATCAAAGACTTTGCCGGAAACAAGTGGATGATCGCCACCCACGTGGAGGACGTAAGCACAGAAGAACTCACAAAGCGAGCCCAGAAGATGATGGCCGCCTGACCCGCCCGGCCCTCATGCCCTCCTCACACGAGATAAAGGTGGCAAACACCCTCCACCCGCCCTCCCGCGGGAGGAGACCATCGTTACATGCCCCAAATGCAATGACGAATGCCATGGGCCTCGTCTCCCCGCTGGTCGTTGAGAAACAACTCGAAGATGCTCGTAAAAGGCGTGATAATTCTGTTGTTAGCAAGAGATCACTGCTATGTTTCCCGGGGGACCGGGTTTGGTCTGCCAATTTCCGTCCAGGCGCGGGACAGGCGCCAACGGCGACATCATCCAAGAGGGTTTATTTATGATTAAAAGTATTGACGCCGTCGAGATGACTCAGCGTATGGTGCGCGCCCGGAGCATCAACCCCCCGGGGGACACCCGCATTGTGGCGCAGGTTTTGGCCGAGGCGCTCGAACCCGCCGGGTTCCGGTTGTCGTGGAGAGAAACTCCGGGCAAGGGGGTCAACCTGGTGGCTGTGCTGAAGGGTGAGTGCGGCAGACCCCCACTGTGTTTCACCGGTCATATGGACACGGTGCCATTGGGTGAGCTCCCGTGGACAGTCGACCCGTTCGGGGGAGAAATTCGTGACGGCAAGCTCTACGGCCGAGGCTCCAGCGATATGAAATCCGGACTTGCGGCAATAGCAGCGGCCGGAATCGATCTCTCCTCGGTAGCTCGCCGCGCCTCTGATGTGGTCCTGATTTTCACCGCGGGGGAAGAAACGGGTTGCGAGGGTGCAAAAGATCTGGCTGAGTCGGGGCTGCTGCCCTCCGGGGCAGGCGCCTTGGTGGTAGGCGAACCTACGGACTGCCGGCCGCTCCTTGGACACAAGGGGGCGTTATGGCTGCGGGCGGACTTTTTCGGCCGGGGCGCCCACGGCTCCATGCCCGAGGCCGGGGACAACGCTGTCTATAAGGCCGCAAGAGCTGCCCTGGCCCTTGAAAACTTCCTGGCGACCTACCCGTCTCATCCTCAGTTGGGCAATCCGACAATCAATGTGGGAACAATTGGCGGCGGCGGAAAAGTGAACATGGTGCCCGACGCGGCTTTCCTCGAAATTGATCTGCGCACCGTCCCCGGACTTGACCACCACAACCTGGAAAACTCGGTTCAAGAGGTCCTGGGGCCGGCGGCCAGGCTAACCAGCATGATAGATGTTCCTTCAGTGCTGACGCTTCAGGAAGATCCCTGGATCGCTTCTGTGCTGGATGCCCTGAAACGGCTGAGGGGAAGCCCCCAGACGCCGGGTACGGTCAGTTACTTCACCGACGCATCCATCCTTTATTCAGCTCTGGGCAGTCCGCCGACTCTTATATATGGCCCCGGCGTGGCCCGCCAGGCGCATCAGACCGATGAGTATTGCCACGTCCAGGCAATCATCGAGGCCCGCGAAGCTTACGCGGCCATTGCCGGGCAGTGGCTTTCAGGTTGATGCAGGTTGGCATTTTGAAGGTATAACTTCCACACTCTGCGACAATCCATTGGCCGCAAAGGGGTGGTCAAGACAATGGCTCGATACTACTGAGATAGTTCCAATGCCTATCACTGTAAGTATTGAAATTACACGACCATCATTTCATTTTCGGGTTCATTTTTCCCCTTCTAATGCTGGAGTTGCCTGAAGGGTGGCGCGCCCGCAACTTTCAATACCTCCTTTCGCTCTCGGATATAAAAACCACCAGATTCCCACCAGATGAGGCTTTAAGAAACGTGTCCCGGGGAGCCGGGTCTGGGTAGAGGTTATGCCCCACTTCAAAAAGGCCCTTTGAGCCCTTGGGGGTGCGCCCGGTAAACGGAAACTCATAATCTCCTAAATTTGAATCAATTCAATAATATGTCGGTTTTGTTTTAAGTCGAGAGCTTCGGTTTAGCTCACTCAACCAATCCGTTGATTACCACCATTTTTTGATCTATTCTTCACAATGACGTGCATAGGCCGTTTCAGGTGGTTATGCGAGGGCATCGTTTTAAGATGAAGCGGTCGATCTGCTGAAACATCAGTAGATCGACCGCTTCACAGTGGCGCAGAGATTTTTTCTCAATCAAAAAAGGGGGAGATCGATGGCAGAGCTGGTGATAGTCAAGAAATCCGATGGTGTTGCCTCAGTGTTGCTAAACCGCCCGGAGGCATTCAACGCATTCGACATGGACCTGGTGGAATCCTTTGCAGCAAATGTCATTACTCTCGCGGCAGATGAGAGAGTGCGCGGAATCATCATCTCAGGAGAGGGTAAAGCGTTCTGTGCCGGTGGTGATCTCAAATATGCCATTGCATTCCCTAATGGCCCCTCTGCCGCACTTCATGAATTGGCCGCCCGATTTCATCAGGCCATTCTGGAGATTCGCCGTATGCCTAAGCCTGTCATAGCTGCCGTTAACGGGATCACGGCTGGAGGGGGTTTCTCCCTGGCCCTGGCTTGCGACTTCAGAGTCATGGCCAAGTCCGCCAAATTGCGGCAGGCCTACACTTCCAGCGGACTATGCAGTGATGGCGGGGGTACATTCATTCTCCCCAGATTGGTCGGATTAGCCAAAGCGATGGAGATCATGGCTTTCGACAGGCCCATCTCTTCAGAGCAGGCCCTTTCCTGGGGGTTGGTAACTAAAGTGGTAGAGGATGGGAATGCTCTCGAGGAGGCAACCCGTATGGCTCTTGAGCTTGCAGGGGGCTCAATGAATTCCTTCGGATGGTCAAAGAGGCTCCTCACCGATTCCTTCAACAGCTCTTTTGAGACCCATATAGAACGGGAGCGCAGAGGCCTTGCCGGTTGTGCCGCTCATCCTGAAGGTGCAGAAGGACTTAGAGCGTTTTCAGAAAAACGCAAACCTTTATTCAACCCGGGGAAATAGTCCAACAGTAATTTATCAGTGAACGGTGAACAGTGAGCAGTGAACAGAAAAAAGCCACTAAGCGTTGGTGAATGGATGAATGAGAATTGGAATGAAAGCAGGTGAATAGGAGCGTGGGTGAGTGGGTGAATAAAAAGTTCCCTCTTTTTGCCGCTTCTGGTTGCCGCTTCCTTGAAATGCTTCGAAAAGGGCTGATGGGTTGCGCTCCGCTTCACCCATCCTACGGTACTTTTCACGGTTCCGGGTGTCCCAACGGTACATGAAATGCTGCGTTGAACGCCTGTTTGACGTCAAGCACCACCCTGATCATCGTGGTTGCCGGGCCTTAATTTTCCTGGCGGTTACTTTCTTGGCCGCAGCCACCGCTTCAGCAATCGCCTCATCAAGCTCCGTAGGGTCCGCGTCTTTAACGCTCTCCCGAATCTGTTCCGTCATTTGAAAAAACCGCCCCCTGGCCAGCTCTCGATCAACGGCAGTCTTGGGCTTGATGGTCATTCCCGCTTCGCTGAGCTTTACCTCCAACAGGTCACCTTCTTCAATCCCCAGAGCCGCCCTCAGCTCTTTGGGGATGGTGATTTGTCCGTTTTTGATCACTTTTACAAGCGGCATGGCTTATCGTCTTCTAGTTTTAGAGTCCAAAACCGGATGTTTTTTGAAGCGAGGTGATTAACTTGCGCTGGAAATACATATGTGTTCGCTCGGCTTCGGTACCACGTGAAGTCTTTGGGGAATTGGCTTAGTGTCGTGAATTGAAATCGTTCTACCAGAGGGAGGATGCCATGAAGGTGAAAATCGACTACGGTCTGTGCATGGGTGACCGAAATTGCCACAAGGTTTGCCCTGAAGTTTTTGATTTTAACGAGGACCAGTTGCAATCAATCGTTCGTGTCGATAGCGTGCCTGCTCATCTGGAGGATAAAGTTAGAAAGGCAGCCGAGGAATGTGTGCCGGGAGCCATCCTGGTCGAGGAGTGATCTGTCCCGCCCTCAAAGCCTAAATAGTTTGTCAGTGAGCCCTGCGAACCATAAATGCTCTGATTTAATTGACCGCTCTTTTCGGGAACCGGGTATAGGTCGATAGAATAAAGCCACAAAAAGTGGATCTTGGCAGAGAGTGTGTTGCACCTCGCCTTGGGGCGAGGACTGAATGCCGGCGAACAGAAATTCCTTTTTTCTGAAGGCGATGAGAGGTACACCCATATGGACCCAAGGGATGCGCTCAGAGAAGAGCATGGCGCGACCATGAAGATGCTCGCGGCTCTCCAAAGGTGTATAGCTAAAGTTGCGGATTTTAAGGAGGGCGAGACAAAAGACCTCAAAGCGCTCATCGAGTTTTTTGAGATTTATGTGGACCGGTATCACCACGGCAAAGAAGAGCAAGTACTATTCCCAGCGCTATCCCGCATTCGAACTGCCGGAATTGATTCTCTCATCAACTCGCTCATGGAGGACCACCATGAAGCCCGCGCGAGCATGGAACAGATAGAATCCCATGCAGTGACTCTTCACTCTTGCTCCGAGGCTGACAGATATGAATTCATCGAAAGGACCGATCGGTATGTGGATTTCGTCAGAAAGCACATCCGCAAAGAAAACTCGGAGTTACTTCCATTGATTGAAGAAAGGCTTTCTGAAACTGAGAGGTTGCAGATGGCCGTACAATTCGATGACGTGGAGAAAGCGACTCTGGGTTCGAGTGGCCTCGAAATATTTCTGGTCAGCGTCCGAAGACTTTCGCAGAAGTATACCCCCCGGTAGATCTCACAACTATAGACATATCTCGCACTCACGATACTCAGAAATCCTGGGGGGTGCGGGGGAAACGTTCCCCCGCTCTTTTGAACTTTTCGCATGCTCTGAAGATTACTGTGTCGTTGAACGAAAATCATTCCCCCGCACTTTTCTTAGCGCTTCTCAACGTTACCTTGACATCAACTTTCCTGCCGTCTTTAGGGGCCGGGAAGCTCCACTTCCGCACCTCGCTACCGACACTGTTCTCAGTGCCTCTGCCTGGGGTCACGCGAACGTTCACAACCGAACCATTCTTGTCGATAGTCCACTCCAGGGTCAGTCTGGAGGGTGGACTATGTCCAGCGAAGCACTGCCGGATCAGGGCCAGGTTCTGCTCGACAACCTGTTTTACCGCTTCTTTTGAAAGTCCTCCCTTGACAGTCAGGCTCTCTATCGCAAATTCTCCATCCTGCTTCTTCGCCGCCGGGCCGGTCTTCATGTCCGTTGTCTGGCGAGGCGCGCCTGCGCTGCTTGGACTTTCTTCCTGGACCTCCCCTGAATTGGCCGGATTGGAACGAAGGCTCATATCCGCAGTAGCCAGGCGTGATGCACCGATGCCGCCCGATTTGGCCTTAAGCGAACCGCCGCCCGAGCCGTAATAAGACGGGGCCGGGGCCGAGCTCATCTTCGCGTAGGGCCCGTGCCCTGGCAGTGCGCTGTCCGAAACTCCCTGGGGCAGTGGCAGGGGCTGCTTTACGGTGACCGCGTCCGCACCCTGGCGGCGCGCCTGCACATCGATTGCCACAAAGGAAGTATAGGCGGTGAGCAGGTTGTAGCTGATGCCCAGGCCGGTAATTTCCTTCACTCTTTCATCGGTGTGCTCCAGCACGTTATAGTCCGAAAGATGGGCTACGCGCGACCGTGCCCATAGATACCTCAGGGCTGAATTGTCTGCCAGGGGCCTGGTCCCGGCGACATCGATCCGCTTTTCCCATTTCTGCCGGCCGCTCGTGCCGGATAAGGTGACCGTACCCTGGGGTTTGCCCTTCCACTTTCCGATGACCACCACCGGGCGCTCAGCAAAAATGTCCGGTACTCCGGAAGGCTCGACTTCATAGGCGCCGAAATTCCCGAAATCGAGCTTGATTTGAGTGAGCACCGGGGACTCTACGTATTTGCGGAACTTTTCGGCCATGCCCGGCGCTTCGTCGGCCAGTGTAATGACAAAGGGCTCTCCGGCGCCCACATGGGCCATGCCTTCGATCACATAACGGTTTACGCTCGTGCCGATGCCGAACGGGAAGATGTTGGCATTGCCGATGTGTTTGCGGATGAGATCCAATACTTCGGGCTCAACCGTAACATATCCGTCCGTCGCAATAACGATGGTGCGGGCAAAGCTCTCGGTCTGCGGCAGTGTGAGCGCGCGCTGCATGGCAGGCAAAAGTTCGGTGCCTCCAGCCCCATGCTGCTGCTGGATCAGATCGACTGCGCGTCGAATATTGTCCGGGCTGGCGGGCACGGAGCGCTCGGAGAAAAGGTCGGATGAGCCCGAAAACGTCATTACGTTGAACATATCGGTGGGACGAAGTCCGGTGAGCAGTTCCTTGACAAGCTTTTTCGAAATCTCGAGAGGAAAACCGGACATCGATCCGGAAACATCCACGATGAAGATATACTCCCTCGGGGGGATGGAATCCGGCGTCACGCGATTCGGCGGCTGGGCCGTGAGAAGGAAGAAGTTCTCCTCCTTGCCTTCATAGAGCAGCAGTCCCGATTCGATCTGGTCTCCGGCAAGCCGGTACCTGAGGATGAAATCCCGGTTGCCTCCGGAATGTTCGCCGGGGTCCAGTTCGATGTCCGCAATGCTTTTGTCCTGGAAGGCGATGGTTGTCTTGTGGGATGGGCAGATCATCTCCTGAACAGGGACGCCGGCCGCAACCCTGGCTTTAATGTCGAAAGAATAGGGCGCCGGTTCCCCCTGGTGCAGATAAGGGTTCTGGGACCATTTCTCCGATGCGGGGGCCGTGGAGGCCGGTCGATTTGAATACCGGGGTCCGACGACGGTCGGGTAGACGAATTCATAAACACTCTCAGTCGGCACGACTGTTTCAGTGTAGCGCAGTTCAGCTTTGATTTCGTCTCCCGGCAGGATATTGGCTACGTTCATTTGAAAAACGTTGGGCCTGTCCTGTTCGAGAAGGGACGCGCTTTTGCCCTCCTGCTTCGCCTTTTCGTAGGCCTGGCGGGCTTCTTCCCTCTGTTGTATCTCCGCTGTGATCGTGCGTTCGCCGATGGTCATCTTCATGCCGTAGACCGAAGCGCGGGACGACGCAGGGAAGACGTATACGGCCTCAATTGCTTTGCTGCCTTCATTCCTGTAGACCTGGGTGACGGCGACATCGGCGATGGGTCCCAAAATGTTTGCAACCACCGAGGTGGATTTCAATGGAAGCTGGTCGAGGGTTGCATCCTCGGATTTTACGAAAAAGTAAGGCGACAGGGTCTTGTCGTCTGACTCCTCACCGTATGCAAGGGCTTGCCCCACACCTTCGGTGGACGGCGCCGTTCCCGTATGGCTCGCCACGGGCAAAAGCATCGCCATCAGCGTGAAAAGTGTCGTTTTACCGAAAAGATTAAGTAAATCCTTCATTGTTGCTCCTTCTTTGTCTTTGGGTTGAAGATCCACTCTTTCAACCTTCTTTGACAAAGAAGGATGCGAAAAGGTTCCCTGTTTTTTATCGGTGTGCGTGTGGAGGTAAAAAAGCGCGAGGGAGTGATTTTTCAGTGCCCCTACTGCCGGCACCGAGTCATGGGGGAACACTTATGAAGGAGATGGAGGACTGTTTTCTGAAGGACAATCCCGTTTTCCGCAACGCTGCCGTCCAGTCACAACGCGGTAGCCTTCATCAACTTTTCTTCTCACTCTCCGTCTTTTCGAAAGTCTTCTTCTCACCGCATTGCGGACATTTCTGTGGTTTGCATCGAGCATCCTTTTCAAATCCACAGCAATTGCATTTGAAAGTTCCCATATTTCACCTCTCGTGGTTCCGGATCGGGTCCGATAGAAATTTCCGGCTCAAAACATCCGGGATGACGGTATCACAAACTCTCCACCCGGTGAAACAGAAACCTTCGCCATAATACGGTGAACCCTTCCTGGCGAAGTCCCAGAAATAAACCATCAACATGGTAGCGCCGTCTTCCACAGGGGCGTTGTTCGTATCACGCAAAAGGGCCATTATGTATGAAACCCCCATTGCGACGGTTCCTTTTCATCATTTATCAATTGGTGCGCCGCCGTGGAAGACGGCGCTGCTACCGTTTTGTTTCTCTGCGTCTCCGCGATATGGTTTTCGCCTTTTGGTTGCCTCTCTGGTGAACTATTACGTCTTCTTAGCGAGTGGCGAAACTCACTTCCACGCGGACTTTTGCATCGGGGGCGGGGCTGAACTCTTTATCAGCGTTGGATTCTACTTGACCCAGTTGGCGCAACCGGTCGAGAAATGACGGATAGTTGGCGGCAGGTATCTCGGCCAGCAGGGTCGCGGGCTGATTCTCATCCCTGGCGGCTGCGGCACTCAAAACCTTCCCATTTGCTCCGTTAATCAGTCGAATGACCTCGGAGGAAATTTCTTGCGCTTCAGGCGGCAAACTGCCCTCAGACGGAGCGGGCATCTTTTTCGCTTCCGCCCGGTGATTGCCCTCAGTAGCCGCTTTTCGGCCGGCGGCTTCTTTTGGCGCATCGAACTGCAGTCTTCTTTCGACTGGCGCGCCCATGGCTGCAGGACCGGGACTCGAGGCTGCAAATCCTCCCGGCCCGAATGCACCGCCGCGGGTTCTTACCCCGGGGGAAGCTCCGGGCAATCTTAAAGTAAGCGCCACGACTTGTGATTCAACGCCGGGCGAAGGGCGAGGCGCGGGCGCAAGCGAGGCCCTAGGCGCTTCGACAGAAGGAGGCGATCCAATCGAGGAGGGCGACCCAACCGAAGAAGGGGCCGGAGTGTGCAAACTCTTTTGCGTGCTGCCATCTTTTAGAGCCACCTGGACCGTAACGATCACCAGCGCTGCAGCCGCCGCAGCCCCCGCCAGTCGAAAGAAACGCTTGCCGGCGAACACAACAGACAGCCACTGCTCAAGCCTTGAGAGGGCGAAAGGCTTTTCCACACGGCTGCGGACGTTTTCGAGAAAGTCACCGGGCGCATCCACCGCCGGCAGGTTTCGAAGGGCGCGTGATTGCTCCGCGAGAGCTTCAAACTGGCTTGCGCACGGCCGGCACACGGCCAGATGAGCCTCCACGTCCTCCCGCAGCTCCTTCGGGATTTCCGTATCCGCACTCTCAAAAAGGATGGCTCTGATCTGAGAGCATTCCATCGGAATTACCTCTCTTCGACTCCCTGCAGTTTCTTTTGGAGAATCAGTCTCGCACGAGCCAGCTTCGATTTCAGTGTCCCGAGATTATATCCCGTGATTCTGGATATTTCCTCATAGGAGAGTTCTTCGACATGCCGCAGGACTATGACTGTTCTGTGGTCGTGAGAAAGGGAACTGATAGCGGATTGAAGCATGATCTCTTTTTCCTTCTCCGTCATCCGTGCCAACGGTGACGGCGATGGGTCCTCGATCTCAAAGTCCTCGGGTCCTTCTTCATCCTGCGGGTTTTTCCCAAACCTCACAATCCTCTTCCAAAAGCGGTGCTCGGCGGAATTGCGCCTGTTCCTGCACGTGTTTACAGCAATGGTATAAAGCCAGGTCGAAAATCTCGACTCAAACCTGTAACCCTTGATTGACCGGAACACTTTTATGAAAGTCTCCTGCGCACACTCTTCGGCGTCGCTGTATTCGCCGAGCAGCCTGTAGCACAGGTTGAATATGCGATCCTTGTGGCGCAATACCAGCCTGTCCAGGCCCTCGCGATCTCCCGAAAGGAAAGCGGCAATATCTGTTCTGTCTTCTTCCTGGGCCATGGTTTGCGCCGAAGAAACCAGCTTTCTCCCTTAATATTTTAGACAGTGCCGATCAAAGGAAGTTCCACTCGGCCTCAAAATTTTATGATTGGAAAACTATTCGAAAGTGGTGTGATGGCATAATCAGAGTATGATAAGTGCGTCGGATTTGTCAACTCCGCCCGTGCGCCCGTGGCGCTCTCTTGCGCTCTTACCACCCGGCGCGATGGCCTCGAAGCCGTTCGGCTCATCTCTCTGTTTGCCGATCGTTTGTACAAAATTCTGCAAGTAAAATAACTCCAGGCTCAGCCATGTGCAGGGAGCTACGCCCCCCACACCCGGCAGAGCCTGGAGATATTAAATCCACTGAACTTTGGCACGTTACCCAAAAGTTGCGCGACGCTTTAGGAGGTGATAAACTGTGTTAAAGGGATTTTTAGCTTAAGCGGCACGCAGCCGGTGCATTGTGTGCCTGCTGCTGCGGCTACTGGCGCTGCTTGCAACGCTTGTTACAAAGGGGAAAACTTATGCTCAAAATTTTAAGGATCGACTCGGGAGCGGCCGGAGGACCTAAGGCAACTGAGGTCCCCACGGGAGAGTACACAGGCATGGGAGGCCGCGGGCTCACCTCCACTCTGGTGGCCAAGGAGGTGCCGCCTCTCTGCCATCCACTGGGCGCAGAAAACAAGCTGGTGATCGCCCCCGGTATATTGAGCGGCACTATAGCCGCCATGTCCGGACGGCTCTCGGTTGGCGCCAAAAGTCCTCTTACAGGGGGAATCAAGGAGGCCAACTCGGGCGGGCAGGCCGCCCAGGTGCTTGCAAGACTGGGCTATGCGGCCATCGTTCTGGAAGGTAAGCCGGGAAATGAAGATCTCTACAAAGTTTACATCAATAAGGACGGGGTAAAGATCACCAAAGACAATTCCCTCAAGATGATGTCCAACTATGATCTGGCTGAAAAGGTGAAAGCGGAGTACGGCGACAAAGTGGCTATGATTTCCATTGGGCCAGCCGGGGAGATGAAACTGTGTGCGGCTTCCGTCGCCTGCACCGACGTCGAGTTTCGCCCCACCCGTCATGCGGGACGCGGGGGACTGGGCGCGGTAATGGGAGCCAAAGGGATCAAGGCCATCATTTTGGACGATACCGGGATGAAGATGCGCACCCCCAAAGACCCTGAGAAATACAAAGAGGCAAATAAGAAGTTCGTCGAGGGTCTGAAGAACCATCCCGTGACCGGACAAGGCCTGCCCGCGTACGGGACAAACGTTTTGACCAACATTATGAATGAAGCCGGAGGCTATCCCACCTACAACTTCAAACAGGGCCGTTTCGAGTCGGCACACATGATAAGCGGCGAGACCCAGGCCGAGACGGAAACGGCCCGAGGGGGTTCAGCCACCCACGGCTGCCACCGTGGATGCGTCATCAGGTGCTCGGGGACCTATAACGATAAGGACGGCCATTATCTGACCAAGCAGCCGGAGTATGAAACCGTATGGGCCCATGGCGGCAACTGCGGCATCTGCGACCTGGACGCGATAGCCCAGCTCGATTTTCTGGACGATAACTACGGTCTGGATACTATCGAGATGGGGGTGACCCTGGGGGTTGCCATGGAAGCGGGCCTTCTCAAGTTCGGAGATGCGGAAGGGGCCATAAGGCTCGTTAATGAAGTAGGCCAGGGCACGCCTCTCGGACGCATTCTGGGCAGCGGGGCGGCTGTGACCGGCAGGGTTTTCGGCGTCGAGCGGGTGCCGGTAGTTAAAGGGCAGGCACTTCCCGCCTACGATCCCAGGGCCGTGCAGGGCATCGGGGTAACTTACGCCACGAGCACCATGGGGGCCGATCACACAGCGGGATATGCCGTAGCCACAAACATTCTCGGAGTGGGCGGCAAAGTCGACCCGCTTAAACCCGAGGGACAGATCGAACTCTCACGCAATCTCCAGATCGCAACCGCCGCAATTGACGCAACCGGCATGTGCCTCTTCATCGCCTTTGCGATTATGGATCAACCTGAAACTTTTCAGGCGCTCATCGATCTCATCAATTCCTTCTACGGCCTGAGCATGACCGCTGATGACGTAGTGGGACTGGGCAAAACGATCTTGAAGACCGAGCGCGACTTCAACGCGAGGGCAGGCTTTACGAAAGATCACGACCGGCTGCCCAGGTTTTTCACAACCGAACCGGTGGCCCCGCATAATGTGACGTTCACGGTACCGGACGAAGAACTTGACAAGGTTTTTAACTGGTAGTTCACATTGACAGGTGTCCCCCTTGCCCAAAGGCAGGGGGGATTTTCCGTCAATCCGGCATTGATCCCTGAATCCCGCCCGACCGGTGTCCATCAGGAAACTCCGGCCCGTTGAGCAGAGTGAGCCTGAGAAAATTCCCCCGCTTGTCCGAAGAAGCCACCCGCAACCGGCACACCGCGCCTGAAAAAAGAAGCCACAACTCGTCATCCAGGGATAACTGACGCTCATCCCGGCTGGCGGTCCCACCGCAGGCCTATTGCCGCCGACTTTAGTGGGTGTGTCAAGGCTAACTCTTCACCCCGCTTCCTCTTCGTGGCTCCTTTGTGCTACTATCCGGCGTTTTGTTGTTTTTTGAACAACATTTTATAATTAGGCTATTGATAATGATTGCCTTTCTTCGTGGTGAGAAAATCATGCTCAGACCGAGGCAAGCGCCAACCCTGGCTGGCGGTCCCACCGCCTTTAAGGCCCGCTGAATGAGATTGATCGGTAGAGTTGCAACAGTTAAGCGTCTCGCCCTGTTTGCCTCCTCTTTATGCCTCTTCCTTTTGGGCGGATGTGCGAGCCTGCCGACTATGGAATCAGTGCTTCAGAATTCACCAACCACCAAAGATGCCCCTCTCGCCATGGTTGGCTCTCACAGACGGTTGACAGCTAGAGAAAGCAGGTTAATCCTGAAAAGGCTCAAGCGGCGGCCCCTCCCCTCGGGCATTCTGGAGCGCCACCTTGCTATAGAGGAGGCGATCAGCGGCAACCCTCTGGTAGTCGGGAATAAAGCGACATTGCTCATCGATGGAACTGCTATCTACACCGCCATGTCCGAGGCGATTCAAAATGCCAAAGACCATATCAACCTGGAGACCTTCATTTTTTCGGCTGATGAAACCGGCCGCAGGTTTGCGGACTTGCTTGTACAAAAGGCCTCCGAAGGGGTCAAGGTCAACCTCATCTACGACAGCCTTGGCTCGTTCGACACTCCACCTGCCTTTTTCGAACATTTGCGTCAAGGGGGGGTTGATGTACTCGCATTCAATCCGACCGATCCGGTCATTTCGATCCTTGAACGGCCGCTGACGCATCGCGATCATCGGAAGATACTGGTCGTGGACGGCGCCGTTGCTTTCACAGGGGGAGTCAACGTTTCGAGCGTCTTCGCCAAAAGCCTGTCCGGACTCTCTCCGCACGGCCGCAAAAGATTGTTATGGCGCGATACCGACGTCCAAATCGAGGGGCCTGCAGTTGCCGAATTCCAGAAACTTTTTCTGGATACCTGGAAAAGAGAACAAGGACCGGAGCTTCCCGGGGGGAACTACTTTCCTCAGTTGACGCAGGAAGGCAAAGAGTTGGTGAGGGTGATCGGCAGTACAAAGGGACAGAAGAACCGGGCCACCTACATGGCGTATCTTTCCGCCATCACCTTTGCATCGGATTCCATTCATCTGACCAACGCATATTTCGTTCCCGACCGGCAAACGGTACGAGCGCTTACCGATGCCGCTAAACGCGGGGTGGATGTGAAGATCATCCTTCCATCCAGAAGCGATTGGAACCTGGCTCTTTATGCCGGCCGCTTCCATTACTCGCAACTCTTGAGATCCGGAGTGAAATTGTACGAACGTCACAGCGCCGTATTGCACGCCAAGACCGCTGTCATCGACGGGGTCTGGTCCTCTGTGGGGTCCACCAACATGGACCTGTGGAGCTTTTTGAGGAACGACGAGGTCAATGCGGTGGTTCTCGGCCCGGATTTCGCCAACCAGATGGAAGCCATGTTTGAAAGGGACCTTGATGACTCTGAGGCCATTTCGGTGGAGAAATGGGAACGAAGGTCCCTTGCCGAGCGTCTGAAGGAAATATTCTCACGGTCCATCGGCTATTGGCTGTGAACCCGGAGAAGCATCGTTCCGTTTACTAATCTTTGTCTATAAAGCTTTTCTCCGCGTTCTCAGTGCCTCTGCGGTGAACGGGTACTCACTTCCTGCTGCATCGCGGCCAGAAATTCAGCCCCGGTCTGTATAACCTGCTCATCGACATCGAATGTCGCGCTGTGATGACCGCCGCCGACAGGGGTGCCGAACATAACGAACAGCGCCTTGCCTCCCCTGTCCTGGACCCGCTGCATCATAACGGTCACGTCTTCCGACGCATTGAAAGCCGTCTCCTGTATAACCTCGGTAACCGAGGGGAGTTTCTCCGCGATTGAAGTCCCGAGTTCCAAGAGTTCGGGGGAACTCTTCGCACTGAGCGCTGTCGCTGCAGGTTTGATCTCGAGACCCAGGCCGTACATCTTTGCAGCGCCCTCCAGCGCCTCCATGGCCTTCTCAACCATGAAGTCATTTATCTCATCGGTCAGGCCGCGCGTTTCCATGCGGAAGTAAGCCCTGTCCGGTATGATGTTCCAGGTCGTGCCCGCCTGCATCACGCCCACATTGACCCGCGAAGCCCCATCGGCATGCCTGGCGATGGCATAAAGGTTGGTCGCGGCAGCGCATGCCCCGAGCAGAGCATTTTTGCCGTCGTTTGGACGCAACGCCGCGTGCGCCGAACGCCCACTGTACGTGACCTCGAATCGAGACATCGCCATAAAACTTCTCACGTCCATCCCAATCTGCCCGACCTGCTTTAAGTTTATGCCGACATGCCCGCCTAAGAGAAAATCAAGGTCATCTACCACCTTGTTTTCGACCATTGCCATAGCCCCGCCAAGATTCTCTTCATTGGGCTGGAACAGGAATTTAACAGTACCCCTGAGACTTTCGCGGTTTTCAGCAAAGTGCATGGCCAACAGTAACCCCATTGCCGTGTGGACGTCGTGTCCGCACATATGAGCATAACCCGGAATCTGTGAAACAAATCCTTGCTCCGCCGGCCGGTGAGACGGATCGCTTGACTCGAGGATTTCGAGGCTGTCGATATCGAAGCGCAAACCAACTGTGGGGCCTGGAAGAGCGCCCCTCAAAACTCCTACCACCCCGGTGTAGCCGCCCCTGGCAGGAGCGACGAACTGCTCCTTTACACCCGTCGCGATCGCGCGATCGTATTCAACCTCAAGGGTTTGCGAATCGGGTACGACCATTCGCCTGTCCGCTGCGATAATGTCTTTGCCAAGCTGCAGGTCGTACCCCCACTCCGCGAGTTTTTCCGCTACGAAGCCGGTGGCGTAGAATTCCAGCCAGGCCGGCTGTGGATTCCGGTGCAACTGGCGCCGCCATTGCACAGCTTCCGCGTAATGGGCGGCGATTGTCTCTTCGGGTCTATGATCGGAACATGGATGCATCCTTCGCAACCTCTGCGAAATATTCCTCAAAAGGGTTTGGCCGCGCTCAAGTACATAATCAGAATGCAGACAAAAACCGGCGAAGAAGATAAACGGCCGTGTGATAGATAATACCAGAATCTGCCTGAGCTGCTCAGGGATATTTTTGAAGTTTCAAGTCCGCTGTATCCTCTTTGAGAATGAAACCGGAAAACCCCCTCATTTTGTCTGGAGTGGATAATTTATCGAGTTCACTGGAAAAGAAAAAGTGTTTGCGAGATAATGATTGTCTTAGAAGTGGAGTTGAAATCAGCAGGCGTTTACCACGAAGAAACTGGAGTTTGAGTATAACCGCAAAGTTTAAAGCGACTGCGCAAACACGAAAAGGGACCTTCGCTTGTTTCTTCGCGTCTTCGCGTGCGGTAATCTTCGTGGCGCATACAATCAGGATTGTCGAATCGTGAGTGGCAATGTGAACGAAGCGGGCAAGGGATCGGACAGAAGCGGTGATGAGTGCGCGCGCCGCACGGGACCCGGGGGAATTCAGCTAATAAGACTTGCGCGCGCTCTCCTCAAGTCCCCCGATTTCGAAGAGGCGCTCAAAAGGACCGATATCCCTCCGCAAAGAATGATAAACCCGCTGCTTTGCGCCCTGTTCGAACCCGACGAAGTGCTCAGGTGGAGGGTGGTCCGGGCGGTCGCAATCACTGTTTCTGCAATGGCTGAAAAGGACCTCGAATCGGCCCGCATCATCATGCGGCGGCTTATGTGGAGCCTCAATGACGAATCCGGAGGAATCGGCTGGGGCGCCCCCGAGGCTATGGGGGAGATAATGGCCGAAAACGAAACCCTCGCCCGCGAATATTATCGAATCCTTGTCTCATACATTGATATCAAAGGGAACCTGCTGGAAAACGATGAGCTCGAACTGGGAGCCATGTGGGGGATCAGCCGGCTTGCGCAGAAAAGGCCCGAGCTTTTGCGGGAATGGACCGCTCCGGTCGTGGCGCAGTTGAAATCCCCCCACCCGGTGAAAAGAGGGCTTGCGCTCCTGACGATGCTTGCGGTGGTACCGCAGCCAGGATGGGCAGTGCCTTCGGCGTTGCCCGGAGCGGTGGTACCGCCGGCCACGCCGGCGGCCGCCGAAGGTTTGAATGGCCATCCGGGCTGCGGTCTCACCGCCCTGGCCGAGCTTCTTGTGCCTCTGATCGAGGACCAATCCGAAATCCGTATATTCCAGGATGGATCTTTCGTCGAATACAAAATCTGCCGTCTCGCCTCGGAGCTTCTCACCCGGCTGCAAAACTCCCCCGAGACAACCGGTGATCAGCAGTAATATCAGTATGCGTTCGCCGCCGTCGAATGTTCTAAGACCCTGAAATATCGACAAAAGAAAATGCTGGTAAACGCATGTCGATTCGAGATAAAAGGAATCCTTCACCCCACGGGAAGTGGCATTTTTCACTTAAATGACCCGGCATTTCCATTCCGAATTCAACGACTTTTGCTATAGCCCCTTGCTGAGCGTGGAGTTTTACCCGGGGCTTTGAGATCGAGGCAACAGCGCCAGGTGCATGGAATAAGTATGAAGGTTTTGAAGGAGGAGAGAGAAATGTCTGTCCAGTTCGTCAAAAGCTCGGTTTCCGCTTTCGGGTTGGCCCCTTCGGACGAGAATCGCGCTCTGCGGCTAGTCGAATTGTGCGGCAGAACGGCCTACAAGTCCGAAGACAAGATAACGGGAGATTCCGCCAAAAAGTTTGTGCTCATGCTCAAATCGCACGGCCATCTTTCCGTGCTCGAACATAGCAACATTGTCCTGAAAGTCGAAAAAGACCCGTCTGCTCTGGTTCAGGGCGGACCGGGACCGATCACCTTTGCGGATCTTCTTCAGGCGCTGACCGACAGGCTCGGCTTTCACCGCGTTTTCCCGGTCAATTCCGGATCGGGATTTCTCATGTCCGGGAATTTTCGCTCTTGGATCGAAACCCTGGAGAGCTTGAAGACACTGGAACATATACATGGTTTTCTCGCGAAAAACCTGAACCGTTTTTTTCCCGCCATCTTCCCCCGGGAGGGCCGTGATGAAGCGATACCCTCGCGGGCGTCACTGCTGGGAGAAGAGGAGCAACTGGAGCTGCTGAAAACAGACCCGTATTTCGATCTTCCCATTTTCGTATTCAGGTTCACATGCGACCGAGGCATAACGCACGAGGTGGTGCGCCACCGGGTGCTTTCCTTTACACAGGAAAGCACCCGTTATGTGAACTACGAAAATAAGGGCATGGTGCTGATTCTGCCCGAAGAGCTGGAAAATTCATATGATGAGACCAATGGAAGCCTGGCGCCTGACGGCCTTCTGGCAGGTGAATGGCGAAAGCGCGCCGAGCTTATTTACCACTGGTACACGGATGACCTGGCCAGGGGTTTAAGGCCGGAGATCGCACGGGACATTCTGCCAAATCTGCTGAAGAGCGAGATTTTCGTCAGCGGCCGTTGGAGCGGGTGGAAGCATTTCATTCTGCTGAGAGATTCCAGCCAGGCGCACCCTCGGATTCGCTTTCTCGCAAAAGAGGTCAGAAAATATTTTGAAAGCCTTGGGCTTGAGTGCTGACCTACCCGAGTTGAAGGGATTTCTTCGAAAGTATTGATTCCGGAGGCATCGATTCGTTGGGTTGTAAGAAAGCCAATGACCGCTGAATCGGATTGCCTGCAAGAAGGGGACACCGTGGAACAGGAAGGGATGCGGGAAATATTCTCGCTGCAATGGGAACTCAATATCCGGACCCTGGCAAATTCAGGCAAGGATTTCGAGGCGACCATGAATGATCCGGAACAAAGGCCCGCCTGGATCGAAAACTACCGCAAGGCGCTTTCAGCCGAACTTGCCGAGTTGATCCGCGAGGTAGCCGACCACGGCATCGGGACCCAGAACGGCAAGATCGAAATTGTCGATATACTCCATTTTCTGGTGAGTCTTTCCCAAATCGTGGGTGTGGGGCCTGAAGATCTTCCGTCCTTCGGCGCCTCAGAAAATGGGACATCGTTTGAGACCTGCGCCATCCGGACGTTTCTTGCCACCGATGAACTCCAAAACAGCCTGAAATGGAAATGGTGGGCAAAAGGCGGCGGGTTTAAACCGGAGAGGGCAAGAAGCGCCATTCTCGACCTGTGGGCCGCGCTTGCCTGCACGTGCGCTGTTTTCTGCCTCGGCTTTCAGGAACTTAAAAAAATCTATATTGCCAAAAACCGGATCAACTTCGAGCGGCAAAGGCAAAATTACAACGAGGACACCAAGACGGAAGCCGATAATCTCTCCATCCAGGCATAATCTGTACCTTTGCAGTCTCATCCGGTTGGGTTTTTGCGTACTCCGGCGATCAGAGAAAGAACAGGGGAACGATTCCCCCGCACCACGCAGATTTCGGCCGAGCGCGGAGCGTCGAGATTTTGTGCCGCGTGGGGGTGAGGGGGGTGTAGCCGCCAGCCCGCAGGGGGTGTTGATTGAAAAGCGTGACCAGATCCAAAAAGGATAAGCTCAAACGCCACCGGCTTTCATTCCCGGCGAAATTCATTAGTTTTGAGGGCATTGACGGGTGCGGGAAAAGCACTCTCATGGACCAGTTGTCGAGCTGGCTCACAACGGCTGGAATCCCAATAGTAAGGACGCGCGAGCCAGGCGGAACGCCAATCGGCGAAAAGATCCGCCAAATCCTGCTCGATCCGGCTTTTTCCGAGATGAGCAGCCGCGCCGAAGTGCTTCTCTACAGCGCCAGCAGGGCCCAATTGACCGATCAGGTCATCGTCTCCGCCATGAAGAAAGGCTCCTGGGTCCTGACCGACCGGTTCGTCGACGCCACCTTCGCCTACCAGGGTTTCGGGCGCGGTTTCGACCTCGAACGCCTGAGGTTGATCCAGGAATGGACTACGAAAGGCCTGTGGCCGGATAAGACAATCCTGCTCGACTGCGATATAGATGCAGCCATGGCCAGACTTACGGTGCGGGATGGAGCAGACCGCGACCGGATCGAACAGGAGAACCGGATATTTCACCAGAAGGTGCGCAACGGCTACCTTGCGCTTGCCGAAAAAGAGCCGGAAAGATTTCTCGTCCTGGATGCCTCCAAGCCCCTGGCAGAGGTAATCGAGGAATTCTACGAAAGGTTCTGGCTGGTGGAAGTCGGGCGCTGACTTCTATAGTAAAGAAAGCCCAATCCTGTGGAAAATTCTTCGCCTTCCATTCTGGAAAAGGATTCGCTGCAAATCCTGCGGGACGCGCTTAATACGTTGGAGGCAGGCTTTTCGAACTTGCCGCCCGCAACCGCCGCAGTGGCGGATTACAAGGCCATGGAGCGGGTCGTTCTCGAAGTGGCCGAGCGGTTGCGCGACAATTACCCGTACTTTCACCCGCTCTATGCCGGGCAAATGCTCAAACCGCCCCATCCCGTGGCGCGGCTCGCTTCGATGCTCGCGATCTGGATCAACCCCAACAACCACGCGCTCGACGGCGGGCGGGCCAGTTCCCGCATGGAAAAAGAGGCCGTGAGCGAAATTGCCGCAATGTTCGGTTGGGAAAAACATCTCGGACATCTGACCGGGGGCGGCACGATGGCAAATCTGGAAGCGCTCTGGGTAGCCAATTGCCTCAACCCGGCCAGCCGAATCGTAGCCTCGGAGCAGGCGCACTATACGCACAGCCGCATCAGCGCCGTCCTCAAACTGGAATATGAAGCAATTGCCTGCGACCGGCGGGCGCGCCTGGATCTCGAAGTGCTCAAAAGGCGTCTCGATCAGGGCGGGATCGGCACGGTTGTCGCGACCATCGGCACAACAGCCACCGGCTCAATCGACCCGCTGGCCGAGCTGATCGAACTCCGCGAGCAGTATGGTTTCCGCATCCACGCCGATTCGGCTTATGGAGGATACTTCGGCCTGGCCGGCAACTTGACCGCCGAAACCCGCCGCGCGTACGACCTGCTTCCGGAGGCCGATTCCATCGTAATTGACCCGCACAAGCACGGCCTTCAGCCCTACGGATGTGGTTGTGTGTTGTTCAAAGACCCCGGCGTCGGCCGTTTCTACAAGCACGACTCCCCTTACACTTACTTCAGCTCGAACGAGTTGCACCTCGGTGAAATCAGCCTCGAATGCTCGCGGGCCGGGGCAGCCGCGGTCGGATTGTGGGCCACGCAGAAACTGCTGCCCCTGGTGAAAGACGGAGAATTTGCCCGGGGACTTCAAAGTTCGCGCGAAGCCGCCCTGGAGCTGTATCGAAAGCTCAAGGCCGATCCACGCTTCCTCACCGCCTTCGCGCCGGAACTCGATATCGTAATCTGGGCGCCCCGGGCCGCACGCGTAAGCCAAGCCTCCGAGATCGCACGCCGGATTTTTGCCGAATCCGAACGGCGCCAGCTCTATCTTGCATTGGCCAATTTGCCGGTCAGGTTCTTTGATCTCCCGGCAGCCATGGAACCCGACCGCGACACAATAACGTGCCTGCGCTCCGTCTTAATGAAACCGGAGCACTGCGAATGGATCGACACTATCTGGAGTATTCTTGACCAGGCTGCTGATGCGGCAGCAGTACCGCAGCCATGATCTCCACGACCCGCCATCCCACCCGCGAGGCGCCCGCTCGCAGGATACCAGTTATGCCGGGTAGCAGTCCGCTGCGCGCAGTGTTAGATCAATATCTTGAGGATTTAAATTTGACCTCGTGCGGTGTGTGTGCCTAGAGCAGGCGAATACCGTTGCGGACTGCCACGCCCACGACACCTTTGCCGGATGCTGACATGTCCTCGAAGGCAGCCGGACTTACGAGATGACAATCGACCGGTACGGAAACGGAGAGAAACTCGGTTTGAAGGTCTTGCCAGTTGGTTCTTTCGGTGATTATGAGCAAGTCCACATCGCTCTTGGGGGTCGGAACACCGGAAGCGAAGGAACCGAAGAGGTATACGGCTTGGATACCTTCCGATTTCAGCCGATGGATCGCTTCCCGAAGCTCGCCCATTACCCGGTCACGAATCAGGAAACGACTGGCGGCAAAAGTCAACAATGGCCTTTGCGTCTTCGATGGCTTGGTTCGCATCTTCATCAGAGTAATACTCTTTGGGGGCTCCCGTGTCGAAGACGTAGGGATAGCGAGTGGGGATATAATGCTTGTCAAGACGCATTGCCGACCTGATCAGCGATTCAGACACGGTCATCAATTGTGAAAGGTCCTTGAGCAGTCGCAACACCGAGTGCCCCCAGCCTTCACCGCCTTTGGCCAGTATCAGTCCCTTCACAGCTTTTTCAGCGGACTGCTGGGCAGCAAAGCATGCCCAGTCGTAATCACCTGCTTTTTCGGCATTTCTGCTGTGCCCAAGATCGCCTTCGGCCTGCTTGAGCCAGTCTCCAGCGCGATTGGCCAACGTAATCGCTTTCGGTTTCAAGGCTAGTGGGTTAAGTTATTCAGTGGCACGGCTAATGCGATCCCAAGATAACATAGAGGCCACCGAAAATACAACCGTGCCAAAAGGACACATAGAGGGGCATATGAACCTCTACGCCGGCACCAACGGTTAGCGCTACGCGGCGTAAATTGCACTGAATAATATAATAAAGGAGCACACCATATTTCTTTCACCTACATTTCTTCCACACCAGCTTGCATTCATATCATGCCCCTTATGCACTCGCGGACACCATGCGCCTCGTTTCCGCACTCGTCGCAGAGAAAGAACTCAGAGAATCTCGTGAACGGCGTGATAACTCTGCTTCTTGCCAATTTCGAAAGAGTCCAGTCTGCAGCAATTCGGTAAACAAATGATTCGAAAATGGCAAAGATTTTGACACTCCATTTCTCAAGGATGAGGAGAGTATGCGAAAAATTCAGTGAAAACCCCTCATGGCGCGATATAACAGAGGCGTTAGTTCTTTTGGCCATTGTCACCCCCGTAGGATCAGTTTGCCCTCCATCACGCCAAAACCCCTCCGGCCAAGCCTCCGAAATCAAGCGAAGGCGCCTGAAAAATGTTCCAGTCGATTTCAGTATCACACGAGCGCCCAACAACGACATTCAGTGATATTTTGTCTGCAGTAGCCTGAAATTTTTACATTTCTTGACGATCTCCACGCAGCCTCTTACCATAAAAAGCATGAAAAGAAATTTCACCTCACTTTGGTGGCAACCGACCCAGCGTAAGTGCTGAGGTGACGTTGCATTGCTGCCCAGAGATGGTGCGGCCAACGCTGACCAGAATGTGTCTGTCAACGGGTGAATCGCGAGAGCTTTTAAGTTTATTGGGCGCCATCTTTAGGTCAGCGCTTAACGGCAAAGGAGAGTTCGATGAAAGCGGATACCGCGCCGCAAGTTCTGCCAATGGACCAGTACAACAGCGTTTTGGTAGCGAACCTGCATCCACCTGAATGGAGGAACCCGGAACCCTCCGGCCGCTATGATCTCGTAGTCATTGGAGCCGGCACCGCCGGTCTGGTAACGGCGGCAGGTGCAGCAGGGCTGGGAGCCAGGGTCGCTCTCGTAGAAAAATACCTCTTTGGCGGCGATTGCCTTAACGTAGGATGCGTTCCATCCAAATGCATCATTCGCTCGTCACGGGTCGCTGCTGATATCCGTTCTGCCGCAGGATTTGGCGTCCATTTAACCGATGGGGTCGAAGTGAATTTCCCCGCCGTTATGGAGCGCATGAGACGACTACGGTCGGGAATGAGCGACCACGATTCGGTAAAGCGTTTTCAGGGTCTGGGAGTCGACGTGTTTCTGGGGGAGGCTCAATTCACCGGAGCGGATTCTGTCGTTGTGGGAGACAAAGCTCTTCACTTCACCAAGGCTGCAATCGCCACAGGAGCACGAGCGGTAGAACTGCCGATCGAAGGCCTGAGAGAGGCGGGTTACCTCACTAATGAAACGGTTTTTTCTCTGACGGAGCGGCCCGGACGCCTTGCCGTAATCGGAGGCGGCCCGCTTGGATCCGAACTGGCCCAGGCATTCCAGCGGCTGGGATCGCAAGTCTTCATTTTTCAGGGGCCTGACCATCTCTTAAATCGCGAAGATGCAGATGCAGCCGGGATACTCCAGAGGGCTTTTCTCAGGGAAGGGATTGAACTCATCCTTAACACCCGCCCCACAAAAGTAACTCCCATCCAGCAGGGAAAGCAGATCAGCTACGAGCGAGACGGTAAATTAGAGCGTTTGATTGTGGATGAAATTCTCCTTGGCCTTGGGCGGGCCCCCAATGTCGAGGGGCTCAATCTTGAGGCTGCAGGGGTCGAGTACGACAATAAAGACGGGGTCAAAGTAAATGATTATCTCCAAACGACAAACTCTCGGATCTATGCTGCCGGAGACATCTGCCTTCAGTATAAATTCACTCACATGGCCGACGCCACCGCTCGCATAGTGATTCAGAACGCACTCTTTATGGGGCGGAAGAAACTGAGCACACTTCACATTCCCTGGTGCACCTACACTGACCCGGAAATCGCTCATGTCGGGATGTATGAAAGAGACGCTCAGGAAAGAGGCATTCCTTTGGACACCTTCGTCAGACCCATGAAGGAAGTGGACAGGGCTATTACGGACGGGGAGGAAGAGGGATTTGTGAAGGTGCACGTGAAACGCGGCACCGACAAGATCCTTGGGGCCACCATTGTGGCCCGTCATGCAGGTGATATGATCGGTGAAATCGGTCTTGCCATGGTGGGAGGACTTGGCCTCAAGACCATGGCCAACGTGATACACCCTTATCCGACTCAGGCTGAGGCCATCCGGCAGGTGGCCGATGAGTACAACCGCACGCGATTGACTCCATTTGCAAAGTCAGTATTACAATGGTGGCTTGGCTGGAGACGGTGGAATTTTATGGAGAAGCTAAAAAATATTGGGCACGGGTCCGCTAAGGGGCCCCAAAGCTTAGAGGCTTAGTCGCATGGAATCACATGAAAAACAAATGGGAGCAGAGATAAAGGCGGCCGCGTTGGTTCTTTTCGTGATCACGGCCGTGGTCATTGTTCGCTTCACACCGGTGAAAGAATTCCTTACAGCCGAAAGATTGGGCAACTTTCTGGAGAATGCGGGATTCCTGGCCCCACTGGCATTTATCATTGTGTACGCTGCAGGGGTATGCCTGTTTGTGCCGGGAACCCTTCTCACCGCCTTGGGGGCAGCCATCTTCGGACCCTATTTTGGCTTTCTCTACGTCTGGGTGGCGGCCATGTTGGGATCTAGTCTGGCATTCTTTATCGGGCGCTACCTGGGGCGGGATTTTGCCGCGTCACTCATCGGCGACAGGCTCAGGAAATATGATGAGGCCATCGAGCGAAACGGCTTTGCCACAGTACTTTACCTGCGCCTTGTCTACTTCCCGTTTACCCCCTTGAACTTCGGCATGGGGCTGACCCGTGTGCGTTTCCGGGATTATTTTTCCGGAACGGCGCTGGGTATCATCGTCGGCACCTTCATTTTCACTTTTTTTGTCGGGACGGTCAGAGACGTCTGGGCAAGCGGCGAATGGAGAGAATTGCTTAGCTGGAAGGTATTTTTCTCACTTGGTCTTTTTGCCTTTTCGTTCTTCATCCCCAAAATTATCGAGAGGGTAAAAGCATTCAGGAGAGTTGATGCGGGATAACTTCCAGCCTGGTTTAGAGTATCGAGCATGGTGATATGGGCTGACAACCGTCTACAAGACCTTCTTGTGGGTATAAATAAATGAGGAGAACATGATGGAAAAATGCTTAACTCTGATACAGCGGGTGGCAATCTGCTTCGCAGCGGGGGTTATAGGCGCGCTGGCCGTGGTCCTTTTCAGCCACGTCCTGTTTGAGTTGAGGCTTAGCGCGGCATTCGGGGTAAAGGCCCCGGTATCCCTTAAATCGCCGGACATATACAAGCCGCTCTTCTGGGGCGGGCTGTGGGGTATCCTGTTCGGGCTTTTTATAGAGACCGCCTGGAAGCACCTGTACCTCTACGGTCTTCTATTCTTCCTCGCGCCGGTGCTGGCGCTCTACATAATTTTCCTGCCGATGAGCGGCGCGGGGTATTTCGGGCTTCAGCAGGGACCGTTGTTCGCAGTCTACCTGCTGCTGGTAAATCTGCCCTTCGGGATAGTCACCGCTTTGGCAGCAATGGCGATAATAGGGAAGAACTCGACGTTCTGCGGGGTCCAGAGATGAGCACCTCTGAGATCGAGTTCCTTGATCCCGGCGCTCAAGCCTTTTCGTTCACATTTGGCTGAAGTTGCAAGCAAGGAGTATTGAAGATCACGCCTTAAGGGGCAAGTGATTCTGCCGGCTGACGCTCGCATTCAACAAATCTGACTTCTATTCAGGTGAACGCATGGGAGGAAAAAACATGGCAAATCCCATTCTCGTCACCGGCGCAGCGGGCCGAGTCGGCGCGGTAGGGCGCACGGTCACCGAACTGCTGTTGAAGCAAGGCAAAGCGGTGCGTGCGATGGTGCGAAGTGAAGACGAACGCGCGCAGGCGTTGCGCGACATGGGTGCGGAGGTCGTGGCCGGCGATCTGCTCGATCTCGATTCGATGCATAGGGTGATTGCCGGCTGCGAGACGATGTATTTCGGCATGTCGGTTTCGGATGCCTATCTGGCCGCGACGGTCAATACGGCGGCGGTGGCGAAGCATCACGGCGTGAAGGCGTTCATCAATATGTCGCAGATGACGGTCTCACAGATGAGCATTACGGAAACCACCGCGAGCCCGCAGCACAAGCTGCACTGGCTCGCCGAGCAGGCGCTGAACTGGTCCGGTCTGCCGGTCGTGCACGTGCGGCCGACAGTGTTTGTCGAAGGTTTCTTCCTGATTTTCACTTCGGATTCGGTCAGGAAATCAAATCAGATCAGACTACCGTTCGGCGAGGGCAAGACTTCGCCGGTCGCAGCGGAAGACGTTGCACGTGTGGTCGCCGCGCTGCTCGCCAATCCGCAGCCGCACATCGGCAAGATCTATCACCTGACCGGTCCGCAGTCCGAGAACATGCATTTCTATGCACAGGAGTATTCGAAGGCGCTTGGCCGCACGATCACCTTTCAGGACATTCCGGTCGGGCAGTGGCGGGACGGGTTGCTCGAGCGCGGCTTGCCGGTTCACTTGGTCAACCACCTCGCGACGATGGCCGATCTGCACCGCGCCGGACGCTACGACCGGATGTCGGACGACATCCTCACGCTAACGGGGCAAGGACCGCTGAGCGTGCAGGAGTTCGTCAGGAAGAATGCGGCGACATTCACCGCGCCGGCAAAAGAGGCGATTTAAGTGAACGCATAGGAAGAAAGAACACGGCAGATCTGAAGTATACAAAGTCGAAAGAGACGTCTCTAACCATTAAAGGTGCATTTTTGAAGCTGAAGGTATGGAATGGCTCCTAACTCACATTATCCCGGAATTATCCCATAAATATGGTTCATCCGGCAAACGAGTACCTCCAATATATTCACGCGACCCTTTATAATGGGCCAGGAGGCGGGAATCCAGTCTAAATGCAGATCGTGCTGTACAGATCTCTCCACTCAGGATTACTCTCCTCTATTAATCTCATCTTCCAGGCCCGTTCCTACTTCTGGATTCCCGCCTTCGCGGGAATGACGCTTTGCAACCCCCTTCATCGCCGGCAAATTGTCCAGGTACTCGTTTGCCGGATGAACCATAAATATTTGCGCCGAATTCAAAATGGAAATTGGTGGCTTTCACTATTGAGCGTCGTTTCAGGGCTGCGTTCTATAAAAGTCGATTCCTTGCAGTTGGGAGAGCGAGTTTCAAATCGCTATCCCGCTCTGGTGTTACCTGGCTTGCGGGGCTTCATCAGGTACTATCTTGCTCACAAGGAAACGCGAGAACTGGCAGAATCTTTGCTACGACTAGATCAATGAAATATCCGATCAGGCATTCTGGAAGTACATTGGAGAGTGCGCTCGATGGAAAGAACTGGAAGATTTTTTAATTTCCGAATTTGAATTTAGTGGAGAAGTGCATGAAAAAGCGCATGTTTTCAGTATTATCGATATGCGTAGTGTTATTTATCGCAGCACCACTCACACAGGCGCTAAGCGCTGATTCTGCGGTAACAAATGAATCGATGTTATTACATAATGATGATTTAAAGTATGTTTATAACGCTGGGAAATACATGATCTTTACAATATACATAAAAACAAACAATATTAGCATAGGCAGCACACTTAACAACAAGATTTACCAGTTTCGAATAGTAAATGTATACTCACAAAACGGTAAACTAGTTGTCAACGTAGGAGAAGGAATTATGATAATAGACAATGAACAAATTGAGTACGGTAGAGCAGTATATGTGAGACAAAAGATAGATAATCATGGTACGACATAACTATACTGATGAAGTTTTTAAGGCATAAAGTTACTTGCCATTTTAACCTGCGAATTGTGACAGCCGACGTTTTCTTAGGATGTGTTGCCGTTGGCATGGCATCGGTGTAATCTTATAGAATAATCATTTCCGGAGTTGCAATGCGAACCGATGAATGCGGTACATATCTTATCTACGGTTGTTTAAAGGGCACTCTTGGAGCTTGCTTCTCGAGATTGTTACTTCAGCTACAGAGTATCTGTGTGCGGCCGTCTTCGTGTTCTCTACTACTATTTTCAGACCCTTCTAGAGCTTGCTTCTTGAGATTTTGACTTTGATTATAAAGTAGATGCGGGGATACTGATTCTCTACCACTTTGGGATTTCGGGAACTCACCGCTGGCTATTGTAACGACTTTGAGACCTCGAAAACTTATATGACAATCACGGACCTCCCCTCCTGATTCACACCACCTTCCGAAACAAGCCACCCTAATCCAGATATGATTTGAAAACCTTGCGCATTTCACAGCTTCGTTTTTTCAAGGATA